>NZ_JASMRZ010000057.1 GCF_030462475.1 Variovorax sp. CAN15
TACGGCGAGCACGACATGGCGGAGAACATCGTGCACCTGGTGCTGGCCCGCGTGACGGGCGCGCCCGAAGGCGTGAAGGGCATCAGCCTGTTCGTGGTGCCCAAGTTCCTCGTGAACAAGGACGGCTCGCTCGGGGAGCGCAACGACGTGCATTGCGTGAGCATCGAGCACAAGATGGGCATCAAGGCCTCGCCCACCGCCGTGCTGCAGTACGGCGACCATGGCGGTGCAATCGGCTACCTGGTGGGCCAGGAGAACCGCGGCCTCGAGTACATGTTCATCATGATGAACTCCGCGCGCTACGCCGTGGGCATGCAGGGCATCGCGATTGCAGAGCGCGCCTACCAGCACGCCGTGGCCTACGCGAAGGACCGCGTGCAGAGCCGCCCGGTCGATGGCTCCATCAATGCCAGCGCGCCGATCATCCATCACCCCGACGTCAAGCGCATGCTGATGACGATGCGCGCCTATACCGAGGGCTGCCGCGCCATGTCCAGCGTGGCGGCTGCGGCCTACGACGCCGCGCACCATCACCCCGACGCCGACGCGCGCAAGCAGAACCAGGCCTTCTACGAATTCATGGTGCCGCTGGTGAAGGGCTACAGCACCGAGATGAGCCTCGAAGTGGCGTCGCTGGGTGTGCAGGTGCACGGCGGCATGGGCTTCATCGAGGAGACCGGCGCCGCGCAGTACTACCGCGACGCCAAGATCCTGACGATCTACGAAGGCACCACCGCCATCCAGGCCAACGACCTCGTGGGCCGCAAGACGGCGCGCGACGGCGGCCAGACGGCCAAGGCGATCGCCGCGCAGATCGAGAAGACCGAAGCCGAACTCGCCAAGAGCGACAACCCCGCTGCCGCGGCCGTGCTCAAGCGCCTGAAGGCTGCGCGCGAAGCCTTCGTCGAAGTCGTCGATTTCGTGGCCGGCCAGACCAAGGCCTCGCCCAACGCGGTGTTCGCGGGCAGCGTGCCCTACCTGATGCTCGCGGGCAACCTCGTGGCCGGCTGGCAGCTCGCGCGCTCGCTGATCATTGCGCAGGACCTCGCCTCGCGCAGCTTCGACACCGACTTCATGCTGGCCAAGATCGCCACCGCGCGCTTCTATGCCGAGCACATCCTGAACAAGGTGCCGGACATCCGCGACAGCATCGTCGAAGGTGCCGAGAGCGTGACGGCGCTGGCGCTCGAGGCTTTTTGAAGTAAAGATAGGGGACTCTTTCTCCGCGCGACGAAGGCCAAGCTCGGCGGCCCTCCCCTGCTACCGAAACCCCAATTCGCAATCGCGCCAGCCCCTGAGTCCCCCGCATGAACATCAAAGGCTGATCGCCGCAATCCCGGCCAGCACGATCACGCCCCCGACAACGCGCCGTGCGAGATGGTCCTCACGAAAGAGCCAGCACGCGAGGAAAGAGCCGATGACGATGGACGACTCGCGCAGCGGCGCGATCAAAGCCACCGGCGCACTCAGCATCGCGGTGAGAACGAGGATATAGGCGAGCGGGGACAACACGGCCACGATGAGGATCGGCACGGCATCGGCACGGAGGACATCGGGAATCCGATGCCGCCGCAGCAGCGCGATGGGTGTCAGGATCAGGCCTTGGAGCAGCAGCGTGCCTGCGTAATAGATCACAGGCGCCAGGTACCACGAGGTGACCGAGTAGCTGTCCCAGAGAGTGTATGCGGCGATGGTGCCGCCTGTCGCGGCCCCCCAGAGGATCCCCGGCACCGGATGGCGGGAGCCACTTCTGAACAGATTGCCCGCGACGACGAGGATGCCCGCGATGATCACCAACGCGCCGAGCATGGCGACCGTGGTGAGCCGCTCTCCCAACAGGAGAACCGCGAACAGCATCGTCAGCATGGGCCCCGTGCCGCGGGCGACCGAGTAGACCACCCCGAGCTCCGCACGGTCGTAGCCGGCCTGCAGGATGAGCGAGTACGCGATGTGCAATGCCGCTGAGACCGCAGAACCCACCACGAGCCGCCAATCAAGCACCTGTTGCCCCTCGGCCATGAGGGCAATGCCGATCGGTACGCACAGCAGCGCCGAGGCGCAGGTATAGGCCCACACGAACAGGAAGGTCTCGCCACGCTTGTACTTCGAGGCGATGTTCCACAGCGCATGCGCTGTCGCCGCAACGAGCACGAGCGCGACCGTGCCGGGATGCATCAGGAGATGTCGGGCAGGTCGATGCCCGCCCGTTCTGCCCGTCGGCTGCGCTCCGGGTCTCGCAACGCAAGCATCGCGACCAGCGCATCGATCACGACGAGCTGCGCCAGCCGGCTCCCCGCCGCGGCCATCTGCGCCGGAAGCGGCGCGCCGCCAACGACCAGCGCAACGTCCGCAAGCGTGGCCAGCGGTGTGCCGTACTGGTTGGTGATGGCGATGAGCGACGCCCCAGCCGAGGAAGCCGCATCGGCGACGGCGAGCGTGGCCGCCGTGCGTCCCGTCGAACTCACGGCGATGACGACATCGCCAGGTCCGAGCAGGCGCGTCGCGATCATCGCCGACAGGTGGTCGGGAATGCCGATGCTCGTCACGCCGACTGCTCGCAGGCGGAAGACTGCATCGGCGGCGACGGTTGCCGACGGGCCGGTGCCGTACGCGATGACCTGGCGCGCCGACTGGATGGCGCGGACCGCCTCGTCGACAGCAGGGAGTTCGACGGCCCCGGCGAGTGCGGCCAGTGCGTCGGTGCCTGCGCGGATGGACGTTTCGAGCACCGTGGCGGACGTCGCGTCCGCACCGAGAATTTCAGGCGGTGCGAAAAACCGGGTCGTGCCGCGGGCGCGAGCGATCTCGATCTTGAGCTCGGTGAACCCGGAGAACCCGATGGCACGCGCGGCGCGGACGACGCTCGGTGGCGAAACGCCCGCACGAGCCGCAACTTGCGCGGTTGTGCTCGCGCCGACGAATAAGGGATCGGCGAGCAGAAGAGCCACGACCTTCGCTTCGCTGGCAGCCAGATTGCCGCAGCGGGCCTGGATGCTTCCTATCCATTGCCCGAGCCGTCCTCCATCCAAAGAAACTCCGTTACCAACATCATCGCTCATCTGAAATATATTACAGTACTCATCCTAAGCAGACAACCGCCACGCAAGCAGGTGCTCTGCAACCAAGCCGCAGGAGTCCCGTTGCATGAATCCAGAAAGCAGTCCATCCGTGGCAGTCGTGGGTCCAGGTGCCATCGGCACCACGATCGCGGCGGTGCTGCACGAGGTCGGCCGCACGCCGTTGCTGTGCGGCCGCACGTCCCGCGGTCATCTGGCGCTGCGCGATGGCGATCGCCTCATCACCATTCCTGGTCCGATCCGGACGAATCCCATCCAGATCGATCACCCGGTCGACCTCGTCTTTCTGGCTGTCAAAGCGACGCAGATCGAGGCAGCCGCAGCATGGCTTGCCGCACTGACCGGCCCGGAAACCGTCGTGTGCGTTCTGCAAAACGGCGTCGAGCAGTTGGAGAGGGTCGCGCCACATTGCCCGCGTGGGCGGATCGTGCCCGCCATCGTGTGGTTTCCCGCGCAGGCGCAGCCCGATGGCTCGGTGCGCTTGCGTGGCGACGCTCGCCTCAGCCTGCCGGACGCGCCGGCTTCCCGCGTGATCGCCGAGGCGATGCAAGGCACCCGCTGTTTCGTCGAACTGGCGGCAGATTTCAAATGCCTGGCCTGGCGCAAGCTGCTGCAGAACGCGGTGGCCGGACTCATGGCGCTTACGCAGCGTCGCTCGGGCATGTTCGGCCGGTCCGACATCTCCAGGCTCACCCTAGGCTATCTGCAGGAATGTCTGGCGGTGGCCCGCGCCGAGGGCGCCGAGCTTGGCGACGAGGTGCCGCAGGCGATCCTCGACAAGTTCCAGGCGTCTCCCGCCGACATGGGCACATCCATCCTCACGGATCGCGAAGCCGGCCGTCCGCTCGAATGGGACATTCGCAACGGTGTCGTCTCACGTCGCGGTCAGGCTCACAACATTCCAACACCCATCAGCGACGTCTTGGTGCCGCTGCTCGCGGCTGCGAGCGACGGTCCTGGCTGATTCCCTGTCTACGCTATCCGTACTTCCACTGGGTCAGCGTCAAATCCTCGAACGCCCATTGAGAGGCGGGCCCGGTGCTTCAATTGGGCGGGGCCGATGCGCTCATCTGCCACGCAAGACGCGACTCTGCTTCCCCAAAAAAAACAATTTGGCTGGCCGAATGAGTGCCTCTTCAAGGATCAGATCCTTGAAGAGGCACTCAGACTCACGCTCAATCCCCTCGGCTATGCAATCGGTCACTCAATCGATCCATGTCGTACTCATTCACCAACATGGCCACGCAAAGATCCTCCAAGTCCCTTATTAAGAAGAGCAGTTCCAGTACCTTCGACAGTACGATGACCACGGACGTGCTCTCTAGCAGCTTGTATCCCGAGCCTTGCGTGCCTCTGCCAAGCTCATAGCGGGATAGCTGCCCAAAGCCATGCGCCCCTCCTTCCCGTTCGCGTAGGTCTTCCAGAACCACCGCTTTGAGCCGGCGGGACTGACCTCCAGATACAAGTCAGAGTCCCGGATGGCTCGGATTCTGCTCCATTGTTCCCCGGTCTGTTCCCCCGGTTTTACGCCGGCTACCAGTGGACTTAATCGGACATCACTGGACCGCCAAGTGGAGGTTCCCCAATGAAAAAGGGCGTTCACCGGACTTCAGTGAACGCCCTTGGACGTTATGTTGGTGGAGCTGGGGTGATCGAACTGCGTACGGGATGTCGAGATATTGGTGTGGACTGGACCGCCCGCCACAAAACATCCCGCCGGCCAGCTTCGCTGCCTTGCATCGCCAGCGCGCTGGCGATGCAAGGCAATCACCGGAGATCAAGTAGTCTCCACAACCTTGGACTCGCTAACTCAACATTGGCACGTCTACAGGGGGCAGGTCACTCAGGCCTGCCACGGCAGTCCACGCATGCGCTCGCGCTTTTCCTCTTCGTCGAAGTGCGCAAGCGACGGCTTGATCAAGTCGCTGCGCGCCACGATGCCGACCAGCGCGAACGACTGCGCGTCCTTCACCACCGGCAGCCGTTCCAGCCGGTGCCGCGCGAGCCGCGTGGCGACAGCCCGGCAGTTCTCGCCGGGCAGCGCGAAATAGAGCGGCACGTCGGCGCAGGCGTCGCCCACCGTGGCGATGGGGTCGCGCGTGCCGCGCGCGGCGAGCATGGCGCGATCGGCCACACCGATCACCGCGCCATTGCGCAGCACCGGGAAGGCGCGGTGCGCCTGCCCTTCGCCGAAGTATTCGAACATCGCCTGCGCCACTGGCATGGCTGCGTCGATGCTACGCACCTCGCGCGTCATCACCTCTTCCACCGAATGCCGCTCCAGCGGATCGATGCCGTACTCGCGGTAGATGTGATACCCGCGGCGCGCGATCTTCTCGGTGAGGATCGAGCGGCGCATCGTCAGCACGGTGAAGCCATAGGCCACGGCCGAGGTGGCCAGCAGCGGCAGCAGCGCGTTGCTGTCGTGCGTGAGCCCGAAGGCGAAGATGGTGGCTGTGAGCGGCGCGCGCATCACGCCGCCCAGCGTGGCCGCCATGCAGACCAGCGGCCACAGCATCGGGTCGTTGCCGGGCAGCACGTGCGAGATCACCACGCCCAGGCCCGCGCCCATCATCAGCAGGGGCGCGAGCACGCCGCCCGAGGTGCCCGAGCCCAGCGAGATGACCCAGATCACCGCCTTCACCGCCAGCAGCGCGACCACCACGCCCAGCGCAAGGTGGTTGTGCAGCAGGTCGCCGATCACGTCGTAGCCCACGCCCAGCGCACGCGGCTGCAGCCAGCCGCCGATGCCGACCGCGAGGCCGCCGATGGCGGGCCACCACATCCAGTGCACCGGCAGCTTGCCGAACCAGTCTTCCACCTTGTAGAGCGAGATCGAGAGCGACGCCGACAGCGCGCCGCACAGCACGCCCGCGATCACGCACGACAGCATGGCGAGCGGGCCGGGCACGGTCGTCTGCAGCGGAAAGAGCGGGCCCGGGTCCATCAGCAGCGGCCGCGCGAAGCCCGCCACCGCGCAAGCCACGGCCACCGGCAGCAGGCTGCGCGGGCGCAGCTCGAAGAGCAGCAGCTCCACGGCCAGCAGCACGGCCGCCACCGGCGTGCCAAACACCGCCGTCATGCCCGCGGTGGCGCCCGCCACCAGCAGCGCCTTGCGCTCGGCCGCGGTGAGGTGGAAGTGCTGCGCGATCAGCGAGCCGATGGCGCCGCCGGTCATGATGATCGGCCCCTCCGCGCCGAAGGGCCCGCCGCTGCCGATGACGATGCCCGAAGACAGCGGCTTGAGCAGCGCCACCTTCGGCGACATCTTGCTCTTGCCAAACAGGATCGCCTCGATGGCCTCGGGAATGCCGTGGCCGCGGATCTTGTCGGAGCCGTAGCGCGCGACCAGGCCGACGATCAGACCGCCTATCACCGGCGCCACGATGACCCAGGCGCCCAGCGTGTGCGTGGCCGGCGAACGGTCGGCCAGCGAGAAAGTCTGGAAGAAGAACAGGTTGGTGAAGAAGCGGATCAGGTCAAGCAGCACGCGCGCGGCCACGGTACTGACGGCGCCGATGACGGCCGCCATGACGGTGATGCGCATGAGGCGCGTGTTGAGCGCGAAGTCGCCGCGCGGCGGATGGGAGTTGGCTTTGGAGCTCATGGAATTTCCGGAAGATCGATTTGCGGCACGTCGAACACGCCCTTGAGCGAGCGCAGTTCCGCGCGGTGGAGCTCGGCCAGCCGCAGCAACAGCCTCTCGCCCTCGGCGAGCAGGTGCACCTCGATCTGCCGGCGGTCCGTTTCGCTGCGCCGGCGCTGCACCAGTCCGAGCGCTTCGCAGCGCGTGACGAGCGCAACTGCGCCGTGCGGCTGCAGCTGCAGGCGTTCGGCGATCTCGCCAACCGAGGCCCAGTCGCGCCCCGGCACGCCCTTGATGTGCAGCAGCACCAGGTACTGCTGCGGCGTGAGGCCCTCGGCCTGTGCGGCGCGTTCGGAGAAGCGCTCGAAACGGCGCATCTGGTAGCGGAACTGGGAGAGCGCCTCGAAGTCGTTCTTGCGGAGCTTGTAGGCAGAAGGGGACATGGAATGAACGCCGGAGTCAGCCAACTATATCACGTCGTGATATAAAACCTGGTGAATCTAGGGTGACTACAAGATCCCGTACAGCCGGCCGGCGAACGTTGGAGCATCACCTCGCGCAAAGAGGACACCACGGTGCCTAGCATCGGACGGATGTTGAAGCTGCCGATCAGGTTGACCGCGACGGCCTCGCTGAAGGCGGCCAGTGCGTGCGGGTCATTCTTGCCCATGGTCTTCTCGGCCGGGGCGATGCCAGCGGAGCCGACGAGGCCGACCAGATTGCCGAGCTTGAGGGCGGCCGCCACGGCGACCTGACCGTCGACTTCCTGGCTCACGTCGCACTTGACGAACACGCCGCCGATTTCCTTGGCCCGCCTCTAGAATCTTTCTAATCGAAGACGCATACGAGTATGTGGTGAGACATCCCTTCCAATGAACGCTCCTAGCTTGTCGCCCCCTACTGACCAACAATCTGACGCGCCTAGTCGCACCGGGCTGCAGGCTCGGATCGTCGATTTGCCCGACAAGGACTTCCTTACCTGCAGCGAGCTAACGTTTTCGATCGCCGATGCGCTGGTCGGTCGCATCGAGGAGATGCAGCCCTCATCCGAGACGCGAGCAGTCTGGACAGATGAGTTCGCTTCCAGGCGTTTGTACCCGCGCTCATATTCGGCGCGGCAGATGATCATGCAGCGTAGGCGAGAGGAAGTTGCAGCTCTCTCAAGTGAAGTTCTCAAGCCATTGATATCGTCGGAAAGAGAACGCTGGCTAGACGCATGTGCGCACCGCCTACAGGACCTGCAGACCTGGGTGGTCCGGGAGAAGCTCCAGATCTTTACTGCGGCCCGGACACAAGCGCTCTCTCCCGCGCCAGGGACATATCTGCGCCGCGTGGATGCCGTCCGGTATTGCCTGGAATCCGGCTTCGAGATCAAAGAACGCGCGATCGCGGATACTCAGGTATCGCATCGCGCTCCAGCGGCACCAGCTGTCGCGGAGCCGAGATTTCACGCGGAAAGGCCGTCTGCCGCGAAGTCCAGCGCGAGGCTCCTTCGCGCCAAGGAAGCTATCTCCCGCACGGGCCTTTCTCGCTCGAGCTTTTATGAGCGTCAAAATCCAAAGGGCCGCTACTTCGACAACACCTTTCCCAGAGCAGTTCAGATTGGGCAGAGCGCCATGGGCTACCGGGAGGATGAGCTGGATGCGTGGATCGCCTCATTGCCGCAGAAGGGGCGCTGAGACGGCGTCGGACAACCCAGTAGCGGAATTGAAACTTGGCTCATGGCGCGAAGCGCCGGCATATGACGTGCCGTTGCTCATGCGCACGGACAACGGACAGGGGTTCGTCGGCCGGGAAATCAGCAAGCCTTGACAAAACGGCTCCCCAAGTGGCCGCAGCGGCAAGTTCCGCAACGAGTGCCTGCCCGCCGAATGGTTCCGCTCACGCTGCGACGCCGCAGCCCTGATCGAAGGTTTGCGCAACTACCACACGAGGCACGATCCGACCGTAGCCTGCCTCTCCTGACTTCGGCAGAGTTCAAACAGGAGAACCTCCACGAACTGCAATATGCCGCCTTCCAGAAATGACTATTTGACTAAACCGAGCGAGTCATTCGCTCTCAAAGGAAGACGATCTCAGCTAGAGTAGATGGTTGGACTACGATTTTAGAAATCGCACTTCCCAGACTGGATTGATAACACCGCGACGACGAGATGGAAGAAAGATCTGACGACAGGCTTGCGACCCAAGAAATATTTGGAAGCAAACATGATAAGCCGAAGCAACTCGAAAAAATGGGAATTTCTGAGGTCCGGCCGCACGATTTTCTGTGGGAGAGAAACATTTGCAAGGGGTCTTTGCATGTGATCGCCGGTCCGGCCGACTCTGGAAAAACGAAGGTTTCCGCGTGGATTGCGTCGGCTGTTTCGGGCGGCGGAATTCCGTACTGGCCAGATCTCAGCAACGTCCGCAAGGGCTTGGTTGTTGTATGCACAACCAATAGCCTTGACAGAAGCAAGTTTGATCTCCAGCTCAGGGCACTTCAATCCGAAGCCGACAGCATTGTCTATTTCGACTTGGAGAGCGCCTCCCATGAAGAAAATTTGCGAGATCTGGACGGGGCATTGCAGGCTTTTGGCCGTGCCCCCGCTCTGATCATTTTCGACGGACTCCCCCGAATCGACAGACGTCTAGAGACGAAAGCCGGCCTCCTATACGCCCAGTTTGCGCGAGACTATGACTGCGCGGTGCTGATCACAACAACGATCGATGACAAGCTCGCATCCACGCCCGCAGCCGTCGTAGGACGATTGGCAGTCTGCAATAGCGCCTCGGTCGTATTTGTGATATCGAAGATCAGCTTTTCCGAGGACAAGCAAGATGAGGAGGAAGTGTCTGGCCTGCTGCGGGTGAAATCCACAATTGGACCGCGCGATGAAGGATTTGGCTTTGAGATTGTCACTGTACAGGTTGAAGTTAACGGGGGGATGATTCCCATCGCAGTCCTCCAATGGAACGGCACACACATATACGGCCCACTCGCAAAACGGAAGGCACTTCAGGTTACGCAGAAGAGATACACGCAACGCCAGCGTGCGGCCAACTTCTTGCGAGATGCTCTTATGCGCGGGCCGATGAGGAGCGACACCGTGATTCGCCTTGGCGGACAAGCGCAGATTCCTGAAGACACGCTTCGACGGGCGGCCACAGATGTTGGCGTAATAAGAAGGTCGCAACCTGGAATCAGTGGGGGTCGCGGACCAGATCTATGGTCCCTCCAAGGTCTTGACCACCTCCCCGAACAGAGCGCGACCGCGGCAGGCGTGAGCCGCTGGCCTGTTCCAACCGCCCCTCATCTCTTCCCATACGCGCAAAATCGCACTGACACGGTTTATCAACCTGTACAGCATCCGCCAGTGAAAAACCTATTTCAAGAATATGCGTATACCGCTTCTTCTTACCTTGCGAACAGGCAGCCAAGCTCTCATGTGCAACCAAGTCCTTCGGGGCCTTCCAATCATGCTGGGGCGGGATCTCTTGGACAGACTGCCAAGGTTGCCGAACATTGGCAACCTCGGCAGTTTTCAACGCACACTGTACCAATGCCGTATCCCAGGCAAACGAGGTCGTCATCCCAGACGCCGATCAAAGACGCTTTCGTAGCAGGCTATCCGCCTACTAGCCCAAACATTGCAACGGCGCACCCAGTGACTCGAGTGCAGCCAGCCTCACCCAGTACGCTTGACGACCGCCACATGACAACCCATGTGCACACTGGCCAGACTGCCAGTGTTCAGCAACCCAGGCATCAAACGACGTGGACAACTTCAAGGGAGGCTGTGTCGCCCCCATCGGAAAGAGCCAGGACCGAGAACCCGTCGCATGGAAATCAAGCACTCAACGCGGCGAAGAAGATCCTGGTGAAGAAAGCCATGCAAGCATTTGAAGATTCGGGCAAATGATGGCCGTCAAGACCATTTCTCATTCGACTGCGGCATAACGCCTATAGCCGGCTCACCCCGAACTGCGGCTGTGCAGATCGAGGAGCCGCTCTTCAGGGTGTGCAGCGAAGGTTCCAACACTGAGCTTTGTCGCGAAGTCTCGTGCAGGCGGTGACACATAGGATGACTACAGCGCGACAGAAATGATGAGTTCAGCGCATGCATTCATGCAATGCCATCTACGGATGGGATGTCGTAACCCAGGTTCTTCGACTTGTCCCAGGTTTTCGTACCGTTCGGTAACAAGGCGATCTGTATGATTATCAATATCAAGTTGGCAAATGCAGGATTGCCGCCGAGTTGACAAACCTCCGGTCGCGATATCACCAAGACGCTGAAAGCGCTCTGCAGCGAATTGCGCCGATGAGATGTGTCTCAAAAATAATAGCGCACAACTTGAGTAAAAATTTACCCACCTCGCATCATCATCTGCCAGGCGCTGGGAAGTAGCCAGGCATCCGGCATAAAAAGTGCGGGAGCCATGCCCCGGCGTTTATATTGTTATTTATAGGGAGTCAGATGACTCCCTCTGACTAGAAGGAGAGAGATGCGGCAGCACCTCTCTCTTCTCAGCTCTAGTGAGGCCGAAAGCCTCACTCTGATCAATACTCCCAGAGAGGATCACCTCTCTGCAGACTGGCAAGAGAAAGGGAGAAGACCAGAGACACTCAATGTCTCTGGTCTTGGAACCACTTTCTTGAACTCCATCTGTGACAAGCCGAGTTCAGAGAGCGAACAGAATGCGAAGGATGTCGTCTGAGACCTATCCCCGCTCCCGCGATCCAATCCAACCCCAAACGATTGCTTGCGCTCTCGCAGAGACACTCTTGGCCAGTGGATACACCGACGTTCGCGTCGTTCAAGGCCAAGTGTGTGCGGTAAAGCAATTTAACTTCACGACCGCCGTGGTAGTTGGTCTTGACGATGTGGGCTACCAGCGCCGCTACTGTTATGAGCACCGAAAAGACGCCGTGGCTGCTCTCTGGGCGTGTGACGGCCACGAGCGCCCGTCAGGACCGTGGATCAAATGCAAGGGCGTCGGCATTGATCTCCTGAATCCGGCTTTCTGCTAAAGCCAAAGCCTTATCGCCTCCTTCGGTCGCTAGACCTGTGACGAGGCATAAGCCTGCTCCAGCGGCGGCACTGATCTTTTCCGCTCATGCTCGGGTTACGCAGCAAGGGCCACGAACTCCCGGCCTCCCCACATCCAAGTCGCAGCTGGTTGAATTCTTACCGAGGCAAGCCATGAGATGACAGCACGTACAGCTGTTCTTCGCCCAGCGAAACGTTCTCCAGAACGCCGAGAAGCACCTTCCTCATGCTAGACAAGGACAGATCCCCTTTGACCGCGAGGGATGCCACCGGCCGACGTGCAACAACTCGCCATTACATCTGCAGCCACCCCAAAGCCGTAGGCCTGAACACGTCAGCCATTCAGTGTGGAGTTGCTCGCCTGCGCCACGCGAGTCTCCGAACCATCTCAACAAGAGAAAAACAACATGTCCCCCTATTGGAATAAAGTCCCTTCGAAGCACTGCTCGAATTGCGAAGCGCTCATCGATCATCTTCACGTGAACTTGCACCGCAATGAAGAACGCTTTCAGAAACCTGGCCCGCCAAGCACCTTGGAGGTGAGAAACGCCCGCGTGCTGAAGTCGTACTGCATGAAGTGCGGAGTCAACGCTGCCCGTAAGGATCTGGAGAAGCGTGGTTTCGCCTGCCATGACATAGAGGACTACGAGGGCGTTCGTCTATGCACAAGCTGCGGTCAGACTCACCTCAAAAGGAACAATTGGCAACCCGTTTACCTGATCGCTGTCAACTCGTTTGATGACGATGGCCTCGGCACCCTGGAGGAAACGGCGGTGGTGATTGCCTGCGCGGAGTGCGAGGCTGCACATGGAGGATTGCAGCCCGTACCTCTCGCTGTAAGCAAGCGGCGACTGGTGCGCCGATTCATTGACGCTTTTTGACCTGCGGATGTACGACCTTGAGGACCTGGTGCAGCGCCGCCGCAAGGATCCTGTGGATACTGGGTTCTTGCCCGCTCACGTCGCCGCGCGCTTCGCGTGAAACTCCCGCACCTTCTTCCGCCACGGTCACGCACGGAGCCCAACTGGGGCGCCGGCGCGTGCGATCACCCTGACCGCTCTCTCATGAGAGCCGACTATTTCACCAGCATCTCATCGGCCGACTTGCCCGCCTCGAGTGCTGCCTTGAACCAAGCAGGGCGTGGGCCGCGGCCGCTCCAGACATTGCCCTGATCGTCCTTGAATTTCGGTGCACCATTGGCCGCAGCCAACTTCTTGGTCTTGCGCCCCTTCTTCGCGGTGGCTTCTTTCACCACGGCGCCTCTTCCGGTTGATCTGCCAAAACCAAGATCAGCAGCGGTGAAACCGTACACCGCGATAGCTTCTTTGATGCGACTGAGAACGCCGCTGGCTTCCTTGTTGCGCAATTGCTCAGCCTCCTTTTGCAATTGCTCAATCTGCTTCTGAACCTGAAGATAAGTCTTTGCCATGGGAGCTTTCAAACTGGAAAAGGCGCAAGCATACGCTGGGCAAATGGACGGCCGTTGTCAGCGCTCTTCCTTATTTTTCAACGACCCATAATGCTGCTGAACGACTGGTGGCAAGTGTCACACAGTGGCGCGCCATCACATCACCAAACCTCGATGCTCAAGCTTCTTGCACCCATGCAATCAAAAAAATGAAACCTGCGACGGAGTCCTCCTAGGCTCGCCGAGAAGGCGAAACCAAGGAGGACTTTTCAGGCGTCTCAATGCTTGTTCAGCGTTGATTTGGTTCGAATATCTGTCAAGGTCGTATCGCGCATCAGACTCTACCGAGATCACCGCGGTGCTTCGCGTTGGACTCATGTTGAGCAGTAAGGTTGGCAATCCGCGTCTCCTCCGCTGCAGCGCGATGGACCTGTTCCAATTGATACGGATCACATTGCTTGCGAGCCAGCATGACACGGTCCACGAGAAGAAGGAATTCTTCGTCAAGCTCTGGTGCACCTTCCTGTCCCGCCGCTTCGCTGACGGCATGGGTCGCCTTCATTGGACATGCCGCCCGAAGAAGATCGCCTGGACGTGCCTTGCGCCGCTCCCGTGCGCCGGGAATCCCATGATGGCGATCCGATCGCGTTGCTGGCAGATGCCGCAATTCAGGCAATCGCTGCTGCCGAGGCTGGCGGGGCACACGACGACGTGACGACCTGCAGGCGTCCGAACAGCCTTGGTCATTCCGGCAGGCAGAAGGACCACGACGGGCGCGACTCCGAGCGCGGCATAAGCATCGGCCTGGGCAAGCGTCTCCGCGCTCAGGTTGACAGTGAAGCCGATTTGGTTGGCCCTCTGGATAGCAATGCGGTTCGCTGGCGTGGGCGGGTAGTGGGTGTAGGTAAACCCGCGCCGCCCCTTGTTCGCAAGCGCCAGTTGGATGAGCAGCTTCTCGTCGATCACGCCTGGCGAGGACGGCGTCAGATCTCCCGCCTGGTTGTGCCGCCACAGGGCGTGTCGACGCAGCGTCGAGATCTCCTGCAGCAACTCGTCGAAACTGCTGCCGCGCCCTCCTTCCGAGACAGCTCTCCAGTGAAGCGCCAGAGGCCCGCTGTCGGCATAGCAGCCGTTGTGCTTGAGGCTGCAGCCGGGTGGACAGGAGTTCGCACTCGTCGTGGTGACTGGCATCGGGCCGGTCTTGGCGTTGCGGCTGATGCGCGTGAAGTGATATGTGAAAGTCGACGGTGATGCGACCGATGCGACGAATCGCTTCGATCGACCACGCGAATGCATGGTGACCAAGATCTGCTCCTCGGGGTGGGCCGCGGATTGCGGCAAGGCAGCGCATGCCCTCCCCTCCCTCGCTCCGCCTGGAAGGCTCAGAAGGATTCAGGACATGCGCGGGGGTAAAACGGACTCGCAGGTCCAAGAAAGGCAGCGACGGCCCGGTGCGAGCGCCATGGCGGCACTCGGGTCGTTCGACTGGATCGCAAGCGCTCAGCTGTCGGAATCGCCCGAGGATTCCCTGGCGTTGGCCGCGGCATGGCACGCGCCCGGAGGCTCGGATATTTCCTCGCCCAGCCATTGCGCCAGCTTCCTACCCACTTCGACGGCGCAGCCATGCCAGGCATGGCCACTCACGAGACCGGTGTCCAACTGCTCGGGCGTGACCGCCGCAACCCGTCTCGCGTACTGCTTGAGCGCATGGATCACGAAGGCTTGAATAAGCGCACCGTGTTCGCTGTACTCCATCAAATCGACGACGAACTCGACATTCGACTGACGATGGTTCATCGCGCCTCCTTGGATGACAGCAGCGCAATCTCCGCACCGAAGGCCAAGGCGGCGTTGTCCGGTGTGGGCGGGCCGTTCTGGCGGATCCACCAGTCGGGCGGAGTGCATGGAACGGACATCACGCCCAGGTAACCGCCTTGGGTGGCATAGCCCACCACCCTGGCCCGGCCAATGCCGTTGAGGCGAATCAGAATGTCGGCTCCGATCGCTGGCACCTCGAATTCGGCCGACCACTTGATCTGGTCCTTGGAGGTGAGGTTCCGTGTGTAGGCAGGCACCGTCTCGTGCCGCTCGAAATGAATGTTCATGCGGTTGGCTCCAGAGGTGGAAGCAGCGTGGCGCTGGCGAGTTGGTGGGATTTCATGCGGAAGGCTTGGCCGTCACTCTCGCGCGCGACATCCCACCCTCGGCGGCCGAGGCAACGCTGCAGCACATAGATCCGAGCGTCGTACGAGATGCGCACACCTGGCCGGATCGCTGCACGCCTTGCGGATCGGCTCGCATGGAACGCGCGCACCCTCTCACGCCAAGGCCCCGCATAGGGCCCTGCAGGCGCATCGGCCTGTGCGAGGAACGACAGCGGGCAGTCGTAGTAGCAAGGCCCGCAGGTCTCGTCCATGCTCTTGACGGCCACCTCCCCCTTGCGGGATTCGACGAGCGTCAGCCCGATCCATTTGCACCCGGTGCGCTCACCGGCACGGTGTTGGGCAAGGAACCACAGGCGGTTGCCGATCACGCGGTGTGCCAGCACCGTGGCGTAGGCGCCGACACTGGCCAATTCATCGTGGATGGCCTGATCCTTGGTGGCGCGGTAGACGATGCTTCCCATGTCAGGCCTGCGCAATGAACGAACGAATGGATGAAACCTTCGCGTGAAGCCCGAGAGAAGACAGGTTCACGGCGAGGATGAAGGGAATATTTGTCCGAGGAGAGTGGTTTTTGTTGCGCATGGAACAGGCGTAAAAAAACCCGCACGAGGCGGGTTGGTTCTGGGGTCAAGGGCTGTTGACTTCGCATGGACACGACTTCGATTCAAGGCCATGCAAAGACCACGAAGTCCAAGACGCTTGGCAACGCCGGGTTGTCGGCGGCCAGTTCCAGGGCCTCGCATTGGTAGGTCTGCGCGAGCCGGAGCAATCGACGCAGTTCGTGCCATCCCAGCGCTTGGGCTGCTGCGATGTTGTCGGCGGTGACGTCGACGCGCCAGCTGAAGTCGTCCAGCTCGAGGACCCGTAAGCCAGCGAGATGGGACTGTGAGGTGTTGTCGCCTTCTACAGCCTGATGTTCGGCGTGAATCTGCCGCGCAACCTCCCAGGGCAGATGGCATGCGCTGACTCGCAGCGTTCGGGCGATGTAGCAATAAAGGCCTGCCGGCGGAAATGCAGAAGGCTCGTGAGCCACCGGACCGTGAAGAGTTGGATCGATGTTCATGGGACTGCTTGGAAAAAGAAGAAAGGAAAAGGGAGAGGAAAAACGCTTCGTGCGCGCGGCGCTGGGACACTCGTCAAGACATGCCGCCTCAGGCGGCACAATCTCTGCATGACGACGATGCAAGAGCTGCCTGATGAGGTGCTGAGTGCGATGGCAGTGGAGTGGCGCAGGAAGGCCCTGGAGGGAGACCTTCATGCACGCGGCACTGCCCACGAACTTGAGACGGAATTGCGCCGACGTGCCGGTGCACCGTTCACGAGCTACGACACCCTGGACATGCGCCCACTCGAGAAGAGAACGGCGCGGCGCCCGTGGTGGAAGCTCTGGCGCGCACACTGAAAAGAACGAGCAAGTGCCGCCGAGCCAAGTGCGGTTCTCACCCTGACGTCGGTGCGTCACGGCATCTGTGCGTCGTTGTCCGGTGCAGACGGGGTCTTGTCGAGCTCGACACATCGCCAGAACGCTTGCTCCTGTCGGATAAGTCGCGCGATCTCGGCTTCGCAGCGTTCGATCCGGTAGACCTGCAGGTGCTGGCCGCCCAGCAGCACGATCACGTCGGCGGCGTTCGCGCCTGTGACCGCGAGCTGGTGCAACACCCGCAGCCTGATGTGCTCGGGGACACCTTGAGCCCAGAGGTCGGTGAGGTTCATGCCAACGGAGAAGCATTCGAGAAGCTGGACATCGGAAGACGCCACGACTTCGCGCGTGACCATGGCGCGCATCCACGAGTGCCGCGGGTGCCGCAGCGTGGTGTTGACGCGCCGGACCTTGCGCCCCGTCCTGAGCGTGTAGTGCGCCGCCACGATCGGTTCGAGCAGCCGACTCCAGTAGGCAAGGCTGTCGTCCTGGATCTGCGTCGGATGCAACAGGTCCTGTCGACCGGTCTTCTCCATCCAGAGACGGACCTGGGACTTGAAGGGATCCCGGTCGAGGGCAGCGGCCGCATCGAGGTCTCCGATTCCGGGCTCGCGCATGTCAGGCCATCGGTCGCAGCGCGGGTGTTGGGGCTGAGGCGGCTGGACCAGTTGGAGTTGCGGCCGCCCTGTGGGGTACGTCGCTCGCAGACGCTCCGCGCGTGTATTCACCATGTTTTTCTCCTTGAGAGGTTCTGATGTCCGTCCGGCAAAAAGCCCCTCTCCCGTGAAGGAGAGAGGCCTCTTTTTGGGGGGACGGGGGGTAAAAAGCCCCTGTGAGAGGGCTTCAGGACGTGAGCTGAAGTACGCGGTCAAGGGCGCGTTGCTTGATCGCCGCGCCTTGGCCGAACCAGGCGCTGTCGAGCCGGTATTCGGGGCTGCGGGCCCGGCGTTCGTGGTCGACGAACTCGGTCACCGCGTTGAGCAGGCCCCACGCTGTGCCCTTCGCGGCAGCGAGTGCGGCGCCTCGTCCCCTGCCCTCGTAGAGGGCTTGCACTGTATTCAGGGCACGGTCATTCGGCAGGCCCGACTGTCCGGTGTCGCCCTGCCTGCGGATGGCCTCATGGGCGTTCGGTCCGCACAGCACGTGCAGGAAGTAGTCCAGCGATTCCTTCTCTTTGACCTTGCGTTCGGACAGCTCCTTCATGCGGTGCATGAAGTGGTCCCACTGGGAGACAGCAATCCCCAGCTTCTGCTTGATGGCGTCGGCATCGAAGCGGGTGTTGTGGGGCACCCGAATCGCGTTGCTCGTGCCGTCCAGCGCGATGGACAGGGTGTTGTTGCAGACCACCCGGACGGTGGTCGGGGTGACTGTGGTGGCGAGGGTGCCATCGCAGGAGGTGGCGAGCAGCAGGTAGCCGTCGACGACGTCCGAGCCCTTGAGGATGGCCTGCTTGCCGGTGCGCGCCAGTGCCCAGAACTTTCGTCCGGCCTTGAGCACGCCAGCGGTTTCCATCTCGTAGCCCCCGATCTCGGTGAGGTCCCGGTAGAACTCGAGCACCGCCCGGGGCTGCACGACCTGGTAGCGGCTGCTCACGACGGACAGGGGGGCCTGGGTGTCGCTGCGATAGAGGACCTTGTGGTCTTGGAAGGACTCCAGGGTCTGGAGCGACGGGTCTGTCTCCGGACCTTCGGTCATGTAGCGCACGGGGGTTTCTCGGATGGTCCAGTCCATACCGGCACCGCGAGCCCAGACGTCGATCGGTTGCTTGGGCGGGAGACGGTGACCCAGGCGATGCCAAGGGGTGTCACCTGCAAAGGCCATTTGTTCAATGAGATGTGCCATGGGGAATGGGAAGGGAATGAGGAAGGAAATGGGGAAGAAGAACCGGGACCGCGAGTGCTGCGTCAGTCCAGGTCCGGGTCTTCGGGGTCGTCGTAGAACGGGCCCTCGGATGGGGACGGCGCCGCTGGCCGGAACGATGACGACGCCGGCGCTGGGTCCGGGGACGACCACGGTCCGTCGGACGCGCCCCGTCGGCCGCTGAAGGTGTGGCCGCAGTTGGTGCACCTGCAGTTGTTCAGGACGCGGTCATCGACAACGCGGCCGAAGATGGCGCCGACCTCGGTGCCCAGGGCGCCGCCGCCCAGGCCACCGAGCACCACGCCGATGACAGTGCCGATCGTTCCGCCAGCCGGACCGGCGGCCATACCGACGGCGAAGCCAACGCGCGCGCCGCGAAGCGCACCGGCAACGCCGCCGGCGGCACCTGCCAGGCCGCCGAGCGTGCCACCGGTTCGCTGGGCGATGTCGCGGGTTTCAATGCGGTCGCAGCCGCAGTTGGGACATTGAAGGGAAGACAAGGTGAAAGTGCTCCTTTGAAAGCAGGTGGAAAAAAGAGGAAGAGAAGAGCTGGAAAGGCCGGACCCAGGCGGCAAAAAGCCCGGTCGACGGCGAGGCCGGACCGGGCTCTTCGGAGGCTCTTGCTGAATTCGGGGAGCGAAGGAGGAACAGGCGTCAGTCGACGATGCGGCCAGCAAGCCGTGCCAGGCGTGCGTATTCGCTCAAGGGCTTGTTCGCCTTCCAGTACAGGTCACGCTCGATGCCGAGGGCACCGCCCATCAGTCGGATCGACATCAGCTCTTGCACGGACACATGGCCCGTCTCAGGCATGCCCATGCCGAGGTCGCCCAGGCCGTAGGCCAGGTCTTCGTCATCGGGGTCCAGCTCGGTGATGAGCCAGGTAGCGGCCCCGCAGGGGTTGAACCACTTGACCACGGGAGGTGGATCGAAGCGAGGGTTATCGCGCGAGGCTTCGCCGTTGGCGAGCAGCAACTGGCGCAACTCGGGGGTAATGAGTTCCATGGGGTCTCCAAGTCTTGGCCCGATGGGGTCGGGCAATTGGGTGTCTGGGAAGGGTTCGGGCCGCGCTGCGTCAATGAGCAGACGGCATAGCGCCCGGCCACACGGCCGGACAGGGCCGGGCACGGCCAGGCGAGACGGCATGCAGAAACGAAAAAGCCGCCCGAAGGCGGCTTGAGAGGAATTGGAAGGTCGAGACGGAGGCATCAGCCTGGGCGTTTGCCACTGCGGCACTCGGCCTCCCATTCGCCGAGCTGGTCGGCGGTGATCAACTCGTCCTCACCATGCTGGACGCGGAAGGCGACGATCTGCGTATCCACGCAGCCCTGCACATTGGAGGCAGCGCCCGGTGGCACCACCGTCACTGCCGACTTCGCTGTCGGTGCCAACGGCACTTCCACGCCGTTGTCGTACCTGGCCACGACCTTGAGCTCGTCCGTTGTGTTCCTGTCGCTGTCCAGCGTGGCGACCACGACGTCACCATGGGGCTTGCCCATCTTCCACCCGCTGCGATCCCTGAGCTTGCCGGAGAAAACGTCGTAGTTTTCTTCGATGCCGTCCTTGACCCCGTCGACCATCCTGACGCGGTACACCAGCCGGTCGGTGCCGCGTGAATAGCGTACGAGCTCGCCGTCGACCAGGCCCTTGGAGTACGTGGCGCGAAAGACCAGCTTGCCGGTCTCGTCGTCGACGATTTCCTGTTTGCCGTGCACCTTCCCCTGCTTGAAGCTCACCTGCAGGATCTTGCGCCCGGACTCGGGCCCGTACATCGTCATGTCGCCATCCAGGACGCCGTTGTCGAACTGCGCTTCTGCTGCGAGCTTGCTGCCGTTGCGAGGAAAGTAGGTCTTGATGCGTCCATCCAGCGCTCCCTTGTCGAAGCTCATCTCGTCGGACAGCAGTTGGTCCGCAGTGGCGCGGCAGACTGCCTTGCCATCCAGAACGCCTTGATCGACATCGACGTCGCAGACAGCGACAGCGGTGTAGATGTCCGCCTGGATGCCCAGCGACGTGTAGACGTTGGAAAGGGTCTGGTGGTAAGCCCCATAGTCCCTGCGACCCATGATGGCTGTACGTGCGGGAATGTTGGTAAGGTGCCCTGAGTACGGCTTGTCGGCACCAGCCCGGAAGATCTTGCCGTTGACGACCTCGGCGTTGCGGAACTCCAGGGTCGAGGGGCCGCAGCCGGCCAGCAGGAATGCGGCGCCCACGGACATGCACGGCGCGAGCAGCGCCTTGATGATGGTTTTCATGGTGTGTGGAGAGGAAGAAGTTATTGGCCGCTCGGCTCACCTACGGATCGACAAGCCGATGGCGCCGCCGACGAGCAGCATGCCGGCGAAGCCCTGGAAGGCTTCGTCATCGCTTGCCAGGGCGATCAGCAGTACCGCCATCATCACCGTCATGATGATCTTGGCGCTCTTTGGGAAGGTCTTGATGGTGGTGCCGACGAGGTAGTAGATCTCGCCACTCCAGGCAATGACTACGGCAGCCGGCGGGAACACCAGGAAAATGCAGACCAGCGCCCAGCGCTGGCGGAACCAAGGGATCGAGCCGTAGGGACTCGGGCTTCCGGAAAGCGGTGCCTGCGCTGTGGCAGGTCCCTGCCCTGCGGGGGTCTGGGGGGCACCGCATTTGGGGCATGTCGGGGCGGTTTCGTGGATCTGGTGGCCGCAGCCGCGGCAGTGGACGAAGTTGGTCATGTGATTTCTCCTAGGTTTTCGGTGGAAATGCCCTTGAGCCGGGGCGTATCCGGTGCTCGGACGCACCCAATCCGCTCAGTCGCGCACAGCAAGTACGCGCCTCCTCCAAAGCTCAAGGAAGTCATATGTGTTTGAAGATTTCTGGAATCGCTACCCAAGCCTTCTTGGACAAAGCGCCATAGATTTTTAGATCTATATTTCGCATAGTTTGCCAGATATAGATTCATCGTCTATGGATTTCTGAGTCTAGAATTTTCAGACTCCGGGTGATGCCGAAGTCGACCTCCAAACTAGCCAGCAAGGAGGATGTTCAGTTGAACTTTGGGCTTGCCGTGCGTACGTTTAGGGACGAACGCAAGCTGACTCAAGAGCAACTCGCGGACTTCAGCGATATGCACGTGACATACATCAGTCAGATCGAACGTGGACTGAAAAACGTCTCGCTATTCAACATCCACCGTCTTGCTCACGCACTGAACGTTGCGCCAAGTGAGTTGCTGAGCCCATCTCATGGGCGGACTCGGGGAACGCGGCATGAATAGCGTTGCAGCCGATCACGGCGACCAGCGGTAAGTCAGTGGAATTTCCGAGCGGATTGCCCATGCCTGAGAGGCAAAAAAGCTCGCATCTAGCGCGAGCAGGATGGCGAAACCTGTGATGCCCTCTCAGTCTCGTCCCGGTCCAGGCGCTACCGGCTCGAAGCCGACCGATCAACCTTCGGCGGGAATTCGTAGCTCAGCGAATGAGTGCTCCCCGCTAGCACACCGAGCCAACCCATGCGCCTGTAAAGAGAACACCCGAACCAAGCACGACCCAGCGACCACAATGGCGTGTGTTATCGGCCTGCGAAGAATCTTGGATACCCTTAGCCCTGGGTATGCGAGCAGTGAGCATCCGGTCATCCCACGAGACCAATCGAGAAGCCGATGGCGGCTATCGAGCCGACCGCCCGTACCCAAGCGGCCAAGTCTCCGGAGGTCGGTGGCATCACGAAATAGCGGCCGCAAAGCCGACGCAGACGACGACGCTCCCAAATCAACAGTCTCGCAAGGCATGTTCACCTGACAACGCAGCTTGTGAAGGCTTCTTCGGTCGGCTCAAGAACGAGCTGTTCTATCCTGATACTGGAAGAACGCCACCACCGAGCAGTTCATCGAGGTGGTCGACTCCTACATCCGTTGGTACAACGAAGAATGGATCAAGATATCCCTGGATTTTCACTCCATCGAATACCGAGAGTCTTGGGCTAATGACATAAGACCATTCCAAATTTTTAACCGCCCCCACTGGCTCAATTTCTGTCGGCGCCAACACCTGGTCATCTAGTAGACGTCAGGCATTACAACTGGCCGTCAACTTTTCGTGTCAATTTGGTCTTTGCCTCAGCGGCCATCTCATCGAGGCGCGCGAGTTCCCTTCTAAGTTGGCGCGCTACCTGCTTTCGACTCTGAGATGCGAGCGCAAGCATCGACGCGCGAATCTTCGCTCTCGCTGAGGACGTTCCGGAGCTTGGCGGACCTGCATAGACACCATCCTTGCGGTCGATCCTGCCACGAAAGTTCAAGGCCTGCGCCGACACGTCTCCCATTAGCCGATCGGCATCAACCTTGACAATACGCCCCCCAACCAACTGATACCACTGCTCACCCGCCCTGTACGAGACGAGTCCCCCGAGGGCCGTGCTCAAGGGTGCTGGGATGCTGTTCCGGCATGTGTAAGGCGCCAGGGCGGTGCCCCTGCGATAGTAGGAGGGTAGGCAGAAGTCGGAGACCAGCGGCCACTGATGGTCATCGACTTGATAAGCGAGCGCCGGCGCCTGACATGGATCACATATCTCCATCAGGTACTCGACTGACTCGCCGGAACCTCTTGGATCCGGACCCCACGACATTGCGTCACCTCGGGGGTCGACCAGCATTTCGAGGATTTCGTGGCTAGCGCCGACCGACCAAGCGCCCTCCGGAGCGTAAGCAACCACGGCGAACGGCGGCATCGGTGGATGCATCTCGCAGTTCGGTTGCGCATGAAAGCCGGCAATTCCTGCCGCGTTGTCCCTAATGAATACGGGCCACACGCCTCCAGGCATGTCCTCGACTCTGGGATACCAGGTACAGCCCGCGGTAATTCCCCAGGCCGTAAAGTCACGCTGCAACTGAACCTGGATTGCGCTGCTGACTGCCGACATCTCCGAACTGCTGATCTTCAGACCCTGGGGAATCAATGCAACAAGCTGCATGGCATCACCCCTTAATCTGCTTTTTGCGTAGCAACGTAGGCAGCGTCCACGTCTGAGAGCGCTCCCGCGAGACCCATCAGGGCATCGAGGAATCCACCGACGCCATCAAGTCTGCTGGCGCTCTTCGCGGCATCCGTTGCCTTGGAAATGCCATTCAAGAGTCTTTCCGCATCAAGTTGCGACAAGGCTTGATATTTTCTTGCGTTCGCTGCAAATGCGTTTGCCACCGCCAGCCTCTGCGCATCACCCAGGCATTGAGTACCAAGCTCCACGGTGACTCTGCAAGGGGCCAACGCGCGCCACTGCTGCACCATGACCTTGGCGGTCATCCATCGGTCGATGGTGAGAGCCGCACCAAGGACCGACTTGTTCATCCGAGTTGCCTCATTGTCCATTGACGGGTCGTAGACAACGAGTGGCCCAAAGAAGGTGTTGGGCTCTGCAGCCAGGACGCGGGTCGCGCTTTCGAACTGCGGTGTCAGATCGTCAAGGGTCTTGCGAACGGCCGCTTCACGCTGCAACCTTTCCGCCTGTTCAAGCAGAGTCTTCGCGAGCTTATCCAAGGAGATGAGTGTGCCGACGATGGCAGGAGTGGCTCCTCCTGTAATTCCTGGCAGACTGTGGAACGTGGTGGATGCGTTGAGGTCTGCGGCGAGCATCGCAACGCAGCGTGCCTGCTGCCTGGCCAACAGCGCGTGGACCTCAGCCTGGCGCTGCACATCTGTCTTGGCTTTGGAGGTCAGGGCTTCGTTGTTCTTCTTGAATTGACGAATGTAGCCGGCATACGATTTATCTTCGGGCGCCGATCCTATGTCCTGAACGATCTCGAGACCGTTCGAATACACCGACAAGGTTCGCACTGCCGCAGCGGTGCCGGTGTTGGGATATTCACAAGCAAGCGTACTAACTGGGGTGACGAGCACGTCGGAACTCACCCCGATGGCCTGGAGCGCGATGACCGTACTCGTTGCATCCCCCGCGATGGAACTCGCCTTGCCGACCATTTTGATGGGGTCGTCCATGGCGCGCGAGAAGTTCGAAGATGCGGCACACCCCCATAGGCCGAGCACCCAAACTGACAAGACCAAGCGCCAAACTGGGACAAGATTTCGCATAGGTTCCTCCATCCGGTGGATGAGAATCCTCAGACAAATCCCGATTTGGATACATCCCCTTTTTTGGGGAGCATGGACTTGGCGCTCGGCTGCTGCTGAGAAAGAACTCACCTTGGTCGTGGCAGCCTGCGGCAGCAACGATGCCCGTCCAGCCCACGCTGACGTCCTGGTGCGCAGCGTGCGATCGGAGCGTGAGCATTGCGAACGCCTTGGGGCTGCTGCCCAGGGCCTCGCGAAACACACGATGCAGGTGTCGGCCGCTCACGCCGAAGTCCGCGGCGACAATGTCTACGCTGGCGCTCTCCAGCCTCCTGGCGACTTTGAGCGCGAAACGCGGATGGGCACCGCGTCCGTGCGGAGCGCCAAGGCGCTCGGGGATGATGCCCACCAGTGCCGGGGCCACGCCTTCGCATCTGATCGAATGTCAGAGCACTGTGGCTCCGTCCGGCCGGCCCGGTGGCACTGCGCCGACAAACCCGGTTCGCCGCCCGTCATTTCGATCCGCCACTCGAAGGGAGCTGGACTTGGTACTTGTTTAGCGAGCCGCTGCGGATCTGCGCACGCTGTATGGCGTCCGCGAGATCTCTCTGCCGCTGCAAGCGCTGGACATTGCTCGCCCCGAGAGAATCGGCGGTGTTCCCCCAAGCATCGACCATACTCTGGTCGAACTTGAAGCTCGAGACGTTGCGCTTCATCTCGAGCCTGATGAGCTGGTTCGATCTCTGCGCCTTTTCGAAATCCAACGGCGCCCTCTGCTTGAACTGGTCGAGCTCGAGTGCCTTCGCGTTGTTGAGACGGTCATAGTACTTCGCAGCGAGGTCGGTGCGAACGCTCGCGAGTACATAGGGATCTGTCTGCGCATCCTGAAGCAAGCGATAACCGGAGGGCAGATCCGCGCTGGCGACCTTGGCCTTGATCGTCGTCGTGGCAATGGTCGCGGTGCACACGATCTTATCGAAGAACATGGCGGCGGCAGCGAAGGCCCCGCCACTGTCAACCGGCATGGCGTTCATGCTGCCCGAGCGGATGTCCGTCGTCATGACCCAGATCTGCGCCGTCTTCAACGAAAGATGCAGGGATAGCAGTCGTGCGGTTTCCTTGCCGGATCCGTATGTCGAGTCCAGCTGGGCCACGATCTTCCTCCCGCTGGCGAATTTCGCCTCACGATCGAACGACTCTTGCAACCCCTCGTTGCGCCAATTGTTCGAGAACGCGAATATCTGCGACGGGCCCAGGCTGATGAATCCCGACGGATAGCTCGACTCCATATCTTTCAGGGCGCGAACCTTGCAGAAGTCCCCCGCCACATTGCCCTGCGTGAATGCTAGGCCAGAAGAAAGCGCCAGCATCGACGCCACGGTAGCTCCTCGAATCCACATGCTGTCTCCCTTCACGTAACCGGGGTCAGTACGTTTTCGCCCTTCCCGTTCTTGCCCTTCTTGAGCGTGAGTCGGTTGCTGGCGGGCCTGAGAATCTTGGCCGTGTAAGGACTGCTGCCGTCGTACCGAAGCATCATGAACACGACGCCCACGTCGCTCGGGTACACCACATAGAGCTTGCCATTCTTCGCCACCGAAGTGATTTCGCTCTGGCCCGCCTCGGGCCGCAGGGTCACCATCTCGTCGGCGAACATCGCCGGCTCCAAGTTGCCGTCGAGGATGTCGATGACAACCACTTCTGTTTCGGGCTTGGTCAGATGCACGAGCGCGGCCACCGTTCCGAGAGCGACCGCAGCGGCCCCCACGAGCGTGACCGCAAACCCAGGGCCTTTGAGCTCGAACTTGTTGGCGAGCTCCGCTCCCGTCATCAGCGCCAACGTCACGCCGGCGATAAGGTAGATCAGAACGCGCGCGTGGGGAACGTATGCGCGCTCGGGTCCGACAATGACATAGATCAGGACGAGGAGCATCACAAATGCGGCGCTCCAGCGCGCAATGGTGTTCCATCGCTCGAGCTTGAACCTTTGTCTTTCAGCTCCCGGAGAAGCCGGCAGCGGCGCCGATGGTTTTTCCTCAGGCTTTGCCTTGGGCTTTCCAGCTGCCTCGGGCGAGACAGAATTCTTGTCGTCTGGCATCGATTCCCTCCTGCTTATGTGCTGCGGATGGTGCAGGAGCCACGCACGAACCGCAAGTCCTCGCGCATGAAAGGAACGCCTCGATCCAGCCTCAACACGCCGCGACCGAACGCGACTTTGCTCCTTGCGGGAAGTCCCCGAATCAGGCTTGCGCCAAGAACGGAAATTCAAGATGCGAAGCACCTCGCCAAATTCCACTGCGGCGGGTCTCATCTCGCGGCTGTCCTCTGACGGGAGGCAGCATTGTGCCTCGAGCTACTGCCCCTGCTGAGCTCCCTCCGCCCCTGACAGGTGACTTGACGACGGGCTCGGGAACTTGCCGATGCTCCCCGGGTTGCTGATGTTGCCGCCGAAGGCCAGAAAGCAGGCTGGCCGCTGCGCTGGCTTATCCATCGCTTGAATATGGGATACCGTTTGCGTAACCAAAGATTACATTCGGCCACATGAAACTGCTGCTCCGAATTCGATTCGTACTCGCTCTTTGTGCAATCGTGATGGTGTCCGCCTGCGGTAGAGCAACGCTTCCAGCACTTCCGTACCCTGCCGTCCAGAGTTCCAGCCTTTTGAATCAGTACGTGCTCGCGCTTCGTGCGATGGAGAAGCGACAGATTGCCTACCCTGACGAGCCGCTGTGGCTGCGCGATGAAGGTGGCAGGAGCGTTGATACGGTTCTGAATGCGGACAACGCGGCAATGATTTTCTATGGCCTTGCGCAAGCGGGTGTCGGCAGCGAAAAGGTCACGAACGAGATTCTCAACGGGCTGCCGCCGATCTTGCAGCGCTACGAAATGGCCTTCGAGAAGAGCCAGGGCAGGTGGTATCAGGACGAGTATGTCGAGACCATCGGCATCCAGCTTGCGATGCTGACTGTGCTTCAGCCGAAGCTTTCCGGCGTTCTGCCAGGTCCGGAGCGCATGGTCTATCGTGCAGCATCGAAAGCTGTCCCCACGCCTGTCTCCGACAACGCCCAGCAACTTCTTCAGTTCTACAAGACATCTCAAACCGAAGCGAAGAACAGCATCCTCGCCAAAGCCGGTGAGCTAGCGGGATCCGAACGGCTGAAGCCCGCAGCCAAGGATCGCCTGCAGACGATCCTTGCCAGATACCGCTGATTGACTCACGGCGCCTTGTGCTTCTGCAGACGAGGCCATAAGGCGAAGAGCATGCGAACTCAAAGCGGTCCCGAAGTATCTTTACCGTCTCGTGCTGAAACAGCGCGTAAATGAATCCCTCATCCGCGAATGGTGAGATGCGCGTCGCCGTCCTAGTTGACTGCGACAACGTCACCCCAGAGATTCTTGAGTATGCATTGCGCGTGATCGCTCAGTTCGGTCGTGTTGTCTTGCGTCGCGGCTACGGGAATCACGGCACTCTTGCGCACAAATGGCAGGATGCTCTGGTTCGGTTGGCATTCACCCCCTGCCTGCAGTATCAGTACGCGGCCGGCAAGAACACCGCAGACATCGCGCTGGCTCTCGATGCAATGGAGGCCATGTTTGATCATCGGGCCGAGACCTTTTGCCTGGTTACCAGTGATTCCGACTTTGCATACCTGTGCCGAAAGCTTCGCGAGCGCGGCGCGACGGTGTGTATCGTCGGCGAAGCCAAGACACCAGACGCATTGCGCAATGCCAGCGACCAATTCTTCGAGTGGGTGAGACCAGAAGCGTCTGAACTACTACCGGACACGCCCGAGAAAGCAATCGTGAAGGCAGCGATGGTAAAGCCGGAAGCGACGAAGCCGGCAGCCAAACGTAGGCCGCGTTTCCTCGTCGATGCAGTCAGCCTGCTCGCCAGCGATACCTCCGAAGGCAAAGTCGGTCTCGGGGCCCTCGGGCAATATCTGAAGCGCACCGATCCAGCCTTCTCACCGAAGCTCTATGGCCACTCAGGACTGCTCGACATGGTCCGGACCTATGATCTTTTGATTCTGCAGCAGGAGGCCGAGGGACTGTGGTCTGTGAGCTTAGTGGCCCAAGATCCAGTGGATACAGAGACGGGCTCTCCATTGACGAACTGATGTACTGCAGGAGTAGGTGTACGTGGCTACGAGAAGGGATTCGCCCAGCAGGCTAGACGAATGCAACGCTGCCGCCGAGTTGCAGGACCAAAGCAATGAGAATACCGACTACGAGGGACATCGGCCATGCATATCGAAAGTGTCACGATCACTGGGCTCCGGTGTTTTGGCCTTCCCTCCGGCAGGCATCCCGCTAAGCGCGGGTCTCATCGCATTCGTCGGTGCGAACGCTTCGGGCAAGACCGAGATACTGCAGGCATTCGTGCAACTGTTCGGAGCCCGAACCCCTTCGATTGCATAGTGCTCCCAGGAGGTTCATCTCCATGAGTCCAGCCCTTTCCACTTTCGGCGCCGCCGGTTCGATGGCGGGCTATCTCTACCAGGTCCGGATCGCGCTGCTTTGGTCCATCCGACGCAGTCGCGTCGGCGACTTCACGGTCAGCATTGAGACGCTGGACGATGTGAGCTTCGAGGTCAGCGGCAAGGCCGACGCCGTGCTGCAGACCAAGCACTCTCTTAACGCAGTAGCCAACTTGACTGACTTGAGCTCAGAGGTGTGGAAGACCCTGCGAATCTGGCTTGTCGGATTGGCCAGCGGAGAGATTCCGCTCGAGACAGCCCGATTCTTGATCACCACTGCAGACGCCCCCGCGGGCAGCGCCTGCGCCGCATTAGGTGTGGAAGGGGCTGGACGCGACGTGGCCGAGGCGGCCAAGCTGCTCAAGCAGGCTGCAATCACATCGAGCAATACCGAGCTCAAGGAAGCGTTCGAAGCGTACCTAGGATTAGAGGAAGCTGAGCGCGAGGCCCTATTGGGCCGTGTCTACGTCTTGCCGTCCCAGCCCGACGTAGCCGCTATCGAAGCGCAATTGCAGTCTGAGCTCTACCATGTCTCCCTGCACCACCAGGACTTGTCAGTCCAAATGCTCGAAGGTTGGTGGTTCAGGCGTGTGCTCGACGAACTGGTCCAACCCGCCGGTGGCATCCCACGCGCGGAGATCGATGCCCAGATCACGGAGATCCAGGAGTCGCTAAAGCCCAATTCTCTGCCGATCGACAGCGAGCTTGACGCGTTGATGGTGGCACTGGAGCAGTTGCCAGAGTTCGCCAGCCGCCCTTTCTACAAGCAGGTGGAGCTAGTCGGAGGCAGCCAACTACGCATTCGCAACGCGATCACTAGCTACTTGCAGGCTTTCCGTCAGCGCTCGGCCTGGACTCGCGACGACCTGCTGTTCGATGCCGACCTGCAGAAGTACGACCAGCGCCTACATACGGAGTGGGAACTGCAGTTCGCTCAGGCCTGCGACGAACTCGGCGCCAGCGCCTCTGAGGACGCCATGGCCCGGGCCGGCCGGGCCATCCTAAAGTGGGCCGAGGACGCACATGTGCCGATCCGATCGGGCGTCAATGTGCCCTGGGTCTGTCGAGGTTCGCTGCACATGCTGGCAGAGGATCTGCGCCTCGGCTGGCATCCCGAATTCCAGGCGCGGCTGCAGGCGGTCTTAAGTGAGTCCGGTAAGGGTTGCGTGGCATGAGTGTCTGGCAAGACCGCACCATCGAGCAGCGCAACTTGCTCAATCCGGCCTTCTGCGCGATCGCCGTATGGCACCTCGCGCGGGGCTATCACACCGAGGCCATTGCGCTCGGCAGTGACACGGGCAGCCTGCCGTTCGCACTGGCGTTCGTCGGTACAAGCTTAGTGTTGCGTGGGCAGACGCGTGAACAATTGCCTCGCTCGATCGCCACCTCGCTGCCCACATGGGTAAATGACCACCCACTGGAACGTTCAGCTGTCGCCAAGGGCGTGGTCGTCTTGCGCGCGGCGGTGCGCGAGGCACTGCTGTTCGGGACACAGCATGAACTGCTGTCGCTCGATGGCTACCGACTCAAGGCCAACGCGGCATCTCTGAAGAAAATCAATGCCTACTTGCGTGATTCAAGCGCCGAGGTAAGGGACTGCATGCGGCAGGCGACGTTTGTCGGCCGCTGGCTGTGCAAAGCGGGCGCGCCGCAAACCGTACTGGCGCTGTTGGGAGTACAAGCATGATCCAGATTCGCGCCGTCGTAGTCTACAGTCACGATGGCCGGCACCGAGTGGTGCCCTTCAAGCCGGGCAGAGTCAACATCATCTCGGGCGATCCACGCACCGGTAAGTCGTCTCTTCTGGGCATCATCGACTACGCCTTGGGCGCTAAGGAAATCGACGTACCGGAAGGCAAGGTGCGACGCAATGTCGCGTGGTTCGGCCTGCTTCTTGAGACCGGTCGCGGTCAAGCATTCGTGGCGCGCCAGTTGCCAAAAGGCGACGGGAAGTCCAACGAAGTGATATATGTGCAAGCCGACGGTGAGGTACCGATCCCCACCGCCGATATGCTACGTGCGACCACCAATCGCGACGGTCTGCGCGCGTTGCTGGCGTCTTGGGCTGGCATCTCCGATTATTTGCACGAGCCCCCTCCAGGCCAGACTCGGGATCCGTTGGCCGCCACGATCAGTCACGCGCTCACCTTCTGTTTCCAATCGCAGTCCGAGATCGCGCAGCGCAAGTACCTGTTTCACGGATCAAATGATCGCTTCGTGGCGCAGTCGATCAAGGACACCCTCCCCTACTTCCTTGGTGCCGTCACCGACGAATACGTCGCTCAGCAGCAGGAACTCAAGCGCGTGCGCGCTGAGATCCGGCAGATCGAGCGCAAGCTCGCGGAGGCAGCAGCCATTCGCGGGGAGGGTCTAAGTCGCGCCGACACATTGCTAGCCGAGGCGAAGGCAATCGGCCTGAGCACGCTTGACGACAACGCCTCCTGGCAAGAGAAGATCGAGGCTCTGCGCGTAGTACAAAACACCCCCGTGCCATCTGCCACATCGGAAGCTGGCGACGATGTCGAGTTCCGTCGCCTCTCCGACGTGCGTAGCGAACTTGTACGACAGCAGCGCACGCTCCAGTCGACGCTCGAGCGCGCCCGCAGCTTCGAAGGCAGTTCCAGGGGCTATGCCGCAGAGGCTCGCGAACATACGGCCCGGCTCCAGGCGGTGACGGTTTTTGAGCATGATGCGCCGGGGCATGCTTGCCCGCTGTGCCTGCAGGACCTGCCCGAAGCCTCACAGGTGCCGTCGATCGGTGATCTGCGCGCCGCGCAGGACTACATCGGTGAGCGCAGCGGCGCGATGGATGCCGCGACCCCGCGCATCGCRACCGCGATACAAGAAGTGGAGACCCAGCTCGCCGACGTACGCCGCCGCCTCGACGACAACCGAACGCTGCTCACGGCCGTCAAGCGCGGCAGCCAGCGCCTGCAGTTGGCCGCCGACACCGAAGCACGGCGCGCCATGGTTTTAGGACGCATCAGCTTGTACATGGAGAACATCCCTCAGATGCCGGACATCAGCGAGCAACAGGCACGGCTGAAAGCGCTGCGGATGCAAGAGGTCCAGCTCGACGAGGCCGTTAGTACGGACACGATTCAGGCGAAGTTGGACTCTTGTCTGTCCAATGTCAACCGATACCTCTCCAACTATGCCAAGCAGATCGACTTGGAATACTCTGATTCGCCACTGCGCCTCGATTCGCGCAACTTGACCGTCGTGGCCGACACGCCGGAGCGGCCGGTGCCCATGCGCGAGATCGGCAGCGGGGAAAACCACGTTGGCTACCACATCGTCGCACACCTCGCCTTGCACACATGGTTCGCGAGCCGTGGCCGCCCGGTACCCTCCTTCCTGCTTCTGGACCAACTATCGCAGGCGCATTTCTCCCCCGACACCGTACCCGACAATGGCGTGACACAGGAGAAGATTGACACGGACCGCCGGGCCGTCAAAAGGCTCTTCGGCCTGATCTTCGATGTCGTCGAGACCTTGCAAGGCAAGTTCCAGGTGCTCATTACCGATCACCCAGACTTCAGTGACGACGCCCGGTTTCAAGAGGCGCTGCGCGAGCGCTGGCGCGACGGATTGAAGCTCGTGCCGGATGACTGGCCGCGCGCCGCGTAAATAGCACCGTGTCAGCGCAAAGGCGAACGGACTAGATCACCAGTATTGAGCTGAATTAAAAACCATGTCGATAAAAACCAGCTGGGTAACGCCTCCCCACACCATTGGAGGTCTGGACCATATTGGTACTCAAGGACCATGCATCCAGATCTATTCTCAGTTGCTTCCCGGCATTACAAATGTCACAGACAGGGCACGGTACTACAGCTTTTATCCATGGTTGATCCGCTCGTATGAGGAGCGAGACATTCGCCGCCAGGACTTCAACGCCTTCCTTGAGGCTTACAGAAGGGCCGACTGTCTTTTCACGATGATTGCCGAGCGCCATGCGCAAGTCATGGGTGACGACGCGGCACGCCACGGACCCGCGATGGTTGGGCGAGAAACGCTCAACGATGCTGTCAGGCTGGTCGGAGAAGGCAAGTCGATCCGGCTATCGACCTACACGACCCGAGAGCAATCGACCGAACGCTACTTTGCCAACAAGCTAGGCGGCCTCGGTCAGTACTACGCGGGAACACTGACGCAACTCGGCATCTTGGCCACGGTCGAGAAGCCGTGGTTGAGCTACACGCGCGAGCGCGGCGAGCCGATCGCACAGGCGTTCAACATGGGCGTTGACGGCCGCTCGTTCTGGCAAGCTGTGGACGCGGATATCGTCTCGGCAAAGACGCTGGATGCGCTCCAAGATTTCTGCCCTTGTTGCCTGCCTCAGCGGCAGGGCGAACAAGCGGCTTTGCTCGACATTTTCTTCGACCGGAAGTCTGAGTTCGAGGCACAAGGCGCCCAACGACGCAAGAGCCTGGCGCTCTTGCTGCATCTGGCCGGCGCATTGCAAGCCGCCGGACTCTCCGCACTTGACGAAGCGACCTTCCGCGCCGCCACCTACACAGAGTCCCTCGTGGACGGGACAGCATGGCGTCCTCCAGCATCCTTGGCCCACACCCGCTTGGCCTGGGCCTACTACGTCCGCAATGACCTGGTATCCGTTGCGATGCAGAAGGCATTTTCCATCTCGCTCACCGCGTTGGTAACGGAGCCAGTGCCGCCAAGCTCCATAGAGGAGTTCAGCCAGTCGCTGGCGAAGCGCCCAGAGCTTCTCAAAGCACTGGGCAAGTTGAAGGCAAAAACCTTCGGTGCGCTGTGCAGTTCCCTGGAGTCTGGCGCCCCTGCACTTGGCGACTTCATGGCGAATGAGCATGAGTTGTCCTGGGCTGCTGCTCGCATTTCCAGGGAGCGCTTGCAACTGGATCAGGAGCCTGCATTTCTGGCGTCTGTGGTGAACATGTTGGCACTTCTTCGCATGCGGGAGAACCAAGAAGCCCCAGCCTATGGCTCTCTGACCATGGACCAGGCGCAGCTTCAAGATTCCCCGATCAACTTGGGATCGTTTCGCGAGCGCTGCGTAAAGTGGAACGGCATGACGTTGTCAGCCGTCGTCGCAGACCTTATTGCTTGGATCCTGAAAACTCATTTGCATGTCGCACTACGCAAGCTGCGACAAAGTTCGACTGCCACCTTTCGCGTTCATCCAACTGAGCGGGGAATCGAGGCGCGCGGCGACATTCCCGTGCCCGCGAAGACCAATCCCCGTATCCGCCAGGCGATCCGGATCTTGCGGGATGTCGGCGCCCTAGCTCGCGAGACCGACAGCAGTGGAGACCTACGGGCCACCACACTTGGCATCCAGCTCTTCGAGGCTGCCCATGAGTGAAACCAACGACGGCATCTCCCTACTGCCAGCTCTCAAAGGTGCGAAATTTGACGCTTCTCTGACAACGACCTTCAATGCAACGCTCCCGTTCTACGAGGAAGTAGTACTTCGGCGTCTTCAGGCGGCCGAGTCGAGGCACAACGTAGTGCTCATGGACAGCGTCCAGTGCGCTCGTTCATGGGCCACGCCATCTTTGAGGCCGCGTCTGGCCGGTTCGGCGTATGCGCTCATCCCCATGGCCGCGCCTGGTGCTTTCCACCCAAAGATCTGCCTGCTCGCCAGCAAGAAGCGCTGTGCCCTGTTCATTGGCAGCCACAACCTCACGCTTTCAGGCTTCGGCTTCAATCGGGAGGTCACGACGTACATCGACGTGGGGCCAGATGCCGATCCGGCGCACAAGCTAGTGCTTAGCCACGTCTGGAGCCTGATCCGCGAGTGGCTTCGGACCCAGGAGGACAAACTGGCGCCGTCCGTGCTGGAGGCCGCACACAGGATCGGCGAACTTGTTCCGCAAGCAACTGGCGTTGAATCGAAGCTTTCCGATATCCGCTTGCTTGGGCAATCCAACAGCGGGCCTTCATTGCTCGAACAGCTCGACCGAGCGATGCCGGCGATGCCCGAACGCGTGGTGGTCACTGGCGCATTCTTCGACACTCAGCATGCACTTTTGAAGTCGTTGGAGGCCCGCTGGCCTGGAGCCGCGATCAAAGTGATCATCGATCCCAAGACCGTAGCGCTCGGCGGTCGCCCCAAGGGACTTCGTTCGCAGTTCGTCGACGCGCGAGAGCTCTGGTCGGAGCAGGCTGCACACTATCTTCACGCCAAGGCACTCCTGCTCGACTTCGGCGACTCCCATATGCTCGTCGCAGGCAGTGCGAACCCAAGCCGACCGGCCTGGCTTGGAGGCGAGCGCGCAAACTTCGAGGCCATGCTCGTTCGGCCCAACATCGAGCTTGCCAGTTCGCGCTTCGCCAGGGATCTTGCACTGGGTTTTTCAGCTCCTGCGATGGATGACTCGGAGTTGCGCGCAATACCAATCACGCACCAAGAAAGCGAGAACGACGACGAAACTCCGAGCGCTCCAGTGCGGATCGTTGCTCTCGCCGCGGGGACTTCAAAAGTCATGATCCCAAGGTCCGAGTCTGAAGAATTCGCTGAGTTCGTAGTGCACATGGAGGATGGTTCCCACACAACCCCTGCGGCCCTTGAGCGTTCCGAGGATAGGGAGGCAATCGCAGAACTGGGCGAGAAGGCGCCTGCAGTGCGATGGCTAGAGCTCAGCGGCCGCGGCGGCAGGCTCCTGCGCATCATCGTGCACCATGATGATGCTCTGAGCCGTGGTGTAGCGCGCTCGTACAGAACAGCGCTTCGGGACGCGCTGGCCGGCTTGGACTTTAGCGGCGCCAACATTGCATCTCTTATCCAGCAGATAGAGAAGGCCATTTTTGACGATCCTGAACAGGTGGTATTGCCTCCCTCCAGCATCGGGCGGCCAGGCTCAAGCGAACAAGCCACGACGGCTCCAGTGCGGCCAGCATCGCTCGCTGTTCACATCGGTGAAACCGTCGGCACAAGAAATAGCAGAAGAAAGCGCCTTCTGCAATCAGGAAGCCTTCTTGAGGTGCTCGATGCACTCATCTACCGATTGGGCCAAGGGCTGCCAAGATCTGCGGCATCGATCACCGAGTCACAGCCGCTCTCGGAAGAAGAGCTTGTCGGCACAGAACACGAGGAGGCCAGCCAAGAACCTGTTGCTCCCTTGCCCCTGCAAGCGGTCGATGCAGTGAGAAAGCGACTAAAGCAAGTCGTCAGTCGCATGATCAAGCAGCTCAAAGCGGCGCAAAACGAGACCCGTCCTGACCTTCGAGCGGCCAAGACTCGTACCTGCGCGGTGCAACTCGTCGCGGTGCTCTCGTTGGTGAGGGAATTCCGGCGTCTTCGGCACCTCCCCCAATGGCGGCAGATGGGCGGATTCATCGACTCGGAAACCCGCCAGGATCTCCTGTCACAGTCGATGGTCATCCTTTTCGGGCGTTCCCAAGGCATCGCTTGCGATGTTCGCGCCGACGACAGCGAGGTCCAGGAGTTTGAAGAGCTCGGACAAGTGCGAGCACTGCTGGCATGGCTAGCCTGGGACATTGGCCACAGCCTTTTGAAACGCATTGAGCCCATGGCGCAGAAGGCAAAAAAAGACCACTTGGTTGCGGCCTACGCCTACCTTTACGAACTATTGCCAGCCATTGCCGTCGACGAAGAAGATGCAATGCAACTTTCCTCTAGCGTGCGAATGACCAATACGCCAACCGCTGACGAAGGTGCTAACGGCGAGAACTGGCTCAACTATCACTTCAAGATCGGCTGGGAAGTCGCCACAGCCCCGGCTGCTGCCTACCCGGATCAAGAAGGAATCAAAGCCGGCGATCTGATGTATGTTCCCTATTCCAACCCACCCCAGTTCAGCGTCGTCATTGATGTGACAGCCCAGGATATTTGCCTGAGTGAACTGGATAGAGAACGCAGGTTCACGCGCTTCGCCTGGCGGCCGGAAAGTCAGGATCGTGCGTTGTTACGAGCCAGCGGATAGTCAGGCCCAGATCTGCCGGTATCTGCATTTTTCGAACCGGATCCCAGCCAATTCGCACCTGCCGCGGCATCCACGTGTCTGCCATCGGTGTTGCCTTGCTGTTCATCGGCTCCATCTTCGGAGGCGTCGCACCGGAGCCACGTAAGCGTCCGGCCAACCCATCTTGAATCCGCCGGGTAGCGCGACCAGCATGGTGTCCACCAGACTCACAGGTGGACACCATTCAAGACTCCAAGAAACTCTCTCGCCGGCGCCATAACGCAGCCCTGAAGAGCCAGGTGCTGGCCGAATGCGCCAAGCCAGATGCCTCGGTGGCGGCCATCGCTC
>NZ_JASMRZ010000058.1 GCF_030462475.1 Variovorax sp. CAN15
CTGCACCGTCTCGGCCTGTTCTGCACCGTCTCGGCCTGTTCCTTCACGCCGGCGGGCGAGCCGTGGAACTCCATCAGCAGCATCGGCTCTTCGCGCAGGTTCAGCTTGGCGTAGGCGTTCACCATGCGCACCGTGTTCACGTCGATCAGCTCCACGCGCGCGATGTCGGGTGCCTTGCCGTTGACCGCCACGCGCAGGAACTTGCCGAAGCGGCAGCGCGCCGAGGCAAGGTCCCACACCTGCTGCACCTGGAAGCGCGCCTCGAAGCCGCCGCGCGCGGGCTGCAGCCGGCCGCTGACGATGACCAGCTCGTCGTCCTTGAGCGTATTGCGGTTGGCGTTGATGGTCGCCTCGTCGGCCGTGGCCTCGATGGAGTCCGACTTGTCGTCCAGCTTGAAGATCGCCAGCCGGCCGCGCTGGCCGTTGATGACGCGGAAGTCGCTCACGATGCCGGCAATGACCTGCTGGTCGCGGCTGTCGAGCAGGTCGGTGATCTCGCGCTTGCAGAAGCGCCGCACCTCGTGCGAGACCTCGTCGAACAGATGGCCCGAGAGATAGAAGCCGATGGCGGTTTTTTCGAGCGTCAGGCGCTCCTTCACGCCCCAGGGCGTGGCGTCGACGAGGTCGGGCTCGGCGGTGGCGGAGCCGTGCTCGCAGTCGCCGAAGATGTCGACCTGCGACGCATTGGCCGCCGTGGCGTTGGCGAACTCGAAGGCGCGGTCGAGAGAGGCGGCCAGCGACGCCCGGTTCTGCTGGATGGCGTCGAAGGCGCCGGCCTTGATGAGCGCTTCCACGGTGCGCTTGTTGATGCGCTGGCGGTCGATGCGCACGCAGAAGTCGTACAGGCTCTTGAAGGGCCCGCCCTCCTCGCGCGCGCGCACCACGGCCTCGACCGCGAGCTGGCCTGTGCCTTTCACGGCGCCCAGCCCGTAGCGGATCACCTTGTTGGTGACCGGCTCGAAGCGGTAGTTGCCGCGGTTCACGTCCGGCGGCTCGAAGGTGATGCCGAAGTTCTTCTGGGCGTCCTCGAACAGCAGCTTGAGCTTGTCCGTGTCGTCCATTTCAACGGTCATGTTGGCGCAGAAGAACTCGGCCGTGTAATGAACCTTGAGCCAGCCCGTGTGGTACGCCAGCAGCGAGTAGGCGGCGGCGTGCGACTTGTTGAAGCCGTAGCCCGCGAACTTCTCCATCAGGTCGAAGATCTCGTCGGCCTTGTCCTGCACGATGCCGTGGGTAGCGAGCGCACCGGCGCGGAACTTCTCGCGGTGCTCGGCCATTTCCTCGAGCTTCTTCTTGCCCATCGCACGGCGCAGCAAGTCGGCGCCGCCGAGCGAGTAGCCGCCCAGGATCTGCGCGGTCTGCATCACCTGCTCCTGGTAGACCATGATCCCGTAGGTCTCGGAGAGCATCTCGGCCACGGCCGGGTGCGGGTACTCCACGTCCTCGCGGCCGTGCTTGCGCGCCACGAAGCTGGGAATCAGGTCCATCGGACCCGGGCGGTACAGCGCGTTCAGCGCGATCAGGTCTTCCAGGCGCGTCGGGCGCGCGTCCTTCAGCATGCCCTGCATGCCGCGGGATTCGAACTGGAACACGGCTTCGGTCTTGCCGTCGGAGAAGAGCTTGTAGGTGGCCGCGTCGTTCAGCGGGATGTTCTCGAACGCGAAGTTCTCCTGGCCCTTGTGGCGCTTCATGATGAACTCGCGCGCGATCTCCAGGATCGTGAGCGTCGCCAGGCCCAGAAAGTCGAACTTCACGAGGCCGATGGCCTCCACGTCGTCCTTGTCGTACTGGCTCACGGCCGATTCGCTGCCGGGCTGCTGGTAGAGCGGGCAGAAGTCGGTGAGCTTGCCCGGCGCGATGAGCACGCCGCCGGCGTGCATGCCGATGTTGCGGGTCATGCCTTCGAGCTTCTGCGCAAGCTCGACCAGCATCTTCACTTCTTCTTCCTTCTCGATGCGCTCCGCGAGCTGCGGCTCCATCTCGATGGCGTAGTTGTTCTTGTCGCCCTCGATCTTCTTCTCGGGCGGGTACTGCAGCGTGACCGACATGCCGGGCTTGTTCGGAATCAGCTTGCTGATGCCGTCGCAGAACATGTAGCTCATGTCCAGCACGCGGCCCACGTCGCGGATGGCCGCGCGCGCGGCCATGGTGCCGAAGGTGGCGATCTGGCTCACTGCGTTGCGGCCGTACTTGTCCTTCACGTAGTCGATCACGCGGTCGCGGTTGCCCTGGCAGAAGTCGATGTCGAAGTCGGGCATCGAGACGCGCTCGGGGTTCAGGAAGCGTTCGAACAGCAGCTTGTATTCGAGCGGGTCGAGGTCGGTGATCTTCAGCGCGTAGGCCACGAGCGAACCCGCGCCCGAGCCCCGGCCCGGGCCCACCGGACAGCCGTTGTTCTTGGCCCACTGGATGAAGTCGCCAACGATCAGGAAGTAGCCCGGGAACCCCATCTTCAGGATGGTGTTGATCTCGAAATCCAGCCGCTCCACGTAGCGCGGGCGCTCGGCGTCGCGCCTGGCCTCGTCGGGGTAGAGATGCTTCAGGCGCAGTTCGAGGCCCGCGAACGATTCCTGCCGGAAGAAGTCGTCGATGGGCATGCGCACGCCTTCGGAGACGAAAGGCGTCGGGAAGTCGGGCAGCTGCGGCTTGCCCAGCACCAGCGTCAGGTTGCAGCGCTTGGCGACCTCGACCGTGTTGGCAAGCGCGCTGGGCACGTCGGCGAAGAGCGCCTGCATCTCGGCGCTCGACTTGAAATACTGCTCCTCGGTGAAGCGGCGCACCCTGCGCGGGTTGCCGAGGATTTCGCCTTCGGAGATGCACACGCGCGCCTCGTGCGCTTCGTAGTCCTCGCGGGCGGCGAACTGCACGGGGTGCGTGGCGACCACCGGCAGATGCAGCCGGGCCGCCAGCTGCACGGCTGCAATCACATGCGGCTCGTCGTCAGGCCGGCCCGCGCGCTGCAGCTCGATGTAGAAGCGGTGCGGGAAGATGCCCGCCAGCTGAAGCGCCAGCTCGGCCGCGCGCTCGCCCTGCCCCTGCAGCAGCGGCTGGCCCAGCGGCCCGGCCTGCGCACCCGAGAGCGCGATCAGCCCGCCCGAAAGCTCCTGCAGCCATTCGAGCTTGCAGGCCGCCTGCGACTGGCCCCGGCCCACGTTCTGCGTCCACGCCCGCGCGAGCAGCTCCGACAGGTTGAGATAGCCCTCCATGTTCTGCACCAGCAGCACGATGCGGGTGAGGGCGCCGGGCTCCTTGCCCAGCCCATCCACGAAAGCTTCGGCGCCGATGATGGGCTTGACGCCCTTGCCCCGGCCCTGCTTGTAGAACTTGACGGCCCCGAACAGGTTGTTCAGGTCGGTGATGGCCAGCGCGGGCTGCCTGTCGGCGGCGGCGGCCTTGACGACATCGTCGATTCGGTTGGTGCCATCGACGACGGAAAACTCGGTGTGCAGGCGCAGGTGAACAAACATGCTTCCATTGTAGAAAGCGGCGTCTCCACGATGTGGGTTGGCAATCCCTGAAATCGCCCCGCCAGCCGCCTGGCTGCCGGGCAGAGGCCCCGAGTCAGGAAAGCCTCCACCGCCGGCACCTAAAATCCCGCCCCGTGCAAGAGATTTTGAATATCGCGGCCTACAAGTTCGTGGCCATCGACGACAGCCCCGCGCTGCGCGAAGACCTGCGTGCCCGCACCCAGGCCCTGGGACTCATGGGCACCATCCTGCTGGCGCCCGAAGGTATCAACATGTTCCTGGCCGGAACGGCCGGGGGCATACGGGATTTTCTGTCCTTCCTGCGCGCCGACAGCCGTTTTGCCGACCTCGAGGTCAAGGAAAGCTGGTCGGCCGCACAGCCCTTCAGGCGCATGCTGGTGAAGCTCAAGCGCGAGATCATCCGCATGGACCATCCCGCCATCCGCCCCGAGGCGGGCCGCGCCCCCGGCGTGGACGCGCCCACGCTCAAGCGCTGGCTCGACCAGGGCCATGACGACCAGGGCCGCGAAATCGCCCTGCTCGACACCCGCAACGCCTTCGAGGTCGACTACGGCAGCTTCGAGGGCGCCATCGACTGGCGCATCGGCAAGTTCACTGAATTCCCGCCCGCCCTGCGCGCGCATCGCGAGGAATTCAGAGGCAAGACGGTGGTGAGTTTCTGCACCGGCGGCATCCGCTGCGAGAAGGCTGCCATCCTGATGCACGAGGAAGGCATCGAGAACGTGCTGCAGCTCGAAGGCGGCATCCTCAAGTACTTCGAGGAGGTCGGGGGCGCGCACTACAAGGGCGACTGCTTCGTCTTCGATGGCCGCGAGGCCCTGGCGCCCGACCTGAGCGCGCGTTCGGTGCGCGCCAGCGCCCGCGCCTCGGAAGACCCCGACCTCGCCACCAAGCAGTAACGACGGCAACGACGACAAAGAGACTCGGCAGGCCCCATGCGCATCCTCCTGGTGGAAGACGAACTGGACATGGCCTCCTGGCTGATCCGCGCGCTCACGCAAAGCGGCTTCGTGCCCGACCACGCGCCAGACGCGCGCACGGCGGAGGCCTTCATGGCCGGCACCGAATACGACGCGGTGGTGCTCGACCTGCGCCTGCCCGACAGACACGGCCTCAGCGTGCTGGCCGACATGCGCGACGCCGACGACCGCACGCCGGTGCTGATCCTCACCGCGCAGGGCGCGCTGCAGGACCGGGTGCGCGGCCTGAACCTGGGTGCCGACGATTTCCTCACCAAGCCCTTCGAGCTGGAAGAACTCGAGGCGCGGCTGTCGGCGCTGGTGCGGCGCAGCCGCGGCAAGCAGCACCCGCGCCTGCAGTGCGCCTCGCTCTCCTACGACAGCCAGAGCCGCGCCTTCACGCTGCGCGGCACGCTGCTGTCGCTCACGCCGCGCGAGCAGGCCGCGCTCACCGCCTTGCTGTTGCGCAGCGGCTCGCCGGTGGGCAAGTCACAGCTCTTCGCCAAGGTGTTCACCAACGACAGCACCGCCGGCCCCGACGCCATCGAGGTGGTGCTGCACCGGCTGCGGCGCAAGCTGGCCGACAGTGACGTGCGAATCGTCACCGTGCGCGGCCTGGGCTACATGCTGGAGAGCATTGCCGATGGAACCTCAGCCCCGGTCCGCAGCGAATTCCCCGGCGCCCACGACTGAGCAGCAGCAACGGCCGCAGCGCTTCGGCATCCGCGCGCGCCTGCTGGCTCTTCTGCTGCCGGGTCTGGTGGTGCTGCTGGCGCTGGACAGCTGGAGCGACTACCGCGCGCTGACCGACTCGCTCGTGGTCGCCTACGACCAGAGCCTGCTGGAACCGGTGCAGGCGCTGGCCAACGGCATCGTCGTGGCCAGCGACGGCAGCGTGCGCGTGCAGGAGCCCTTCTCGATCCAGGCGATGTTCGAGTCCACGCGGCTGCGCTACAAGTACCTGCACGTCGGCGTGCAGCGCATTCCCAAGGGCGGGACGCTGGACGTGAATTCGCCCGAAAACACCCTCATGGGCGAGCCCGGCCTGCCGCGCCCCGCGCACCGCCCGCCGGACGGCACCCCAGTGTTCTACGACGCGGTGTACCTGCAGCATCCGGTGCGCGTGGCCGCGCTGCGCCAGACGGTGTACGACAACGTTCATCCCGGCGAGGCCTACAGCGTGCTCATCCAGGCGGCCGAGGGCACCGGCCCGCGCACCGAGGCGCAGGCCGAGACGCTGCGCCAGGAGTTCCTGCGCGACACGCGCATGGTGGTGGTGATGGCGCTGCTGGTGTGGCTGGGCGTGGCCTGGACGCTGCGCCCGCTGGAGCGCCTGCGCCGCTCGCTGCGCGAGCGCCCGCGCGACGACCTCACGCCGCTCGACGCCAGCGGCGTGCCCCACGAAGTCGCGCCGCTGGTCGATGCGGTCAACCACCACATCGCAGGCCACCGGCGCATGGTCGCCGAGCAGTCGCAGTTCCTGGCCGATGCCTCGCACCAGCTGCGCACGCCGCTGAGCATCCTGTCGATCCAGGCCGGCTATGCGGTGCGCGAGAGCGATCCGGCGCGCATGCGCGAATCGCTGCACGCCATCGTCGCGCAGCTCGCGCGCACGCGCCGCCTGAGCGAGCAGCTGCTGGCGCTGGCCCACGCCACCGCCGGCGACGAATCCGCGCCGGCGGAGGCCGCGGTGGTCGATCTCAACGCCATCGCGCGCGGCGTGGTGCTGCAGTACCTGCCGCTGGCGCGCGAGAACGACCAGGACCTGGGCTGGGTCGATGCGCGCGGCGACATAGGCACGGACGATGCGAACGGCACCGACGAATCGAGCGACGACGAAGACGACACCCCCGTGCTGCCGGTGGCGGCCAACGCGGCCGAGCTGCACGAGGTGCTCGCCAACCTCGTGCACAACGCCATCAAGTACACACCGCGCGGCGGCAACATCACCGTGACCGTCCGGCGCGATGCGACGCACGCACTGGCCGAGGTATGCGACAGCGGACCCGGCATCGCGCCCGAGCGCCGCGAAAGCGTGTTCGAGCGCTTCCATCGCGACAGCGCCACGGGCACCGCGGCGGCACAAGGCGCGGGCCTCGGCCTCACCATCGCGCGCGGCTATGCGCGGCGCAATGGCGGCGAGATCGACCTCTCGAATGCCGACACGCCGGAGCGTCCCAATGGCGGAGGATTGCGCGCGACGCTCAGGCTGCCGCTGCGCGCTTCCTGAGCCTTGTTTTTGCAAGGGTTTCACCGGATACGCCGGTACGTGATTACACGTATTTTGCGGTCCGCGAGGCCGCAAGCGCCTCTTCCGAAAGGGGATTGAAAGCCCCGATTCCTAGACTGCGCTCCTTCCAGATCAAGGAGACTTATGCAGCACCAGCTCGGTGAAGATCCGGCCTCGCACTCGCCCCGGCCCGCTTCGAAATTCAAGAAAGACTACTACGGCGGCGCCCTGCTGATCGTCGTCGGCCTGGCCGCCGTGTATGCCGGCGTCGGCTACCGCGTCGGCCAGCTGGCGCACATGGGCCCGGGCTTCTTCCCCGTGGCGCTCGGCGTGCTGCTGGCGCTCACGGGGCTGCTCATCGCGATCTCGGCACGCGGCGACAAGTCCGCCGAGGGCGCGAGCGAAGAAGCGGCCTCGCACGGGCACCCGGGCGGCCTGCCCGACCTGCGCGGCGGCATCTGCATCATCCTCGGCATCCTCGCCTTCCTGCTCTTCGGCGAATACGGCGGCCTGCTGCCGGCGACCTTCGCGATCGTGTTCATCTCGGCCCTCGGCGACCGCGACAACACGCTGACCGAAGCGCTGCTGCTGTCGCTCGCAATGTGCTTCATCGCGGTGGTGGTTTTCTGGTGGGCGCTGAAGCTGCAGCTGCCCCTGTTCCAGTGGGGAGGCTGAAGCCATGATCGGTCAATCGCTCCAGGACCTCTGGTACGGCTTCGGCGTCGCCTTCCAGGGCTCGAACCTGCTGTGGTCCTTCTTCGGCGTGCTGGTGGGCAACCTGATCGGCGTGCTGCCGGGCATGGGCGCGCTGCAGGCCATCTCGATCCTGCTGCCGCTCACCTACGTGATGCACCCGGTGCCCGCCATCCTGATGCTGGCCGGCATCTTCTACGGCTCGCAGTACGGCGGCGCCATCGGCGCCATCCTGATGAACATGCCCTCGCACCCGCCGCATGCGGTGACCTGTCTCGACGGGTACCCCATGACCAAACAGGGCAAGGGGGGCGTGGCGCTCGGGGTGACGATGATCGCCTCGTTCTTCGCGGCCTCCGTCGGCATCATCGTGATGATCTTCGCCTCGCCGCTGCTGGTGCAGATCGCGTTCAAGTTCGGCCCGACCGAGATCTTCTCGATCATGCTGCTGGGCCTGCTGGCCGGCTCCACCATGTCGCGCGGTTCGCCGCTCAAGGGCGTGGCGATGACGCTGTTCGGCCTGCTGTGCGGCGTGGTGGGCACCGACGTGAACAGCGGCAGCTTCCGCTTCGCCTTCGGCCTGCCCGAGCTGAGCGACGGCCTGGAGCTGGTGGCGATCTCGATGGGCCTGTTCGGCGTGGCCGACTTCCTGCTCAACGTGAACCGCATGAAGGCCATCGGCGACACCGGCACGCTCAAGCTCAGCGACATGCGCCCGAGCAAGGAAGAACTCAAGCGCGCCTTCCCCGCCATGCTGCGCGGTACGCTGGTGGGCACGGTATTCGGCGCGATGCCCGGCACGGGGCCGACCATCACCACCTTCATCGCCTACGCGCTGGAGCGCAAGGTGTCGAAGACGCCGAACAAGTTCGGCACCGGCATGATCGAAGGCGTGGCAGGCCCCGAGGCCTCGGCCCACTCGAAGACGCAGGTCGACTTCATCCCGACGATGAGCCTGGGCATTCCGGGCGACGCGGTGATGGCGCTGATCCTCGGCGCGCTGCTGATCCAGGGCATCCAGCCCGGCCCTCAGCTCATCACCGAGCATCCGGACATCTTCTGGGGCCTGATCGCCTCGTTCTGGATCGGCAACGTGATCCTCGTCATCCTGAACGTGCCGATGATCGGCGTGTGGGTGAAGCTGCTGAAGGTGCCCTACAAGTACCTGTTCCCGGCCGCGATGTTCTTCATTGCGACGGGCGTTTACAGCACGCAGAACAGCCTCTTCCAGATCTGGGAAGTGCTGGTGTTCGGCATCGTCGGCGCGGTGCTGATGACGCTGGAGTTCTCGGTCGCGCCGATCCTGCTGGGCTTCGTGCTCGGGCCGATGGTGGAAGAGAACTTCCGCCGCGCCCTGCTGCTGTCGCGCGGCGACATGTCGGTGTTCGTGACGCGGCCCATCAGCGGCACCTTCATCGGCCTGTGCGCGCTGCTGCTGCTGGGCGTGGGCTACTCCGCATGGCGCGGCCGCGCCGGAGGCAAGGGGGTGGTCGAGCTGCCGAATGCACCACCGGGTGCATCGCCGTCGGAGACCGTGGCAATCGGCAACGAGTAAGGAAAAGGGCCCGACGCATCGGGCCCTTTTTTCATTTGTGCCCGGGTTCGGCTTCAGACGGGAGTCGTGCCCGTGTCGAGCTCGCGCACGCCGAAGGGTTTGCCCGGCAGCGGGATGAACTCGGTTTCGCCGGGCACGTGGCCCATGCGCTGGGCCGCCCAGTCGGCGCCGGCTTCGAGGATGCGCTCGCGCCGGCTCGAGACGAAGTTCCAGGTGATGTAGCGCGGCCCGTCGAGCGGCTCGCCGCCGATCACCACAAGGCGCACGGCGGCATCGGACGTGAGCACGCCGCCCTGCCCGCTCGGCAGCACGGCCATGGTGTGGACCGCGACCGGCTCGCCGTTCACCGCCAGATCGGCATCGACCGCGTAGACGGCCAGCTCGGGCGCCAGCGCGGGCAGCTCGAAGCGACCACCAGCCGGCAGCGCGATGTCGAGGTACACGGTCTGCGACAGCGTCTTCACCGGCGAGCGCGCGCCGAAGGCCTCGCCCACCAGCACGCGCACCGCCGCGCCCTGCTCCACCAGCTCGGGAATCGCGTCGGCCGGCGTGTGCTCGAAGCTGGGCTCGATTTCTTCATGCGCCTGCGGCAGCGCAGCCCACAGCTGCAGGCCGTGGTTCACGTAGGTGTCGGCCTTCAGGCGCTCGGGCTTGCGCTCGGAATGCACGATGCCGCGCCCGGCGGTCATCCAGTTGATGGCGCCCGGCAGGATCTCCTGCACGCTGCCCAGGCTGTCGCGATGCATCATCGCGCCCTTGAAGAGGTAGGTGACGGTGGAGAGCCCGATGTGCGGATGCGGCCGCACGTCGTGCTCGCTGCCCGGCTGCTCGGTGGCCGGGCCGAAATGGTCGAAGAACACGAACGGGCCGACCGAGCGCTGCTGCGCCGCGGGCAGCAGGCGCCTGACCTGGAAGCCGCCTCCGAGGTCCTTGTCGTGCGGCTTGAGCAGTCGGGTTCCGGGGGCGGTGTCGGTCATCGTGGGTTCTCCTGGGGGCCTGTTACTTGCGCGATCTTGCCACCGTGCCAATGCGCTCGCCGAATGCGCGGGCAGTGTCGAAGTCGCCCTTGAGCATTTCCGCGGGGCTGGCGTCCGATGGCGACTGCGTCAGCAGGCCGCCATAGCCGCCCACGTAGTTCAGCGCGTCGCGCGTGGCGGCCTTGCTGTTGCTCGGCAGGATGCCCATGCTGACCCAGATGCCGCTGTGCTGCATCGCCAGCGTCCACAGGTAGGTCATGGTCGTGACCTTGTCGCCGTTCATGGTGGCGCTGTTGGTGAAGCCGGCGAAGAGCTTGTCCTTCCAGCCCTGCGTGTACCAGACCTTCGACGAGGCGTCGGCGAACTTCTTGAACTGCCAGCTCACGCCGCCCATGTAGGTCGGCGAGCCGAAGATGATCGCGTCGGCCGCGGCCAGCAGTTCCCAGCCGCCCTCGGGCAGGTTGCCGTCCGCGTCGATGGCCAGCAGCTGCGCGCCCGCGCCGTCGGCGACGGCCTGCGCCACGCGCTGTGTGTGGCCGTAGCCGGAATGGAAGACGACGACGATGTTTGCCATGAGATGGTGCTCCTATAGGTGATGGTGATGTCGCGATCAGCGCCTGTCGATGCTCAGGCGACCGGGGCCGAAGGCTGCGAACGAGAAGAGACCGCCCGCAATGGCCATGTTCTTGAAGAACTGGATGTTCTGCGAAGCATCGGCCCAGAACTTGTGGAAGAACAGCGCAGTCGCGATCGTAAAGATAGCCATCAGGAAGGCCACCAGGCGCGTCTTGAAGCCGAGCAGCAGTGCGATGCCCAGGCCGAGCTCGACCACGATGGCGATCACCGCCGCGACTTCCGGCAGCGGCAGGCCCGCGCTGGTGATGTAGCCGACGGTGCCCGAGAAGCCCATGAGCTTGCCGAAGCCGGCCGGAATGAACAGGGTGGCAATCAGGATGCGGCCGATCAGGGCCTGCAAGTCTTGAGACGGGTTGGGGGTTGCGGTGGTGGTTGCCATGGTCGAAGACTCCTCGTTTATTGAATTGGAAAAGAGACAGGAACGAAAAAGGCCGGGCGGCCAGCGCCCGGCAAGGGGAAAGATCAGGCGGCCAGGTCGAACACCAGCACTTCGGCGTCCTTGCCGCCGGCCAGCGTCACCTGCGATTCGCCTTCGAGCATCGCGGCGTCGCCGCCCGAGAGCTTCTGGCCGTTCACTTCGAGCTCGCCGCGCACCAGGTGCACGTAGCTCTTGCGCTTCGGGTCTAGCGAGAGGCTGGCCTTCTCGTCGCCGTCGAAGAGACCCGCATACAGGCTCGCGTCGGCATTCATCTTCACCGAGCCCTCGCTGCCTTCGGGCGAAGCCACCAGGCGCAGCTTGCCGCGCTTCTCGGCGTCGCTGAACTTCTTCTGCTCGTAGCCGGGCTCGACACCGCGCTCCTTCGGCAGGATCCAGATCTGCAGGAAGTGCGTGGTCTGGTCGGCCTTGTGGTTGAACTCGCTGTGCATCACGCCGCGGCCCGCGCTCATGCGCTGCACGTCGCCGGGGGGAATGCTCTCCACGTTGCCCATGCTGTCCTTGTGCGCCAGTTCGCCCGAAAGCACGTAGCTGATGATCTCCATGTCCTTGTGGCCGTGGGTGCCGAAGCCGGCGCCCGCCGCCACGCGGTCTTCGTTGATCACGCGCAGGTTGCCGAAGCCCATGTGGGCCGGGTCGTAGTAGTTGGCGAAGGAAAAGCTGTGGAACGAGCGCAGCCAGCCGTGATCGGCGTAACCGCGTTCCTGGGATTTACGGACTTGCAACATCGTCGGACTCCTTCTGCCCTGCCCCGTCGGGGTGCTCGGGCTTCTTTCGTATGCCGCGCCGGATGCGCAGCGGATGTGAAGAATTTTGGGCCGCCGCCCCCTTCGGAAAGACGCTGCGGTTTGATGGCACCATTCAAATGTTTTGATCAATGGAGCCGCCATGCCCAGCCCCAGAGACGTGCTGACCCCCGACTCCCTCGCCATGCTCCAGACCGTGGCCGCCACCGGCAGCTTCGCCGCCGCCGCCCGCGCCCTGAACCTGGTGCCCAGCGCCCTGAGCTACCGGGTGCGCCAGATCGAGGACGCGCTCGACGTGCTGCTGTTCGACCGCAGCACGCGCCAGGCGCGGATGACCGAGGCCGGCGCGGAACTGCTGCGCGAGGCCGAGCGGCTGCTCGGCGAGATCGACGCGGTGGCCAACCGGGTGAAGCGCGTGGCCACCGGCTGGGAGCCGATGCTGACCATCGCGGTCGACAGCGTGATAGCGCGCGACCCGCTGCTCGACCTGGCCACCGCCTTCTTCGCGCTGGAGCCGCCCACGCGGCTGAAGCTGCGCGACGAAACACTGATGGGCACCATCGAGGCGCTGACCACCGGCGAGGCCGACCTCGCCATCGGCGCGGTGCTCGACGCCGCGAGCCTGGCCTTCACCACCACCGGCATCCGCAGCCGCCCGATCGGCGAGCTGAGCTTCGTCTACGCGGTGGCGCCGCACCATCCGCTGGCGCGCGCCACGCAGCCGCTGAGCGACGCGGTGATGCGGCAGCACCGCGCGGTGGCGGCGGCCGACTCGGCTCGCCAGGCGCCGGGCCTCACGGTGCACCTCGTCGGCGGACAGGACGTGCTCACCGTGCCGAGCATGCAGGCCAAGATCGCGGCACAGCTGCACGGGCTGGGGGGAGGCTTCCTGCCGGAGCCGATGGCGCGGCCGTACATCGAGGCCGGGCACCTGGTCGAATTGAAGACGGAGCGCAAGCCGCCGCTGGGGTCGCTGCACTGCGCATGGCGGGTGCGCAGCGCCGGCAAGCCGGGGCGCGCGCTCGAATGGTGGCTGGCGCAGTTCGAGCACGAGGGCACGCGGCGCGCGCTGCTCGAACGGCACAGGGGCCGATGAAAGAGCTGATGAAAGAGCTGATGAGTATTGCCGAGGATCGCGCCGCGCCGCTAAGGGTGTGCCCTCAGGCGGAGCGGCTGCCGGACCGATGTAGAGTGCAGACACATCCCTCCGCATTCCATCCAGAAGAAAAGAGCCGTTCATGAGCACTCGCGCAACTGCAAAGAAGCCGGCCAAGGCCGCCGCCGACCGTCACCGAACCCCAGCCGGCCCGGGCCAGCCGCGCCACTTTGCCGTCATCGGCGCCGGCATCGCCGGGGTGGCCTGTGCGCGAACGCTGGTGCAGGCCGGCCACAAGGTCACGCTGTTCGAGCGCAACGAAGCCGCCGGCGGGCGCATGGCGAGCGTGGACACCGCCTTCGGCCGCTTCGACAGCGGCGCCCAGTACTTCACCGTGCGCGATCCGCGCTTCGCATTGGCGCTGGAGAACGCGACCGGCGTGTGCAAGCGCTGGAGCGCCAACCTCGTGCGCGTGCTCGATGCCCACGGCCGCGTGGCCGAAGCCGCCCTGCCGTCGCTCGAGCCGCACTGGGTGGCACAGCCCGGCATGGATTCGCTTGTGGCACGCTGGGCGGCGCCGCTGGGCGACAGCCTCGTCACAGGCACGCGCGTCACGCAGATCGAGCCCGACGCGCTCGATGCGAAGCGCTGGCAGCTGCGCACCGCCGGCACCGACGATTCCCAGCATGTGTATTCGGGCTTCGACGCCGTGCTGCTCGCTGTGCCGCCGGCCGGCGCCCGTGCGCTGCTGGGCGACGGCGGCAAGCTCTCGGCCATGCTCGCCCGCGAGATCGAACCCGTGAGCATCGCGCCCTGCTGGACGCTGATGATCGCCTTCCCCCAGGCCAACCAGCCCAACATGTCGCACCTCGGCCCGCAGTGGAACGCCGCGCGCAGCACGCACCACCGCGTGGCCTGGCTGGCGCGCGAATCGTCCAAGCCCGGGCGCGAGCCCGTCGAGCGCTGGACGCTGCAGGCCAGCGCGGCCTGGTCACAGGAGCATCTGCGCGACGCGCCGTCGCGCGTGGAAGCCAAGCTGCTGCGTGCTTTCGCGGAAATCACCGGCATCCACGCCACGCCCGCCCATGCCCAGGCCATCTGCTGGAACGAAGCGCAGACGCAGGTGCCCGTTGGCACCACGCACCTGTGGGATGCCAAGGCCCGCATCGGCATCGCGGGCGACTGGTGCACCGGCCATCGCGTGGAAGACGCCTTCCTCTCGGGCCTGTCGCTCGCGCTCGACGTGATCTGACCGGGAGATGAGGGAGACCGGCCGCTTCGCGCCCTCGCCCACCGGTCCGCTGCACGCGGGTTCTCTGGTGGCCGCGCTCGCGAGCTGGCTCGACGTGCGCGCACGCGGCCCGCAAGCACGCTGGCTGGTGCGCATCGAGGACGCCGACACCGAGCGCTGCCTGCCTGGCATGGGCGAGCACATCCTGCGGCAACTGGCCGACTGCGCCCTGCTGCCCGACGAACAGCCCGTGTGGCAGACCCGGCGCACCGACCGCTACGAAGCCGCCCTGGAGCGCCTGAAGGCGCTCGGCCTCGCCTACCCCTGCGGCTGCTCGCGCAAGGACATCGACGAGGCGCTCGCCCGGCTCGGCCAGCGGCATGAGCGCCACGGCGAGCGCGTCTACCCCGGTACCTGCCGCGACGGGCTGCACGGCAAGCCCGCTCGCGCCTGGCGCTTCGCCACCGAGAAGTTCGAGGCCGACCGTGCGCCCGGGCCAGGCTTGCCGTTGGAGCAAGACGATCGCAGTGCCGGCACCGGCGGCGAACTCTGCTTCACCGACCGCCGCCTCGGCCGCCAGTGCCAGAACGTGAGCCGCGAGGTCGGCGACTTCGTGCTGCGCCGCGCCGATGGCCCCTGGGCCTACCAGCTCGCGGTGGTGGTCGACGACGCCGAACAGGGCGTGACCGACGTCGTGCGCGGCGAGGACCTCACCGACAACACCGCGCGCCAGATCCTGCTGCAGCGCGCACTGGGCTTCGCCACGCCCAGCTACCTTCACACGCCGCTGGTGCGCGGCGCCGACGGCGACAAGCTATCGAAGCAGAACGGCGCCACCTCCATCGATACCGGCTCCCCGGCGGCCGCGCTGGCGGCGCTCGGCGCCGCTGCGCGGGTACTGGGCCTGAGCACCGCCACGGCCAGGGACTGCCCGGCAGCGCTGGCCGGCTGGGTGCCCGAATGGCGCGCTCTCTACAATTCGCGCCCGTGATGAATCTTTCCGACACCGTGTCCAACGACCTCCCGCCCGACCATGACGAGGGCACCGACGACGGCGCCAAGCCCCATCCGCTGCACCGCCGCCTCAAGAGCTTCGTCAAGCGCGGCGGCCGCACCACCGAGGGCCAGGCGCGCGCCTTCTCCGAACTGGGGCCGCTGTACCTGGTGCCCTACAAACCCGAGCCGGTCGACCTGACCGCCACCTTCGGCGGCCGCGCCGGCCCGACGGTGCTGGAAATCGGCTTCGGCATGGGCGAGGCCACCGCGCACATCGCGACGGTGCTGCCCGACACCAATTTCTTCTGCTGCGAGGTGCACGAGCCCGGCGTGGGCGCGCTGCTCAAGCGCATCGGCGAGCAATCCCTGTCGAACATCCGCATCTGCGCGCATGACGCGGTCGACGTGCTCGACCACATGCTGCAGCCCGGCACGCTGGCCGGCGTGCACGTGTTCTTCCCCGACCCGTGGCACAAGAAGCGCCACAACAAGCGCCGGCTGATCCAGCCCGAGTTCGTGACCAAGCTCGCGCAGCACCTGCGCCCCGGCGGCTACATCCACTGCGCCACCGACTGGCAGCCCTACGCCGAGCAGATGCTCGAGGTGCTCTCAGGCGAGCCGCTGCTGCGCAACACCGCCGAGGGCTACGCGCCCAAGCCCGACTACCGCCCGCTGACCAAGTTCGAGAATCGGGGCATCAAGCTGGGCCACGGGGTCTGGGACCTGGTGTTCGAGCGGACCTGACCGTTCGCCATCCGTGGGGTTGCCGGGTTGAGCCAGCCGGTGCGGCATGGCACGATCCCGCGGATGACCAGCAGCAGCAAGACAGACACCGAGCAACTGCACCTGCGCGACCTCGCCCGGCTTCGCCGGGTTCGCGACCGCATCGACCGCGAATACGCGCAGCCACTGGACGTCGAGGCCCTCGCCTTCGGCGTGCACATGTCGGCGGGCCACCTGAGCCGCCAGTTCAAGCTCGCTTACGGCGAGGCTCCCTACTCCTATCTGATGACGCGGCGCATCGAGCGCGCGATGGCACTGCTGCGCCGGGGCGACCTCAGCGTCACCGAGGTCTGCTTCGAGGTCGGGTGCTCGTCGCTGGGCACCTTCAGCACACGCTTCACCGAACTCGTGGGCGTGTCGCCCAGTACCTACAGGCGCGATGCCGCCATGCAGACCGAGGGCATGCCGCCGTGCGTGGCGAAGCAGGTCACGCGACCGATCAGGAATCGAGAAGCGCCGGCCGCACGGTCGCACCTAGACTGAGCGCTCCCTGCAACAACCGACCGGAGCGATCACGATGAACATCAGCATCCACGCGAGTTTCCTGCCGCACAACGACCCCGAGGCGTCGCTCGCCTTCTACCGCGACCTGCTCGGCTTCGAGGTCCGCAACGACGTGGGATATGGCGGCATGCGCTGGATCACCGCCGGCCCCAAGGGCCAGCCCGCCGTCTCCATCGTGCTCGCGCCGCCAGCCGCCTATCCCGGCATCACCGACGAGGAGCGCCGCACCATCGCCGAGATGATGGCCAAGGGCACCTACGCCGCCATCCTGCTGGCCACGCCCGATCTCGAAGGCACCTTCGCGAAGCTGCAGGCCAGCGACACAGAGATCGTCCAGGAGCCGACCGACCAGCCATACGGCGTGCGCGACTGCGCGGTGCGCGACCCCGCGGGCAGCCTGATCCGCATCCAGCAGCAGGGCTGAGGCGCAGAGGCGAGCCGATGAGCACCAAGCCCGCGAAGAAAACGCCCCCAAAAACGACCGCGAAGGCGGCGCCGTCCACGCAGCACGCCGCCGACAGCCACGACATGATCCGCGTGCACGGCGCGCGCGAGAACAACCTGAAGGACATCAGCATCGAGATCCCGAAGCGCAGGCTGACGGTGTTCACCGGCGTCTCGGGCTCGGGCAAGAGCTCGCTGGTGTTCGGCACCATCGCGGCCGAGTCGCAGCGGCTCATCAACGAGACCTACAGCGCCTTCGTGCAGGGCTTCATGCCCACGCTGGCGCGGCCGGACGTCGACGTGCTGGACGGGCTGACGACCGCGATCATCGTCGACCAGCAGCGCCTGGGTGCCGACCCGCGCTCCACCGTGGGCACGGTCACCGACGCCAACGCGATGCTGCGCATTCTCTTCAGCCGCCTGGGCAAGCCGCACATCGGGCCGCCGGGTGCGTTCGCCTTCAACGTACCTTCGGTCAGCGCGGCCGGTGCGATCACCGTCGAGCGCGGCTCGAAGACGAAAACGGTGAAGGAAACCTTCAACCGCATCGGCGGCATGTGCCCGCGCTGCGAAGGCCGCGGCGCCGTCACCGACTTCGACCTCTCGCAGCTCTACGACGACGCCAGGTCGCTCAACGAAGGCGCGCTCACCATTCCCGGCTACAGCATGGAAGGCTGGTACGGCCGCATCTTCCGGGGCTGCGGTTTCTTCGACGCCGACAAGCCGATCCGCAAGTTCACCAGGAACGAGCTGCACGACCTGCTCTACAAGGAGCCGACCAAGATCAAGGTCGACGGCATCAACCTCACCTACGCGGGGCTGATCCCGACGATCCAGAAGTCCTTTCTCTCGAAGGACGTGGAGGCGATGCAGCCGCACGTGCGCGCCTTCGTGGAGCGCGTGGTGACCTTCTCCACCTGCCCCGAATGCGACGGCACGCGGCTCGCCGCGCCCGCGCGCTCGTCGAAGATCAAGGGCGTCAACATCGCCGACGCCTGCGCGATGCAGATCAGCGATCTCGCCGCGTGGGTGCGCGGCCTGAAGGAGCCGTCGGTGGCGCCGCTGCTCACGGCGCTGGCGGCCAGCCTCGATTCCTTCGTGGAGATCGGCCTTGGCTATCTCTCGCTCGACCGGCCCTCGGGCACGCTCTCGGGCGGCGAGGCGCAGCGCACGAAGATGATCCGCCACCTCGGCTCCTCGCTCACCGACGTGACCTACGTGTTCGACGAGCCCACCACCGGCCTGCACCCGCACGACATCCAGCGCATGAACGAGCTGCTGCTGCGGCTGCGCGACAAGGGCAACACGGTGCTGGTGGTGGAGCACAAGCCGGAGGTCATCGCCATCGCGGACCACGTCGTCGACCTCGGCCCGGGCGCGGGCTCGGCCGGCGGCAGCGTGTGCTTCGAAGGCAGCGTCGAGGGGCTGCGCGGCAGCGGCACGGTCACCGGCCGCCACCTGGACGACCGGGCCTCGCTCAGGAAGAAGGTGCGCAAGCCGACCGGCAAGCTGGAGATACGCGGCGCCAAGTCGCACAACCTGCGCGACGTGGACGTCGACATTCCGCTCGGCGTGCTGGCCGTCATCACCGGCGTGGCGGGCTCCGGCAAGAGCTCGCTGGTGCACGGCTCGATCCCGGCCGGCGCGGGCGTGGTGAGCATCGACCAGAGCGCCATCCGCGGATCGCGGCGCAGCAACCCGGCGACCTACACCGGATTGCTCGACCCCATTCGCAACGCCTTCGCGAAGGCCAACGGCGTGAAGCCGGCGCTCTTCAGCKCAAACTCCGAAGGCGCCTGCCCCACCTGCAACGGCGCGGGCGTGATCTACACCGACCTCGCGATGATGGCCGGCGTGGCCACCACCTGCGAGGAATGCGGTGGCAAGCGCTTCCAGGCCTCGGTGCTGGAATACCGCTTCGGCGGGCGTGACATCAGCGAGGTGCTGGCGATGCCGGTGGACGAAGCCCTGGCCTTCTTCGGCGAGGGCAAGGCGCGCACGCCGGCCGCGCACGCCGTCCTGCAGCGGCTGGCCGACGTGGGGCTGGGCTACCTGCGGCTCGGGCAGCCGCTCACCACGCTCTCGGGCGGCGAGCGGCAGCGGCTCAAGCTGGCCACGCAGATGGCCGAGAAGGGCGACATCTACGTGCTCGACGAGCCCACCGCCGGCCTGCACCTGGCCGACGTGGCGCAGCTGCTGGGCCTGCTCGACCGGCTCGTGGATTCAGGCAAGTCGGTCATCGTGGTCGAGCACCACCAGGCCGTGATGGCGCATGCCGACTGGCTCATCGACCTGGGCCCCGGCGCGGGTCACGAGGGCGGGCGGGTCGTCTTCGAGGGCACGCCCGCCGATCTCGTCGCCAGGCGCGCCACACTGACCGGCAAGCACCTCGCCAGCTACGTCAAGGGAGGCTGAGCCAAAACCCTCCTCCTCGTCAGCCCGCCTTCCGCCCTGGCCCCGATATTGCTACACTTTTTTACTAATGTGAAAGAAGGTGTCCGATGAACGCGTCACGCAGGGAATGGTTGGGCAAGGCAGGCGCGCTGGTGCTGGGTAGCGGCATCGGCATCGCGCATCCCGTCATGGCGCAGACTGCGCGGACGGGGGCGGCGGCAGGGGCGCGCGTCGTGCTGCTCGGGCAGTCGGTGCCGCTGACGGGCAGCGCCTCCGAGATCGGCAATGCCTTCGCCGCCGGCAGCCGCCTCGCGGTGAGCGCCTTCAACGAGCGCAACGCCGCCAGCGGCCTGCAGCTCAAACTGCTGCAGCTCGATGACGGCTACGACGCGGCGCGCGCGGCCGCCAACGCGCGCACCCTTCTCACCACGGACAAGGCCGACATGCTCTTCGGCTTCGTCGGCACGGCCAGCAGCGAGGCCGGCGCGAATGTCGCCACGCAGCAGGGCAGCCTGCTGTTCGCGCCCTTCGCGGCCTCCGACACGCTGCGCGGCCCCGATCACGCGAACGTGTTCCACGTGCGCCCCGGCATGATCGACGAGGCCCTGAAGATCGTGAAGCAATGCGCCACGGTGGGGCAGACGCGCGTGGCGCTGGTGGGCGACGACGACGCCATGGGCCGCGCCGGCCTCGCGGCCGTGGAACAGGCCATCAGCGAACTCAAGCTCACGCCGCTGGTCGCGACCGCGCTGGTGCCGGCCAACGGCGACAAGCTCGATGCGGCACTGAAGGAAGTGCAGAAGCAGTCGCCGCAGGCCATCGTGCTGGTGTCGCTCTCGGGCACCACGGCCAACGCCATCCGCAAACTGCGCAAGAGTGGCTACGCCGGCAGCTTCATGGCCTTCTCCATCGTCGGCATCGACCCGCTCTACGCCACGCTCGGCAAGGACATCGGCGGCATCGTGATCTCGCAGGTGGTGCCCTCGCCACGCCCCTCCGCCATTCCGATCGTCAAGGAATACCTCGCGGCCATCGACAACTCCGACCAGAACCCTTCCTACGAGGGCCTGGAGGGCTTCATCGCGGCCAAGGCCGCAGGCGAGGCGGTGAAGCGCGCCGGCCGGGGTTTCAACGCGGCCGCTCTCATGCGCGTGATGTCGGGCATGACCGACTACGACGTCGGGGGCTTTCGCATCAACCTGCGCCCGGGCCTGCGCGACAGCGTGCGCAACATAGACCTGATCAGCATCTCGGCGGACGGGCGGGTGCTGAGGTAAGCGGCCCCCGCCCTTCTAGCCGGTGCTCACGAGCGCGCGCAGCGCGTCGAGCGAGCGCAGCTCGATGCGCCCGTAGCCCAGCGACAACACGCCCTCGGACGCCAGCGCGTTGAGCTCCTTCGACAACGTCTGGCGCGTCACGCCGAGCATCATCGCCAGCGCCTCCTGCGGCAGCTGCAGCGAGTGGCGCAGCTGCACGGACTGCGTCGCGTCGCCGCGCGCCAGCACCAGAAGCCGGTGCGCCACCCGCGCGCGCAGGCTGCGCAGGGTGGCGTCCTCCGCGAGGCCGTACAGCATGCGCACGCGTGCCGCCAGCATCGCGGCGATGGCGTTGGAGAACACCACGTCGCGCATGAGCTGCACGAAGGCCGCGGGCGGCACCACCAGCAGGTCGATCGCCTCGAGCGCGGTGGCGTCGTGGGTGCGCGGGGAGCTGTCGATCAGCGTGATCTCGCCGAACCAGTTGCCCGGCTCCAGCACCGCCAGGATGGCTTCGCGCCCGTCCTGGCGCAGCGACGAGACCTTGATGGTGCCCGCCACCAGGCCGTAGAAGCCGCCGTCGGTGGCGTGGATCGGATCGCCCTGGCGGAACACCATCGCGCCGCGCCGCACGTGGTGCAGCTCGGCCGCGCCCACAAGCGCTTCACGCTGCGCACGCGGCATGCTCATGAACCAGGGGTTGCCTTCCAGCGCGGCGCGGTGCGCGGCCGAGAGGCGTGGCTTGGGGGAGGCGGCCATGGCGGGTGATGGAAACGGGGGTTTACCAGAACCCCGCATTGTCAAATTCTTGACAGTTCATGGTCAAGCGCAGGCATACAGTGACCAGCTCCCCCACGGACACAAAAGAACGGAGACTCCGGCGATGAACGCACGCGCAAGTTTCAAGAGCATGCAGGAAAGCACGCGAGAAGACTGGCAGCTGATCGGTGGCGAATTCATGCAGTTCGCGGGCGGCCTGCCCGCCCGCGTGATCAAGCACCTGCAGATCCTCGAAGGCGACTACGGCGGCTTTCCGGTCGACCGCTACACCCACTCGCTGCAGACCGCCACCCGCGCGCTGCGCGACGGCCGCGACGAGGAATACGTGGTGTGCGCCCTGCTGCACGACATCGGCGACACGCTCGGCAGCTTCAACCACCCCGACATCGCCCCCGCCATCCTCAAGCCCTTCGTGAGCGAGGCCAACCACTGGATGGTGCAGAACCACGGCATCTTCCAGGGCCATTACTTCTTCCACCACATCGGCCTGGACCGCGACATGCGCGACAACTTCAAGGGCCACCCGCACTACGAGCGCACGGCCGAGTTCTGCGCGCTCTACGACAACCCCGCCTTCGACTCCAAGGCCGAGACCCTGCCCATCAGCGAGTTCGAACCCATGCTGCGCCGCGTGATGGCGCAGCCCAAGCAGAGCATCTACAAGGCCGCGCTGACCGAGCCAGCGGCCGCCTGACATCGACAAGAGGAAACCATGAACGCCTTCGCCCAACCCGAAATCCAGAAGCTCGTCTCCGCCGAGGAGTGGCAGCTTCGCGTCGACCTTGCCGCCTGCTACCGCCTCGTGGCGCTGTACGGCTGGAGCGACCTCGTCTTCACGCACATCAGCGCGCGTGTGCCCGGCCCCGAGCATCACTTCCTGATCAACCCCTACGGCCTGATGTTCGACGAGATCACCGCGTCGAGCCTGGTGAAGGTCGACCAGCAGTGCAACAAGGTCATCGACTCGCCCTACCCCGTGAACCCGGCGGGCTTCGTGATCCACAGCGCGGTGCATGCCGCGCGCGAAGACATCCAGTGCGTGCTGCACACCCACACCAAGGCCGGCATCGCCGTGAGCGCGCAGAAGAACGGCGTGCTGCCCATCAGCCAGCAGTCGACCTTCGTGCTGGCATCGCTGGCCTACCACGACTACGAAGGCGTGGCCTTCCGCGACGACGAGAAGCCGCGCCTGCAGGCCGACATGGGCAACGCCAACTTCCTCATGCTTCGCAACCACGGCCTGTTGACCTGCGGCAAGACCATCGCCGACGCCTTTCTCTCGATGTACACCTTCGAGAACACCTGTCAGATCCAGATCGCGGCGCAGTCGGGCGGCGGCGAACTCACGCACGTGGACCCGCGCATCGTGGAAGGCGTCGGCCAGGCCATGAAGGTGCAGACCGGCGGCCTGGGCGGGCAGTTCGTCTGGCCCTCGCTCATCCGCAAACTCGACCGCATCGACGACAGCTACAAGCAATAAGAGCTTCGTCGCTCCCGGTTTCCACGGCTGCCAGCGCCTGCGCGACAGGTGTTGGCGGCTTTTTTTCTTCCTTGCGGGCGACTGCCCGATTGCCTGACTTTGCGACCGGCTGGCCAAGTCTCAGCACAAACCAGGTTCGACCTGAATTTATTCCAATGAGAATTTAAACGGCCGCCAGCCACGCTCACCACGAGAATTTATTCACGTATTTTCTCTCTTTGAGCTCTTCGTCATCTCCCTCGAATCGCGCGCTCGAATAATCCGAAAAAACTAATTTCGGTCGAGCGATCGACTGTTCAGGGAGGACCTCTCGTGACCAAGCCCACCTTGGCTGGCCGTCGCGTCACCATCGCCACGCCCGTGGGCGAGGCGCTGCAATTCCATCGGCTGGTCGGCCGCGAGGCGCTGAGCAGCGCATACGCGTTCGATGTCGAGTTGCTGTGCCGCAGCAACGCCATCGACCCGAAGGCGCTGCTCGGCAAGACGGCCACCGTGTCGATGCAGACCACGCATGGAGGCGCGCGCCACCTCGCCGGCATCGTCACCCGCTTCGGCGTCGCGCGGGAGGATGCGCGACAGTGCTTCTACGCGATGCGGCTGCGCCCGTGGCTCTGGCTGGCCACGCGGCGCCACGACTACAGGATCTTCCAGGACCGCAGCGTTCCCGAGATCCTGGCCGAGGTGCTGGGCCGCTACGGCCATCCCTTCGAGCAGAAGCTCACGCGCAGCTATCGGGTGTGGAACTACTGCGTGCAGTACGGCGAGAGCGACTTCGATTTCGTCTCGCGCCTGTGCGAGCACGAGGGCATCCATTACTGGTTCCGCCACGAGGCCGCGCAGCACGTGCTGGTGTTCGCGGACGACATCGCCGGCTCGCACGGCCCGTTGCCCGGCGGCGAGACCGTGCGCTACCACCCGCACGAGCAGTCGGGCATGACCGGCGGCGAGGAGCCGGCCGAACGCATCTACGCATGGGAGATGGCCGAAGACCTGCGCTCCGGCCACCACTGCACCGACGACTACGACTTCGAGAAGCCCAAGGCCGACCTGAGAAGCCGGCGCCAGATGCCGCCGGGCCACGACAACGACGGCCACGAAGTCTTCGAGTGGCCCGGCCACTACCTGCTGAGCGGCGACGGCGACACCTATGCGCACATCCGCAACGAAGAGCAGTTGAGCGGGCGCAGCTTCGTCAGCGGGCGCTCCAACCTGCGCTCTCTGGCGCCGGGCCACACCCTTCGGCTGGCCGGCCACCCGCGCGACGACCAGAACTGCCAGTACCTCGTGTTGGGCGTGGCCTATCACCTGCAGGAAAACCTGCGCGCCACCGAAGGCACTGCCGCAACTTCGGGCGGTTCCATCCAGCGCTTCGCCTTCGACGCGCAACCCACCAGCTTCGCCTGGCGGCCGCCGCGCACCACGCCCAGGCCGCGCACCGGTGGTCCGCAGACGGCGTTGGTGGTCGGCCCCGCCAGCCACGAGATCTGGACCGACCAGCACGGCCGCGTCAAGGTGCAGTTCCAGTGGGACCGCCTGGGCGGCAAAGACGAGAACTCTTCGTGCTGGCTGCGCGTTGCGCACGGCTGGGCGGGAGCCCAGTTCGGCACGGCCGCGCTGCCCCGCGTCGGGCAGGAAGTGCTCGTCGATTTCCTCAACGGGAACCCAGACCATCCCATCGTCGTCGGCCGCTTCCACAACGCCGACGAGATGCCCGCGTGGAAGCTGCCCGCCCAGACGCACCTGACGGGCATCCGCAGCCGCGAACTCGGAGGCAGCCTGCGCGGGAACCACCTTGCCCTCGACGACAGCGCGAGCAAGGTGCAGGCCCAGCTCAAGAGCGACCACCAGTGCAGCAGCCTCAGCCTTGGACACATTGGCCGCATCGAGGACACGGCGGGCCGCAAGGAGGACCGCGGCCAGGGCTTCGAACTGCGCACCGACGGACACGGCGCACTGCGCGCCGCACGCGGCCTGCTGGTGAGCACCGAGCCCCGGCCGAATGCGCAGGCGCACATCACCGACATGGGCGAGACCGTCGCGCGGCTCACGCAGGCGCGCGAGGTGCATGAAGGCATGTCGCGGCTCGCGCTGGATGCCAGGGCGCATGAAAGCGGCGACCAGACACAGGTCGCCGCCGAACTCAAGCGGCAGAACGACGCCATCCAGGGCAAGGGCGGCCACGCCGTGCAGGGCGAGTTTCACGAGTTCGTCCAGCCGCACCTCACGCTGGCGAGCCCCTGCGGCATCCAGACCACCGCGCAGGGCTCGAGCCACTTCTCAAGCGCCGGGCACAACGCATTCACCAGCGGCGGGCACACGAGCGTCGTCACGGCGAAGAGCTTTCTGGTCTCCGCGAAGAATGCGGTACGCATGTTCGCCTACAAGGCCGGCATGAAGCTGGTGGCAGCCAACGCCGACATCGACATCGCGGCACTGAAGAACAGCATCAGCGTGCTCGCGAAGATGAACATCCGACAGGAGGCCAACCGGATCACGATCACGGCCGCGGAGGAAGTGGTCATCAACGGCGCAGGGAGCTACACCTGCTGGAATGCCTCGGGGATCGTCAACGGCACGCTCGGAACCTGGCGGGCGCATTCGGCCCGGCACAGCTTCATCGGACCGGACAGCCGCACGCCCGACAAGATGAATCGTGACCTGCAGACGAGGTTCGATCAGGAGGTGCTCTTTCATCGCATCGACGAAGAGGACACGCCAGCGACAAGGCAGCTCTTCGAGCTGACGCGCGACAGCGAAGGCGCGGAAACGCCTGCATCCTCCGGCAGGGCACATCCGCAAGAAGCATCCGTTGGCGAGATCACCAGCAACGACGGCACCACGCGGCAGCAGCGCTCGGACGGCCCCGAGTCGTACAAGGTCGCCTGGTTCGGGAGGGCCTCCTGATGGCGGTACAGGGAGAAGAGGAAGACATCTGGCTGGACTTCAGCCTGGGTCTGGACGGTTTCGCGGAGGTCACCGCCGTGACGACGCCGCTCGACGACAGGAGAAAGATCCGCGTGCGCGTGCCCCCGGGCAAGCTCATCCCGATCGTGTTCCTGCCCGGCATCATGGGCAGCAACCTTCGCCTGTCACGGGAGCGGCAGGAACTGCTCAAACGCAGCAACAACCTCTCGTGGTGGCCCGACAAGAAAGGCGATGCGTTCTCGCGGCGCAACGCAAGCGCGGCGGCCCGCCAGATGCGGCTGGACCCGGACGAAGTGGAAGTCGACCGCTACAAGGTCACCGACGAGAAGATCGAAGGCAAGAGACGCCGCCGCTTCGAGGCGACAGGCGACGCCACCGTCAGCTCCGACCAGCGGCACGACAACGTGCCCCATGACCTGGGCGATGTCAGCAAGCTGCTCATCACCGATGCGAAGGCCGATCCGACGCACCCGCTGGCAAGCAACCGGCAGAGCTTCACCGCCGCCCAGAAGGCCCGCGCACGCGGCTGGAGCGAGGTGATGTTCGATGCCTACGGCGGCATCCTGCAGGTGATGGAGCGCCAGCTCAACGACATGCTGCGCCGCGAGGACAGGAAGCAGGTCATCTCTCCCGCGTGGCTCGACAAGGACAACCCCGAAGCATTGGTGGGGCGGGCACCGTCGAGCTTCGGCGTCCACGACGCGCAGCCGCTGAGCGAGGACGACATCCGCAAGATCGGCGACTGCTGGTATCCGGTGCACGCCTTCGGCTACAACTGGCTCAAAAGCAATGGCGAGGAAGGCAAGCGGCTCGCGAAGAAGATCGAACTGCTGATCGACACCTACAACCACAACGGCTTCGATTGCCCCGGCGTCATCGTCGTCACCCACAGCATGGGCGGCATCCTCGCGCGGGCGATGATGCATGCGGACTACGGCGGCATCAGGCACCGCATTCTGGGCGTGGTGCACGGGGTGATGCCCACCACCGGCGCGGCCGCCGCATACAAGCGCATGCGCGCTGGCTTCGAGGGCAGCAACAAGCCCTGGTGGCACCTGAAGTCCCAATTGGTGGGCAGCATCACGCAAGGCGTGCTGGGCGACAACGGCGAGGAAGTGACGGCCGTGCTGGCCAATGCGCAAGGCGGGCTCGAACTGCTGCCCGCGGCCGCCTACGGCACGCAGTGGCTGCAGGTGCAGGACGACAACGGCAAATTCCTGGCGAAGCTGCCGCAGTCTGATGCGGTGAGCGAGATCTACACGCTGGATCGGGACAAGTGGTGGAGGCTGATCAATCCGGATTGGATCGATCCGGCGGGGCAGGGAAAGATGCCTCCAGAGAAAGGCGGGAAGCCGGAAGATCAGATCGGAGCCAAGGCAACCGTGAGGCGTATCAAGCTAGCCATGGATTTCGCCAACGCCATTCAGGAGACCTTCCATCCACGCACTTATGCCCACTACGGCAGCGACCCGAAGCAGCCGGCCTGGAACGACTTGGTGTGGCGCGTGATTGATGGCGATCCTGTCATCGCGGGTGATCCGCTGACCTGGACGCTGTTGCCCGGAAACGAGGGAGACAACGGCGAGGGTACGTTGCGCGTGAAAGGCGACAGAGGCGAAGTCCTCAAGCTCAAGCTTCAACCCCCAATGACACCCAGCGACGGCACGGTGCCCGTGGAACGCAGCGCCGCCAAGGTGCGCGCCAAGGTCAAGTGCGTGCAGACCGGCTATGACCATCAAGGCAGCTATGGCGATCCCAATGCCAGCGCAGCGACGCTCTACGGCATCGTGCGCATCGCTGCGGATTTCGACTCCCAGTGGTGGTCGGAGAAGTACTGAACCCGGCCACCATCATTGACGACAACGGACTCACTCATGAATCTACGCATCGAAAAATTGTTCGAGCACACCAAGCTGTTGTGCTTCGGCCGCTATGTACTGACCGCTCCGATGGATTCACGGCTGGCGTTTGGACGCGACTTTCCGACCTTGCCGAACCAGGCCAACGACATCGAGAAAGTGATGGAGGCCGAACGCGCGAAGATTCTGGCCGGCCACAAGACCGCCGAGATCAACTACTTCGGCAAAGGGCCGGCTCCGAACACATGGCTGATCCGCTCCTTCGGTGACAAGTTCGCGAAAGAACTGGAGCTCGAGAGCTTTCGCATCTTCTACATCGTCGGGCCTCACATCTTCATCAACCGCAGAGGCACGGACAACGGCGCGACCGCAGAGTCGGTTCTTCGCGATACGGTTGAAACGGCCACCAATCTGCGCGCACGCGAGCCCGACGAGGTCCCCATGGACCAAGGCCTGTGTCACCAATACGGTTTCACCCGTGTCGATGGCTCCCGAGGTCCGGCCCTGTCCCAGGCCGGCCTGCACATGGCCGCCCTGCCCGACGTCGTGTTCAGCGTCCAGAGCAACCAGAGCCAGAGCACCAAGGGCAGCAACGGCTACGGCCTGCTCAAGCTCATCAACGACCGCAAGCGAGACGCCGGCAGCAGCTATCCGAAGCTGACGACGCTGCGCGAGGGAAAGAAGAAAGTCCACGGCTGGGACGGCGAGGAGTCGCTGGTCCGCGAAGCCGATGGTTCGCACGACTTCGAGTGGATGTTCATCGGTGAAACCGGCAACGTCGCACGCCCGGCCCTGCTGCAGGCGGCGATGTTCACCAAGGTGGCCTCCGACCGCGTGGGCGCTGCCGCGGCTTCTTCGCTCAATGACGAGGAAGCCATCGCGCTGTGGGACAAGCTGCTCGACGGCCTCAAGTTTCGCGTGGCCGTGCCCGGCGCCCCCGCCAGCGCGATAGCAATCAAATGAATCGACCCGCAATGACAAAGACACAGGCCCCCACCCGCCGCCAGGCTTTGCAGGCCTTGGCATCCGCAGTCGCGCTGCCGCTCCATCCTTTGTCGCCAGCACTGGCCGCACAGCTCGCGTCGCAGCAGGCCGTGAACCAGCTCTGGCGCCCGATCAATGCCTGATGGCTGCCAGCGTCACATCGAGCAACAACCAGTGTCAAAACCGACCGTCCTGGGACGACTTCCGATGTCTGCAAAATAGGAGCCCATGCACGTCCGACTCCCGCGCCATCCGGCGCGCCATCTCGCCCCCGCCTGCGCCCTCCTCTCCCTCGCGCTCTTCCTGCCCTCCGCGTCTGCGGCCGCCGATGCGGCGACCGTTGCCACGCCGGAGCTGCAGCAGCTGAAACAGCAGCAGCCGCCGCAAGACGCCGACGCCCGCATCGAAGCACTCATCTCCCGCATGACGGTGCAGGAAAAAGCCGGCCAGCTCAGCCTGTACGGCCCGGCCGACATCGACACGCCCAACAACCCGCAGGCCGGCTGGCGCAATGCGCAGCAGGAAACGGCGGACGTGCGCGCCGGACGGCTCACCGGCCTTTTCAACAACGCGGGCCTCGAGGGCAAGCGGCGGCTGCAGCAGATCGCGATCAAGGAGTCGCGGCTGGGCATTCCGCTGATCTTCGGTGCCGACGTGATCCACGGCTTTCGCACGATGTTCCCGATGCCGCTGGCCGAGGCTTCGAGCTGGGAGCCCGCGCTGGCCGAGCGCACGGCGCGCGCGGCGGCGGTGGAGGCCACGGCCGACGGCTTTCGCTGGACTTTCGCGCCGATGGTCGACATCGCGCGCGATGCGCGCTGGGGCCGCGGCCTCGAGGGCGTGGGAGAAGACGTCTTCCTCGCGAAGCAGTTCGCGGCTGCGCGGGTGCGCGGCTTCCAGGGCACCGATCTCTCGCGGCCCGACTCGATGCTGGCCACGCCCAAGCACTTCGCGGCCTACGGCGCGGCCGAGGGCGGGCTGGACTACAACGTGAGCGACATCTCCGAGCGCACGCTGCGCGAGGTGTACCTGCCGCCGTTCCGCGCGGCGCTGGACGCGGGGGCGCTGTCGGTGATGAGCGCCTTCAACGAAATCAGCGGCGTGCCGTCCACCGCCAACCCGGCGCTGCTCACTGGCGTGCTGCGCGACGAATGGAAGTTCCGGGGTTTCGTGGTCTCCGACTACACGGCCGACGAGGAACTCGTGGAGCACGGCTACGCGGCCAACCCGCGCGAGGCGGCCAAGCAGGCCTTCATGGCGGGCACCGACGTGAGCATGCAAAGCGGCCTTTACATGCGCTACCTGCCCGACCTCGTCGCCTCTGGCGAGGTGCCGATGTCGCGGCTCGATGAGGCCGTACGCCGCGTGCTGCGCGTGAAGCAGAAGCTGGGCCTGTTCGACGACCCGATGCGCGGCCTCGACGGCCTGCCCGCCGCGCAGCGCGCCGAGAACCCCGAATTCATCTCGCTGGCCCGCGAGAGCGCGCGCCGCTCCATCGTGATGCTGAAGAACGAGCGCATGCTGCTGCCGCTGCCCAAGGCCGGCACGAAGATCGCGCTGATCGGTCCCTTCGCCGAAGGCACCATCGACCTGATGGGCGCGTGGAGCCTGTTTCCCGGGCAGTCGGCGCCGGTGGGCATCGACCAGGGCCTGCGCAACGCGCTGGGGCCCAATTCGTCGGTGAACGTGGTGCGCGGCTCGGGCATCGAGTCGGCGCTGCCCGGCGGCATCGAGGCCGCTGTGGCCGCCGCGCGCGACGCCGACGTGGTGCTGCTGGCCATCGGCGAGAGCCAGAAGATGTCGGGCGAGGCGCGCTCGCGCAGCGACATCGGCCTGCCGCAGGCGCAGCAGGACCTGGCCGAGGCGGTGGCCGCCACCGGCAAGCCGGTGGTCGTGCTGCTGAGCAACGGCCGCGCCATGGCGCTGAAGGGCGCGGTGCGCAATGCGCGCGCCATCCTCGTGACCTGGTTCCTCGGCGTGCAGACCGGCAACGCGATCGCCGACGTGGTCTTCGGCGACTTCAATCCCTCGGGCCGGCTGCCCGTGAGCTTTCCGCAGACGGCCGGACAGGTGCCCTACTACTACGGCCACAAGCGCACCGGCCGCCCCTCGCCCGAGAGCGCGCCCGACACGGCCTTCAAGACGCGATACGTCGACGCGACGAACGAGGCGCTCTACCCCTTCGGCCACGGCATCGGCTTTTCGCCGGTGCGCTATGACAGCGTGGAGCTGAGCAGCGAGCGCATGCCGCTGTCGGGCACGCTGCGCGTGCGCGCGACCGTCACAAACACCGGCACGCGAGAGGCAGAGGAAGTGGTGCAGCTCTACATCGCCGAGCGCGCCGCCAGCGTGACGCGGCCGGTGCGCGAGCTCAAGGGCTTCCGCAAGCTGGCCATCGCGCCGGGCGCGTCGGAAGTCGTCGAGTTCACGCTCACGGCCGATGACCTGTCGTTCATCGGCCGCGACATGAAGCCCATCGTGGAGCCCGGCGAGTTCGACCTGTGGGTGGCGCCTTCGGCCGCGAGCGGCATCCGCAAGCGCTTCGTGCTGACGCGCGAGTGAACCCGGCCCGGTGCTGCCTCACTCGAAGACACCCGTCAGCGCCACCCGCGTCACCACGCCCGAACTGCTCGCGCCCACGCCGAGTGACACGCTGTAGCGGCCGTCCTGCGAGGTGTGGCGGACGGAGCCGCCCAGCGCGCTCTCGCTGCGGTAGTTGCCAAGGCCCACGGCGTAGCTGATCTTGCCGGGCACCATCGGGGCTGACTCCATCGCCGCGACGCTGGCAATGCCGGCATAGGCGCGGCGCGCGTTGTCGTCGATCTGGCCCTGCAGCCGGGCAGCCGTGATGTCGGTGTAGGCCTTGCCCATCGGCAGGCCCTGCGCGGCGACGGTGTCGGTGTAGGCATTGGCCGAGGCCACGCCCTCCTTCACCATGCCCTGCACCTGGCCCACGTTGGTGGCGTCGGTGCTCGCGCTGCCCGGCGCCACGCCGGTGATCTGCCGGTTGCCCAGCGCCACCTCGCCGGCCGAAGACTGCACGCCGGCCAGGCCGATCGCCGTGTAGGCGGCCTGCGCGCCGCGCGTGGTCGCGCTCCCCGCGCCCAGCGCCACGCTGTTGGCGTGCACGGCCGAGGCATTGGTGCCGAGCGCGACGGCGTCGTCGGCGCTCGCGCGCGCCGCAGTGCCCAGCGACATCGAGCGGCTGGCATTGACGTACACGCCCGCGCCGGAACCGATCGCGATGTTGTCGCTGCCGTTCACGTTCTGGCCCGCACCATTGCCCTGGGCCAGGTTGCTGTTGCCCACCACGCCCTGGCCCGCAGCCACGCCGAAGGACTGGTTCTGGTTTCCCTGCACGCCGCCGCCGGCCGACTGGCCCATGGCGAGGTTGTTGTTGCCCACGACCTTCGCGCCGGCCATCGTTCCCGACGCCTGGTTGCCCGAGCCGGTCACGCCCGCACCGGCGTCCGGCCCCGTCGAGAGGTTGTTGCTGCCGTTCACGCCCTGCCCGGAGCCGTTGCCGTAGGCCTGGTTGCCGCTGCCCACCACGTCGCGCCCGGCATTGCTGCCGTAGGCCTCGTTGTTGGTGCCGGTGACGTTGGTGCCGGCCCAGAAGCCGACGGCGTTGTTGTAGTCGCCGGCCACGTTCTGGCCCGCGCTGCGGCCCATCGACTGATTCCAGCCACCGTTGACGTTGGTGCCCGCGTAGTAGCCGATCGCCTGGTTGGCGTTCTTGCCGCCCACGCCGGTGCCGGCGCCCTCGCCGATGGCCAGGTTCCAGTTGGTGGTGACGTTGTTGCCCGCGCCGTTGCCGAAGGCCTGGTTGTTGCTACCGGTCACGGTGCGCCCGGCGTTGGTGCCGTAGGCGCTGTTGTACGAGCCGGTGACGTCGGTGCCGGCCCAGAAGCCGGTGGCGTTGTTGTAGTTGCCGGTGACGTTCTGGCCCGCGCTGCGGCCGAAGGCCTGGTTCCAGCCGCCCTTGACGTTCTGGCCGGCATTGAAGCCGACGGCGACGTTGGCATTGCCGCCGCTGACGTTGGTGCCTGCCGCCTCGCCGATGGCGAGGTTCCAGTTGGTGCTGACGGTATTGCCGGCGCCCTTTCCGATCGCCTGGTTGCCGCTGCCCGTGACGCCGGTGGTGCCGGTTCCGTCGCCGATGCCGAGGTTGCCCTTGACCGGGTCCCAGGTCGCCGGCTGGGCGGCCGCTAGGCCCGCGCCCAGCGCTGCGGCCAGCCCGAGCAGGGCCGCGCCGCGCGGAACGCGCTTGTTGCTGTGGTTGATGGCCATGAAGGTCTCTTCGCCCTCAGGCCTTCAGGTGCAGCGCCATTGCCGGATCGCTCACGCCGGCCTTGCCGGTCTCGACGCGGCCCGAGAAACGGCGCTCGAAGTTGTCGGCGGTGACGGTGAAGTCGTACCAGTGGCCGCTGTCGTCCAGGCTCCAGTGCAGCGTGCCAGTGGCGCCGGCCGCCACGTCGAGCGTCCATGGACCGTCGGTGCGGTAGGCGTTGGCCGCCACCTTGACCTTGCCGGCAGCGGTGCCGGTGTTGTTCACCTTCAGGTAGACCTGCCCGGTGGCCGGCTCGTAGCAGACCTGCACCTCGGGCTTGAAGGCCGAGGCGTCGGCGGCGAGCGCGTCGCCCTTGAAGCTGCGCACGAAGCCGTTGCTGCTGTAGACCCACAGCTCGTACTTGCCGCTGTCGCTGGCGGCGGCGTTCCAGTAGTCCGAGAGCTGCTTGCCCGCCTCCACCGTGTAGCGGCGCGGAATGCGGTCGAGGTGCAGCTTGTCGTAGACATGGAACACCGCGCCCTGCGTGCCGGTGTTCGCGAATATCAGCTGCACCAGCCCGCGCGCCTCGACGCGCGCGCTGGTGTGCAGTTCGTAGGGCAGCGCGCGCGAGAAGCGGGTGCCGGTTTCCTGGTACAGCGGCTGCGGCGTGGCGGGCGCGGTGGTCACGGCGGTCGTGGGCAGCAGGCGCTGCGCCGCGTTGATCGCCGGGTAGTTGCTCATGTCCGGCAGCTTGGGAAAGACCGGATCGTTCGGGTTGACGAAGTCGAAGCAGGAAGTGAGGTCGCCGCACACCGCGCGATGCCACGGGCTGATGGCGTCCACCGTGATGCCGAAGCGCTTCTCGAGGAATCGGGCCATCGAGGTGTGGTCGAACACCTGCGAGTTGACCCAGCCACCCTTGCTCCAAGGCGACACCACATACATCGGCACGCGCGAGCTCAGGCCCCACGGGCGGATCTTGCCGCTGGTGGTGTCGGCGGCGCTGAGGTAGCTGCCCACGCTGGCGTCGAAGTACTCGCCGTCCAGCGGCACGGTGGACTTGCCCATCAGATTGCCGTTCGCGTCGTACGAGGGCACGGCCGGCATTGCCAGGTGGTCGAAGAAGCCGTCGTTCTCGTCGAAGGTCACGAACAGCGCCGTCTTGCTCCAGACCGCCGGGTTGGCGGTGAGCGCGGCCAGCACGTCCGAGATGAAGTCGGCCGCGCCGGCCACGCCCTCGCTGCTGCCGGGGTGCTCGGCCAGGGCCTGCGTGGGCAGCACCCAGGAGACCTGCGGCAGGGCGTCGTTCATCACGTCCTGCTTGAGCTGGGCGAGAAAGTTCACTGCGCCGTCAGCCGTGGCGGGGCCGCCCGTCAGGCCGTGCTCGTAGATCGGGGAGCCAGGCTGCGCGGTGCGGAAGCTCTGGAAGGCCAGGCAGCCGTGCATGGCGCCGGTCCAGTTGTTGTTCATGTTCTGGTAGATGTGCCAGCTGATCCCGGCCTTCTGCAGCACGTCGGGCAGCGTGTCCCATTTGAAAGCGTTGTTGACGTACTTGTAGTTGTAGGCGCCGGTGCCGGGGTCTACCTGGCCCGATCCGTCGGCCTGCTGCGCGCGGCCCGCGACCCAGTTCGAGGGGCTGGGCCAGCAACGGGAGTTGACGGGCTCGGAATCGGTGTCGGTGCTGTTGATGCCCTTCTTGCGCAGCTCCGGATTGAAGTTGGAGCCCGACCAGAACACGATGCGGTTCGGGTCGGTGCCGGTGAGGATGGAGCAGTGGTAGCCGTCGCAGACGGTGAACGCGTCGGCCAGCGCGAACTGGAAAGGGATGTCCTCGCGCATGTAGTAGCCCATGGTCGCCTGGTTCTTGAACTGGATCCAGCGGTCCATCTTTCCCTGGTTCCATGCGGCCTGCTGGTCGGGAAAGTTGTGCGGCGTGCCCGAGCCGATCAGCGCGTTGCTGACGCGCGAGTCGCGACGGAACGGCTGGATGTCGGCGCCGCCGCCCGGATTGGCCTGGAAGAAAACCGGCTTGCCGCTGGCCAGCGGAATCGGAAAGCGGTCGCCGAAGCCGCGCACGCCGCGCATGGTGCCGAAGTAGTGGTCGAAGCTGCGGTTCTCCTGCATCAGGATCACGATGTGCTTGATGTCCTGGATGGTGCGGGTGTCGACCGCGGCCTCCACCGCCAGTGCCTGGCGAATGGCGGGCGGGAGCATGGTGAGGGCCGAGGCCGCGCCGACGGCGCCGGCCGACTTGCGAAAGAAATCGCGACGGTTGGTGTGGTTCATGGGGAATCTTTCAACGCGGGAACGAGACGGGACGAATGAGGGACGGGGTCGATGAAGCCGGTGCGGCTCAGGGCGCGCACTTCAGCGCAGGCGCCGCAGGCTGCTCGGGCTGCTGCGGCGTGGTGGCCGGGGGCGTGGTGCCGGCGGGCGGCAGCATGGCCGTGCCGCTACCACCACCCCCGCCGCCACCGCCGCACGCGGCAAGGCTCAGGCACAGGAGAAGGCCGGCGGCTGATGAAGCGACGACGCTGCGGCGGGAAGCTCGTGGAGTCATGACAAATTCCTTTGGTCGAAAAGAAGGAGAAGGAGAGAAGACGGGGCGTGGACGACGGGCAAGGCGGGGCCAGGCATCCCCCTCGGGGCTGCACCGGCTCGAAGAAACAAGGGGTCGTGCGCGGGGAGCGGAAGCGCTCCTGCGCGGGAAGATCAGGGCTCAGGCATAGCGGCTGCGCAGGCGCGCTGCGAGGCGATCAAGCACCAGCACCGTGAGGAAGATCGCGATCAGGATCGTTCCGACGTGCGCGTAGTTGTACATGTCGTACCGGCCCTTGAGCTCCTGGCCGATGCCGCCCGCGCCCACCAGGCCCACCACGGTGGCCATGCGCACGTTGCGGTCGAGCACGTACAGCGTGTAGGCGATGAACTGCGGCATCACCTGCGGCAGCACCGCGAAGCGCATCACCTTGAGCTTGTTGGCGCCGATGGCGCGCAGCGCCTCCTGCGGCTTGTCGTCGGCGGTCTCGATGTCTTCCGCGTAGAACTTGCCGAGAAAGCCCGCCGAGTGCAACGCCAGCGCCAGCACGCCGGCGATGGGACCGAAGCCGTAGGCCAGCACCAGGAAGAGCGCGCTCACCAGTTCGGGCACCGCGCGGAACATGCCGACGATGGCGCGCGCCAGCCCGTACGTGGCGCGATTCGGCGTGTAGTTGCGCGCGCTGAACCAGGCCAGCGGCGCGCTCAGCACGATGGCCAGCAGCGTCGCCCAGATGGCGATCTCGAAGGTCTCGAGCATCTTCACCGCCACGTGCCAGAGATAGCCCAGCGGCTCCACCAGCACCTCGCGCGTGTCGACCACCTCTTCCATCTGCAGGGTCCGGGGATTCAGCTTCGGCTCGCGCGTCTCCACGGTCTCGATGTGCGAGAGCCACGGCAGGTTGCTGCGGTCGAAGCCTTCGATGCGCGCGGTCTCGGTGCGCTCGGACACCTGCGGCGGAAAGAGCGACCTCCCGATCGTGCCCAGGCCCGACAGCACCTGCGACTGCTCGCGCAGCCCGACCGCCGCGAGCACGCCTTCGCCTGTGAGCGAGAGCATGCGCCCCATCTCGACGCGCTGGCCGGCGAAGAAGCCGACGAACAGCACCAGCAGCAGCACGCCGAGGCTGCGCGCGCCCCAGGGGCGCGGCAGGTGCCATGCAGAAGCCGGGCGGTTCACCGCACCAGCTCCAGCACGCCGGTGTGCAGCGGCAGAACAGCTTCGGGCTCGGTGCCCGGCCCTTCCGAAGGCGCAGCGGCCGGCGCACGCCCATAGATCGAATCGAAGACCTGCGGATCGAAGCTGCCGGGCGCGCCGTCGAACACCACCACGCCATGCCGCAGCGCGACGATGCGGTCGGCGAACTCGCAGGCCAGTTCGATCTGGTGCAGGCTGCACAGCACCGTGGTGCCGCGTTCGCGCGCCTGCCGGCGAAGCAGCGACAGCACGTCGTGGCTGGTCTGCGGATCGAGGCTGGCCACGGGCTCGTCGGCCAGCACCAGCGGCGGATCGAGCATGAAGGCCCGCGCGATGCCCACGCGCTGCTGCTGTCCGCCCGAAAGCTCGCTCACACGGCGAAGCAGGTGCTGCTCATGCAGGCCCACCGACTCGACCAGCTCGCAGGCCTTGCGCCGCGCCTCATCCGTGAAGAGGCCCAGCAGCACGCGCCACGTGGGCATGGCCGGCAGTGCGCCTG
>NZ_JASMRZ010000059.1 GCF_030462475.1 Variovorax sp. CAN15
TCCACTGCGCAGGCAGGCTGCCTCGCACGACTCCCCACTGCTCGGGCGTGGCGTATTGATGGGTCTCGCACAGGTACTCTTGCAGCAGCATCGGCCGTCCGCCGGCCTCGTCCGGGCTCGGCTTTGTTCATACAGCCTGCACTGTACAAACAGCGAAGGCCCCGAAGGGCCTTTGCTTAACTGAGCGGCATTGGGCCCGGAGCCGCCTTTTTCTTTGCCGCGCGCTCCGTCGGTGCCCTCAGCCCGCCCCACGGCCTCCCACGCGCCACAGCACCACACCGGCACAGAGCCATTGCACGAAGTACATGCCCGTCCCCATGGCATGCCACAGCTTGAGGTTCTCCCGCGCCACGATGCGCGGTGTCACCGCGTACTGCTGCAGCAGCGCCAGCAGTAGCGCCCCCAGGATGAAAAAGATGGTCGTCATCGCCGGCCCGCTCATGCGCTCGTCGGCCTTGGACCTGAAATGGATCAGCAGGATCACCCCGCAGGCGATCGCAATCCAACTCTGCGCTTCGAACAGCTGCGCCGCGAAATTGCCGGCCACCGACGGATTGCCGAGCCTGGCAAACAGCATTGGCACCACCAGAAATCCGATCGTGGTGAGGCTGCCCCACCAGAAGGCGGCCAGCATCAGCGCAATGCGGTCTTTCATCGATCGAAGAATCAGAGGTAGCGAACCGCCACGATCTCGTAGCGCTTGAGGCCGCCAGGGGCCTGTACTTCGGCGGTATCGCCCTCTTCCTTGCCGATCAGCGCACGTGCGATCGGGCTTGAAATGTTGATGAGGCCGAGCTTCAGGTCGGCTTCGTCTTCGCCGACGATCTGGTACTTCACGGCCTCGCCGGTTTCCTCTTCCTCGAGTTCGACGGTCGAGCCGAACACCACCTTGCCGCCGGCATCGAGCTCGCTTGGGTCGATGATCTGCGCAGCCGACAGCTTGCCTTCGACTTCCTGGATGCGGCCTTCGATGAAGCCCTGGCGGTCCTTGGCAACTTCGTATTCGGCGTTTTCGCTCAGGTCGCCCTGGGCGCGTGCTTCGGAAATTGCATTGATGACCCAGGGGCGGTCCACCGTCTTGAGCTGATGCAGCTCGGCCCGCAGTTTTTCAGCGCCGCGCTTGGTGATCGGAATGGTTGCCATGTTGTTGGTTCTCCATAAAGCGAAACCGCCGAACGCTGCCGTTCGGCGGTCGATTGGGGGAATTGATCAGACGAGTGTGCGTCCGGTCAGCCGGCTCAGGATGGCGAGCGGGCTCGAAGCGGGATTGTATTGCTTCGAAGCGGCCAGATGAAGGGTCTGCTCGAGCATGTACTGGCCCGCCATCACGGCGTGCGAGGCCTGGTCGGAGAAGCACACCCACACCGAACCCGGCGGGAACTTGGCGGTTTCCTGCGGCGAGTTTTCCTGATAGGCCATGTCCGACTTCATGCCGTCGTGCAACTGCAGCATGAGGTGGTCGTATTCGCTGCGGAACGACTTGGTCACGTGCAGCGCCTGCAGCAGCTTCGCCTGCCAGCGCGAGTAAGGCTTGGCGCGGGGCAGGAAGCGCCTGGCGATGTCCTCGAAAGGCTCGCCCACGCGCCACACGCGCGGCGCGCCATCGGGGTTCACGTTGGTGAACACGCGCAGGATGCGCTCGCCGTAGTTCGGCCGCGACGGGAATGCATCGACATGCAAGCGCCGGTCGTCGGCGCGCCACGACTGCACCCGCGTCTCGACCTGCGCCGGCCGATAGCTGGTAGGCGCCAGCCGCAGGGCGGGCGCGTAGTGCGGCAGCAGCCCGTGGATGAGCTGCGTGGCCTGCGCCCTGAAGCGCCCCACCATCTCGGCTGCCGTGCGCTGCACCGTCTCGTCGCCCACGGCGCCCTTGAGCTTGCCGTTGGCGTCGAGACTGATGTTGCGTACATCGGGCGACAGCAGGCTGGGCGTGAGCAGGCTGCGCTCTTCAGGCAGCAGCTCGAAGCCAAGGCGAGGAAAGTACAGCACCTTGCCTGCTTCCAGTTCCGCGATCCAGGCCTCGTTGGGCCTGGCCGCGTTCCAGTCGGTCAGGTCGAGTTCGACGAGCTGCGTTTCCATGATGCCGACGCTCGATCAGGCCGCGGCCAGTTGCGCGTGCATTTCCTGCACCGAGATCACGCCCAGCTCGTCCATGAAGCCCATGCCCTCGACTGCCGCTTCGGCGCCGAAGATCGTGGTGAACGTGGTCACGCGCGCCTGCAGCGCCGAGGTGCGGATCTGCCGCGAGTCGGTGATGGCGTTGCGGCGCTCTTCCACCGTGTTGATGACCAGCGCAATCTCGTTGTTCTTGATCATGTCCACGATGTGCGGGCGGCCTTCGGTCACCTTGTTCACCGTCGCGCACTCGATGCCGGCAGCGCTGATGGCGGCGGCCGTGCCCTTGGTGGCGATCAGCTCGAAGCCCAGCTTCGCCAGACCGCGCGCCACTTCCACGGCACGTGCCTTGTCGTTGTTCTTCACCGAGATGAAGACCTTGCCCGACTTCGGCAGGTGCGTGCCCGCGCCCAGCTGCGACTTCACGAAAGCTTCGCCGAAGGTCTTGCCCACGCCCATCACTTCGCCGGTCGACTTCATCTCGGGGCCAAGGATGGTGTCCACGCCCGGGAACTTGACGAACGGGAACACGGCCTCCTTCACGCTGAAGTACGGCGGCGTCACTTCCTTCGTGATGCCCTGCGACTTCAGCGACTGGCCGGCCATGCAGCGTGCCGCCACCTTGGCGAGCTGGATGCCGGTGGCCTTGCTCACGTAGGGCACGGTGCGCGAGGCGCGCGGGTTCACTTCGAGCACGTAGATGACGTCCTTGCCGTCCTTCTGCTGGATGGCGAACTGCACGTTCATCAGGCCGACCACGTTCAGCGCGGCCGCCATGGCGGCGCTCTGGCGCTTGAGCTCGGTAACGGTCTCGGAGCCCAGGCTGTAGGGCGGCAGCGAGCAGGCGGAGTCGCCCGAGTGCACGCCCGCCTGTTCGATGTGCTCCATCACGCCGCCGATGAGGGTCTGGCCCTCGGCGTCGCGCAGGCAGTCGACGTCGCACTCGACGGCGTCGTTCAGGAAGCGGTCGAGCAGCACCGGCGAATCGTTGCTGACCTTGACGGCTTCGCGCATGTAGCGCTCCAGGTCGCGCTGCTCGTGCACGATTTCCATCGCGCGGCCGCCGAGCACGTAGCTCGGGCGCACCACCAGCGGATAACCCAGCTGCGAGGCCTTTTCGAGAGCCTCGGCTTCGGTGCGCGCGGTGGCGTTCGGCGGCTGCAGCAGCTTGAGTTCATGCAGCAGCTTCTGGAAGCGCTCGCGGTCTTCGGCCGCGTCGATCATGTCGGGCGAGGTGCCGATGATCGGCACGCCGTTGGCCTCCAGGTCGAGCGCGAGCTTCAGCGGCGTCTGGCCGCCGTACTGCACGATCACGCCCAGCGGCTTTTCCTTGTCGACGATCTCGAGCACGTCCTCGAGCGTGAGCGGCTCGAAGTACAGGCGGTCCGAGGTGTCGTAGTCGGTCGACACGGTCTCGGGGTTGCAGTTGACCATGATGGTCTCGTAGCCGTCCTCGCGCATGGCGAGCGCGGCGTGCACGCAGCAGTAGTCGAACTCGATGCCCTGCCCGATGCGGTTGGGACCGCCGCCGAGCACCATGATCTTCTTCTTGTCGCTCGGGTCGGCCTCGCACTCGTCCTCGTAGGTCGAGTACATGTAGGCCGTGTTGGTGGCGAACTCGGCCGCGCAGGTGTCCACGCGCTTGTAGACCGGGCGCACGCCCAGGGCGCGGCGCTTCTCGCGGATGGCCGTGTCGGTGGTGCGCAGCTGCTTGGCCAGGCGGCGGTCGGAGAAGCCCTTCTGCTTCAGCAGGCGCAGCGTGGCGGCGTCGATGTCGTCGAGCGACTTGGTTTCCAGCTCGAGTTCGATCTTCACGATCTCCTCGATCTGCACCAGGAACCACGGGTCGATCTTCGTGAGCGAGAACACTTCGTCGACGCTCATGCCCAGCGCGAAGGCATCGCCCACGTACCAGATGCGCTCGGGGCCGGGCTCGCCCAACTCTTTCTCGAGCACTTCGCGGTCCTGAGTCTTCTCGTTCATGCCGTCGACGCCGACTTCGAGGCCGCGCAGCGCCTTCTGGAACGATTCCTGGAAGGTACGGCCCATGGCCATCACCTCGCCCACCGACTTCATCTGCGTGGTGAGGCGCGAATCAGCCTGCGGGAATTTCTCGAACGCGAAGCGCGGGATCTTGGTGACGACGTAGTCGATGGAGGGCTCGAACGAGGCCGGCGTGGCGCCGCCGGTGATCTCGTTGCGCAGTTCGTCGAGCGTGTAGCCCACGGCCAGCTTGGCCGCGACCTTGGCGATCGGGAAACCCGTGGCCTTGGAAGCCAGCGCCGACGAACGCGACACGCGCGGATTCATCTCGATGACGACCATGCGGCCGTCCTTCGGGTTGATGGAGAACTGCACGTTCGAGCCGCCGGTGTCCACGCCGATCTCGCGCAGCACGGCCAGCGAGGCGTTGCGCAGGATCTGGTATTCCTTGTCGGACAGCGTCTGGGCCGGTGCCACGGTGATCGAGTCGCCGGTGTGCACGCCCATGGGGTCGAGGTTTTCGATGGAGCAGACGATGATGCAGTTGTCGGCCTTGTCGCGCACGACTTCCATCTCGTACTCCTTCCAGCCGAGCAGCGATTCTTCGATCAGCAGCTCGTTGGTCGGCGAGGCTTCGATGCCGCGCTTGCAGATGGTCTCGAACTCTTCCGGGTTGTAGGCAATGCCGCCGCCGGTGCCGCCGAGCGTGAAACTGGGACGGATCACGGTCGGGAAGCCGACGTTCTTCTGCACCGCCCAGGCCTCGTCCATCGAGTGCGCGATGCCGGAGCGGGCCGAGCCCAGTCCGATCTTGGTCATCGCGTCCTTGAACTTCAGGCGGTCTTCCGCCTTGTCGATGGCTTCGGGCGTGGCGCCGATCAGTTCGACGGGCTTGCTGGTGGCTGCGCCCGTGTACTTGTCGAGCACGCCGTTGCGCCACAGGTCGAGCGCGCAGTTCAGCGCGGTCTGGCCGCCCATGGTCGGCAGGATCGCGTCGGGACGCTCCTTGGCGATGATCTTCTCGACCGTCTGCCAGGTGATGGGCTCGATGTAGGTGACGTCGGCCGTGGCCGGGTCGGTCATGATCGTCGCGGGGTTGCTGTTGATCAGGATGACCTTGTAGCCCTCTTCGCGCAGCGCCTTGCAGGCCTGCACGCCGGAGTAGTCGAACTCGCAGGCCTGGCCGATGATGATCGGGCCGGCGCCGATGATGAGGATCGATTTGAGGTCTGTGCGCTTAGGCATTCTCTTTCTCCGTCTTTTCCGTCTTGTTCTTTTCCATGAGTGCCGTGAAGCGATCGAACAGGTAGCCGATGTCGTGCGGACCCGGCGAGGCTTCAGGGTGACCCTGGAAGCAGAACGCGGGCTTGTCGGTGCGCGCCAGGCCCTGCAGCGTGTTGTCGAACAGGCTGATGTGCGTGGGACGCAGGTTGGCCGGCAGCGACTTCTCGTCGACCGCGAAGCCGTGGTTCTGGCTGGTGATGCTCACGCGGCCGTTGTCGAGGTCCTTCACCGGATGGTTCGCGCCGTGGTGGCCGAACTTCATCTTGAAGGTCTTGGCGCCCGAGGCCAGCGCCATGATCTGGTGGCCCAGGCAAATGCCGAAGGTGGGAATGCCGGTCTCGATCAGCTCCTTGACCGCGCTGATGGCGTAGTCGCAGGGCTCCGGGTCGCCGGGGCCGTTGGCCAGGAAGATGCCGTCGGGCTTGAGCTTGAGCACGTCGGCCGCGGGCGTCTGCGCCGGCACCACGGTGATGCGCGCACCGCGCTGGGCGATCATGCGCAGGATGTTCTTCTTGACGCCGTAGTCGAAGGCCACGACGTGGAACTTCGGCGTGATCTGCACGCCGTAGCCCGAGCCCAGCTTCCACTCGGTCTCGGTCCACTCGTAGGTCTGCTTGACCGACACGACCTTGGCGAGGTCGAGGCCCGACATGCTCGGCGCGGCCTTGGCGGAGGCGATGGCCTTGTCGATCAGCGCCTGCGTCACGGTCTCGCCCGCGGCAAGGCCCAGGATGCAGCCGTTCTGGGCGCCATTGGTGCGCAGGTGGCGGGTGAGCTTGCGGGTGTCGATGTTCGCGATGGCCACGGTGTTGCCGGACACGAGGTACTCGGTCAGCGTGGCGGTCTTGCGGAAGTTGGAGGCGACGAGGGGCAGATCCTTGATGATCAGGCCCGCGGCATGGATCTTGTCGGCTTCGATGTCCTCGCCGTTGACGCCGTAGTTGCCGATGTGCGGATACGTGAGCGTCACGATCTGCTGGCAGTAGCTCGGGTCGGTGAGGATTTCCTGGTAACCGGTCATGGCGGTGTTGAACACCACTTCACCGGTCGTGGAGCCGGTGGCTCCGATCGAGTTGCCGAGAAAGACCGTGCCGTCTGCGAGCGCCAGGATGGCGGGCGGGAAACTTCCCTTGAGAGACAAAAGCACTGGGTTCTCCGGATGGTTACGGTCGCCCGGAGCCTCAGGCGTGTAGCCTGGGGACTGCTGCTTAAGGGGAAGATGGCGTTGTAGGCGGCCGGGCGACGCTGATTTGCGAGTAAGCCCCCGATTGTAGCCCGGACTGGGTGTGTTATTTGGCGTGCAGGGCTGCTCCGCTCGCATGCAGGCAGATCGCGGCGGCCGCGGCCACGTTGAGCGACTCCTCGCCGCCCGGCTGCGCAATACGGATATGGCGCGAGGCCCGGGCCTCCAGCGCGGCCGATACGCCCTGCCCTTCGTGTCCCATCAGCCAGGCGCAGGGATGCGGCAATTCGGCCTTGTGGAGCCATTCGCCGCGATGCGAGCTGGTCGCCACCAGCGGCACCTTCAGGCCGTCCAGTGCGTCGATGTCCACGCCTTCGATCAGCCGCAGGCCGAAGTGGGCTCCCATGCCGGCGCGCAGCACCTTGGGCGCCCACAGCGCGGCCGTGCCCTTGAGCGCAATCACCTGGGTGAAGCCGAATGCGGCGGCGCTGCGCAGGATGGAGCCGGCATTGCCGGCGTCCTGGAGGCGGTCGAGCACGACGCTGGGAGCATCTGGCAGCAGCTCGGGCCGAGACGGCACGTCGAGCACGAAGCCCATCGGCGCCGGCGATTCCAGGCCGCTGATGTCCCGCAGGAGGTTGTCGGCGACCACTACGGTTTTGATAGCGCCAGCCGACCAATCGGCAGGAGCCTTCGGCCAGAAAGACTCCGAGAACACCGCCACGGCGGGCTTGACGCCTCGCGCCAGCGCGGCCCGGCAAAGATGGTCGCCCTCGAGCCAGATCCGCCCCAGCTTGCGGTAGGCGCCGGGGTCCTGCGCGAGCTTGCGCAGATCCTTGAGGAGCGGGTTGTCGCGCGAGCTGATGCGGCTGGCGCCGGCGTCGGAAGTCATCGGGGCGGGCTCAGGGGGCTGCGCGAAGCTCGGGCCGTGCCACCTCGATGGCACCGAGGCCCATCGCCGGCTGGCCGCCGGCTTCGGCGGGCGAGGCCACCGTCAAGGTGCCACCGGTACGCGCAAGCGCCGCCGCCACCGGGCTGAAAGACTTGCGGTGATGCACGCAGGCGCCATGGCGCTGCAGCGCCTCCAGGTGCTCGGGCGTGCCGTAGCCCTTGTGGCCGGCGAAGCCGTAGTGCGGAAACTCGACGTGCAGCTGCTCGCACAGCCGGTCGCGGTGCACCTTCGCAAGGATCGATGCCGCCGAGATCGCCTTGACACGCGCGTCGCCCTTCACGATGGCCTCGGCCAGCACGTCGAGCGTGGGCAGGCGGTTGCCGTCGACCAGCACCTTCGCCGGCCTGAGCCGCAGCCCCTCGACGGCCCGGCGCATCGCGAGCATGGTCGCCTGCAGGATGTTGTGGGTATCGATTTCCTCGACTGTGGCCTGCGCGATGGAGCAGCACAGAGCCTTGGCCAGGATCTGGTCGTGCAGGCGTTCGCGCTGCAGGGCCGTGAGCGTCTTGGAATCCGCGAGGCCGCGGATGGGGCGCAGGTCGTCGAGGATCACCGCCGCAGCCACCACGGGCCCTGCCAGCGGCCCTCGGCCCGCCTCGTCGACACCAGCGATCAGCCCGGGAGCATCCCAGGCCAGCGGCGCCTGCTCAGCTTTCAAGAACTTTCTGGATCGCATCGGCGCAAAGTGTGGGCGTATCGCGCTGCAATTGCACATGCAGCTCTGAAAATCTTTGTTGCAGCGCCCTAGTCTTTTCAGGGGCGCCCAGCCAGTCGAGCGTGGCCTGGGCCAGTGCCTCGGGCGTGGCCGCCTCCTGAAGCAACTCGGGCACCACGAAGTCGCGGCACAGGATGTTGGGCAGTCCCACCCACGGCTGCAACTGCTTGCGCCGCATGAGGCCCCACGAGAGCGAGTTCATGTTGTAGGCGATGACCATCGGCCGCTTGAACAGCGCTGCCTCGAGCGTGGCGGTGCCGCTGGCGATCAGCGTAGCGTCGCAAGCGGCCAGCACAGTGTGCGACTGGCCATCCAGCAGCTTGACACGGCCCGCCATGCCGCTGGCCTGCAGCAAGGCTTCGACCTCGGCGCGCAAACCCGGGATGACGGGAGCCACGAACTGAAGCTCGGGCCGCGCCGCCTGCATCAGCGCCGCGGCGGCGAAGAAGCGGGAGGCAAGGTAGCGGATCTCCGAACGGCGGCTGCCAGGCAGCAAAGCGACGACAGGTGCATCGGGCGCCAAGCCCAGTGCGGCGCGTGCGCCGATCTTGTCGGGGATCATCGGAATGACATTGGCGACGGGATGGCCGACATAGCTCGCGGCCACGCCATTTTCCGCCAGCAAGTCGGGTTCGAACGGGAAGATGCACAGCACGTGGTCGGCTGCAGCACGGATCTTCTCGATGCGCTCAGGCCGCCAGGCCCAGATCGACGGGCAGACGAAGTGCACCGTCTTCATGCCCCGGCTGCGCAGGCCGGCTTCGAGATCGAGGTTGAAATCGGGCGCGTCGACGCCGATGAAAAGCTGCGGCCGTTCCTGCAGCAACCGTGCCTTGAGCTGGCGGCGGATGCCGGCGATTTCGGCGTAGTGCCGTAGCACCTCGATGTACCCGCGCACCGCCAGCTTTTCCTGCGGCCACCAGCTCTGGAAGCCGTGGGCCAGCATGCGGGGGCCGCCGATGCCGGCGGTCTGGAGATCGGGCCAGCGCACCAGCAGGCCGTCGAGCAGCAGGCCGGCGAGCAGGTCGCCGGACGCTTCGCCCGCGACCAGCGCGAAGCGTCGCTGTCCGTCGTTCTGCATCGCGGTCACTTCAGCGCGCGATGCCGCGCGTCGAATTGGCGAGGAAGGCTTCCATCAGCGCGACGTCGCCGGCCGCTTCCGGCATTTCGGTCGCCAGCGCGGCGATGCATGCACGCGCCTCGTCGAGCGTCTTGCCCTGGCGGTACAGCAGGCGGTGCATCTGCTTCACCGCAGCTAGCCGCTGGGCGGAGAAATCGCGTCGGCGCAGGCCGACGATGTTGAAACCGCGCACGGCCAGCGGGTTGCCGTCGACCAGCATGAAGGGCGGTACGTCCTGCGTGACGGCGCTGGCAAAGCCGAGCATGGCATGCGCGCCGACCGAGACGAACTGATGGATGCCCGTGAGCCCGCCGACCGTGACCCAGTCGGCCAGGTGCACGTGCCCGGCCAGCGTGGTGTTGTTGGACAGCGTGGTGTGGTCGTCCACGCGGCAGTCGTGGGCGATGTGCGTGTACGCCATGATCCAGTTGTCGTTGCCGACACGCGTGACGCCCCCCGCCCCCGGCACGCCGAGATTGAAGGTGCAGAACTCGCGGATCACGTTGCGGTCGCCGATGACAAGCTCGGTCGGCTCGCCGGCGTATTTCTTGTCCTGCGGGATGGCACCGAGGGACGAGAACTGGAAGATTTTGTTGTCGCGCCCGATGGTGGTGCGCCCTTCGATCACGCAATGCGCGCCGATGGTGGTGCCGGCACCGATCCGCACGTGCGGGCCGATCACGGCATAGGGCCCGACCGACACCGAGGCGTCGAGCTGTGCCTGGGGGTCGACGATGGCCGTCGAATGAACCTGGGTCATGCCTTGTGAAGAAGCAACTGGCTGCGGCCGGGCATCAGTTGATCTGGCGCATGGCGCACATCAGCGACGCCTCGCAGGCGAGCTCGCTGCCCACCAGGGCCCGGCCCTTGAACTTGGAAATGCCCGCCTTCATGCGCTCGATCTCGACTTCCAGCGTGAGCTGGTCGCCCGGCTCCACAGGGCGCTTGAAGCGCGCGCCATCGATGGCGGCGAAGTAGTAAACGGTGTTGTCGTCCGGCACGATGTCCAGCGAGTGGAAGGACAGCAGCGCAGCCGCCTGCGCCATCGCTTCGAGCATCAGCACGCCCGGCATCACCGGACGGTGCGGGAAGTGGCCGTTGAAGAACGGCTCGTTCATCGTCACGTTCTTGAGCGCCGTGATGCGCTTGCCCTTTTCCATGTCCAGCACGCGGTCCACCAGCAGGAACGGGTAGCGGTGAGGCAGCAGCTTGAGGATTTGATGGATATCGAGCGTCGTCGTCATGATTTTCTGTTCCTGCATCGTCGTCATTTTTTCGAGGGAGCCTTCTCCAGCGCCTTCAGTCGTTCGCGCAGGCTGTGCAACTGCTTGAGCGTTGCCGCATTCTTTTCCCAGTTCGCATTGTCATCGATGGGAAACATTCCGGTGTATTGGCCGGCCTTGTGGATGGAACGGGTGACCACGGTCGCGGCCGACACGTGCACGCCGTCGGCGACCGTCAGGTGACCCAGCACGATGGCACCGCCGCCGAAGGTGCAGCCGGCGCCGATGGTGGCGCTGCCGGCCACGCCGACGCAGCCCGCCATGGCCGTGTTCTTGCCGACCCGCACGTTGTGGCCGATCTGGATCAGGTTGTCGAGCTTCACGCCGTCTTCGATGACGGTGTCGTCGAGCGCGCCGCGGTCGATGCAGGTGTTGGCGCCGATCTCCACGTCGTTGCCGATGCGCACAGCCCCTAGCTGCTCGATCTTGACCCAGCGCCCCTCGTGCGGCGCCAGGCCGAAGCCGTCGGCACCGATGACCACGCCGGGGTGCAGCAGGCATCGTTCGCCGACGACGCAGTCCTCGCTGAGCGTCACGCGCGACTTCAGCACGGTGCCCGCGCCGATGCGGGCGCCCCGCTCCACCACGCACAGCGCACCGATGCGAGCMGTGGCGTCGACCTGCGCTTCGGGGTGGATCACTGCGCTGGGATGGATGCGGTCGGCCTCCGGATGCGCGTGGTGCGCCTTCCAGAGTTGCGTGAGGCGGGCGAAGTAGAGATACGGATCGGGCGTGACGATATAGGCGCCACGCGCGGCGGCCGCCTCCCGCATGGCAGGCGACACGATCACGCAGGCAGCCTTGGAGGCTGCCAGTTCCTGCTGGTATTTGGGATGACTCAGGAAGCTGAGTGCATCGGGCTGCGCATTCTGAAGCGGCGCAAGCCGCTCGATGGACAGCGCCGCATCGCCATGAAGCTCGCCCCCAAGGGCGTCAACAATGGCTCCGAGCTGCAGTGACACGCCGGTTCGCGGCGTTACTTGCCGGCCGCGGGCGCAGGAGAAGCGACAGACGCGTTCAGCGCCTTGATCACCTTGTCGGTGATGTCGTGCTTCGGATTGATGTAGATCGCTTCCTGCAGGATGGCGTCGTACTTCTCGGCCTCGGCCACCTGCTTCACCACGCGGTTGGCGCGCTCGTAGACCTGCTGGAGCTCTTCATTCTTGCGCGCGTTCAGGTCTTCCTGGAATTCACGGCGCTTGCGCTGGAAATCGCGATCCTGGTCGACCAGTGCACGCTGGCGGGCGACGCGCTGGGATTCGGACAGAGTCGGCGCCTCGCGCTCGAATTTCTCCGATGCGGCTTTCAGGGCATCGCCTTGCGCGGTCAGGTCCTTCTCGCGCTTCAGGAACTCCGCTTCGAGCTTCGCCTGGGCGGTCTTGGCCGGCTGCGCTTCACGCAGCACGCGGTCCGGATTCACGAAACCGATACGAAAAGTTTCCTGCGCCTGGGCGGGTGCCGCGGCAAGCGCGAAAGCGGGAATCAACAACGCGCCGGCCGCGGCGCGGATCAAATGCTTCATTAGAAAGACGTTCCGATCTGGAATTGGAGGCGCTGAATTCTATCCTTCGGGATATAGCCGGCCGTGAAGGGTTGCCCCACTTCCTTCTGGGACCTGACCGGGAAGGCGTAGGCGAGGCGCAACGGGCCCAGCGGCGAGATCCAGCTGACACCGAGGCCGACCGAGGCGCGCAGCTTCTTCTCGGCGCTCCATTGCTCGTCGGTAAGACCGGGTGCCCGGCTGCCGAACACATTGCCAATGTCGAAGAACCCATACAGGCGCAGCGTGCGGTCGTTGCCGGCACCGGGGAACGGAGTGCTCAGCTCGGCGTTGAAGATTGCCTTCTTGGTGCCGCCGATCGCCGCGCCTTCGCTTTGCAGGAACAGCGGAGCGTCACGTGGGCCGAGCGAGTTCTGCTCGAAGCCGCGCACGGAGCCCAGGCCACCCGCGTAGAAGTTCTTGAAGATCGGGTAGACCTTGTTACCGAACGCCTTCGCATAGCCCACTTCGCCATTGATCGAGAAGGTGTACTGCTTGTTGATCGCGAAGAACTGCTGGTACTGGTAGTTCGTCTTGACGTACTTCATGTCGCCGGCGGCCCCAACCTCGAGGTTGGCGCGCTGCAGGCGACCGGTGGTCGGAATCAGCGCGCTGTCGCGGCTGTCGCGGCCCCAGCCTACGCTCAGCGGAACACCCCAGACGCTCTTCTGGTCGCAGTTGACCACCAACAGACCCGTGGCATCCTTCTTGCAGCCGAAGTAACCGAGGTACGACGGCGGCGTGTACAGGCCTGAGAAGGCGGTGGAACTGTTCGGGTCGAACGCATAGCGCTCGAGACCGATGCCGAAGAAGACGGTATCGACTTCGCTGAAAGGCACGCCGAAGCGGATGGAAGCACCTTGGTTCACCAGCTTGTAGTCACCGTCGGTGGAGGTCTGGTAAGGGCGCGTCGTGGTGTGGTAGATGCTGAACGTGCGCGAAATGCCATCGGCCGTGAAATACGGGTCGGTAGCCGTCAGCGACAGCGTTCGGTTGTACTTGCTGGTGTTGACCTGCACGCCCAGGAAATTGCCCGAGCCGAACACGTTTTCCTGCGAGATGCCGAAGGTCAGCGCGACCTTTTCGGCGCTCGAGTAGCCGGCGCCGAGCTGCAGGCTGCCGGTGGGCTTTTCGGTCACGTTGACGGTCAGATCGACCTGGTCAGGCGAGCCGGGCACTTCCTGCGTATCGACATTCACTTCGGTGAAGAAGCCCAGGCGGTCCACGCGGTCGCGCGAGAGCTTGATCTTGTCACCGTCATACCAGGAGGCTTCGTACTGGCGGAACTCGCGGCGGATGACCTCGTCGCGGGTCTTGTTGTTGCCGCTCACCGAAACGCGGCGCACGTAAACGCGGCGCGAGGGCTCGGCCTGCAACGTGAGCGCCACGCGGTTATTGACGCGATCGATTTCGGGGCGTGCCTGCACGCGTGCGAACGCGTAGCCGAAGGTGCCGAAATAGTCGTTGAAGGCCTTGGTCGTTTCGGTGACCTGCTCGCCGTTATAGGGCTCGCCCGGTTTGATGGTGATGAGCGACTTGAACTCGTCGTCGCGGCCAAGGTAGTTGCCGTCGAGCTTGACACTCGACACGACGAATTTCTCGCCTTCGGTAATGTTCACCGTCACCGTCAGGTCCTTGCGGTCCGGCGAGATGGCGACTTGGGTCGAGTCGATGCGGAACTCGAGGTAGCCGCGCGTGATGTAGTACGAGCGCAGGGTTTCAAGGTCGGCGTTGAGCTTGGCGCGCGAGTACTGGTTCGACTTCGTATACCAGCTCATGAAGCCGCCGCTGTCCTGGTCGAACAGGCTCAGCAGCGTTGATTCGCTGAAGGCCTTGTTGCCCACCACGTGCACTTCGCGGATGCGAGCCGATTCGCCTTCGGTCACGGTGAAGGTCAGGTTGACCCGGTTGCGCTCGATGGGCGTGACGGTGGTCACGACCTGCGCGTTGTAGAGGCTGCGGCTCACGTACTGGCGCTTCAGCTCCTGCTCCGCGCGGTCGGTCAGCGCCTTGTCGTAGGGACGGCCATCGGCCAGCCCCACTTCACGCAATGCCTTCTGCAACGCGGCCTTGTCGAATTCCTTCGTGCCGACGAAGTCGACATCGGCGATGGTCGGCCGCTCTTCCACGATGACCACCAGCACTTTGCCGTTCACGTCGATGCGCACATCCTTGAACAAACCCAGATCGAACAGCGCGCGAATGGCGGCAGATCCGCGCTCGTCGCTGTAGGTATCGCCCACGCGCAGCGGCAACGACGCGAAGACCGTACCGGCCTCGACGCGTTGCAGACCTTCGACGCGGATGTCGCGCACCGTGAAGGGTTCGACGGCCCAGGCGGCCGTCGCCGCAAGCGCACTGGCAACCACCGCGACAACGCTACGCAGGCGAAAGCGACTGAAGTTTTTGTTCATCTGTGAATTGAGCCGGCACGGAAAGGGCCGGCAGAAAGTTAACCAAAGAGCCGCGTGACGTCGTTGAAGAGAGCGACCGACATCATGACCAGCAGGAGGGCCACGCCCCCGCGCTGAAGGCGTTCCATCCAGGCGTCAGAGACGCTCTTGCCGGTCAGACCCTCCCAAAGATAATACATCAGGTGTCCTCCATCGAGGACCGGCAGCGGCATGAGATTGAGGACCCCGAGGCTCACGCTGATGAGCGCCAGGAAGACCAGATACTGGGTGAAACCGAGGCTTGCGGACTTGCCCGCATAGTCCGCGATCGTGAGCGGACCGCTGAGATTCTTGAGCGATGCCTCGCCGATGACCATCTTGCCCATCATGCGCACGGTCAGCGCGGACACCTCCCAGGTGCGAACGACGCCACGCCAGACGCCATCGACCACGCCCTGGCGCACGGTCACCATTTCGGGCGGCCCGCCTACGTAGGCACCGACGCGCCCAACCTTGGCGCCGCCCTCTTCCCGCACCTCGGGCTTCACGTCGATGGTGAGCGACCGGCCTCCCCGCTCGATCTGCCATGCCTGCGTGCGCGGCTGTCCGCCATCGACCGATGCGCGGATCGCCTCGCGCAGTTGCTGCCCGTCGATGATTGCCGTGCTGCCGATGGAACGCACCACGTCGCCATTGAGCAGGCCGGCCGCTTCGGCCGCGCTGCCCTTCATGACTTCACCGATCTCGGGCCAGGTCAGGGGCGCCAGCACCCCGATCTTGCGGAACATCTGCGGATCGGCGTCCCTGGTCTCCATGCGGCTCAGCGGCAGCACCAACTGGCGCGCAGGCCGACCGCCCTCGCCTGCGATTTCGAGCGTAAGGTCGCGACCGTCGAGCGCCCCACGCGTCATGCGCCAGCGCAGATCCTCGAAGGACTGGACCGGCGTCAGCTCGCCATCGAAACCAGCCTGCGTGATGTGCTCGCCGCCTTTCAGCCCCGCCGATTCGGCCAGGGAGCCCGCCACTGGTCGCGCCAGCGTGGCGACCGGCTCCCGAACACCGATCCAGTTGACCGCCGTGTAAAGCACCACCGCCAGCAGCAGATTGGCGATCGGCCCTGCGGCCACGATGGCAGCGCGCGAACGCAGCGGCTGGGTGTTGAAGGCGCGATGGCGCTCCTCGGGCGCGACAGGGCCTTCGCGCTCGTCGAGCATCTTGACGTAGCCGCCGAAGGGAAATGCGCCGATGACGAACTCGGTCTGCTGGCCCGGATGCTGCCGCCTGGGCTGCCAGCGGACGAGCGCCTTGCCGAAACCGACGGAGAAGCGCTCCACCTTGACCCCACAGGCCACCGCAACACGGTAGTGGCCGTATTCATGCACCGCGATCAGGACCCCGAGCGCAACCACAAAGGCTATGACAGTAAGCAGCATCGATGTCCTTGCTTTTCGGGAGAGGCTTCAGTCGGATACGTACTTCAGGCGGCGAAGCGCAGCGCCGCGGCGTTGGCTGCCGCCCGGGCGCTGGCATCGATCGCCAGCAGGTCGGCAAGCGATGCCGGCTTGGAGGGGGCGACCCTTTCCAAAGTTTCCATGTTGACCGCATGTATGCAATCAAAGCGCAGGCGGCGATCAAGGAATGCTTCAACCGCGACCTCGTTGGCAGCGTTGAGCACCGCCGTCGTACCCGGCGCTGCGCGCAGCGCGTGCCACGCAAGGCCCAGCCCGGGGAAGAGCGTCGCATCGGGCGATTCGAAGGTCAGCGAACCCATCTGCCGGAAGTCGAGCCGCGCGGCGCCGCTTTCGATGCGCTCGGGCCAGGCCAGTCCCACCGCGATCGGCACCCGCATGTCGGGCGTACCGAGCTGGGCGATGACCGACGCATCGGTGAATTGCACCATCGAGTGCACCACGCTCTGCGGATGGATGACGACCTCGATCTGCTCCGGCGACACGCCGAACAGATGGCGAGCCTCGATCACCTCGAGCGCCTTGTTCATCATCGTGGCCGAATCGACCGAGATCTTGCGCCCCATGACCCAGTTCGGATGGGCGCAGGCCTGCTCAGGCGTCACTGCGCCGAGGGTTTCCGGCGCCCGGGTGCGGAACGGGCCGCCCGAGGCGGTAAGGATGATCTTGTCGATGCGCCGCGCCCAGGTGGACGGGTCTTCGGGCAGCGACTGGAAGATGGCGGAATGCTCGCTGTCGATGGGCAAGAGCGTCGCCCCGCCCTCGCGCACGGTGCGCATGAAGAGCTCGCCGCCGACGACGAGCGCCTCCTTGTTCGCCAGCAGCAGGCGCTTGCCGGCACGCGCGGCAGCAAGGCACGGCCCCAGGCCGGCGGCACCGACGATGGCGGCCATCACGGAGTCAGCCTCGTCATGCGACGCTATCGTTTCGAGAGCATCTTCGCCCATCAGCACGACCGTCTTGAGGCCGTTCTGCTTGAGTTTGTCGGCCAGCAGCGCGGCGTGCGGCGCGCTGGCCATCACGGCGAACTTCGGGGAGAACTGCGCGCACTGCGCCAGCAGCTCGTCGACCTTGGTGGCCGCGGAAAGCGCGAAAACCTCGAAACGCTCGGGGTGGCGCGAAATGACGTCGAGCGTGCTCACGCCGACCGAACCGGTCGAGCCGAGCACCGTGACGCGTTGTCTTCTGGGTGAATTCACAGGAAAGCCAGCATCATGGCAATGGGAAGCGCCGGCAAGAGGGCATCCACGCGGTCGAGGACGCCGCCGTGGCCGGGCAGCAGCCTGCTGCTGTCCTTGGCGCCGGCGCTGCGCTTGATGAGAGATTCGACGAGGTCGCCCACGACGCTCATGGCCGCGAGGAACAAGGCAGCCAGCAGCAACAGCCACCAGCCACGCTCGGCGAGACGGGTATACAGGCTGGTCACAGTGGCGCCTGCGGCCTTGTCGGCCCAGACCCAGGCAAAGGCCAGCACCACCACGCCGATCATGCCGCCCCACACGCCCTCCCAGCTCTTGCCGGGACTGATCGCGGGAGCGAGCTTGTTGCGGGTGAACTTCAGGCCAAAAGCGCGGCCGGCGAAATAGGCGAACACGTCGGCCACCCACACCAGCACGAGGATCGACAGCAGGAAGTTGATGCCGATCATGCGCGCCTGCACCGCCGCAAGCCATGCCACCCACAGCGCCAGCAGGCCGCCGACCAGCCGCAGCCCGCGCGGAATGCGGGGCCAGCCCGGCACCGCCACGCGCAGCAGCGCAGCGCCGCCCAGCACCCAGCCCGCGCTGGCCAGGGTCCACATCAGGACCAGCGGCTGTTCCAGCAGCCCGAGCCACCAGGAGAGCGAACAAAGCGCCACGGTCTCGGCGCCGAGGAACAGCGAAACCCCCTGGCCATACCCGTTCAGGCGCCCCCACTCCCAGGCGGCGGCGCCGATCAGCACCAGCATGACGCAGCCGAAGGGGATGTAGCTTGGGTAGAACAGCGCCGGCAGCAGGATCGCGAGGAGCACGATCGCCGTGATGATGCGTTGCTTGAGCATGCAGTGGCTGCCTGGCCGTCAGGCCGCGGCGGTGGAAGAGATTTGCGCCGAGGTCTGGCCGAAGCGCCGCTCGCGGCCCTGGAACGCGGCGATGGCCTCGTCCAGCGCGGCCTCGTCGAACTCGGGCCACAGCTTGTCGCTGAAGAAAAGCTCGGCGTAGGCACTCTGCCAGAGCAGGAAATTGGAGAGGCGCTGTTCGCCGCCGGTGCGGATAAACAGGTCGGGGTCGGGCACATGGGCCAGCGCCATGGCGCGATCGAGGCTGAGCTCGGTGATCGCTTCGCCCTGCGCCGCGAGCCTGGCGGCAGCCTGTGCGATGTCCCAGCGGCCGCCGTAATTGAAGCAGACGTTGAGCACCAGCCGCGTGTTGTGCGCGGTGGCGGCTTCGGCGTCGAGCAGGCCCTTCACCATCTTGGGCGACAGGCCGGCGCGCTCGCCGACGAAATGCAGGCGTACGCCGTCGCTGCTGAGCTTGGGCACCTCGCGCGCAAGCGCGCCGACCATCAACTCCATGAGACCGGAAACTTCCTCGACGGGACGGTTCCAGTTCTCGGACGAGAACGCGAAGACGGTGAGCACGCCCACGCCGCGCTCGGCGCAGGCCTTGACACAGCGGCGCAGCGACTCGACGCCCTGCTTGTGCCCCGCGATGCGGGGAAGAAAGCGCCGCGTCGCCCAACGGCCGTTGCCGTCCATGACGATGGCAACGTGGTGGGGAACGCGCGGCGCCGACGAGGCCATGACAGACCTCAAACGGCCATGATCTCCGCTTCCTTGGCCGCGACCAGGCGGTCGATTTCCGCGATGTGGCGGTCGGTGACCTTCTGGATCTCGGCTTCGGCGCGCTTCTGGTCGTCTTCCGACGCCAGCTTTTCCTTGACCAGCTTCTTGACCGCCTCGTTCGCATCGCGGCGCAGGTTGCGCGTGGCGATCTTGGCGCTCTCGCCTTCGTTGCGGACCAGCTTGGTCATTTCCTTGCGGCGCTCTTCGCTCATGGCGGGCAGCGGCACGCGGATCAGGTCGCCCATCGAGGCCGGGTTCAGGCCCAGGTCGCTTTCGCGGATGGCTTTCTCGATCTTGGCTCCCATGCCTTTTTCCCACGGCTGGACGCTGATGGTGCGCGAGTCGAGCACCGACACGTTGGCCACCTGGCTCAGGGGCACCTGCGAACCGTAGTACTCGACGTGGATCGAATCGAGCAGCGCCGAATTGGCGCGGCCCGTGCGGATCTTGGTGAGGTTGTTCTGGAATGCGGCGAGCGACTGGTTCATCTTCGCATCGGTCGCATTGCGGATGTCTGCAATGGTCATCTCAAATACTCCTAGGCATGCACCAGCGTGCCTTCGTCCTCGCCCATCACGACGCGCTTGAACGCGCCGTTCTTGAGAATCGAGAACACCTTGATCGGCAGCTTCTGGTCGCGGCACAGCGCAAAGGCCGTGGCATCCATGATGCCGAGATTCTTTGCTATCGCCTCATCGAAACTGAGCGATACGTAGCGGGTCGCATCGGGGTTGGTCTTGGGATCGGCGGTGTAGACGCCGTCGACCTTGGTCGCCTTGAGCACCAGTTCGGCACCGATCTCGGCACCGCGCAGCGCGGCGGCCGTGTCGGTCGTGAAGAACGGGTTGCCCGTGCCGGCTGCGAACACCACGACCTTGCCCTCTTCGAGGTACTGCAGCGCCTTGGGGCGCACATAGGGCTCGACCACCTGTTCGATGGCGATGGCGGACATCACGCGGGCCACCAGGCCCTGCTTGTCCATCGCATCGGCCAGGGCCAGCGAGTTCATGACCGTGGCCAGCATGCCCATGTAGTCGGCAGTGGCGCGATCCATGCCGACGGAGCCGCCCGCGACGCCGCGGAAGATGTTGCCGCCACCGATCACGACCGCCACTTCGACGCCCATGTTCACGACCTCGGCCACCTCCTGCACCATTCGCACGATGGTCGCGCGATTGATGCCGAAGGCGTCATCGCCCATCAATGCCTCTCCCGACAGCTTCAACAAGATTCGCTTGTGGGCTGGGCGGGCATCAGACATGGGCAATTTCCTTTGGTTGGGGCGGGACGAGTGTAAAACGTAGCGATGAAAAAACGACGGTGCGCGCGAACGCACCGTCGCTGGAGCCGTAAAGGCTTAAGCAGCAGCCTTGGCTGCGGCGACTTGAGCGGCGACCTCTGCGGCGAAGTCGTCAACTTTCTTCTCAATGCCTTCGCCGACCACGTACAGGGTGAAGCCCTTGATCGTGGTGTTGACAGCCTTGAGCATCTGCTCGACGGTCTGCTTGTCGTTCTTCACGAACGGCTGGTTGTGCAGCGAGACTTCCTTGAGGAACTTCTGCACGCCGCCTTCGATGCGCTTGGCGACGATGTCGGCCGGCTGCGGCTTCTTGCCTTCGGCTTCGGCCGTCTTGCGGTCTTCTTCCGCCTTGCCGGCTGCCACGGCGCGTTCCTTCTCGATCAGCTCGGCGGGCACGTCCGAAGCGGAGATCGACACGGGCTTCATGGCGGCGATGTGCATCGCGACGTCCTTGCCGGCGGTGTCGTCACCTTCGAACTCGACCATCACGCCGATGCGCGTGCCGTGCAGGTACGAGGCCAGCTTGCCGTTGCCGGCGAAGCGCTTGAAGCGGCGGAACGTCATGTTCTCGCCGATCTTGCCGATCAGGCCCTTGCGCACGTCCTCGAGCGTGGGGCCGAAGCCGTCCTGCTCGTAGGCCAGGGCGCCCAGAGCGGCGATGTCGGCGGGGTTCTTCTCGGCGATCAGCTTGGCGGCGGCGTTGACCAGGGCCAGGAAGCTGTCGTTCTTAGAGACGAAGTCGGTTTCGCAGTTGACTTCGATCATCGCGCCGGCGTCAGCGGCAACGTATGCAGCCACCACGCCTTCGGCGGTGATACGGCTCGATGCCTTGCCGGCCTTGTTGCCGAGCTTGATGCGCAGCAGCTCTTCGGCCTTTTCCATGTTGCCGTCGGCCTCGGTCAGGGCCTTCTTGCATTCCATCATCGGCGCGTCGGTCTTTGCGCGCAGTTCGCCCACCATGCTTGCGGTGATTGCAGCCATTTTGTATCTCCGTGAATTCAAAAATCAGGTTAAAAAAAAGGGGCACCAAAGCCCCTTCTTCAGGCTCGCGGGCGCGCCAATCAGGCCGAAGCGCCCTCTTCGACTTCGACGAATTCGTCATTGCCTTCGGCGATGGCCTTGACCACGTCGCCGGTGGCGCTGTTGCGGCCCTCGATGATCGCATCGGCGATGCCGCGGGCGTACAGCGTGACGGCCTTCGACGAGTCGTCGTTGCCGGGGATCACGTAGTCGATGCCTTCGGGCGAGTGGTTGGAGTCAACCACGCCGATCAGCGGAATGCCGAGCTTCTTGGCTTCGGCCACGGCGATCTTGTGGAAGCCCACGTCGATCACGAAGATGGCGTCGGGCAGAGCGGCCATGTCCTGGATGCCGCCGATGTCCTTCTCGAGCTTCTCGATTTCGCGCGTGAAGGTCAGCTGCTCCTTCTTGCTCAGACTGTCGAGACCGGCTTCCTGCTGGGCCTTCATGTCCTTCAGACGCTTGATCGAGGTCTTGACGGTCTTGAAGTTGGTCAGCATGCCGCCGAGCCAGCGGGTGTCGACGAAGGGCACGCCGGCGCGACGGGCTTCAGCCGCCACGATTTCGCGGGCCTGGCGCTTCGTGCCGACCATCAGGATCGTGCCGCGGTTGGCGGTGAGCTGCTTGGCGTACTTCATCGCATCCTGGAACATCGGGAGCGACTTTTCCAGGTTGATGATGTGGATCTTGTTGCGATGACCGAAGATGTACGGAGCCATCTTGGGGTTCCAGAAGCGGGTTTGGTGACCGAAATGGACGCCTGCTTCCAGCATTTCGCGCATGGTGGTGGACATTGAAATTACTCCAAAGGTTGGGTCTAAAATCCAGCCCGTTTTGCGCTCTTTGAATCGAGTCACAACACCTTGATTGGGCCGGTTTGCGGATGTGTCTGGCTGGATGCAACGGGAGCCGTTGCCCGACCAGCGAAACCCAAAGAGTATAGCACGGCCCGCCGCCCCTCCCCCTGAACCCGAGCCGTCCCAGCGGCACCTGCAGCTCTTCATGAACGACCTTCACGCCACCCGTCTCAACCTTCTGGCAGGTGGCACCGATGCACGCACCGAAATGGAGCGCGCCATCGACGTCTCCAGGTCCGCCGCCTGTGCCCACGTCTTCACCCGCACGATGTTCGACGAGGCCCTGCAGGCCGCCTCCGCGTCGGACCCCGCCGGCCGCCTGGCCGGCCTCGCCTTCACCGCCAAAGACCTTTTCGACGTCGGGGGCCAGGCGACGCCCGCCGGCTCCGCCGTTCTGGCCCACGCCCCGGCAGCCAGATCCGACTCCCCCGCCGTGGCCCGGCTGCACGCCGCCGGCGGCGTGCTGACCGGCCGGACCAACATGACGGAATTCGCCTTCTCGGGCGTTGGCGTCAATCCGCATCATGGAACGCCGGCCAATGTCAGCGACGCCGTGGTGCCGCGCATTCCGGGCGGCTCGTCGTCCGGGGCAGCGATTTCGGTCGCCAGCGGGGCCGCCTTCATCGGCCTGGGCTCCGACACCGGCGGTTCGATCCGCATTCCGGCGGCGCTCAATGGCATCGTCGGCTTCAAGAACACCGCCCGGCTGACGCCCACCGCCGGTGCGCTGCCGCTCTCGACCACCCTGGACACCGTCTGCGCCATGACGCGCTCGGTGCGCGATGCCATCACGGCGCACGAGATCCTCGCCGCCCGGCACGTGACGGCCGGCAACGCCCCGCTGGCGGCCTACAGCCTCGCGGTGGTGAAGAACGTGTTCTTCGACGGCATCGAGCCCGCCGTAGCCACTGCCTTCGAGCGCTCGCTGAAGACGCTTCGCGCCGCTGGCGCCCGCATCGTGGAGATCGAGCTGCCCGAGTTGGCCGAGCTTGGCGCCATCAACGCCACCGGCGGCTTCTCCGCCGCCGAGTCGTACGCCTGGCACCGACTGCTGCTGGAACGCAGCGGCGCGGGCTACGACCCGCGCGTGGCCCAGCGCATCCTGCGCGGCGCCACGATGAAGGCGCACGAGTACATCGACCTGATCCACGCCCGCCGTGACTGGATCGCCCGCGTCGAAGCCGCGCTCGCGCTCTTCGACGCCGTGCTGTCGCCGACCGTGCCCATCACGGCGCCGCCCATCGCCAGCGTGGCGCCGGGCGCCGAGCGCGACGAAGAATTCTTCCGCATCAATGCGCTGCTATTGCGCAATCCGTCGATCGTCAACATGCTCGACGGCTGCGCCATCTCGCTGCCCTGCCACGCTCCCGGCGAACTGCCGGTGGGCCTGATGCTGTGGCATGCCGCGCTGCACGACGACGCCATCCTCGCGGTGGCGCTCCAGACCGAGCGCGCGCTGCAAGAATAACGGCCGACGGCGCCCGCACCACGGGCGCCAGCCATCTCTTTCATCCTGAATACTCAATGAAAATCGCGATCGTGGGCGCCGGCATCATCGGCGTCACCACCGCCTGGGAACTGGTTTCCGACGGCCATGAAGTGACCGTGTTCGAGCGACGGGGCGCCGCCGCCGAGGAAGCCAGCTTCGCCAACGCCGGCGTGGTCGCTCCCGGATACGTCACGCCGTGGGCCGGCCCCGGCATGCGCGGCAAGGTGCTGCGCTCCCTGCTGTCTTCCCACGGCGCCATCAAGCTGCGCTGGCCGCTGGGCTCACGCGATCTCGGCTGGCTCTCCCGCTGGCAGAAGGCCTGCAAGCTCGACACCTACCTGGCCAACCGCGCCCGCATGCAGCGCCTGGCGTTCTACAGCCGCAACCGGCTGCACGAAGTGACCGAGGCACGCGAACTCAGCTACGAGCGCAGCGACGGCTACTTGGTGCTGCTTCGCTCCAAGCGCGAGAAGAAACTGGTGCAACCGGGGCTCGACGTGCTGCGCGCGGCCGGCAGCGTCTTCAAGGAAGTCGATGCCGACGAGGCGCGGCTGATCGAACCCGCCCTCAACCCGGACACCCCGCTGGCAGGCGCCATCCACCTGCCCGAGGACGAAGTGGCCAACTGCCGCCAGTTCGCGCTGCTGCTCAAGTGGGAGGCCGAGTCGCTCGGCGCGCAGTTTCACTTCAACTGCGACATCGCGCCGCTGAGCCGCGCCGCGCCCACGTCGCTGTCGCTGGCAAGCGGCTCCGACCCGGTTCGCTACGACGCCGTCGTGGTGTGCGCCGGCCTGGAGTCGGCCGCGCTGCTGCGACCGCTGGGCCTGCGCATTCCGATGGCGCCGGTCTACGGCCATTCGGTGAGCGCGCCGATCCGCGAGCCGCTCAACGCCCCGCGCAGCGCGGTGATGGACGAGCGCTTCAAGGTCGCCATCTCCCGCCTGGGCCAGCGCGTGCGCGTGGCCGGAAGCGCCGAGATCGGCGGCTCCCTGGACACGATGAATCCCGCCGCGGTGCAGACGCTCTACAAGGTGCTGCACGACTGGTTCCCGGGCGCCGCCACGCTGCAGTCCGGCATCCAGCAATGGAAAGGCGCGCGGCCGATGCTGCCCGATGGCCCACCGGTGCTGGGCGCCAGCGGCATTCCGGGCGTATGGCTCAACCTCGGGCATGGGTCGAGCGGCTGGGCGCTGTCTTGCGGCAGCGCGCGCGTGCTGGGCGACCTGATTGCCGGGCGCGAGGCGGGCATCGACCTCGAAGGACTCGGGGTCGAACGGCTCAGTCTTTAGGCCCCCATCGGCGCAGGACTTCGGGGCTCGCCGGCTTCTCGACAGGAAGCTCCGGCTCTGGCGGAGGCCGGAGCCTGCCGGCGACCCAGGCCAGCAAGCCGGGGCAGATCAACGCGAAGAAGATCAGGCACAGCGCACCGGCGCCCAGCAGTGCCAGCCGCGTCAGGCCGGAAGCTCCTTCGGCCGGCAGGTCGAACCAGCGGATCACGCTGATGCCGAAGCCGACATTCGCGGCCCAGGCCGCGTCTCGCAGCGGAATCCACCGCCTGAACTCGGCCAGCAGGAAAACACCCCAAACGACGCACAGAAGGCCAAAGACCCATCCGAATCCCGCAATCCACGCCAGCGTCGCGACGAGAAAGGCAACAAGCGCCGCGAGAAGCAGGACAAGCAGCCAACCGACGCTCTTGAAGTTCATCCCCGGATGATAGGGAGGCGCGCCGCCAGGCGGGCCGGCGGCACAATGCGCCGATGCAACGCATCACCTCCGCCACCGCCGCCGATCTGTTCGACATCGCCGCCACGCGCCGCATCGAACAGGCCGCATCGGCCGCCCTGCCCGCCCACACGCTGATGCGGCGTGCGGGCCTTGCGGCGGCACGGCTCGCGATGGCAATCGCGCCGCACGCGCGCACGATCTGGGTGGCCTGCGGGCCAGGCAACAACGGTGGCGACGGGTTCGAGGCTGCCGCCCAACTGCGGCACCGGGGCTTCTTTCCGGTAGTCACATTCCTCGGCGATGAAGGCAAGCTGCCACCGGACGCCAAGGCATCGCTGCAGCGGGCGCGCGACACAGGCGTCACCTTCGCATCGACGCCGCCTTCAGCCTACGAACTGGCGATCGACGCGCTGCTCGGCATCGGCTCGACACGACCACCCGAAGGCGCGATGGCTGACTGGCTGGACAAGATGCACACGAGTGGCCAGCCCGTGCTGTGCGTCGATGTGCCCTCGGGCCTGGACGCGGATACCGGCACACTGCCTCAAGGCGCCAGCCAATCGCAGGCATCGATCCGCACCTGCATCACCTTCCTCACGCTGAAACCCGGCCTGTTCACCGCTCAGGGCCGCGACGCAGCAGGCACAGTCTGGTTGGATGACCTGGGTTGCAGCGCCTTCAAGGACCAGCCGGTAGCACGAATCGTCGGAGCGCCCGAAGCCCAGCCACGCAACCACGCCTCGCACAAGGGCAGCTACGGCGRCGTCGCGGTGATCGGCGGAGCGTCCGGCATGGCCGGCGCCGCCTTGCTGGCGGGCTCGGCTGCGCTGCATGCGGGCGCAGGCCGCGTGTTTGTCGGGCTGCTCGACCCAAGTGCAGCGCCTGTCGACACCGCGCAGCCCGAGCTGATGCTGCGCGATGCACGAACGCTCGATCTCTCGAACATGACGGCGGTCTGCGGTTGCGGCGCAGGAGAAGCCGTGGGCGAACTGCTGCCACGCGTGCTTTCGACGGCAGCCGCCCTGGTGCTCGATGCCGACGCGCTCAACGCCATCGCAGCCGACGGCGCGCTGCAAGCCCAGTTGGCATCGCGCGGAAAAGATGGGTCGCTCACAGTGATCACGCCGCACCCACTGGAGGCAGCGCGCCTGCTGGGCCGATCGGTCGGTGAAGTTCAGGCAGACAGGCTGGCCGCAGCCCGCGAACTCGCCACACGCTTCAGCGTGGTGGCCGTACTCAAGGGCTCGGGTTCCGTCATCGCCAGTCCTGGCAAGGCGCCACCGGTCATCAACCTGAGCGGCAACGCCCGCCTCGCAACCGCGGGCACCGGTGACGTGCTGGCCGGCATGATCGGCGCGGCGCTGGCCGCGGGCCGCCCCGCCTTCGAAGCAGCGCGCGAAGCCGTCTGGCAGCACGGCCACATCGCAGACACCTGGCCGGCCGACGCAGCCCCGCTCACGGCCGGCTCACTGGCCCGCCGCGCACCGGCCTGAGAGGCCTCAGCCGCGCCCGACGAAGGGCATCTTCGTCGCCATGATGGTGTGGAAGAGCACGTTGGCTTCCAGCGGCAGGTTCGCCATGTAGAGCACCGACTGGCCGACGATCTTCACGTCGATCAGAGGCTCGATCGCCAGCTCGCCGTTGGCCTGCGGCACGCCCTTGGCCATGCGTGCGGCCAGCTCCGTCATCGCGTTGCCCACGTCCACCTGCCCCACGGCGATATCGTACTTGCGGCCATCGAGCGAGGCGGTCTTGGTCAGCCCTTCGACCGCATGCTTGGTAGCGGTGTACGCAGCCGAGTTCGGACGCGGCGCCGTGGCCGAGATGGAGCCGTTGTTGATGATGCGGCCACCCATCGGCGTCTGCGCCTTCATCGTGCGGAAGGCCTGCTGGATGCAGAAGAACATGCCGGTAAGGTTGATGTCGACCACGCCTTGCCATTGCTCGGGCGTCCAGTCCTCGAACGGGCCCGGCGGGTTGCCCACGCCAGCGTTGTTGAACAGCAGGTCGACCCGGCCGAAGCGCTCGACCGTCGCGGCGAACAGGGCCTGCACCGAGGCCGCGTTCGATACGTCGGTTGGCACGGCGAAGGCGCGCGCGCCGGCGCCCGATTCTTCGGCCACTTGCTCCAGCGGCTCCAGGCGGCGGCCGGCCAGCGCCACGCTCCAGCCGTCGCCCAGCAGCGCCAGCGCGGCGGCGCGGCCGATGCCGGAACCAGCCCCCGTGACGATGGCGATACGGCCCTTGTTGTCTTCAGCGCTCATGCTGTCTGTCTCTTTCTTTTCGGTTGGTCGATGATTCGTTCGATGGTCGTACAGGCACGGTCAGCGGCGCGGCTTGCGCCCCTTGCCCTTCATCTTGCTGGCGGCTTTCTTCACCGCCGACTTGAAGGCCTGCATTGCCGACTGCGCCCCGGCCGCAGCCGAAGTGGAAGCCTCCGCGCGCGGCTCGGCCTTGCCGGCCTCCGCCCTGTGGCGCGTGCCGCGCTTTGCCGAAGCCTTGACCGGCACGCCCGACGATGCCGCGCCCTTGTCCTTCATGGCGCGGGCAGCGAGTTCTTCGCCTTCGCGCACAAGGCGGAAGTCGATCTTGCGGCCGTCCAGGTCGACGCGGCTCACCTGCACCCGCACCCGAGTGCCGATGGCATAGCGGATGCCGGTGCGCTCGCCGCGCAACTCCTGGCGCATTTCGTCGAACTTGAAATACTCGCCGCCGAGCTCGGTGATGTGCACCAGGCCCTCGACGTACATCGCATCGAGCGTGACGAAGATGCCGAAGGTGGTGGCCGCGGTGACCACGCCGCCGTATTCCTCGCCGAGATGCTCGCGCATGTACTTGCACTTGAGCCAGGCCTCGACGTCGCGGCTGGCCTCGTCGGCGCGGCGCTCGTTGGCGCTGCAATGCAGGCCCGCGGCCTCCCACGCCATGACTTCCTTGCTGGGCGCGACCGTGGCTTTCTGCGGCTTGGCCGTGGGCGCCTTCACGCGCGACGCGAGGCGCTTGGCCAGCTTGGCATGCGCCTCGCCGGGGGTGGGCAGCATGGGCAGCTGATAGCGCGTCTTGCCGAGGATCGCCTTGATCACGCGGTGCACCAGCAGGTCCGGATAGCGCCGGATCGGGCTGGTGAAGTGCGTGTAGGCCTCGTAGGCCAGGCCGAAGTGGCCGCTGTTGATCGGCGTGTAGATCGCCTGCTGCATCGAGCGCAGCAGCATGGTGTGGATCTGCTGTGCGTCCGGGCGGTCCTTGGTGGCTTCGGCGATCGCCTGGAATTCACCGGGCCTTGGGTCGTCGGTGATGCTCAGGCCGACGCCCATGGCCTTCAGATAGCCGCGCAGGATTTCTTTCTTCTCGGGCGTGGGGCCTTCGTGCACGCGGTACAGGCCCGGGTGCTTGCCCTCGGCGATGAAGTCGGCGCTGCAGACGTTGGCGGCGAGCATCGCTTCCTCGATCAGGCGGTGCGCCTCGTTGCGCGTGCGCGGCACGATCTTCTCGATGCGGCCTGCGTCGTCGCAGATGATCTGCGTCTCGGTGGTTTCGAAATCGACTGCGCCGCGCTTGCCGCGCTGCTTGAGCAATGCCTTGTAGACGTCCGCGAGGTTCAGCAGGTCCTTGACGCGGTCCTTGCGCTTCGCAGCCTCCGGGCCGCGCGTGTTGCCGAGAATTGCAGCCACCTCGGTGTACGTGAAACGCGCGTGGCTGAACATCACGGCCGGATAGAACTGGTAGGCGTAGATCTCACCGTCGGCTGCAACCAGCATGTCGCAAACCATGCAAAGGCGCTCGACCTCGGGGTTCAGCGAGCACAGGCCGTTCGACAGCTTCTCCGGCAGCATCGGAATCACGCGGCGCGGGAAGTAGACGCTGGTGGCGCGGTCGTAGGCGTCGATGTCGATGGGCGAGCCGGTCTGCACATAGGCGCTGACGTCGGCAATGGCCACCAGCAGTCGCCAGCCCTTGCCGCGGCCCACCTTCGCGGGCTCGCAATACACGGCGTCGTCGAAGTCGCGCGCGTCTTCGCCGTCGATGGTGACGAGCGGGATGTCGGTGAGGTCGACGCGGCCTTTCTTGTCGGCGGGGCGGACCTTCTCAGGCAATGCCTTGGCCGCTGCCAGGCACTCCGCGGAAAACTCATGCGGCACGCCGTACTTGCGCACGGCAATCTCGATCTCCATGCCGGGATCGTCGATCTCGCCCAGCACTTCCTTCACACGACCCACAGGCTGGCCGAACAGGGCCGGCGGCTCGGTGAGTTGCACGACCACGACCTGCCCCACCTTCGCGGGACCGGTGGCTCCCTTGGGAATCAGGACGTCCTGGCCGTAGCGCTTGTCTTCCGGCGCAACGAGCCAGATGCCGCCTTCGTGCAGCAGGCGGCCAATGATGGGCTGCTCGGGGCGCTCGACGATCTCCACCACGCGCCCCTCAGGGCGGCCGCGGCGGTCCTGGCGCACGATGCGCGCCTTGACGCGGTCCTTGTGCAGCACCGCGCGCATTTCGTTGGGGGGCAGATAGATGTCCGCTTCACCATCGTCGCGTTGAACGAAGCCGTGCCCGTCGCGATGTCCTTGAACGGTTCCTTCGATTTCATCCAGCAGTCCGCTGGAAGTAACGTTATTTTTGATATGATCTCCTTCTTTCCTGAAATTCAAAACACGGTTGCTTCTGCAACCCTGTGGGCCCAGATGGCGGAATTGGTAGACGCACTAGTTTCAGGTACTAGCGAGTAACATCGTGGAGGTTCGAGTCCTCTTCTGGGCACCAAGTTTAAACAGACCTTTACCAGGCCATTCGATTCAAGCCACCGGTTTCCGGTGGCTTTTTTCATTGCCGATCGAATCCGCATCGAACGGCCGACGCGATCGAAGCACGAAGCGGACCGACGCAGAAATTTCTGCATGTAGCCTGCTTCGGTGAAATAGCCGCGACAAATTGTGTATACTCGCAGTCTTTGCTGAAAAGCAGAGAAAGCCCAGATGGCGGAATTGGTAGACGCACTAGTTTCAGGTACTAGCGAGTAACATCGTGGAGGTTCGAGTCCTCTTCTGGGCACCAAGTCAAAGCAGACCCTTACCAGGTCATCCGAATCAAGCCACCGTTCTCCGGTGGCTTTTTTCATGGTCGCTTGAATCCGCATCAAACGGGTAGCGCGATCAGGTCGTGGCCTTCGGCACCCACGATGCGCGCGCGGGTGAACTCACCCACCTTCAGCGTCTTACTGATCTTCTCGGGCGGCAGCAGTCGAACCGTGCCGTCGATTTCCGGCGCATCGGCGTATGTGCGCCCCACCCCGCCCTTGCGACCCATGGCAGGCGCCGAATCGACCAGCACCTGCATCGTCGAGCCGATGCGTTTCTGCAGCTTGGCGATCGACACCGCCTCAGCCACTTCCATGAAACGCGCCCGGCGCGCTTCACGCTCAGCCTCGGGCAGCATGCCGGGAATTTCGTTGGCAGTAGCACCCTCGACCGGGCTGTAGGCAAAACAGCCAGCGCGATCGATCTCGGCCTCGCGGATGAAGTCGAGCAGATGCTCGAACTCCTGCTCCGTCTCGCCAGGGAAGCCTGCGATGAAGGTGCTGCGGATCACGAGTTCCGGACACACCTCGCGCCAACGCGCCAGCCGCTCCAGGTTCTTCTCGCCGCTGGCCGGACGCTTCATGCGTTTCAGCACATCCGGATGGCTGTGCTGCAGGGGCACGTCGAGATACGGCAGCACCTGGCCGCTCGCCATCAACGGGATGATCTCGTCCACGCTCGGGTACGGGTACACATAGTGCAGACGAACCCACGCACCATACGGCTCGGCGATTTCACCCAGCGTGCGCACCAGTTCGAGCATGCGCGTCTTGACCGGTTTGCCATCCCAGAACCCCGTGCGGTACTTCACGTCGACGCCATAGGCCGAGGTGTCCTGGCTGATCACTAGCAGCTCTTTCACGCCGCCTTCGAACAAGGCCTTGGCCTCGCTCAGCACATCGCCGACCGGCCGCGACACGAGGTCGCCGCGCATCGAGGGGATGATGCAGAAGGTGCAGCGATGGTTGCAGCCCTCGCTGATCTTCAGGTAGGCATAGTGCCGCGGCGTCAGCTTGAGGCCCGCGACGCCAAAGGTGTTGGGCACGAGGTCGATGAAGGGATCATGCGGCTTCGGCAGATTGGCGTGCACCGCGTCCATCACCTCCTGCGTGGCGTGCGGACCAGTGACAGCCAGCACGCTCGGGTGCATCTGGCGCACCAGATTGCCGCCCTGGTCGCCGGTCTTGGCGCCCAGGCAGCCGGTGACGATCACGCGGCCGTTCTCGGCCAGCGCCTCGCCGATGGTGTCGAGGCTTTCCTTCACGGCATCGTCGATGAAGCCGCAAGTGTTGACGATCACAAGGTCGGCGCCTTCGAAAGTCTTGGCGGTCTGATAGCCCTCGGCACTCAGCTGGGTCAGGATCAATTCGGAATCGGTAAGGGCCTTGGGGCAGCCCAGGCTCACGAAGCCGACCTTGGGGGCGGTCGGCGCGGCTGTACGTTCGGGGGAGGCAACTTCGCTCATATGCCTCTATTGTCCCAGCTATCGGTGACGACGGGGCATCCAACGGTCAAGCGCTGCCTGCGGGCGCCTGCGCGCGGTTCAGGGGCGCTTGATACCAAAGGCCCCCAGCACCTGCTCGGTGTTCTTCTGCATCTGTTCCTGCATCTGCAGGAAAACGCTCTTCGATTGCTCGACGTAGCTGCCCATCAGCCCCTGCAGCATCGGCGACTGCATGGTCATGAAGCGCGCCCACATCTCGGGCGTCAGGCCCTCGGCCTTTTCTGCGAGTTGCGCCTGCACCTCGGTCATGGCCTGGATGTTCTTCTCGAGGTAAGGCCCCATGTAGCCCTGCATCGCCTGACCATAGAAGCGGATGATGTTGGCCAGCACCTGCTCGGTGAACATCGGCGCGCCACCCGCCTCTTCTTCGAGAATGATCTGCAGCAGGATGCTGCGCGTGAGGTCGTCACCGGTCTTGGCATCGCGCACCACGAACTGGGCATTCTGGATGACCAGCTGCTTCACCTCGGTCAACGTGATGTACGTGGATGTCTCGGTGTCGTAGAGCCTTCGGTTCGGGTATTTCTTGATCACACGCTGTACCGGCTTGACCCCGGACTTCTTGCTCTGCACTGCGGACTCCTTCACATGGACGCCCATGTCATCGGATGATTCTAGGGAGCGGTTTTGCTGCATCGCGACAAGGTTTACCCTGACCGGAGCGGGCACTTTCCTCACTCCTGAGATGTTGCGTACTCCGCACCGCACATGTGGCAGGACCCGACCTCGGGCCGCTCCCCGTCAGCCTTGCGGAATCGCAGCGGCGTCTTGTGGCCGTAGACCACCCAGCAGCGGGGACAGTGCTCCTGCCCGACAGTGGGAAGATAGGCACGCGCACGCTGCTCCGCGCGCTCCTCGGTCAAGGGCATGCCCTGCCGTTGGGCACGAACAACTTCGCGCGCAGCCATGGTTTCCGTGCGCCCACTTGCGTAATCATTGATGCCGTAAACGGCACGCGCAAACTCGAGGGGAGCCTGCTTGAGCAAGGCGGCCAGGCGCTCGTCGGCACGAGCCCGATCAACCAGCGTTGATCGCGTATTCATCGGATCGCCAATCAAGAAAAATGGAATGGAATTGCAGAGCGACCAAGGTAGCACAACAACATGCCGGGGTCTTTGCCTGCATCACCACAAGGGACGATATGTACACCAGGGAACCCGGTGCATGATCTGTTCGACTGATCCGGTGGTTGGCCGGGGTTGAAACAGAAATTGGTAGGCGCGATTGGACTCGAACCAACGACCCCCACCATGTCAAGGTGGTGCTCTAACCAGCTGAGCTACGCGCCTAAGGATGTGTCCGAGAAGCAGTTATTGTAGCAGGAGAAATCACGTTTTTCAGCGGCGACGCGCAGATCGCACACCAACAACTGCAGTGACGAGTCCGAGGACCTGCGTAAGCCGCGCGGCATCGGCGATTTCAACGGTGAAGGTCATCCACGCCGTGCCTTTGATCGACTGCGTCTGCACGCCGATCACATTCATCTTCTCGCGCGCGAAGACATCCGAGATGTCGCGCAAGAGGCCCTGGCGGTCGGCGGCTTCGACGGCCACGTCCACCGCATACACAGGCGCTTCGGCGCCCTTCTTCGCGACGCCCCACTCCACGTCGATGACGCGTTCGCCATCCTTCGCGGCCATCGTGCGGAAATTGCTGCAATCGCTGCGGTGCACGCTGACGCCATGGCCTCGCGTGACGAAGCCGCGGATCGCATCGGGCGGCGCCGGCTTGCAACACTTGGCCAGCTGCGTCATCAGCGAAGACACGCCCACCACGAGCACTCCGCCCTTGCCCGACTTCTCGCTGCCGCGCGCCTTCTTGATGAGCACGCCGTCGTCGGGGCCTTGTGCGGGTTCGGGCGGACGCAGCAGCGTCTCGATGTTGCGCAGCGAGAACTCGTCCTTGCCCACCACTTCGAACAGGTGGTCCGCCGACTTGAAGCCAAGCTGCGAAGCCAGGTCTTCGAGGCGCATGGCCGTCTTGCCTTCGCGCTGCAGCAGTTTCTCGACCGCTTCGCGTCCGCGCGCCACGGTCTCGTGCGTGATCTGCGCGTTGAACCATGCGCGCACCTTCGCGCGCGCGCGATGGCTGACCAGATAACCGAGCTCCGCATTGAGCCAGTCGCGCGAAGGCCCGCCTTCCTTGGCCGCGATGATCTCCACCGTCTGCCCGTTCGACAGCGGCGTGTTCAGCGGCACCATCGCACCGTCGACACGCGCCCCGCGGCAGCGATGGCCCAGCGTGGTGTGCACGGTGTACGCAAAGTCGACCGGCGTCGCGCCCTGCGGCAGTTCGACGATCGCCGCATCGGGCGTCAGCACATAGATGCGGTCGTCGAACAGGCCCTGCCCCTGCAGGCCACCGGAGAGATCGCGCTCCCAAGCCAGCAGCTGCCGCAGCACGGCGATCTTCGCGTCGTATTCGCCGCTGGCCCACACGCCTGCGTAGCCCTTGTGGCCGGCTTCCTTGTATGCCCAGTGCGCGGCCACGCCGTGCTCTGCGTGGTCGTGCATTTCCTCCGTGCGGATCTGGATCTCGATCGGCTTGCCCGCCTTGCCATCCACCAGCTCGCGCACCACGGTATGCAGCGACTGATATCCGTTGGGCTTGGGCCGCGCGATGTAGTCGTCGAACTCCTCGTCGATCGGCTGGAAGTGCGAGTGCACCCACGCCAGCGCCGCATAGCAGTCCTTCACATCGGGCACCACCACGCGCAACGCGAGGATGTCGAAGACCTGCGCAAAGTCGAGCGACTTGCCGCGCATCTTCTTCACGATGCTGTAGATGTTCTTCGGTCGCCCCTGCACCACGGCCTTGACGCCCTCGGCCTGCAGCTCGCGCTCGAGCTGCGAGCGCAGTTGCTCGACGTGCCCTTCGCGTTCGATGCGCTTCTCGTCGAGCAGACGCGCGATCAGCTTGTAGGTCTCGGGCTCGAGGAAGCGGAACGAGAGATCCTCGATCTCCCACTTCACCTGCCAGATGCCCAGCCGGTTGGCCAGCGGCGCAAACACCTGCAGCGACTCGCGCGCCACGCCCTCGGGCGCCGGCTGCTTGCTCGCCGCCGCGTGCCGCAGCGTCTGCAGGCGCGAAGCCAGCCGCAGCATCACCACGCGCAGGTCGCGCGAGAACGCCAGCAGCATCTTGCGCACGTTCTCGGTCTGGGCACCGGCGCCTTCCGCGTGATGTCCCTGCGAGGCCGAGCGGGCCTGCTCCTGCACGCGCACCAGCTTGGTTGTCTCGACCGCGAGCGCCGCGAAGTTGTCGCCGAACACCTTGGCGATCACCTCCTGCGGGCGGTTCAGGTGCTGGCACGAATAGACCAGGTAGCTCGCCGCCTGCATGGCCTCGGAGCCGCCCATCTTCGCGACGATGGCGGCGACCGCGTCGGCGTGCGCGAGCGTGTTCTCGCCGGTGTCGAGCTTCTCGTCGGCGATCAGTGGCTCTGCGAAGGCGCGCGCGCGGGCCAGCATGTTCTCCATCACCGGAGCGCGCTCCGCCGTTGCCGCGGACAGCGGGTAGTCGACCATGACCGCGTCGGACGCGGATGACGTCTGGAGGGTCGAAGAATCGCGCTTCACGCTTCGCTCACTTGCTCGATCAATCAATCGGTCGCTGGATCAGTCGAAAAGAAACCTGGTGACGACGGCGATCTGCGCGGGGTCGACGAAGGTCGGCGCATGGCCCACGCCCTCGAACTCGACCAGGGTTGCATGCGGGCCGCGCTGCGTCATGGCCACGGCAGTGTCGCGCGACAGCAGGTCCGATTCGGCACCGCGCGTGAGAAGCGTGCGAGCCTCGATGGCGTCGTACAGGCTCCACATGATCGCGCCGCCCTGTGCCGCGGCTTCGGGGGTGATGGCACGAAGCGCCACCCCGATGGCCGGGTCGTAGTGAAGCAGCCAGCGGCTGTCTTCGCTTTCTCTGCCGACTTCGCCGCCGTTCGCTTCGACCTTCGCCGAGCCATCGGCCGTGCGCTGCGAGGCAGGCACCACCATGTGCTGCGACAGCGCCAGCCACTGCTGCGGCGTGTGCGGACCGAATGTGGTCGACAGCGCCCACATGGCATCGGCCGCCGCCCGCACGCTCCCGTAGGCGCCGCTCTTGCCGACATAGGCACCGATGCGCTGCAGCGCGACCGGCTCGATGGTCGGGCCGACGTCGTTCGCAATGAAGCGGCGGATGGGCCGCGCCAGCGGCAATTCCTTGTGGCCCGCCAGCACGAAGCCGATCAACCCGCCCATGCTGGTGCCAATGTAGTCGAGCGTGCCAATCGGCCGCTCGCGATGCAACTGCGCGATCAGCGCGACCATGTCGGCTGCATACACCGGCACCTGATAGAGAGAGGGATCGCGCAGCCAGTCGCTGCGTCCGCGGCCCACCACGTCGGGGCAGACCACGCGCACGCCACCACCCGCACGCTCCACGATGGCCTGGGCCAGCAGGTCGAAATCGCGCCCCTGGCGGGTCAAGCCGTGAACGCAGATGACGACGTGTGCGCTGTGCGCGTCGCCCCATTGCCAATAGGCCATGCGGTGGCCGCCCTGGGCGTCATCGCACGCCACGTGATGAAGCGTCGGTTCGGTCATGGAAACGATGGTGTCCTGATGCGGATAATTGTCTCGCAGCATCCTACTTCAACCGGACTGTGGCTCTTGGTTTCCGAGGGAAGAAACCCCAGCGTCAGCCTCAACAAGCGGCCCAAGGACGGGCATCCTCGCGCGCTTGCTAACACGCGTCACCCCAAGGTAGTCGTAAAGAGTAGATCGGGATATCCCGAACACCCGGGAAAGCTCCAAC
>NZ_JASMRZ010000006.1 GCF_030462475.1 Variovorax sp. CAN15
CGACGCGGGCAAGGTGGCGGCGCTCATCGACGAGCGCATCTCCACGCGCAAGCCCGCCGCCTATCTCACCAAGGAAGCCTGGCTGCAGGGCGTGCCCTTCTACGTGGACGAGCGCGCCATCGTGCCGCGCAGCTTCATCGCCGAGCTGATCGCCGACGGGACCATCGACTACTGGCTGGGCGAACACACGCAGCGCGTGCTCGACCTGTGCACCGGCAACGGCAGCCTCGCGGTGCTCGCGGCGCTCACGTACCCGGAAGTGACGGTGGACGCAGGCGACCTCTCGGTGCAGGCGCTGGAAGTGGCGGCCATCAACGTCACACGCCACGCGCTGGATGCCCGGGTCAGGCTGATCGAATCCGACGGACTGAAGAAACTGCCCGGCCCCTACGACCTGGTGCTGTGCAACCCGCCCTACGTGAACAGCGCCAGCATGGCCGCCCTGCCCGCCGAATACCGTGCCGAACCCGAACTGGCGCTGGCCGGCGGCTCCGACGGCATGGATTTCGTGCGCCAGCTGTTCGCCGATGCGCCTTCGCGCATGAGCGAGCGTGCGGTGCTGGTGCTGGAGATCGGCAACGAGCGCGAGTACTTCGAGGCGGCCTTCCCGCAGCTCGAAGTCTTCTGGCTCGAAACCTCGGCCGGTGAAGACCAGGTTCTGCTGGTGACGCGCGACGCCCTGGTGGCCGGCGCCGGCACGCGTTAGCTGCGCTCGCCCGAGCCCCCTTCAGCCGCTTTCTCGCAGCCATTGGCTGCGAAACCCCATTCACCGGGCCATCTTCCCGCGCCTTTCCCCCGCGCCTTTCCCCCGCGCCTTTCCCCCGCGCCTTTCCCCCGCGCCTTTGCCCCCTTTTTCCGGGCGCGAAGGGCCGGGCGGGATAATCGCCCCTACGGTTCCTCTTTCATGATCACTCTCAAGAACGTCATTCTTCGCCGCAGCGCCAAGGTCCTGCTCGACGGCGCCACGGTCACCCTCAACCCCGGCGAGAAGGTCGGGCTTGTGGGCCGCAACGGCGCCGGCAAGTCGACCCTGTTCGCCCTGCTCAACGGCACGCTGCACGAAGACGGCGGCGATTTCTCCATTCCGAAGCAGTGGCGCATGGCCCAGGTGGCGCAGAACATGCCCGAGACCGAGGAGTCGGCCACCGACTTCGTGGTGGGCGGCGACACCCGCCTGACCGAGCTGCGCCAGGCCCTGGCCGCCATCGAGGCCGCCTACGCCGAGAACCCCGACGACGCCGACATCGGCATGGAGCTGGCCCACGCCTACACCGACCTGGCCGACGCCGGCGAGCACGACGCCGTGCCGCGCGCGCAGGCGCTGATCCTCGGGCTGGGCTTCAAGACGCACGAGCTCGATGCCCCCGTCAACAGCTTCTCCGGCGGCTGGCGCATGCGCCTTCAGCTGGCGCGCGCTCTGATGTGCCCGAGCGACCTGCTGCTGCTCGACGAACCCACCAACCACCTGGACCTGGACGCGCTGGTCTGGCTCGAAGCCTGGCTGCAGAAGTACCAGGGCACCATGATCGTCATCAGCCACGACCGCGAGTTCCTCGATGCCGTGACCGACGTCACCCTGCACATCGCCAACGCCCAGCTCACGCGCTACGGCGGCAACTACAGCAAGTTCGAGGACATGCGCGCGCTGCAGATGGAGCAGCAGCAGCAGGCCTTCGCCAAGCAGCAGGACAAGATCGCCCACCTGCAGAAGTTCATCGACCGCTTCAAGGCCAAGGCCAGCAAGGCTAAGCAGGCGCAGAGCCGGGTCAAGGCGCTGGAGCGCATGGAGCGCGTCGCGCCGCTTCTGGCCGAAGCCGAGTTCAGCTTCGAGTTCAAGGAGCCGGGCAACATCCCCAACCCGATGCTGTCGATAAGCAATGCGAGCTTCGGCTATGTGGTGGAGAACGAAGAGCCCAAGACCATCCTGCGCGGCGTCAACCGCTCGGTGCTGGCGGGCCAGCGCATCGGCATCCTGGGCGCCAACGGCCAGGGCAAGTCGACGCTGGTGAAGACCATCGCGCGCGAAATGGGCGCGCTGGCGGGCCAGGTCACCGAAGGCAAGGGCCTGAACATCGGCTACTTCGCGCAGCAGGAACTCGACGTGCTGCACCCCGAGAGCAACCCGCTGGAGCACATGGTGCGCCTGGCGCGCGAACTCGGCGGCAACGCCAAGGAGCCCTCGGGCGAGCAGGCGCTGCGCGGCTACCTGGGCAGCTTCAACTTCAGCGGCGACATGGTCAAGCAGCCCGTGGGCACCATGAGCGGCGGCGAAAAGGCCCGCCTCGTGCTCGCGATGATGGTGTGGCAGCGCCCCAACCTGCTGTTGCTGGACGAACCGACCAACCACCTGGACCTGGCCACCCGCGAGGCGCTGGCCGTGGCACTCAACGAGTTCGAAGGCACGCTGATGCTGGTGAGCCACGACCGCGCGCTGCTGCGCTCGGTGTGCGACGAGTTCTGGCTGGTGGGCCGCGGCGTGGTCGGCGACTTCGACGGCGACCTCGACGACTATCAGCGCTACCTGCTCGACGAGTCCAAGCGCCTGCGCGAGGAAGCCAAGGTGGCGGTGCGCCAGGCCGAGACCGCGGCAGCCGCTGCCGCCGTGTCGGCGGCCACACCCGCACCCGCACCCGCCGCCGCCCCGCAGCAGCGCAAGCAGGACGCCCAGGAGCGCCAGCAGCGCAGCGACCAGGCCAAGCCGATCAAGCGCGAGATCGCCCAGATCGACGAGCGCCTGGCCAAGGCCGGCACCGAGCGCGCCGAGCTGGAGGCGCGGCTGGCCCAGCCGCTGCCCTCCGGCGAGATCGCCGAGGCCGGCAAGCGGCTGAAGGCGCTCAACGACGAAATCGGCCGCCTCGAGGAGCGCTGGCTGGCCCTCTCGGACCAGCTGGAAGCCCTGGCGGCCTGAGCCACAGCAAGCAAGCAACAAGCAAGGGAGTCGCCGGATGCCGTCAGCCATCGATCTGGCCCGGGGTGACGAAAAGCTCATCGCCGCGATCCAGCGCAGCCGCCGCCTCATCAGCCGCAAGGCGCTGATGGCGGCCGCGGCCAGCGCGGTTCCGCTGCCCGGGCTCGACTGGATGGCCGATGCCGCGCTGCTCTCGCGGCTGGTGCCGCAGATCAGTACGGAATTCGGCCTCTCCGTCACGCAGGTCGAGAAGCTCGCGCCGCACCAGCGCGAACGCATCCAGAAGGCCGCGACCACCGTGGGCGCGCTGCTGGTCGGAAGACTGGTCACGCGCGACCTGCTGCTGAGGCTCGCCAAGCATGCGGGCGTGCGCCTCACGGCCAAGCAGGCGACAAAATACGTGCCCATCGCCGGGCAGGTCGTGTCGGCCGCGCTGGGCTACGCGGCGCTTCGCGCCCTGGGCGAACAGCACATCAAGGACTGCGTGCGCGTCAGTACCACCCTCGCTCTCGCGCCGCCCGAGCCGCACGCGAGCGCCTGAGCGCTTCGCCGTCGAAAAGCACCTGCGCCGCCCACGCGGCGCACGCCAGCCCGAAACAGCTGCCGCCCGCGACGGCCGGATGCGCCGCGATCAGGCCGAAGGCCAGCCCCGCCAGTGAAAGCAGCGCCAGCAGCACGCACAGCGCGCGGTCGAGCCACAGGCCCGACGTCCATCGTCGATGCACCGCCTGCTCATCGCTTCTTTGCCATAGGGCGGAAGGCCTCCGGCCCCGGCTTCAGCGCCTCCTCTTTCACCCGCTGCTCGTAGGCAGCCAGCAGCGCTACATAGTGGCGCGACATGACGTCTGCCACCCGGCCCAGGCCGATCTTGCTGATCGTCGGCTGCGGAATGCCCGTTCTCTGTTCGATCTGCTTCTGTGTGAGGCCCATGGCTCTCAGCGCCAGAACCAACTCCCGTGGTTTCATTCTTTCCTCCCTTTTCAAACTATTCTAGAGTTTTGGAGGAATATTCGTTTGGGCTTAAATCCCCAGCGATGGACAGCATTGCCAAACGCGCCCTGGCCGCGCGCAAATTCGCCAAGATGACGCAGAAGCAGGCCGAAGCGGTCTCGGGCGTCAAGCAATCGAGCATTTCCAAGATCGAGCGCGGGGACGTCACCCGCTCCATGAGCGTGCTGGCGCTGGCGCGCGCCTACCGGGCCGATCCGAACTGGCTCGACACCGGCGACGGCCCCGCCCCCTGGGACGAAGACCAGATGCGCCAGGCCCGCGACCGGGCCAGCGAGCCGCTCGGACCTTACCGGGTGACGCACATCCCGCCGACGATTCCGAGCTTCAACCCGCGCACGCCCGGCACCGTGCCGCTCATCTCATGGGCGGACGCAGCCAACTGGGACAGCCACGAGGTCTCGCAGCAGCCGCGCGCCGAGCGCTGGATTCCCTGTATCGCCCACCACAGCCTCCAGAGCTATGCGCTGCGCGTTCGCGGCGACAGCATGACCTCGCCCAGCGGCCAGCTGAAGAGCTACCCGCCCGGCTCCATCGTCTTCGTCGACACCGCGCTGAGGACGCCGGACGACGGCGAGCGCATCATCGCCAAGCTCGAGGACAGCGACGAGGTCACCTTCAAGGTGTTCAAGGAGGATGACGGGCGCCGCTGGCTGCTGCCACTCAATCCGAAGCACGAGCCGGTGCGCACGGCCTTCACCGTGCTGGGCACAGTGGTGGGCAAATGGGAAGACGAGGATTGAGCGAAGGCCCGGCGAGCGAAGAATGAGCCGGGAATTAGCCTGAAACAGAATTCCAGCAAGGTCAGGTTGCGTGCAGGTTCGGAGGCGATATTCATGGCTCTCCCTGTGGCCTGCATCCTCTGATCCTCCCTCCTCCAGCAGGTCACCTTCAAGCCCGCCTCGTGCGGGCTTTTTTTTAAATTTTTGCTCGCCCCCCAGGCTGCGCGGCACTGCGTGCCGCTTCGCCAACCCCCGACCGGGGGCAACACCTGCGGCCCGGCGGAGCCGGTTCCGCGGTGTTTCTGGAAGGGGTCAGTGGGAGCGGTGGCTTCGTTCTGTTGGCTTACTTCGGCAGCAGCACCTTGTTGACCACGTGGATCACGCCGTTCGACTGGTAGACGTTGGGGATCGTCACGGTGGCGGTGCCGCCCTTTTCGTCGGTGATCATGATCTTTCCGCCCTTTTCCTTGGCGACGAGCACGCCGCCGGCCACGGTCTTCAGTTCGGCGGAGCCCTTGCCGGCCTTGATTTCCTTCTTCAGCGCAGCGGCGTCGAGCTTGCCGGCCACGACGTGATAGGTCAGCACGCCGGTCAGGGCGTCCTTGCTCTCGGGCTTGAGCAGTGTGTCGACTGTGCCGGCCGGCAGTGCGGCGAAGGCTTCGTTGGTCGGCGCGAAAACGGTGAATGGACCCGGGCCTTTCAGGGTGTCGACCAGGCCGGCCGCCTTGACGGCCGCGACCAGCGTGGTGTGATCCTTGGAATTGACTGCGTTGTCGATGATGTCCTTGGTCGGCAGCATCGGCGCGCCGCCCACCATGACCGAGGCCGCAAGGGCCGAAACCGCGCCTGCAGACAGTGCAATGGCAAGGGAGAAGGCGGCGAGGCGATGAAATTTGCGTTGCATGTGAATGCTCCTGATTGAATGATTGACCGCCGCGAAATGGCGGCGGCTGTCTTCAGTACGGGTGCCCGCATGGAACGGATTCGACGGCGGCGAAAGAAAGAAGACCGCCCCACACGCAGTCGCGCTTCACGCCGCGCCCATGCATTTCGCGCTGTGTAATACCAATTTCGTCGCAACCGCCTCGCGGCGCGGAGCAGTGCGCACGAGACTTCAGAAAAGTCAGGCAGCCCGGGCGTTCCGGGTGTACAACCCCTGCGCCATGCAATATCAAGAAAACAAAGCGTTGGAGGATCACCCCGGATCGTCGTCGCGCACCGCGCCTGTGCGCCATCGGCCGGGGTGGCCCGTTCAGGGCGCCGTGCTCGGCGCCGTCCTGCTGCTGACGAGCGGCTGCGCGGTCGGGCCGGACTTCAGGACGCCCGACCTGCCGGCCGCAGCCAGCGGCGCGGACTACACGCCAGCGCCGATGCCCGCGCGCACCATGAAGTCCGACGTGCCGGCCGGCCAGGCGCAGGAACTGCTCCCCGGCCGCGACATTCCCGCCCTGTGGTGGGAGGTGTTCCGCTCGGAGCCGCTCGATCGCCTGATCCGCGCCTCGCTCGCCCAGAGCCCCACGCTGGCTTCCGCGCAGGCCGCGCTGCGGCAGGCAGAGGCCACCTACGACGCGAAGTCGGGCAACCTGCTATGGCCGCAGGTCACCGCGCAACTGGGCGTGCAGCGCGAGCGGGCCTCGGAGGTGAGCTCGCGGGTAGCGGGCGGCCAGTTGCTCACGCTGTACAACGCGTCGGTCAACGTCAGCTACAACCTCGACGTGTTCGGTGCCTCGCGCCGCCAGATCGAAGGCGCGCAGGCCGCGGTGGAAGCGCAGCGCTACCAGGTGGAAGCGACCTACCTCACGCTGACCTCGAACCTCGTCACCACCGCGATCCGCGAGGCCGCGTTGCGCGGACAGCTGCAGGCCACCCGCGAGGTGCTGCAGGCGCAGCGCGAACAGCTGGGCGTGATCGAAAAGCAGTTCGACACCGGCGCGATCCCGAAATCGATCGTGCTGCAGCAGCGCACGCAGGTCGCGCAGACGCAAGCGGCGATCCCGCCCCTGGAGAAATCGCTCGCCCAGACGCGCCACCAGCTCGCGGTGTTCGCGGGCCGCCTGCCTTCCGAGCAGGGCTTGCCGGAGTTCGACCTCGCCAGTCTCTCGCTGCCGCAGGAGCTGCCTTTGTCGCTGCCCTCGGAGCTCGCGCGCCAGCGGCCCGACGTGCGCGCCAGCGAGGCGCTGCTGCACCAGGCCAGCGCGGCGGTCGGCGTGGCCACGGCGAACCTCTACCCGCAGATTCAGCTCAGCGGCAGCTACGGCAACACCGCCTTGCGCGCACGCGATCTGTTCACCGGCCCTGCCACGCTGTGGAACCTCGGCGCGGGGCTCACGCAGCCGATCTTCAACGGCGGCGCCCTGCGCGCGCAGCAGCGCGCGGCTGTCGCGGCCTACGACTCGGCGGCGGCTCAGTACCGCAGCACAGTGCTCGGCGCCTTCCAGAACGTGGCCGATGCCTTGCGCGCGCTCGAGCTCGACGCCGCCGCGCTGCAGACCCAGGCCACGGCCGAATCGCTCGCCAGGCAGTCGCTCGAGCTGTCGACCGCGCAGTTCCGCGCCGGCGCCGTGAGCTACGTGACGCTGCTCACCGCCCAGCAGGCCTGGCTGCAGACGCACACCGCGCTGGTGCAGGCGCAGGCCGCCCGCTACGCCGACACGGCCGCACTCTTCCAGGCGCTGGGAGGCGGCTGGTGGAACCGTGGCGCGCTGGCGGACGCGGCCATCGCCCCGGGGCAACCCGCACCGCCGGCACAACAGGCAGCCGCACCGCAGAACTGAGCGGAACAGAACCCTCCAAAACTCCAAGAAGACAATTTATGACCCGAAGAATGATCATCATGATCGGCTGCGTACTGCTGCTGGTCGCCGTGCTCGCGTTCGGCAAGTTCATGCAGATCCGCGCATTGATCGCGGCCGTGCCCAAGCCGGGGCCGCAGACGGTGTCGACGGCCGAGGTGCAGAAGCTGCAGTGGCAGTCGCAGTTCACCGCTGTAGGCACGCTGAACCCGGTGCGCGGCGCCGATCTCGGCACCGAAGTGGCAGGGCTGGTGCGCACGGTGCACTTCAAGTCGGGCCAGGACGTGAAGGCCGGCACGCTGCTGGTCGAGCTCAACGCCGATTCCGACGTCGCCCAGCTGCATGCGGCCCAGGCCGCCGCCGCGCAGGCTGCCATCGTGCTCAAGCGCGACCAGGCGCAGTTCGCGGTGCAGGCGGTGAGCCAGGCGCAGATCGACGCCGACACCAACGACCTGAAGGCCAAGCGCGCGCAGGTCGAGCAGCAGGCCGCGCTGGTGGCGAAGAAGTCGATCCGCGCCCCCTTCTCCGGCCGCCTGGGCATCACCACGCTGAACCCCGGCCAGTACGTGAACGCCGGCGACAAGCTGGTCACGCTGCAGACGCTGGACCCGATCTACGTCGACTTCGCCCTGCCGCAGCAGCAGCTCGCGGGCCTGGCGGTGGGCCAGGTGGTGAACCTGACGGTCGACACCTTTCCCGGCCAGTCCTTCAGCGGCAAGATCAACGCGATCAGCCCCAAGGTGGATGCCGCCACGCGCAACGTGCAGGTCGAGGCCACCATCTCCAACCCGAAGCAGCAACTGCTGCCCGGCATGTTCGCCAACGTGAAGATCGACGTGGGCGGCGTGCAGGAGCAGCTCACGCTGCCTTCCACCGCCGTCACGTACAACCCGTACGGCTCGACCGTGTACGTGGTGAAGGAAGCCGAGCCACCCAAGGCCAGCGCCGCGGGTGCAACGGGCGCGCCCGCCCAGCCCGCCAATCCTTCGGGTGCCAAGCAACTTGTCGCGCAGCAGGTCTTCATCGAGACCGGCGCCACGCGCGGCGACCAGATCGCCATCGTCAAGGGCCTCACGGCCGGCCAGGTGGTGGTGAGCAGCGGGCAGAACAAGCTGAAGAACGGCACGCCGGTGGTGGTGGACAACAGTGTCCAGCCCACCAACAACCCGGCGCCGACGCCGCAGGAAAAGTGAGGTCGCCCGCATGAACTTCACCGACATCTTCATCCGCCGGCCGGTGCTGGCGATGGTGGTGAGCCTGCTGATCGTGGTGCTGGGACTGCGTGCGCTGGCGGGCCTGCCCGTCAACCAGTACCCGAAGACCGAGAACGGCGTGGTCACCATCAGCACTGCCTACTTCGGCGCCGACGCGGCCACGGTCGCGGGCTTCATCACGCAGCCGCTGGAGGCCGCCGTATCGCAGGCGCAGGGCATCGACTACCTCTCGTCGTCCAGCAGCCTGGGGGTGTCGACCATCACCGCCACGCTGCGGCTGAACTACGACTCCAACCGCGCGCTGACCGAGATCAACACGCAGGTGAACTCGGTGCGCAACCAGCTGCCGCCGCAGGCGCAGCAGCCGGTGCTGACGGTGGCCACGGGCCAGACCACCGATGCGATGTACATCGGCTTCTACAGCGACACGCTGCCCAACAACAACGTCACCGACTTCCTGGTGCGCGTGGTGCAGCCCAAGCTCAACGCCATTCCCGGCGTGCAGACCGCCGAAATCCTCGGCGCGCGCACCTTCGCGCTGCGGGCCTGGCTCGACGCGCAGAAGATGGCCGCCTACGGCGTGACCGCCACCGACGTGAGCGCGGCGCTGGCCGCCAACAACTACCTCGCGGCCGTGGGCCAGAGCAAGGGCCAGATGGTGAGCGTGCCTCTCACGGCCGGCACCTCGCTGCACAGCGTGGACGAGTTCAAGCAGCTGTCGGTGAAGAGCTCCAACGGCGCCATCGTGCGGCTGCAGGACGTGGCCAACGTGACGCTGGGCTCGGAGAACTACGACTTCAACGTGGCCTTCAACGGCGTGCGCTCGGTGTTCATCGGCATCAAGGTCGCGCCCGAGGCCAACATCCTCGACGTGGCCAAGCAGGTGCGCACCGTGTTCCCGGACATCCAGTCCCAGCTGCCCACGGGCCTGACGGGCAAGATCGTCTACGACTCGACCGACTTCATCAACACGTCCATCAGCGAAGTGATCAAGACGCTGGTGGAGGCGCTGATCATCGTGACGGTGGTGATCTACCTGTTCCTGGGGAGCCTGCGCGCGGTGGTGGTGCCGGTGATCGCGATGCCGCTGTCTCTGATCGGCACCTTCTTCATCATGCTGGCGCTGGGCTACTCCATCAACCTGCTCACGCTGCTGGCGCTGGTGCTCGCCATCGGCCTGGTGGTGGACGACGCGATCATCGTGGTGGAGAACGTCGACCGGCACATGCGCGAGGGCAAGTCGCCGCTGCAGGCCTCGCTGCTCGCGGCGCGCGAGCTGGGCGGGCCCATTCTTGCCATGACGGTGGTGCTGGTGGCGGTGTACGTGCCCATCGGCTTCCAGGGCGGGCTCACCGGCTCGCTCTTCACCGAGTTCGCCTTCACGCTCGCGGGCTCGGTGGTGGTGTCGGGCATCGTGGCGCTCACGCTGTCGCCGATGATGTGCTCGCGCTTCTTCAAGCCCGAGCAGGACAGCGGCAAGTTCGCGATGAAGATCGAGCACGTCTTCGAGCGCGTGCACCAGCGCTACCAGCTGATATTGCGCGGCGTGCTCAAGACCTGGCCGGTGATGATCGTCATGGGCGCGATCCTGGTGGCGCTGCTGTTCGTGATGTTCAAGATGTCGAAGTCGGAGCTCGCGCCCGAGGAAGACCAGGGCATCGTGCTGTCGCAGGTGGTGGGCGCGCCCACGGCCACCATCAACCAGATGCAGACGTACGCCGACCAGATCTTCAAGATCGCGCACGACACGCCCGAGTACGAGCAGCTCTTCCAGCTGACCGGCGTCCCCAGCACCAACGCGGGCATCGCGGGCGTGCTGCTCAAGCCCTGGGATCAGCGCACCCGCAGCGCGCACGACATCCAGACCGACCTGCAGAAGCGCTGGAACGGCATTGCCGGTGCAAAGGTGGTGGCCTTCCAGTTCCCGGCGCTTCCGGGCGCCTCGGGCCTGCCGGTGCAGTTCGTCATCAAGACGACCGAGCCCTTCGAGAACCTGAATGCGCTGGCCCAGCAGGTCATGGAGAAGGCGCGCGCCGACGGCAAGTTCTACTACATCGATGCCGACCTGAAGATCGACCTGCCGCAGGCCAAGGTGGTGGTCGACCGCGACAAGATCGCCACGCTGGGCATCACGCAGCAGGACGTGGGCAACGCCATGGGCGCGGCGCTGGGCGGCGGCTACGTCAACTACTTCTCGATCTCGGGCCGCTCGTACAAGGTGATCCCGCAGGTGCAGCAGGTCGACCGGCTCAACCCGTCGGACGTGCTGAACTTCTACATCAAGACGCCCAACGGCGTGGTGCCGGCCAGCACGGTGGCGAGCCTGAAGTACAGCGTGCAGCCCGAGACGGTGAACCACTTCCAGCAGCTCAATTCGGTAACCATCCAGGGCGTGCCCAGCGGCACGCAGGGCGAGACGCTGGAGTACCTGCGTGGCCTCGTGCAGCAGCTGGCGCCCAGCGGCTACACGGTGGACTACTCGGGCCAATCGCGCCAGTTCGTGCAGGAGTCGGGCAACTTCGCCATCACCTTCGTGTTCGCGCTGATCATCGTGTTCCTGGCGCTGGCGGCGCAGTTCGAGAGCTTCCGCGATCCGGTGGTGATCCTGGTGTCGGTGCCGCTGGCCCTCTTCGGCGCGATGATCTTCATCTTCTGGGGCTTCGCCTCGATGAACATCTACACGCAGGTGGGCCTGGTGACGCTGATGGGCCTCATCAGCAAGCACGGCATCCTGATCGTCGAGGTGGCCAACCGCCTGCAGAAGCAGGGCCTGAGCAAGCTCGACGCCATCGTGGAAGCCGCCGGCACGCGTCTGCGCCCCATCCTGATGACGACCGCCGCCATGGTCTTCGGCGTGCTGCCGCTGGTGATCGCCTCGGGCGCCGGCGCGGCGGGCCGCAAGGCGATGGGCATCGTGATCTTCAGCGGGCTTTCCATCGGCACGCTGTTCACCCTCTTCGTGGTGCCGGCGATGTACCTCTTCATCGCCGCGCGGCACCAGAAGGAAGAAAGCTCGGGCGAGGAATCTGCCGGCGGTGCAACGCCGCCGGCCGCGCTACCGGGCAGCGTGGCACCCGAGGCCTGAACGGCCCGGGTCTTCAGTCAAGCGGCGCGGCCAGCAGCTCGAATTCCGAGAGGCTGACCGCCCCGCTCCCCCCAATCTCCAGCAGGTAGCTCGGCCAGAGCCGCCGCCGCATCCCCACAAGGCCGCGGCGACGAGCCATGCGGCAGCCTGGGCAAGCCTGCCCCCCCCCGCGAATCGTGCCGAGGCGCTCACATCGCACCCGATGCGGTTGACCTGGTGTAGTCCGCTGCCGCCCCCGAGGGCGGCGTCAGCGACGGATCGGAAGCCCAGTCGGTGGGCGTCGTCGACAGCTTGAAGGAAAGCGTTCCGCCGTCCTTGATCTTGTCGAGCGGCAGCCACGAGCCCGCGTAGGTCGTGCCGTTGAGCTTCATCTCGCCGATGTAGCGCACGTTGTCGATCAGCGCCTGCCGGTCGGCCTCGATGCGCAGCTTCTTCCCGTTGCCCAGCCACAGCGTCATGCCCGAGAACTGCGGCGTGGACACGGCCAGCCCAGGCGCCGAGGGAATCACCGGGTACAGCCCCATCGATGCCCACACGAACCAGCCCGAGGTAGCGCCCATGTCGTCGTTGCCCGGCAGGCCGCCCGGGGCGGTGCTGAAGTTCTTGCGCAGGATGGCCGGGATGATGTACTGCGCGTACCTGGCGGAGCCGATCCAGTTGTAGGCCCATGGCGTCTGGAATGCGGGCTCGTTGCCGATGTAGTAGTTGTCGGAAGTCTCCCCGCCGTTCAGGTCCTGTCCGCCGGGCTCGGTGCCGTTGAAGGGGTCGGCGGCATCGAGCGAGAACAGGCTGGCGAGCCGGTCGAGCGCGCCTTTCCGGCCTCCGAGCTTCTGCTCGAGACGGGTCCAGTCGTAGGCGAAGGTCCAGAGGTAGTTGGCCTCGGTCGATTCATGGAAGACGCCGTCGGTCCAGTCGCCCGCCGCGGTCTTCGACTTCAGCGTCCTGCTGGTGTCGTCGAAGATGTTCTGCCAGTTGCCCGCGCGCTTGAAGAGCGTGTCGATCACGCCCTTGTCGGTGGCCCGGGTGGCGGGCAGCGCATCGAGGAAGGCGCCTGCGGAGCGGTCGGTGGTGATGGCCTCCAGCGTTGTCGACGAGGGGTTGTCGTAGCCCCTGTCGGAGGGAATCCAGCCGAGGCTCATGTAGTCGGCCAGGCTGTCGCCGGCCTTGCCGATGGAGAACTTGTCGTTGCACCGGCCCTTGGGGTTGGTGACGGCCTGCAGCATGTACTTGCGCGCAGTGTCGAGGTCGAACTTGCGCGCACCGAAGATGTACGAGCCGGCCACGACGGTGGGCGCATGGTCGCCGTTCATCGGCGTGGTGTCCTCGCTGCCGTCCACCCAGTGCGGGAAGGCCCCGCACTGCTGCGCGTCGGCCACCAGCGACTGCATCATGTCGCTGGCCTCGTCGGGCGCGATCATGGCGAGCAACTGGGCCTGGCTGCGATATGTGTCCCACATCGAGAAGCCGCTGTAGTGCGTCTTGTAGCTCGCGTCCTTGCCGTCGAGCTTGAACTTGTAGCTCGCGACGTTCTCGGTGGCCCGGGTCGGCAGCACGTTGTTGGGCTGAGAGAGGTCGGCCTGCTTCATGCTGCGGTAGTCGCCGTTGACGTCGCTGTAGACGGTCGGGCCGCTGTAGACGCGGTAGAGCGCGGTGTAGAACTTGGTGAGCTGGGTTTTCGCGTCGTCCTTCTTCTTCGCGTCGAGTTTGTCGATTTCTCCCGGCTTCGCGAGGTCGAGCTGCACGACGTTGAGCCGGCTGTTCCAGTTGCTCTCGGCCGCGGCCCTGACGGTGTCGAAAGAGGCGTCGAGGTTCTCGGCCTCGAGGTTCTTCTTCGCGTTCGCGACGCTCACGGACGAGATGCCGACGCGCACCTGCACCGAGAGGTCGTCGTCTTTCAGGTCGAACTGCAGGGTCGCCGCCTTGCCCGAAATGGCCGAACCTGCATTCTTCAGTGGCTTGTCGAAGCTCGCGTAGTAGTAGACGGGCTGCTTCCAGGTGCCGCCGCAGAACTCGTTGGCGACCGCTGTGCCGGACACCGACCTGAGATCGGCGCCCAGCGCGATGCTCGTCAGGCCGCTGTAGGACACGCCGTTCTGATTGGGGTTGTTGCGCGCGGAGTCGATGACGAGAAAGGCCTTGTCCTTGTCCGCGTAGCCGATCCGGGCCATGCCGGTGCGCGTGGTCGCGGTGAGCTCGCTGGTGATGCCGTTGTCGAACTTCACCTTGTAGTAGCCGGGCTTCGCCGACTGGTTCGCCTTGGCGTAGGAAAGGCCGCCGGAGGGAATGCCGCCCGTGACGCTGTTCGGCAGGATGGCCACCGCGCCCTGCCCCCTGCAGCCGGGGCCGTTGAGGTGGGTCATGCTGAAGTAGCGGATGGCGTTGTCGCTGTCGTAGTAGCCGCCCGAGCCGTAACCCCAGGGCGAGCCGCTGCCCCGCGTGTCGGGGCCGAAGCTGACCATGCCGAAGGGCGTCTGCGCGCCGGGATTGACGTTGCCCGAGTGACCGCTGCCGGTGTCGGATTTCGCCGTTCCGATGAACAGGCTCACGTAGTCCGTGAGGTTTCGAATGTCTTCTCGCTTTTCGGCAGGAGGAGCCTCGCCTCCGTTCAAGCCCGAGCCGCTGCCCGAGCCGGCGCCTGCGCGGTTGTCTGCAACGCGCCCGGAATCGGGGCCGTTCGCGGCCGGAGGGGCGGTGGTGGTTGTCGATGCCGTCGATGCCGGCAGCGGCATCGAGAAGCCGCCCGAACCACCACCGCCGCAGCCCCAGAGCAGCGAAGCACCGATCACCGCGACGGCCAAAGTCCTGCCGCATGCGAACTTCTTTTCCATGTTGTCTGTCTCCCTGGTTGCCTGTACATCGCTCACGATGGAGCGCCGGACGGGCGCAGTGTATGTACGGCCCCCACACCGTCGGTCTTGTGATTTCCCCGACGAAACACGGCGTTGGCAGGGAAACAAATCAGAGCGCTTCCCCTTTCATGTCGAGACGCGCGCGCGTGCAGCATTACCTCGACAACCTCGCCGAGCCCCCGTGAAAATGACGCCCCCTCCAAGCAAAGACACTACCCAAGGAGCTCCATGCCCGTAACCATCCGCGATGTGGCCGAGGCCTCTGGCGTCTCCATCAGCACCGTGTCGCGCGCCCTGAAGAACCAGCGCGGCCTCTCGGACGAAACGCGCCGCATGATCCGCCAGGTGGCGCGCGACATCGGCTACAACGCGGCGCGCCTGCGCGGCGCCAAGGCAAAGCAGCTGGCCTTCATGGTGCACAGGCAGCACAGCCACTTCTCGACCAACCCCTTCTTCTCCGACGTGCTGCATGGCGTCGAGGAGGCATGCCGAAGGTTCGGCATCGTGCCCACGCTGCTGACCTGCGGCCCCACCGATCCGATCCGGGAACAGCTGCGCATGCACGAGCCCGACATGATCCTCGCGGCCGGCTACTTCGAGAGCGAAGTGCTGCAGATGGTGGCGGGTCTCGACCTGCCGATCGCGCTGATCGACTTCTCGCAGGGCGACCTCCCCAGCGTGAACCCCGACAACGCGGTGGGCGGCTACATGGCCACGCGCCACCTGCTGGACATCGGCCGCAAGCGCATCGCCTACATCGCGGGCTCGCTGGCGCACGTGAGCATCCTGGAGCGTGCGCAGGGCTATCGCCGCGCGTTGTTCGAGGCCGGCATCCTCGCAGACCCCGAACTGGAGGTGGTGGCGCCAACGGGTCAACTGCACGACCTGGGCGCATCGGCTGCGATGCAGCAACTGCTGCGCCTGCGCCAGCCGCCCGACGCGGTGTTCGCATACAACGACGCGGCGGCGCTCGCGGCGCTGCGCACGTGCATGCAGGCGGGCCTCTCGGTGCCCGGCGACATCGCCATCGTCGGCTTCGACGACACCCTTTCCGCGGCGCAATCCGATCCACCGATCACGACGCTGCGCGTGGACCGCCAGGAGCTCGGCCGCTTCGGTGTCGAACTGGTGCTGCAGGGCTCCTCGATGCCCAGGCTCAACACCCTGCCGGTCGAGCTGATCGTGCGCGCGAGCACGAGCGGCTGAAGCTCTCTTCTTGCGCTCTAGCACGCCCTTCGCTGCGGCGTCTTTTGCGCTGGCAACGCTGTGTTTCGTCCGGGAAATCACAAGATCGCCGTACGAAACCCCGCTCCTACACTGCGTGCCGTCACACATCGGGCTCTCTCGGAAGGCAGGCCTTCCGGCAACGAGCGCCACGACTCGCGCAGCACAACAACAGGAGATACAGCACATGGCAGCGAACTGCATCCACGACCGGCAAATGCCTGAACGCAGGCATCGCTGCCGCCTCGTCGTGCGTCCCCTCCTTCGCGAATGCCTTGTGCTCTGTGCCCGCCCCGCCTGTCGCCCGATGAAGCGATAGCGCCTCCCTCCTTCCCTCTCCCCTTTCCGTCCGAACGCGTCTGAACGCGACACACCGGTTCTTGCCGGTGCGGGACCGCTTTTGCCCAAAGCGGCCGGACGGCCTTTTTCTCTCCCGCTTCCTTCACGCCTTCACAACAACCCTGACCAAGGAGACTTCCGTGAGACCCAAGCTGAACCGAATTACCGCCGCAGCCGCCGTACTGCTGGCCGGCCTGCACGGACTGGCACAAGCCCAGTCGGCAGAGATACCGACGGATGCACCACCCCTGGCCGAGGCGAAGTCCGACCCCACCAAGGACTTCGTGAAGAAGGTCAACGACGCCACCGGCCTGGAGTTCTGGGGCTACGGCCGCGGCGGCTTCTACAGCGCCGGCAACGGCAAGCCCAAGGGCGGCTACTCGCTGGGCGGCGACCTGCAGAAGTACCGCCTGGGCAACGAGGGCGACAACTACCTGGAGTTCGGCATCGGCAAGCGCTTCGACCTGGGCGACGGCATCAAGTGGGGCGTGTTCTACATGCCCACGATCTACAACGGCAAGAGCGGCACGGCGCAAGCGTACTTCTCGCTCAGCGGCATCTTCGGCAACAGCGCCACTCTGTGGGCCGGCCAGCGCTACCACCGCGTGCAGGACGTGCACATCGTCGACAAGTGGGTGGTGGAGGACGGCGACAACTACGGCGCAGGCATCGACGACATTCCGCTGGGCGGCCTCGGGCGGCTGAACGTGGCGGTGCACACGGCCGACTCGGTCGACAACAAGAGCGGCAACCCCAACAACGCCAAGCGCATCAACGTGCAGTGGCGCGACATCCCGACCAACCCGGACGGCAAGCTCACCATCACCGGCGGGCTGATCTCGGGCAACTTCGCCAAGGGCAAGGACGGCGGCGCGCTAGGCCTGATGCACGTGCAGAAGAACTTCCTGACGCCGGGGCTGAACAACACCTTCATCGCGCAGGCCTCCAACGGGCATTCGTCGCTCAGCGGCAAGTTCCACAACCTGGACAACAGCACGACGACCACCGGCTTCCTGCTGCCGCCGGGCATCGGCCAGTCGGACAGCTTCTTCTTCGCGCCGCTGGTGGAGCGCACGGTGATCACGCCGCAGGCGGGCGCGAAGCAGCGGCGCATCCTGGACTCGATGGACTTCCAGGTCGGGCGCTTCGGCGGACAGACGCTGATCGGCTACCAGACCACGCACCCTGATGACGGCCCCGAGACGCGCGACTTCACGCTGGGCGGGCGCGTGTCCTACGGCATCGCCAAGTACACGAAGCTCCTGGCCGAGCTGGGCACGACGCGCCGCAGCATCGACGGCCAGCCCAGGCAGACGCTGAACAAGGGCACGATCGCCGTGGCCTTCTCGCCGAACACCGATTTCTGGACCCGGCCCGAATTCCGCATCTACGCCACGCGCGCGAGCTGGAACAAGGCAGCCGCCGACGCCAACGCGGGCACCTTCGGGGCCAACGGGCGGCGCAGCGCCACCGTCTTCGGCATCCAGATGGAAGCCTGGTGGGAGTGAGACGCCCCATGGCCATTCCTCACGCACTCCTGGCGGCGCTTTTGTTGCGCTCGCAACGCTGCATTTCGTCCGGGAAATCACAGCGCGCGGCCCCGAAGGGGCTGCCTAAACTGCCGCCGGCTCCGGTTTCCAACATTTCGGCCGCAACGGCCAGAACGCTCAGAAGAGACAAGCACATGAAGACCTCATCCCGATTCGCCGCAGCCGCCCTCAGCCTCGCCATGGGAAGCGGCGCCGCAATGGCGCAGCAGCAGCAAAGCGTGGAAGTCCTGCACTGGTGGACCTCCGGCGGCGAGGCCGGCGCGCTCAACGTGCTCAAGGGCAATCTCGAGAAACAGGGCGTCAAGTGGAACGACATGCCCGTGGCCGGCGGCAGCGGCGAGGCCGCCATGACCGCGCTGCGGGCTCGCGTGACCTCGGGCAATCCGCCCACCGCTTCGCAGATGCAGGGCTTCGACATCCTCGACTGGGGCAAGCAGGGCGTGGTGGCCGACCTCAACGAGCTCGCCCGGAAAGGCGGCTGGGACAAGGTGGTGCCGCCCGCGCTGCAGAAGTTCTCGAAGTACAACGGCAAGTGGATCGCGGCGCCGGTCAACATCCATTCGACCAACTGGGTGTGGGCCAACCAGGCGGTTCTGGCCAAGGCCGGCGTGACGGCCGAGCCCAAGACCTGGGACGAGTTCATCGCCGCCGCGCAAAAGGTGCAGAAGGCCGGCTTCGTCGCCATCGCCCACGGCGGCCAGCCGTGGCAGGACGCGACGCTGTTCGAGAGCGTGGCGCTCTCCACCGGCGGCATCGACTACTACCGCAAGGTGTTCATCGAACTCGACGCCAGGACCATCGGCTCGCCCACCACCGAGAAGGTGTTCCAGCGCATGAGCCAGCTGCGCAAGCTGGTGGACAAGGACTTCTCGGGCCGCGACTGGAACGTCGCCTCGGGCATGGTGATCGGCGGCAAGGCCGGCTTCCAGGTGATGGGCGACTGGGCCAAGGGCGAGTTCATCAACGCCAGGCAGGTACCGGGCAAGGACTTCGCCTGCTTCCGCTTTCCGGGCACGCAGGGCGTGGTCACCTTCAACACCGATCAGTTCGTGATGTTCAGGATGAAGGACGCCGACAAGGAAGCCGCCCAGCAGAAGCTGGCCGCCGCGATCATGGAGCCGGGCTTCCAGTCGGCCTTCAACGTGGTGAAAGGCTCGGCGCCCGCGCGCATCGATGTGCCGGACACGGCCTTCGACGCCTGCGGCAAGAAGGCCATCAAGGACGTGGCCGAGGCCAGCGCGGCCAACACGCTGGTGGGCTCGATGGCGCATGGCCACGCGGTGCCCGCGTCGATCAAGAACGCCTTCTACGACGTGATCACGCGGCACTTCAACGGCCAGCTGGACGACAGGAAGGCCGTTGCGGCACTGGTGTCTGCGGCGAAGAACTGAAGACCCCATCGACGCCTGCTACCGCCCTTGAAAACCAACCTGCTCCCCCGGCTCCTGCTGAGCCCCAGCGCCCTGCTCGTGCTGGTCTGCGTGTACGGGTACATCATGTTCACGGTGTACCTGTCGTTCACGACATCGACCATGCTGCCCACCGCCGAGTGGGCGGGCACGGCGAACTACGAACGCCTGCTCGGCCTGGAGAACTGGGAGGTGTCGCTGCGCAACCTCGCGGTGTTCGCCAGCCTCTACATCGTCGTTGCGATGGTGCTGGGGCTGGCGCTGGCGATACTGATCGACCAGAAGATCCGCGCCGAGGGCGTGCTGCGCTCCATCTTCCTCTACCCGATGGCGCTCTCGCTGATCGTCACCGGCACGGCCTGGAAATGGCTGCTCGACCCCGGCGTGGGCCTGGAGCACACGCTGCGGAGCCTGGGCTGGAACAGCTTCTCCTTCGGCTGGATCAAGGACGGCGACATGGCGATCTACTGCGTGGTCATCGCCGCCGTGTGGCAGACCTCCGGCTTCGTGATGGCGATGTTCCTGGCCGGCCTGCGCGGCGTGGACAGCGAGCAGATCAGCGCCGCGCGCGTCGACGGCGCGCGCACCTGGCAGATCTACGCGCGCATCGTGATCCCGCAGCTGGGGCCGGTGTTCGTCTCGGCCTTCGTGATCCTGGCGCACATGGCGATCAAGTCCTACGACCTGGTGATCGCGCTGACCAACGGCGGGCCCGGGCGCTCGACCTGGCTGCCTTCGGTCTTCATGTACCAGTACACCTTCGCGCGCAACGAGATGGCCGTGGGCGCCGCGAGCTCGGTGCTGATGCTGCTGGCGATCAGCGTCGTGGTGGTGCCCTATCTGCTGCGCGAGATGCGGGGAGCGAAGAACAATGGCTGAGCGAAGCCTGCGCATCGCGCTCTACGCGCTCTTGGCCGTGATGGCGCTGGTGTTCCTGATGCCGGTGTACGTGATGGTCGTCAACTCGCTGAAACCGCTGGAGGAGATCCGCAACGGCAACCTGATGACGCTGCCGGTGGACTGGACCCTCGCGCCCTGGCGTGCCGCCTGGAGCACCGCGCAGATCGGCGTGCAGCCCACGGGGCTGAAGCCCTACTTCATCAACTCGTTCCTGCTGGTGGTGCCGGGCGTGGTGCTGTCGACGCTGATCGGCGCGGTGAACGGCTACATCCTCACGCAGTTCAGGGTGCGCGGCGCGCACCTGCTGTTCGCGGCGATGCTGTTCTCGGTGTTCATCCCATTCCAGATCGTGCTGATCCCGATGGCCAAGACGCTGGGCCTGCTTGGCATCGCGGGCACGGTGACGGGGCTGGTGTTCGTCAACACCGTGTACGGCATCGGCTTCACCACCCTCTTCTTCCGCAACTACTACGCGGCCTTTCCCCAGGAGCTGGTGCGCTCGGCGCGCATGGACGGGGCGGGCTTCTTCGGCGTGCTGTGGCGCATCCTGCTGCCCAACAGCACGCCGATCGTCGTGGTGACGGTGATCTGGCAGTTCACCAACATCTGGAACGAGTTCCTCTTCGGAGCCTCGTTCAGCGACTACAGCTCCTTCCCCATCACCGTGGCGCTGAACAACCTCGTCAACAGTTCCACGGGGGTCAAGGAATACAACGTGCACTTCGCGGGCGCCTTCATCGCGGCGCTGCCGACGCTCGTCGTGTATCTGGTTTCCGGCAAGTACTTCGTGCGCGGCCTCATGGCCGGCTCGGTCAAAGGTTAGTTACTTAGGTAGGTGAATGGCTTCTCTGGACTTGATTGGCATCCGCAAGAGCTTCGGCCCTGTACACATCCTCCACGACATCTCCATCGCGCTGGACGATGGCGAGTTCCTGGTGCTCGTCGGTCCCTCGGGCTGCGGCAAGAGCACGCTGATGAACATCGTCGCGGGGCTGGAAGAGCCCACCGAGGGCCGGCTGCAGCTCAACGGCAGCGACATCACGCATGCGGCTCCGGCCGAGCGCAACATCTCGATGGTGTTCCAGTCGTACGCGCTCTACCCCAACATGACGGTGGCGAAGAACATCGAGTTTCCGCTGGAGATGCGCAAGGTCGACAAGGCCACCCGCGCCGAGCGCGTGAAGAAGGTGGGCGAGCTGCTGCAGATCGGCCACCTGATGGACCGCAAGCCGCGCCAGCTCTCCGGCGGCCAGCGCCAGCGCGTGGCCATCGGACGCGCTTTGGCACGCGAGCCGCAGCTCTACCTCTTCGACGAGCCGCTGTCGAACCTCGATGCGCAACTGAGGCTGGACATGCGCACCGAGATCAAGAAGCTGCACCAGCGCCTGAACGCCACCATCGTCTACGTCACCCACGACCAGATCGAGGCCATGACGCTGGCCACGCGCATCGCGGTGATGAAAGGAGGCGTGCTGCAGCAGTTGGGCACGCCGCACGAGGTCTACAACCGGCCGGCCAATACCTTCGTGGCAAGCTTCATGGGATCGCCGCGCATGAATCTGCTTCGTGTGCGGATGGCGAGCGGGCGGCATGGGGAGCTGCGGCTGGTGGCTTCGGATGGTGGCGTCGGGGAGACGGCGATCAACCTGCCGGCGGAGGTGTTGGCGGCTGTGCCGCAGGCGGTCTGCACCGGGCAGGATGTCATCGTCGGTCTGCGGGCCGAGGCGGTGAGCCTGGCTGCTTCGGACACGGTGCCCGGTCCCTCGCAGTGCTATCTGGAAGCACGTGTGCAGGTGGTCGAGCCGACCGGGGCGGACACGCTGGTGCTGCTCGATATCGATGGGCATGACTTCACTGCGCGGCTGGCGCCGGATGGGGCGCTGACGGCTGGCGCGCGGGCGCGGTTTTCGGTCGATCTGTCGAAGGTGGTTTTCTTTGATGTGGAGAGTGAAAAGCTGATTGCGTAGGTGAGAGCCAAGCGCCTGCTGCAAACCAAAAGGCCCGCCATGGATCCATGGCGGGCCTTTTGTTTGCCGGGGCTCGCCCGGCCGCGGAAGCCTTCAACGCAGATACTACGGCTCCATGAGCACCGAAGACGAACACGATCCGATGCGAGAACGCCAGGAGGCCATGGCCGCCTGGGAGCGGAGCTTGCGACAGCCCCGGCCGGAACGTCGCCTGGCACTGTGGCTGGTGGTGGCCGTGCTGGTGGTGTTCGTGTTCTATCTCGTGGCCGAGTGGCTGCTGACGCAGCCCGTCGGGCGGCGCCCCACCATGACGCCCTCGCCTGCCGCACCAGCATCGGCAAGCAGTCGCCCTGCACCTTCAGTGCCGCACCCACTTCCCCAGGAAGGCACGACGACACCGGACACTTTCGAGGTCACGAAGTGCCTCACACCCTCCGGCAGGGCCGCGTACTCCGATGGGCCGTGTCCCGAAGGCTCACGCGCTACCACGGTCCGCCTGCGGCGCGACGTGAACATCGCCGATGGGATGAGTCCGCAGGAGCGCGAGGCATCGCGACGGAACAACGCGATCATCGCGGCGCAGCAGCAGGAATATGAGCGGCAGGTAGCGCAGAACGTCGATCGCGGAATGGATGCCGAGTGCAGCGATCTTGCCGAACGCATCAAATCGCTGGACGCACTCGGGAGGCAGCCGCAAGGCATGTACACGCAGGATTGGCAGCGTGCGGAGCGGCATCGGACGCGGGACAGGCAGTTCAGGCTGGGGTGTCCTCAGCAGCGGCCTTGAAGATGCGTCGCCGGGCGCGACGTATTGCATCAGCCAAGAAAAAATCCTCGCGTGCACAAGGCAGGCGAGGATTTCGAAGAGGGTCTGGTAGGACGTACTGGATTCGAACCAGTGACCAACGGATTAAAAGTCCGCTGCTCTACCAACTGAGCTAACGTCCCGGAACCATTTTTCTGTTCTTTGCCGAAGTGATATCCGGCAAAGCCAAAGATTATAGCGCGACGTTGGACGCGATTTTGTCCAGAACCCAACCTGCCGCGCATTGTCCGAAAGTCGCGGTCACGCTGACCACCGATCCGTAGCCGTGGCAGTTGAGCGTGCCATCGCCGCTTTCGATGGCGCACGAGGCGTCCGGCGGGGCCACGCTTTCGCGGCTGAAGACGCAGGCGACACCGATCTTGCGGCCTTCGCGCGGAGCGCCGTGCTCCTTGCGCAGGCGCTGGCGGAGCTGGGCCAGCAGCGGGTCGTGCGTGACCAGCGACAAATCTTCGATGTCGACCTTGTGCGCCTGCCGCTTGCCGCCTGCAGCGCCCACGGTGATGAACGCTGTGCGCGATGCACGCGCCCAGGCCGCCATCGCCACCTTGGCCTTCACCTGGTCGCAGGCGTCGATGATGGCCGTTGCCGGCCCGTTCGCGGCCTGTGCCCCGTCTAGAAGCGCAAGCCAGTTGCCGGGCTCGACGAAATCGTCGATGGCCTGCACCTTGCACTCGGGGTTGATCTGCGCGATGCGCTCGCGCATGGCCTCGACCTTGGCCTGCCCGACGGTTGCGTCGAGCGCGTGGATCTGGCGGTTGATGTTCGACTCCGACACATGGTCGAGGTCGATCATGGTCAGGCGCCCCACTCCGCTGCGCGCCAGCGCCTCGACGGCCCACGAGCCGACGCCGCCGATGCCGACGATCAGCACATGCGCATCGCGGATGCGCGCGGCCCCAGCCACGCCGTAAAGCCGCTCGAGGCCGCCGAAGCGGCGCGCGAAGTCAGGCGCCGAGATGTCGGTAATGACATCCGCGGCAGCCGTGGGAGGAGTGAGAGATTCAGCAGCGATGATGGCGCTCAAGCGGAATGCTCCGCCCGCATCAGCGCAGGCGCGAGAGACGTTCGCGGCCAGCCTGAGCGGCTTCGGACTGCGGGTAGGCCTTGGTCAGGTCTTCCAGCGTGCGGCGCGCGGCACGCGTGTCCTTCAGCTCGATCTGGCAGTTCGCGATCGACAGCACGGCCTCGGGAGCCTTGGCGTGGTCGGGCGCGAGCGAGAGCATGGAGCGGAAGTTCGCGATGGCCTCGTTGTAGTTGCGCGTGGCGTACTGCGCATTGCCCAGCCAGAACAGCGCCGAGGCGTTGTAGCCGCTTTGCGGGTAGCGCTTGACGAATTCGGCGAACGCTGTCTGCGCCTGCGCGAACTGGCCCGAGCGGAACACGCCGAGGGCTGCCTCGAAGTCGGCCTTTTCCTTGGGATCGGCGGTGAACTCGCGGCCGTCCACCGACACCTTCGAGGGCTCGCTCTGACGAAGCTTGTCGTCGATGGTGGTCTGGCGCGACTGCAATTCGCTCAGCGTGCGCGTGAGCTGCTCGTTTTGCCCCGTCATGCGGGCCAGATCGCCGCGCATCTGCTCGATCTGGTTCTGCAGGTCGAGCAGGCTGCGGCGCAGCTGGCCGTTTTCGTCGGTGAGCCGCTGGTCTGTCTGCTGGCGCATGGCCTCGACACGCTGGCGCAGGTCGAGAATGGCGCGGCGAGCCTCGTCATCCTCGAACAGCGCGGCCTGCGATGCCGCCGAGACGCAAAGCAAGGCGGCGGCCAGCGCCGCGCCTCGCATTAGGGCGCGCGGCATCACCGGGTGTAGCGGATTTCGGCGCGACGATTCTGCGCCCAGACTTCCTCGCCCGAGCCGGTGACGGCCGGTTTTTCCTTGCCGAAGCTCACGGCTTCGATCTGGTTGTCGTTGACGCCCAGCAGGGTCAGCGCACGACGCACGGCTTCGGAGCGCTTCTGGCCAAGGGCCAGGTTGTACTCGCGGCCGCCGCGTTCGTCGGTGTGGCCTTCGATGGAAACGCGGCGTTGCGGGTTGGCCTTCAGGAACCGGGCATGGCCGTCGATCAGCGACTGGAACTCGGGCTTGACCGTGTAGCTGTCGTAGTCGAAGTAGACGATGCGCGCCACGCCCACCGGGCCTTGCGCGGTGCCCGCGGTCGGGTCGATGGTGACGGGTGCCACGGTGCTGGCGCCCTGCTGGCCGCCAGCCGTGCCGGAACGATCGGTCACCGGCGTTTCGTTGAGCTTGGTGCCCGACGAGCAACCGGCAATGAGAGCCACGATGGCCAGCGAATAGAGCGTGCGTTTCAACATTTTTTCAAACTCCTCAAATAAACCTTGGTCATTGCTTTTGGAACGGACCCCAGTCCGGTTCACGGATGTCTCCCGCCTGCCCCGCCAGTCGTGCCTTTATTTTTCCATCGAGCGTGGTCGTCATCAGGGCTTCACGGCCCTGCAACTGGGTTGCATAGACGATCAGCTTGCTGTTCGGGGCAAAACTTGGACTTTCGTCCGCGGAAGTGTCGGTGATCGCGTTGACGTTGCCGGTTGCCAACTCCATCACATGGAGTTTGAAGGCGCCGCCCACTCGCGAGATGTAGGCCAACCACCGGCCATCGCCGCTGACAGACGGAGAGATGTTGTAGGTGCCGCTGAAGGTCACCCGCGTCGGGTTGCCACCGCCAGCGCTCATCTTGTAGATCTGGGGGGCGCCGCCGCGGTCGCTCACGAAGTAGATCGTGCTGCCGTCGGCCGAGTACACCGGCTCGGTGTCGATGCTGGAGCTCTGGGTCAGGCGGCGGGGTTCGCCGCCGCTGGCTGGAATGGAGAAAAGCTGCGAGCCGCCGTCCCGGCTGAGCGTGACGGCCAGCGAATTTCCGTCGGGTGCCCAGGCCGGGGCGCTGTTGGAGCCCTTGAAGTTGGCGAGCAGGCGGCGTTGGCCGGTGGCCACGTTGTGCACGTACACGACCGGCTTGCGCGACTCGAAGGAGACGTAAGCCAGCTGCTGGCCGTTGGACGACCAGCAGGGCGAGATGATCGGTTCGGGGCTGGCGAGCGCGGCCTGGGCGTTCTCGCCGTCGGCGTCCGCCACCCACAGCGAGTAGCGGCTTCCCGCCTTGGTGACGTAGGCGATGCGGGTCGAGAAGATGCCCTTTTCGCCGGTCAGCTTCTCGTAAACGTAGTCGGCGATGCGGTGCGATGCCAATCGAAGGTCGCCCTGGGGAACGGTGTAGCTCTGGCCGCCCAGATCCTGCCCCTTCACCACGTCCCACAGGCGGAAGCGCACGTCGAAGCGGCCGTCGGCCAGCCGGGTGATGCTGCCCGCCACGAGCGAGTCGGCGGTGCGCTGGCGCCACAGCGAAAGATCGGGGCGCGACGCCTCGTCCAGCGCCTGGCCCGAGGCATCGACGCCGCGGAACTGGCCGCTACGCTCCAGGTCGGCCTGGACGATGTCCGAGATCTTCTGCGGGGACGATTCCTGCCCCTTGAAGGGAACGAGCGCGATCGGCAACTGCGTGAGCCCCACACCGGAAACCTCGACCCGGAACTGGGCCAGAGCAGGGATCATGGGGGTTGCAGCGAGGGCCGCAATGAGGGTGCGGCGTGCAAATAGCGATGAAGAAGGAGTTGGATTTTGAGCTGGCAACGGCTTGTTCATGCGGTTCGGAGAGGTTTCGGGGTGAAAAAGTTCTCCCGGCTTCAACGGGCCACATGTTACACACTGGCCCAGCAGCGCCGTCACAAAACGTTTATCCATCGGCGCGGTCCTACAGGCACGGCGGCAGCAAGCCTGCGCAGGCCCCACCCGTAGAATCCGCCGCCATGCAAGCATCCCCCGGCGCCGAGAGCGCGCGCCCTCCCCTGATGCGCCGTCTGGCGCGACTCATGACCTGGTTCGGCGGCTCCCGCCAGTGGTGGGCCCTCGGTCTCATCGGAGCGGTGCTCGCCGCGGTTACCGAGCCGCTCATGGCGGCTCTGTTGAAGCCACTGCTCGACCGGGGTTTCACGCGCGGCGAAATGCCGCTGTGGTTCGTGCCCGCCGCCGTGCTGCTGCTGTTCGCGGTGCGCGGCATCGCGCAGTTCATTTCACAGTACGCGCTTTCGCGCATCGCCAACGAAGGTATGCAGAAACTGCGACGGGTGCTGTTCGAGCGGCTGCTCGGCGCCGAGCTCGCACTGTTCGCCCGGCAATCGGCCAGCGCCCTTTCGAACACGGTCGTCTATGAAGTGCAGACCGGCGCGATGCTGCTTGTGCAGGCGCTGCTCGGCCTCACGCGCGACGGCTTCACGCTGATCGCGCTGCTGGGCTATCTGGTCTACCTGAACTGGAAGCTCACGCTCATCGTCGCCTTCCTTGTGCCCAGCATCTCCTGGATCATGAAAGTGTTCTCCAAGCGGCTCTACCGGCTGACCCTGCAGGGCCAGCAGGCCACCGACGAGTTGGCCTACGTGGTCGAGGAAAACGTGCTCGCCCACCGCGTGGTGCGGCTGCACGGCGCCGAGGACGCCCAGGGCCGACGCTTCGAGCAGCTCAGCCAGCGCCTGAACCGGCTGGCCGTCAAATCGACCATCGCCCAGGCCGCCACGACGCCGCTCACGCAGATGATGGCGTCGCTGGCGCTTTCAGTGGTGGTGATGATCGCGCTGTGGCAAAGCGGCAAGCAGGGCTTCACCGTGGGCGRCTTCGTGGCGTACATCACGGCCATGCTGATGCTGATCGCGCCGATCCGCCGCCTTGCCGAGGTGGCCGGGCCGATCACGCGCGGCCTCGCCGCGCTGGAGCGCGGGCTGATCCTCATCGACGAAGTCGCCCCGGAATCGCAGGGCAGCTTCAGCCTCGAGCATGCCCAGGGCCGCATCGAACTGCGCAACGTGCGGGTCAGCTACCGCGGCGACGACGAGCTTCGCGCGCTCGACGGCGTGAACCTGACCATCGAACCCGGCCAGGTGGTGGCCTTCGTCGGTCCTTCGGGCTCGGGCAAGACCACGCTGGTCAACCTGCTGCCGCGCTTCGTGCAGCCCAGCAGCGGCCAGGTACTGCTCGACGGGCACGACACCAGCGAATGGCAGCTCAAGAGCCTGCGCGCCCAGTTCGCGATGGTGAGCCAGGACGTTGTGATGCTCAACGACACGCTGGCCGCCAACGTGGCGCTGGGCGCCGAGGTCGACCGCGAGCGCGTGCTGCAGTGCATAGAGGCGGCCAACCTGAGCGCGCACGTCGAGATCCTGCCCCAGGGCATCGACACCGTGCTGGGCCACAACGCCACGCAGCTCTCGGGCGGCCAGCGCCAGCGGCTCGCCATTGCCCGCGCGCTCTACAAGAATGCGCCCGTGCTGCTGCTCGACGAGGCCACGTCTGCCCTCGACACCGAATCCGAACGCCTGGTGCAGGACGCCCTTCAGCGCCTGATGCAGAACCGCACCACGCTGATCGTGGCGCACCGCCTCTCGACCATCCAGCACGCCGACCGGATCATCGTGATGGAGCAAGGCCGCATCGCCGAGCAAGGCAGCCACGAGCAACTCATGGCGCTCGACGGGCTCTATGCGCGGCTGCAGACGCTGGCCGTGCGCAGCGCGCCGCCGGGGCAGGACCCGACGCTCTGATCCTGCCCGGTCAGAGCAGCACGATGTCGTACTGCCCCTGCCCGATCGCCGGCTCGGCCTGCAGCGAAATCGGCTTGCCGATGAAGTCGCTCAAACCCGCCAGATGCTGGCTTTCCTCGTCGAGGAACAACTCGATCACCTGAGGCGACGACACGATACGGAACTCGCGCGGCGTGAACTGCCGCGCCTCGCGCAGGATTTCACGCATCACGTCATAGGCCACGCTGCGCGCTGTCTTCACGATGCCCTGGCCGCCGCAGGCGATGCAGGGCTCGCACAGCATGTGCGCCAGCGATTCGCGCGTGCGCTTGCGCGTCATTTCCACCAGCCCCAGTTGCGAGAAGCCGCCCGCCGTGGTCTTCACGCGGTCGCGCGCGAGCTGCTTGCGGAACTCGGCCAGCACCTGCTCACGGTGGTCGTCGCGGCCCATGTCGATGAAGTCGACGATGATGATCCCGCCCAGGTTGCGCAACCGCAGCTGCCGCGCGATGGCCTGCGCGGCCTCCAGATTCGTCTTGAAGATGGTGTCGTCGAAGTTGCGTGCGCCGACGAAGCCGCCCGTGTTCACGTCCACCGTGGTCAGCGCCTCGGTCTGGTCGACCACGAGGTAGCCTCCCGACTTCAGGTCGACCCGCCGGCCCAGTGCCTTGGCGATTTCCTCGTCGACCGAATACAGGTCGAAGATCGGCCGCTCGCCCTTGTAGTGCTGCAGCTTGCCGGCCGCCTTGGGCATGAATTCGAGGCCGAACTTCAGCAGCACCTCGAACTGCTCGCGCGAGTCGATGCGGATGGTCTGCGTGTCCTCGCTCGTCATGTCGCGCAGCACGCGCTGCAGCAGGCTCAGGTCCTGGTGCAGCAGCGACATCGGAGGCATGCGCATCGAGGCTTCGCGGATGCGCGACCAGGTCTTGCGCAGGTAGGCGATGTCCTCGGCCAGCTCGGCATCGCTGGAATCTTCGCCATTGGTGCGCAGGATGAAGCCACCCGTGTTGGCCGGCACCACGCCGCCGCTGTCGGCCGCCGCGGCAGCCTCGATGAGTGCCAGCATGCGGTTGCGCAGCGACTCGCGCTGCTCCGCGGGGATCTTCTGCGACACGCCGATGTGGTTGTCCTGTGGCAGGAACACCAGCAGCCGCCCGGCGATGCTGATCTGCGTCGAGAGCCGCGCGCCCTTGGTGCCGATGGGGTCCTTGATGACCTGCACCAGCAGCGACTGGCCCTCGAACACCTGCTTCTCGATGGGCACCATCGGCCCGCCATTGCGGTGGTCGCGCTCGGGCGCCGGCGCGCTGGGGCGCGAGCCCGGCGTGAAGGGCGCCACGATGTCGGCCACGTGCAGGAAGGCAGTGCGTTCCAGGCCGATGTCGATGAACGCCGACTGCATGCCCGGCAGCACGCGCGACACCTTGCCCAGGTAGATGTTGCCGACCAGCCCGCGCTCCAGCGTGCGTTCGACGTGCAGTTCCTGCACCGCGCCGTGCTCGATCAGCGCCACGCGGGTCTCTTGAGGAGACCAGTTGATCAATATGTCCTGCATGGAGTTCTCAGGTTTTGAATCCGGCGGCTCGAAGCAGCCCTGCCGTCTCGAACATGGGGAGGCCCATGATGCCCGAATAGGACCCGCTGATGTGCTCGATGAACGCGGCTGCCGCGCCCTGGATGGCGTACGCGCCGGCCTTGCCCATCGGCTCGCCGCTTTCGGCATAGCGCGCGATCTGCGACTTCGTGATGTCGGCGAAGCGCACGCGCGACACGCTGAGCGCGGCATGGCTCTTCTTGCCATGGTGCAACGCCACGGCAGTGAGCACACGGTGCGTGGTGCCGGAAAGCATCCGCAGCATCCGCGCAGCGTCCTTTTCGTCTTCGGGCTTGCCGAGGATGGCGCGGCCGAGCGCGACCGTGGTGTCGGCGCAGAGCACCGGCGCGTCCGGCAGGCCACGCTTGCGCATCCGGGCCACGGCGGCGTCGAGCTTCAGTCCGGTGACGCGCTGCACGTAGGTGGCCGGGGCCTCGTTGGGCAGCACGGCTTCCAGCGACTCGGCATCCTCGTCGGCATCGGCCAGCAGCAGTTCATGGCGAACGCCGAGCTGGCCGAGCAACTGGGCGCGGCGCGGGCTCTGCGAAGCGAGGTAGATGAAATCCGGCAAGGTTCAAGTCTCCTGTGGGCACGGCTGTACGCCGGCCACCATGCAATTCCGGACCAGTCCGTGCGGCAGGCCCCGGGGGTCCGAACAGAAAGTGAAGAACGCGGCGGCGCGCCGGCGACTTCGCGTGAGGAGGCATGCGCGCCGTCTCGCGCGCCGTACGGACCGTTCGAGGAGAAGCGGCTCGCAGGGCCTGAGCTTCCTCGGCGTCCTGCAACAACAGCGCCGACACCAGCGCATGGCCACTTGGCTCGAGCAACGCAAGCTGCCCGTCGGCGTTCGTCATTCGCGGTGGTAAGGATGGCCCGCGTTGACCGACCACGCACGGTACAGCTGCTCGACCAGCAGCACGCGCGCCATCGCGTGCGGCAGCGTGAGGTCGGACAGCCGGATGCGTTCGTGGGCCGCGGCCTTGAAGGCCGGGTCGAGCCCGTCGGGCCCGCCGATGACCAGGGCGACGTCATCGCCCTCGCCCTGCCAGGCCTGCAGGCGCGCGGCGAGGGCCTTGGTGGTCAGCGCCGTGCCGCGCTCGTCGAGCACCACGATGCGCATACCGCGCGCGATGGCGCCTTCGATGCGCTCGCGCTCGGCGGCATAGAGCGTTTCCAGTGTCTTGGAGCCGCGCGGCTCTGTCTTGACGGCGCGCAGCTCGAGCTTGAGCTCGGGCGGAAAGCGCTTGGCGTAGTCGTCCCAGGCAGTCTGAGCCCAATCGGGCATGCGCTGCCCGACGGCGACCACCAGCAGCTTCATGCGCGGCGGGCTGGCGCCTTCCTGGCGGCCGTCGTCTTCTTTGCCGCCGGCTTCTTGGCAGCAGGCTTGCCCACGACCTTGACCGGCACGCGCGCGGTGGCGGTCTTCTTTGCAGGCGCCTTCTTCGCGGCCGTCTTCTTGGCTGCTGGCGCTTTCGCCGCCTTGGCTTCCTGCTCGGCCGCACGGATCGCGGTCTTGGCGGCGCTCGAACGGCGCAGCGTCGGGGCCTTGGCGGCGGCCTTCTTCTCTTCGGTGACGACCTTCGAGGCAGTCGCCACCGCAGGCTTGGTGCCGCCGAGCTTGGCGCGCACCGGCTTGTCGCCCCAGATCTCTTCCAGGTGGTAGTACTGGCGGATGGCGGGCTGCATGATGTGCGCCACGGCCGAGCCGCAGTCCACGATGATCCACTCGCCGTTGTCCTCGCCCTCGACGCGCGGCTTGGCGAAGCCCGCCTCGCGCACCGCATCGCGCACGCTGGCGGCCAGCGCCTTGGTCTGGCGGTTGGAGGTGCCCGAGGCGACGATCACGCGCTCGAACAGCGGCGAGAGATGCTCGGTGTCGAAAACCTGGATGTCCTGCGCCTTGACGTCTTCGAGACCATCGATGATGGCTCGCTGGAGTTTCTGGGTGTCTTTCTTTGCGGCGGCTTCAGTGGTCATCAGGCAGTGCGGTAGAGGTGGTGTTGGTCAATATAGCGTGCAACCGTGGGCGGAACCAGCGAGGAAATGTCCACGCCGAGCGCCGCGCGCCGCCGGATCTCGGTGGCGCTGATGTCCATGGGAGGCAGTTCGAGCGCCTCGAAACGCGCGCCGGGCGGAAGGCCGGGCAGTGATTTCGGATCAAAACGGGCAGTGTTACCCGTCGATAGTGCGCGATACGCTACAGAAACAATAGCAATGCCGAGTATATCCTGCCAGCCATGCCAGGTCGGCAGCGCGCTGGCCTGGTCGGCGCCCATGATCAGCACCAGCTGCGCACCGGGCTGCTCGCGCTGCAGTTCGTGGAGGGTGTCGAGGGTGTAGGTGGGGCCGTCGCGCAGCACTTCGCGGCTGTCGACCACGACGGTGCCCTTCAGGTCGCCGAAGGCCAGCCGGGTCATGGCGAGGCGGTCTTCCTTCGGCGTGAGCGCCCTGCTCTTGTGCCAGGCCTGGCCGGTGGGAATCACGTGCAGCTCGTCGAGATCGAGCTGCGCCATCGCGGCTTCGGCAAGGGCCACATGGGCGTTGTGCGGCGGATCGAACGCGCCGCCGAAAACGCCGATGCGCTGTGCCTCCATCAGCCGCACGCGGGAACTCGACGGCAGCATCGCGAAACTCGAGATGCCTGGCGGATGCGCAGCCACCTTCCAGGGATACCGCGGAACCGGCTTTGCCGGGCCGCTGCTATCGCCCCCTGGAAGGGGGTGGGCGAAACGACACGAAGTGCGCGAAGCCTGGGGGTCATACCCAATCCCGTCGGACGATGAAGTCGCTGTACAGCGCGGCTTCGGGGCTGCCAGGCTCGGGCTGCTGCCGGTAGGCCCAGCTCGCCAGCGGCGGCATCGACAGCAGGATCGACTCCGTGCGCCCGCCCGATTGCAGGCCGAAGTGCGTGCCACGGTCCCACACGAGGTTGAATTCCACGTACCGCCCGCGCCGGTAGAGCTGGAAGTTGCGCTCGCGCTCCGCGTACGGCGTGGCGCGGCGGCGCTCGACGATGGGCAGGTAAGCTGGCAGGAAGCCGTCGCCCACCGAGCGGATCATCGCGAAGCCGTTCTCGAAGCCGCCTTCGGAGAAATCGTCGAAGAAGATGCCGCCGATGCCGCGCTGCTCGTTGCGGTGCTTCAGGAAGAAATACTCGTCGCACCAGGTCTTGAAGCGCGGGTACTTGTCGTCGCCGAAGGCGGCAAGCGAATCGCGGCACACGGTGTGGAAGTGCACCGCGTCTTCCTCGAAGCCGTAGCACGGCGTGAGGTCCATGCCGCCGCCGAACCAGCAGACCGGCTCCTTGCCCTCGGGAAGCGCGGCAAGCATGCGCACGTTCATGTGCACGATGGGCACGTACGGGTTGCGCGGATGGAACACCAGCGACACGCCCATCGCCTCGAAAGGCGCACCCGCCAGCTCAGGACGGCTCTGCGTGGCCGAGGGCGGCAGCTTCGGCCCGCGCACCTGCGAGAAGCCGCAGCCCGCGCGCTCGAAGAGCTCGCCGCCTTCGAGGATGCAGGTCAGGCCGTTGCCCTGCAGCGGCTCACCGGGCTCCTTCTGCCAGGCGTCGCGCACGCAGGTGCCGCCATCGGCCTTCTCGACCGCCGCGATGATCGAATGCTGCAGTCCGCGCAGGTATTCGCCGACCGCCGCCGGATTGGTCTGCTGCATCAGGCGCCGTGAGGGGTGCGCGCGTGCACCGCGCGGAATCCGATGTCCTTGCGGTACTGCGCCCCATCGAAGCTGACGCGCGCCGCGACCTCGTAGGCCCGCTGCTGCGCCTGCTTCACGCTGTCGGCCAGCACGGTCACGCAGAGCACGCGGCCGCCGCTGGTCTTGAGCTCGCCGTTGTCCAGCGTGGTGCCCGCATGGAACACGACCGCATCGGGCGCCTCGGCCGGAATGCCGGTGATGCGGTCACCCTTGCGCGGCGACAGCGGATAGCCGTGCGCGGCCATGACCACGCCCAGCGCCACGCGGCGGTCCCACTGCAGTTCGACCTGGTCGAGCGTGCCGTCGGTGGCATGCCAGAAGACTTCGAACAGGTCGGACTTGAGCCGCATCATGATCGGCTGCGTCTCGGGGTCGCCCATGCGGCAGTTGAACTCGAGCGTCTTGGGGTGGCCCGTCGCGTCGATCATCAGGCCGGCGTAGAGGAAGCCGGTGTACGGAATGCCGTCCTTTTCCATGCCGCGGATGGTCGGCAGGATGATCTCGCGCATGGCGCGCGCATGCACCTCGGCAGTGACCACCGGCGCGGGCGAATAGGCGCCCATGCCGCCGGTGTTGGGGCCTTCGTCGTTGTCGAGCAGGCGCTTGTGGTCCTGGCTGGTGGCCAGCGCGGTCACGTTCTTGCCGTCGCACAGCACGATGAAGCTGGCTTCCTCGCCCTGCAGGAACTCCTCGATGACGACGCGCGCGCCGCCTTCGTTGTGCGACACGCCGAACTTGTTGTCGACCAGCATGAAGTCGACGGCCTCGTGCGCTTCCTGCGCGGTCATGGCGACCACGACGCCCTTGCCTGCCGCCAGGCCGTCGGCCTTGACGACGATCGGAGCGCCCTTGGCGTCGATGTAGGCGTGCGCGGCGGCGGCGTCGGTGAAGGCCTCGTACTCGGCCGTCGGGATCTTGTGGCGCTTCATGAAGGCCTTGGAGAAGGCCTTCGAGCTTTCGAGCTGCGCCGCAGCCTGAGTCGGGCCGAAGATGCGCAGGCCGTGCGCGCGGAACTCGTCGACCACGCCGGCGGCCAGCGGGGCCTCGGGGCCCACCACGGTCAGCGCGATCTTTTCCTTGATGGCCCACTCGCGCAGCGCGGCGGGCTCGGTGATGTCGATGCAGTCGTAGCGCTCGTCGCTCGCGGTGCCGCCGTTGCCCGGCGCCACGTACACGCGGCTCACCCGGGCGGCCTGCGCCAGGCGCCATGCCAGAGCGTGTTCGCGGCCCCCTCCCCCAATTACCAGTACCTTCATTCGCGGGCCTTCATTTCTCGCTGTGTTTCAACAAATTTGCATCCGGCGCTCGTGTTCACTCGGACAGCGAGGCGTTGTGATAGACGTCCTGCACGTCGTCGAGGTCTTCGAGCACGTCGAGCAGCTTCTGCATTCTTGCGGCGTCCTCGCCGGTCACGTCCACGGTGTTCTCGGCACGCATCGTGACTTCGGCGGCATCGGGCTTCAGGCCGGCGGCTTCGAGCGCGTTCTTCACGGCCTCGAAGTCGGCCACCGAGGTGATGACCTCGATGGCGCCGTCGTCGTCGGTGACGACGTCCTCGGCGCCCGCCTCGAGCGCCACTTCCATCACCTTGTCCTCGCTGGTGCCGGGCGCGAAGATGATCTGGCCGCAGTGCTTGAACTGGAAGGCCACGGAGCCTTCGGTGCCCATGTTGCCGCCGTGCTTGGAGAAGGCGTGGCGCACTTCGGCCACGGTGCGCACGCGGTTGTCGGTCATGGTGTCGACGATGATCGCCGCGCCGCCGATGCCGTACCCTTCGTAACGAATCTCTTCGTAATTGACGCCTTCGAGGTTGCCCGTGGCCTTGTCGATGTTGCGCTTGATGGTGTCGATGGGCAGGTTGACCGCCTTGGCCTTTTCAACCGCCAGCCGCAGCCGCGGGTTCGCACCCAGGTCGGCGCCGCCGGCGCGGGCGGCCACCGTGATTTCGCGGATCGCGCGGGTCCAGAGCTTGCCCCGCTTTTCGTCCTGGCGGCCCTTCCGGTGCTGAATGTTCGCCCACTTGCTATGTCCGGCCATGGCTTTCTATCTCGCTGTCCTGTGTTTCTGTGTCAATCGAGCAGCCCCGAGTTTACTGTCCGGCGCACACAACGCTGGCGCTGGCGGCCGGAATTCGGGCCAATGCTTTTGGTGATAATTGTTCGATGACGCCATCGCCTTCCGTCGGGCCCGGGAATCCCGACACCCTGCCACCGCACGCGCCCTTGCCGCTGTACTACAGCAACGAGGCGGAGCACCAGGCGTTCCTGCGGCGCATCTTCGACAGCACCGCGGCCGACTACGACCGCATCGAAAGCGTGCTGGCGCTGGGCACCGGCCCCTCGTACCGCCGTGCGGTGCTGCGGCAGGCAGGACTCGCGACAGGCATGCAGGTGCTCGACGTGGGCATCGGCACCGGGCTGGTGGCGCGCGAGGCGCTGAAGCTGATCGGCCCCGCCGGGCACCTCGTCGGCGTCGACCCCAGCCCCGGCATGCTGGGCCAGGTCAGGCTGCCCGGCGTCGAGCTGGTGCGCGGCGTGGCCGAAGCCCTGCCCCGACCCGATGCCAGCTGCGATTTCGTCAGCATGGGCTACGCCATGCGCCACATCAGCGACGTGGCCGCCGCCTTCGCCGAGTTCCATCGCGTGCTGCGCCCCGGCGGGCGCGTGGCGGTGCTCGAGATCACCAAGCCCGAGGGACGCATCGCAACGGCGCTGCTCAAGGGCTACATGCGCGCCGTGGTGCCGCTGATCGCCCGCGTGATCGGCCGCCAGCGCAATACATCCGAACTGTGGCGCTACTACTGGGACACGATCGAGGCCTGCATTCCGCCCGAACGGGTGATGCAGGCGCTGGCCGCTGCGGGTTTGCGCGACGTGCGCCGGCACGCGAGCCTCGGCGTCTTCTCGGTCTACACCGCCACCAAACCAGAAAACACCGCAGAGGCCAGTTGACAGTGCGAGCCCAGGACGAAACCTCTACTTCCCCTTTGCGCGTCGAGCGCCTTTCGCTCACCGCCAGCCTGGCGCTCGCGGGCGGCGGCAAAGCACCTTTCGCCGCGCTCGGCTACGGCACGCCGCACGGAGTGGCCTGGATGCCGACAGTCAACGCACACGTGCTCTCGTCCGATGGCGCCATGGCCGACGTGTGGCACGCGGGCGGCGCGCGGATCAGGTCGGGCACCACCGGCATCGCGCGCTGGCGCACCGACGGGCACTGGCTGCTGGGCGCCATCGACCTCGACGAAACAGCCGAAAAGCAGGGCCTGGCCGAACTCGCGCACCGCGCCTATCGCGACCTGTTCAAGGCGCTCGAACAGGCCGGCACGCCGCACCTGCAGCGGATCTGGAACTACCTGCCTCAGATCAACGCCGATGGCGGCGGCCTGGAGCGCTACCGCCAGTTCAACCTCGGCCGGCAGGAGGCGTTTCTCGAAGCGGGCCGCGCCGCCTTCGAGGGCGCACCTGCCGCTTGCGCGCTCGGCATTCATCAAGGCGCACTGTCGATCCGTTTCCTGGCCGGGCAGCAGGCACCGCTGCCGGTAGAGAACCCGCGGCAGGTTTCGGCCTACCGCTATCCCGAAACCTACGGCCCGCGTTCGCCGACTTTTTCCCGCGCCGCGCTGGCGGACATCGGCGATGGCAGCGTCGCCCTCTTCATCTCCGGCACCGCGAGCATCGTCGGCCACGAGACCGTGCACCACGGCGACGTGCGGGAGCAGACGCGCGAGACCCTGCGCAACCTGCAGGCAGTGATCGCCGCCGCCAACGAGCGCTGCAGCGCGACGTTCTCGCTGGCCGGGCTCGACTGCGTGGTCTACGTGCGGCATCCGTCGGACACCGGCACCGTGCGCGCCATCATCGAGCAAGCGCTGGGCGCCGACGCGCCGATGTCGCGCCACGCCGTTTACCTCGAGGCGGACATCTGCCGCAGCGACCTGCTGGTCGAGATCGAGGCCCACGCCGTCGCCGCGGGGCAGCTGCGGGCCTGACCGGCTCCCGTCCGGCCGTCCCGTCAGATTGACCGACTCAATGAACCGCGTGCTGAGATTTCTCACGTCGATTCCGCTCGCGCTGATGCTCTATGCGCTGCTGCTGTTTCTCGGCCTGATTTCGCTGGTCTGGAACGTCTTCGCCATGCTCATCCATCCGGTGATGCCGGCGGCGCCCGCCCGTGCGCTGGGCCGCATGACCATCGCCTTCGCCTACCGCATGTTCTGGTGGCTGGCCTCGGTGACCGGCATGATGCGCATCGACGCCAGCTGCCTCGACCCGATGCGCAAGGAACCCGGCGTGATCTTCGTGGCCAACCATCCGACCATGCTCGATGCGCTGCTGCTGGTGGCGCGGCTGCCGCGCAGCGCGTGCATCATGAAGGCCGACCTGATGGGCAACATCTTCCTGGGCGCGGGCGCCCGGCTGGCGCGCTACATCAGCAACAAGTCGGCGCGCACCATGGTGCGGCTGGCTGTGAACGACCTGCGCAATGGCGGGCAGCTGGTGATCTTCCCTGAAGGCACGCGCACGGTGACGCCGCCGCTCAACCCGTTCCGCCCGGGCACCACGCTGATCGCCAAGCTGGCGCAGGCGCCGATCCAGACGGTGTTCATCGACACCGACTCGCCCTACCTCGCCAAGGGCTGGCCGCTGTGGCGGGTGCCGCCGCTGCCCATCGTCTTCAGGCTGCGGCTGGGCAAGCGCTTTTCGCCCACGCAGGACAGCGACGTGCTGCAGGCCGAACTCGAACAATATTTCCGACAGAACATGGAGCAGCGCGCCACCGACGCGTCCCCCGAATGCCAGACGCCTCGCGCACACACCTTGTCCTGATCCCGAGCTACAACACGGGCGAGCGCCTGTTCTCCACGGTCGCCGCCGCACGCGCGCAGTGGAACCCGGTGTGGGTGGTGATCGACGGCAGCGACGACGGCACCGGCGAGCGGCTGCAGCAGCTCGCCGAGGGCGATCCGGGCCTGCGCGTGTGGGTTCTGCCGCAGAACCAGGGCAAGGGCTCCGCCGTGCAGCACGGCCTGCGCGCCGCGAAGGAAGCCGGCTTCACCCACGCGCTGACGATGGACTCCGACGGCCAGCATCCGGCCGACCTGATCCCCGCCTTCATGCAGGCCTCGCTTCGGCGCCCCGAGACCATGGTGCTCGGCCGCCCGGTGTTCGACGCCAGCGCGCCGCTGCTGCGTGTGCGCGGACGGCGCGTGTCGAACGGGTGGACCCAGCTCGAGACCCTGTTCGCGGGCGTCGGCGATTCGCTCTACGGTTTTCGCGTGTATCCCGTGGCCGACCTGATCGCGGTGATGGCCCGCCAGCCCTGGATGCGCCGCTTCGACTTCGACACCGAGGCCGTCGTGCGGCTGGCGTGGCGCGGAGTGAAGCCTGTGAACATCGACGCGCCGGTGAAGTACCTGTCCGCCGAAGAAGGCGGCGTCTCGCACTTCCGCTATGGCCGCGACAACGTGCTGCTCACCTGGATGCATGCGCGGCTGATGGTCGAGTTCGTGCTCCGCCTGCCCTTGCTGCTGTTGCGCAAGCTGGCGAAGAAGCCGCCGTTCCAGGACTGATGTCTCGTCCCCTCTCCCCCTGGGAGAGGGAGCAAATGCGCTACGAAGCCACCGCCGCCCCGCCCAGCGCCTTGTAGAGCGTCATCGTCGCGTTGAGCTGGTTCAGCCGGTTCTGCGCCAGCGACACCTCGGCCGCGCGGCGCCTGTCCTTGGCGTCGAGCACCGGCTGCAGCGCGGTCGCCCCGGCGCGGTAGCGCACTTCCGACAGGCGCTCCGCGCGCTGCGCCTCCTGCAGGGCCAGCATCAGGCTCTCGCTTTCGGCGCGCAACTGCGTGCGCGACGACAGAGCGTTCTCCACCTCCGACAGCGCGGTGTACAGCGACTGCCTGAAGCCCACCACCGCCTCTTCGTACTGCGTCTGCGACACCGCCACGGTCAGCCGCGCGGTGTTCCATTGCAGGAAAGGCAGCGTCAGCCCCGCACCCAGCGTGCCCACGGGATTCTTCAGCAGCTCGCCGAGCGCAGCGCTCGACGTGCCCAGCGTGCCCGTGAGGCTCAGCGCGGGATAGAAGCCGGTGCGCGTGGCGTCGACGTTCGCCAGCGCACCGCGCAGGCGCTGCTCGGCGGCGCGGAGGTCTGGGCGGCGGCCCAGCAGGCTCGCGGGCACGCCGGCATCGATGGCCGGCAATGCGATATCCGGCAGCTGCGCGGGCTCGGCGGACATCGGCTCCGGCGGCTGGTCGAACAGGATCGCCAGCGCGTTGCGCGCCTCCACGCGCTGCTGCAGCAGCTGGGTGTGGGCCGCTTCCTGCGTGGCGAGACTCTGGCCGGCCTGCGCCACATCCAGCCCCGACACGGCGCCGGCCGCGTACTTCACGCGCGCAAGCGCAAGGATGCGCCGGCCGTCTTCCATGCCCGCCTCGCTCAGCGCGATGCGCTGGTTCAGGTAGCCGGTCTGCCAGTAGAGCCCCGCCGTGGTGCCGACCAGCGACAGCGCAGCCGCCTGCCGGTCGGACTCGGTGGCCTTTAGCTCCCAGTCGGCGGCGCTGCGCAGTGCAGAGAGCCGGCCCCAGAGGTCGAGCTCGTAGCTCAGTGCCACCGACGCGTTCGACGCAGAGCTGGCCACACCGCCGCGCTTCAGGTCGTAGCTGCGGCTGGTGTTGGCCTGGCCGAGCACGCCGGGCGTGAGATTCGTGTTCGCCAGCCCGGCCTGCAGCTGCGCGCGCTGCACGCGGATGCCGGCCACCGCCAGGTCGTTGTTGGTGCGCAGGGCGCTGTCGATCAGCCGGTCGAGCTGCGGATCGTTGAAGGCCGTCCACCAGTTGGCGGACAGCGCCACCGCGGTGCCGGTGGTCGCAGGCGGAGTCGACTGCTGCCAGCGCTGCGGAACATCGAACGGCCGCTGCGTGCGCTGCTCCGGCTGAAACAGAGTGCAGCCGCCCAGGGCGAGCACGGCAGCGGAGGCCAGGGAAAGAATACGCGCCCTACTCACGAGCCAGCGCCTCGATGGGGTCCAACCGCGCAGCGTTGCGCGCCGGCAGGTAGCCGAACAGCACGCCGATCAGCGACGCGCAGAGAAACGCCGACACCACCGCGCCCATTGAAAAGATCATTTGCCATTGCTTGACGAGAAGCGAGAACAGGAAGCTGATGCCATACGAAAGCGTCACGCCGATCAGGCCGCCCACCAGGCACACCAGCACCGCCTCGGTCAGGAACTGCTGCAGCACGTCGCTCTGGCGCGCGCCCACGGCCATGCGGATGCCGATCTCGCGCGTGCGCTCGGTCACCGACACCAGCATGATGTTCATCACGCCGATGCCGCCCACCACCAGCGAGATCACCGCGATGAGCGACAGCAGCAGGGTGAGCGACTGGCTGGTGCGCTCGGCCGTCTTGACGATGCTGTCCATGTTGAAAGTGAAGAAATCCTTGGTGCCGTGGCGCAGCGTGAGCAGCTTGACGATGCTGTCCTCGGCCGCCTTGGTCGGCTGGTCGTCCCGGATGCGCACCGTGATGTTGTCGAAGTGCTGCTGCCCGAACAACCGGCTCGCGCCCGTGCTGTAGGGCAGCCAGAGGTTGAGCGACTTGTTGCCGTCGCCGAACACCGTCTTCTTCTCCTGCGCCACGCCGATCACCGTGCACGGCAGGCTGCCCACGAGGATGATCTTGCCCACCGGCTCGGTGCCTTCGAGAAACAGCTTGCGCCGCGTGTTCTGGTCGATCACCACCACCTGCGACTGATGGCGCACGTCGGAAGCGGTGAAGGCCGCGCCGCTGGCCATCTGCATGTCGCGCACGCGGAAGAAACTGTCGCTCACGCCGTTGGCCGTGCCGTTGATGTCCACGCTGCGGTAGCGCAGGCGCAGGCTGCGCGAGGTCACGGGCGTGACGCTGTGCACGTAAGGCTGCGCCGCGATGGCGTCGAGGTCGGAAGGTATCAGCGTGCGGATGCTCGTCGCCTTGTCGTCGCCGAAGTCGCGGCCCGGATACACGTCGAGCGTGTTGGTGCCGATGGCGCGGATGTCCGACAGCACATAGCGCTTGGCGCCCTCCCCGATGGCCACGATCGACACCACCGAGGTGATGCCGATGACGATGCCCAGCATGGTGAGCGCCGTGCGCATGCGGTGCGCCATCATCGAGCGCCAGGCCATGCGGAAGGCTTCGGCGAAGCGGGCCCAGCCAGTGCTGAAGCGGGCGATGCCCAGCCGGGGCTTCGTCATCGCCGCTGCGGGAGACGCGGCTTCGACCTGCGAAGGCATCGGCACCGTCGGCAAGTTCGGCCGATCGCCCACGATCACGCCATCGGCGATCTCGATGATGCGCTCGGTGCAGCTCGCCACCTGCATGTCGTGCGTCACGATGATGATCGTGTGGCCCTGCGCATGCAGCTCGCGCAGGATGCCGATCACCTCCTGGCCGCTGCGGCTGTCGAGCGCGCCGGTCGGCTCGTCGGCCAGGATCACCTGCCCTCCGTTCATGAGCGCGCGCGCGATGCTCACGCGCTGCTGCTGGCCGCCCGACAGCTGGCTCGGCCGGTGCTCGGTGCGGTCGCCCAGGCCCAGCCGCTCGAGCAGCTGGCGCGCACGCGAGTCGCGCGCCTGGCTGTCGGTGCCGGCGTACACGGCGGGCACTTCGACATTGCCGGTGGCCGTGAGGTGCTGCATCAGGTGGTAGCGCTGGAAGATGAAGCCGAAGTGCTCGCGCCGCAGTTCGGCCAGCGCGTCGCTGTCGAGCGCCCCCACGTCCTGGCCGGAGACGGTGTAGGAGCCCGTGCTCGGCCGGTCGAGGCAGCCCAGGATGTTCATCAGCGTCGACTTGCCCGAACCCGAGGCGCCGACGATGGCCAGCATCTCGCCGCTGCCGATGTCGAGGTTGACGTCCTTGAGCACCTGCACTTCCTGCTCGCCCGAGGGAAAGCTGCGGCCGATACCGCGCAGGGTGAGCAGCGGCTGCGTCATTGAGGCTTGCCCCGTCCGCCGCCGCCGTCGCCGTTGCTGCCTGTCTCGCCGCGCTCCATCACCGCCGAGGCATCGCCGGTGATGACGCTGTCGCCCTCCTTCAGACCTTCGAGCACCTGTGCCTGGAAGTTGTTGGAGATGCCGACGCGCACCTTGCGCGTCTCGACGGAGTGATCGGCCTTGAGCACGCGCACTTCCTGGCGGCCGTCCTTGTCGCGCGCACCCAGCGCGGTCAGCGGCACGGTCAGCGCCTGTTTGGCCTCGCCCAGCAGGATGGCGACCTGCGCCGTCATGTCCACGCGCAGCGTGCGGTCGGGGTTGGGCACGTCGAAGAGCGCATTGAAGAACACGGCGTTGTTGATCTTCTCGGGCGAAGGCTGCACCGCGCGCAGCGTGCCGTGATAGCGCTTGTCGGGGTCGCCGAGGATGGTGAAGTACACCGGCTGCCCCGGCTTCACGCGCACCACGTCGGCTTCCGACACCTGCGCCTTCACGGTCATGGTCGACAGGTCGGCCAGCTTCATCAGCGTGGGCACCTGGAAAGCCGCGACCACGGTCTGGCCCTCGAGCGTGTTGATGGAAACCACGTCGCCGTCGATCGGTGCGACGATGCGCGTGTACGAGAGGTTCTGCTGCGCAGACGCCACGGCCAGCTTCTGCTGGCGGATCTGCGCCTCGAGCGCCACCGCGTCGGCGCGCAGCGCGCGCAGCTCGGCGTCGGCGCTTTCCATGTCCTGCTTCGCGGCCGCGTCCTGCGCGAGCATTTCCTGTTGGCGCGTCCAGGTGAGCTGCGCCTGCTTGATGCGCACTTCCTTGGCCAGCTTCTGCGCCTGCAGGTTGTCGAGCCTGGCCTGCTCCTGCGCCAGGGTGTTCTGCGAGATGACGGGGTCGATCTCGGCGAGCCAGTCGCCCTTCTTCACCGTCTGCCCGAGCACCACCTTGAGCGACTTCAGCTGACCGCTCACCTGCGCGCCCACCTCCACCTGCTTGAGCGCCTGCAGCACGCCGGTGGCGAGCACCGCGTTTTCGAGGTCGGTGCGCTGCACCGTGGCGGTGAGGTATTCGTTCTTCTTCGCCGGACTCAGCCAGGCGGAGGCAATGACGGCCAGCACGATGAAGACGGCAATGCCGATCAGGTATTTGCGCGATCGCCGGGGTGGGTTATTGGGCATGCAAAGAAAAAGGAATGAAAGGCGCTGGAGAGGAATGCTTTTCTTGAAGAATTCAACGCCAAAAAAGAAGTTCCGCGGGTATTCGCACAATCCTAGCTGCGTTTGCTGAAGAGCTTTTAAAGACCCGCGCGGTGCATTGACACCATCCTCTTACAAGAGAGCGAATGGCGCTTCAAGCCTCGGGCAGATCGTGACTTTAGGCACTGTGTGCACGCAAATTGCACTCCTACATTCGCAATTGGGCAGCGCATTGCAAGCCGCCCGCCACAGCAGATGCCAATGGCCCGCGAATATCTTTTTTCCCGGCCGGGGGCATCTCTTTTCCGACGCATTCAATTAAGGGAAACGACCATGAAATTCAAACAGTCGAACACACTGCTGCGCAATGCAGCCCTGGCCGGTGCAATTGCGACGCTGCTGGCTTTCAGCGGTACTGCGGGCGCAGCCCATACGCCCCAGGACAGCGACGCGCTGCAGACGACGGGCGTCATCGCCAGCGTTGGCGCGCCCGCTTCGAAGATCAAGATGGAAGAAGTGTCGGCCCAGCAAGACCTGCTGAGCCTTGTGGCGCCGGCTGCCAAGCCCGAGATGCTTCAGCCCGCCGTGAACACCGCCATCGTCGACAGCTGCGCCAGCCGCTGGTACTGGCGCAGCCTGCTGGAAGAAATGGCTTGCGGCTTCTCGGGCCAGGGCTGGTTCAACTGAGGCGAACCCGCCCCGCTCTCGTCAAAACGCCGCTCATCCGGGCGGCGCTTTGCTTCGTGCCAGGTTGCTTCTCCTGCCGATCAGCGCGCGCGACGCGAGCGCATGAGCAGCGTGACCAGCAGCAGCGAGAGAACCACGAATGCGATGAACGACCAGTTCGCCAGCGTCAGGCCGAACAGAGACCAGTCGACCTTCGAGCAGTCGCCGCCGCCGCGGAAGATCATCGGCAGCGCACGCTTCAGCGGGAAGGTCTCGATCATCCCGTAGAGGTCGCGCCCGCAGGTGACGACTTCGGGCGGATACCACTGCAGCCAGCTCTGCGACGCCGCCGTGTAGGCGCCACCCAAAGCGGCCAGCAGCGCCAGAACGCCGCTGACCACACGCAGGCCCACGCTGCGGAACACGCCGGCCAGCCCGGTGAACAGGGCCACCAGCACCAGCGCGTAGCGCTGCACGATGCACATGGGACAGGGTTCGAGCCCGACCACGTGCTGCAGGTAGAGCCCGAAGGCCAGCATCAGGACACAGGCCAGGCAGATCAGCCCGAACGCGCGGCGCGGCGCGCCGAAGTACCAATCGATCAAGGAGATACCCAATCTTCTTCTACGAACACTCTGGCCTTGCGCGGATTGGCGACGACGGTGTCGCCCTCCTTCAAGCCCAGATCGCGGAACTGTTGCGCAGGGAGTTGCGCTTCGATGATGGTTCCGGAGCCCGGATTATCCGGATTCGATTCCGTGGGCTCAAGTTCCAGCCGCGCGATGGGGCCGACGACGATCGCGCGCGACAGCGTGGCGACGATGCCCGAGGCACCGCTCACATAGCGTGTCACGTCGATGTCATGCGGACGCACGTAGGCGCGCGCCTTGGCATCGCGCGCGCCGCTGTGCTCGGGAGATTCGAGACGCATGCCGTCCAGTTGCACCGCGCCGTTGTCGGCACGGCCGTGGAACAGGTTCACGTCGCCGAGGAAACCGTAGACGAATGGGCTGGCGGGCTGGTCCCACACTTCCTGCGGCGAGCCGACCTGTTCGATCCGGCCCTTGTTGATGACCACCACGCGGTCCGCCACCTCCAGCGCTTCCTCCTGGTCGTGCGTGACGAAGATGGACGTGACGTGCAGCTCGTCGTGCAGCCGGCGCAGCCAGCGGCGCAGCTCCTTGCGCACCTTGGCGTCGAGCGCGCCGAAGGGCTCGTCCAGCAGCAGCACCTTGGGCTCCACCGCCAGCGCGCGGGCCAGCGCAATGCGCTGGCGCTGGCCACCCGAGAGCTGCGAGGGGTAGCGGTCGGCCAGCCAGTCAAGCTGCACCAGCTTGAGCAGATCGGTCACCTTGGCCTTGATCTGCGCGTCGCTAGGGCGCTCCTTGCGCGGCTTCACGCGCAGGCCGAAGGCCACGTTCTCGAACACGGTCATGTGGCGGAACAGCGCGTAGTGCTGGAACACGAAGCCCACTTGCCGTTCGCGCACGTGCACGTCGGTGGTGTCCTCGCCCGAAAAAAGGATGCTCCCGGTGTCGGCTGTCTCCAGCCCCGCGATGATGCGCAGCAGCGTGGTCTTGCCGCAGCCCGAAGGGCCGAGCAGCGCGACCAGTTCGCCCGATTCGACGTCGAGGTTCACGTCGCGCAGCGCGCGGAAGTCGCCGAACTGCTTGCTGATGTTGCGGATTTCGATGCTCATGATTTCTTCTCTCTCAGGCTCAGGCCGCCGTGGTTTCAGGGGGCCGTTCCGGGGGCAGCTCGGCAATGGCTTTCATCTCGCGCTCGTGGCGCCATTCGATCACCGACTTGATCACCAGCGTGACCAGCGCCAGGATGGCCAGCAGCGAGGCCACGGCGAACGCGGCCACCGACTGGTATTCGTTGTAGAGCACTTCCACGTGCAGCGGCATGGTGTTGGTCTGGCCGCGGATGTGGCCCGACACCACCGACACAGCGCCGAACTCGCCCATGGCGCGCGCGTTGCAGAGAATCACGCCGTACAGCAGGCCCCACTTGATGTTGGGCAGCGTCACACGCCAGAAAGTCTGCCAGCCGGTCGCGCCCAGCACGATGGCGGCCTGCTCCTCGTCGGTGCCTTGCGCCTGCATCAGCGGAATGAGTTCGCGCGCGATGAACGGGAAGGTCACGAACACGGTCGCCAGCACGATGCCCGGCACCGCGAAGATGATCTTGATATCGTGCTCCGACAGCCAGGGGCCGAGCCAGCCCTGGGCACCGAACACCAGCACGTAGATCAGGCCCGCCACCACCGGCGACACCGCGAACGGCAGGTCGATCAGCGTGGTGAGGAAGGCCTTGCCACGGAACTCGAACTTGGCCACGGCCCAGGCGGCGGCCACGCCGAACACGAGGTTCATCGGCACCGCGATGGCGGCCGTGATCAGCGTGAGGCGGATGGCGCTCCAGGCGTCGGGCTCCTTCAGCGCTTCGAGGTAGGCATTGACGCCCTTGCGCAGTGCCTCGGTAGCCACGGCGGCCAGCGGCAGCACGAGGAACAGGAACATGAACGCGAGCGCCATGCCGATCAGCGTCCAGCGTACCCAGGCGGATTCGGTGGTGCCGGCTTGCGCGCGGCGGATGACTTTGGAAGGTGCGCTCATGTCAGGCTCCAGCCCTGCGACGCTGCCAGGCTTGCAGGCCGTTGATGACCAGCAGCAGGACGAACGAAATGACCAGCATCACCAATGCGACCGCCGTGGCACCCGCGTAGTCGTACTGCTCCAGCTTGCCGATGATGATGAGCGGCGTGATCTCCGAGATCATCGGCATGTTGCCGGCGATGAAGATCACCGAGCCGTACTCGCCGATGGCGCGTGCGAAGGCCATGGCAAAGCCCGTCAGCAGCGCGGGCGCGATCGACGGAAAAATCACCTTGGTGAAGGTCTGCAGCCGCGTCGCGCCGAGCGAGGTGGCGGCTTCTTCCAGCTCTTTCTCGGCATCTTCCAGCACCGGCTGCACCGTGCGCACCACGAAGGGCAGCCCGATGAAGATCAGCGCAATCACGATGCCCGCCGGCGTGAACGCCAGCTTGATGCCGTGCGGCTCCAGCAGCTGGCCGATCCAGCCGTTGCCCGCGAGCAGCGCGGTCAGCGAAATGCCGGCCACCGCCGTCGGCAAGGCGAACGGCAGGTCGACCAGCGCATCGACGATGCGCTTGCCCGGAAACTTGTAGCGCACCAGCACCCAGGCCACCAGCAGGCCGAACACCGCGTTGACCATGGCGGCGATCAGCGATGCGCCGAAGGTCAGCCGGTAGGAAGCCATCACGCGCGGGGCGGTCACGGCCACCCAGAATTGCTCCCAGCTCAGCGTGAAGGTCTTGAAGACCAGCGCCGACAGCGGGATCAGCACGATCAGGCTCAGATAAAGAATCGAGAAGCCGAGCGTGATGTGGAAACCGGGCAGCACGCGCTTGGCGCCGCCTGCCCGGTTGGCACGCGAAAAAGGCGCTCCCGCGGTTGGGAGCGCCGAAGAAGTCACACCACTCATGATGAGAACAGTCCGTTGTTGAAGCGCTGGCCACTTCGTGGAACACCGCGGAACCGGCTTTGCCGGGCCGCAGGTGTTGCCCCCTGCAAGGGGGTTGGCAAAGCGACACGAAGTGCGCGAAGACTGGGGGTGTGCTTCACTTGCCGCCAGGGGTGTACAGCTTGTCGAACTGTCCGCCGTCGTTGAAATGCACCTTTTGTGCTTCGCCGAGGCTGCCGAAGAGTTCCTGCACCGTGAAGAGTTGCAGCGGCTTGAAGGTAGCGGCGTACTTCTTCAGCACGGTCTGCGAACGCGGGCGCAGCGCGTGCTTCGCGGCGATTTCCTGCGCTTCCTCGGAATACAGCCAGTCGAGGTAGGCCTTGGCGAGCTCGCCGGTGCCTTTCTTCTTGACGGTGCGCTCGACCACGGCCACCGGGTTCTCTGCCACGATGCTGATGGAGGGGTAGACCGAGTCGACCTTTCCGGTGCCGAATTCGCGGTCGATGGAGACCACTTCCGATTCGAAGGTGATCAGCGCATCGCCGATGTTGCGCTGCAGGAAAGCGGTGGTCGCATCGCGGCCGCCGCGCGCCAGAACAGGCACGTTCTTGAACAGCTTGCCGACGAACTCGGCGGCCTGGGCGTCGGTGCCGCCCTTCTTCTTGATGTAGCCCCAGGCGGCCAGGTAGGCGTAGCGGCCGTTGCCGCCGGTCTTGGGGTTGACGATCACGACCTGCACGCCGGGCTTGACCAGGTCCTCCCAGTCCTTGATGCCCTTCGGGTTGCCGTTGCGCACCAGGAACAGCATGGTCGACGTGGTCGGCGATGCGTTCTCGGGGAATTTCTTGGTCCAGTCCTTGGCGACCACGCCGGCGTTGGCCAGGAAGTCGATGTCGGTGGAGGTGTTCATCGTCACCACGTCGGCGTCGAGGCCGTCGGCCACCGCGCGGGCCTGCGCGCTGGAGCCGCCGTGCGACTGGTCGATCTTCACGTCCTTGCCGGTGGCCTTCTTGTAGTGCGCCACGAAGGCCGCGTTGTAGTCCTTGTAGAACTCGCGCGCCACGTCGTAGGAGGCGTTCAGCAGCGAGGTGCCTTGAGCGAAGGCGGTGCTGCCGGCGAGCGCGGAGGACGCCAGCGCGAGCACGGCGACGAAGGTCTTGATTCTGGAAGTCATGTGGTTGCGAGGTTCTCTGAAAAATCATGGCCCGCCGACCATGCGGCGGGCTCGTCGGTCAGCGACTGGAGCAAGGCAAGGCCCAGCGGCCAGTCCCCGTGCCCCGAATCGATGTTGATGTGGCCCGCATTCTGCATCCGCACGAACTCGCTGCCCCAGGCGCGCGAATAGGCGCCCGCCAGGCGGATCGGACAGTACGGATCGTTGCTGCTGGCCACCACGATGCTGCGGTATGGCAGCGCGGCATGCGGCACGGGCGCGAAATCGGAGAGCACGGCGCGGCGCTCGGGGTCGGCCGGCGCCACCAGCAACGCGCCGCGGATGCGGGCAGCGGCCGCAGGCGGCAGGTGCGCCGTGGCGATGCAGCCCAGGCTGTGCGCGGCGATCACCACCGGGCCGGGTTGTTCGAGCACCAGCTTCGCGAGCGCCGGCACCCAGGCATCGCGCTTGGGCGAGGCCCAGTCGTCCTGCACCACGCGCGCAGCGCCCGGAATGCGCTCTTCCCACAGGCTCTGCCAATGGCCAGGGCCGGAGTCGCGCCAACCAGGCACGATGACGACGCGCGTCTGCATGACTGAGCTTGCCCTGCCCGCTTACTTGTTCGGCTGCGGCGTAATGCGCAGGTAGGGGCGCACGGCCTTGAAGCCCTTGGGGAAGCGCTCGGCGAGCTCGGCCGGGTCTTGAATGGCCGGGATGATGACCACGTCGTCTCCGTCCTTCCAGTTCACCGGCGTGGCGACCTTGTGGCTGTCGGTGAGTTGCAGCGAGTCGATGACACGCAGGATCTCGTCGAAGTTGCGGCCGGTGGACGCGGGGTAGGTGATGGTCGTGCGAACGATCTTCTTCGGGTCGATGATGAACACGCTGCGCACGGTGGCCGTGGCCGAGGCATTCGGGTGGATCAGGTCGTACAGGTCGGCCACCTTGCGGTCCGCGTCCGCGATGATGGGGAAGTTGACCGTGGTGTTCTGCGTGTCGTTGATGTCCCCGATCCATTCCTTGTGCCTGGTGGCCGGGTCCACGCTCAGCGCGATGGGCTTCACGCCGCGCTTGGCGAATTCGCCCGACAGCGCCGCGGTCTTGCCCAGTTCGGTGGTGCACACGGGCGTGAAATCGGCGGGGTGCGAGAAGAACACGACCCACGAATCGCCGGCCCACTGGTAGAAGTCGATGGGGCCTTCGCTGGAATCCTGGGTGAAATTGGGGGCGGTGTCGCCTAGACGCAGAGTAGCCATGGTCGCTCCTGGATGGATGGGAGTCGTGGATTGTGCGAACCCTTGCTTCAATGCCAAACGAATATCTGCTTGTTTGGATATGACGTTTTCCGCATAACGAAGGCAATCCGACCCCGAATCCGCCCCGGACCTAGAACATTCGCATGTCCTCGTTCTGCAGGTGTTCCATCAGGAAATCGATCAGCTTGCGCACCGCCGGCACCAACGCCCGCCGGGCTGGAAACACCATGTGCGCGACCACCGGCGGCGGCCCCCAGCCCGGCAGCAGCCGCACCAGGCGGCCGGCTTCCACGTCGGCGCGGCACATGTAGTCGGGCAGCATGGTCGCGCCGACGCCGCCCAGTGCGCCGAACTGCAGCGTGGCGAGATCGTCGGCCACGTACTGGGGCGTGTGCGAATGGACGAGGCTCTCGCCGTTCGGGCCTTCCAGCCGCCAGTCGCTGCGCCCTTCCCCGTTGACCGACATGGCCGCCGTCGGCAGCTTGCCCAGGTCGGCCACCGTTTGCACCGGCCCGTGCCGGGCCAGCAGCGCCGGGCTCGCCACCAGCACGCCGCGGCTGTAGCCGAAGGTCTTGGCCACCAGCACGGTGCTGTCTTCGATGACCGACCGCACGCGCAGGGCGATGTCGATGCCCTCTTCGATCAGGTCGACTGGCCGGTTGATCACCTTCATGTCGATGCGCACCGCCGGATAGCGCTGCATGAACACCGGCATGAGCTGCGCCAGCCCGCTGTGCGCGATGGTGACCGGGCAGCTCAGCCGAACCAGCCCGCTGGGCTCTGTCTGCACCTGCGCCACCGCCTCGGCCGCCGCCTGCGCCGCGTCGCGCATGGCGGAGGCGTGCCGGAGGTAGATCTCGCCGGCCGGGGTGAGCGACAGACGCCGGGTGCTGCGCTGCATGAGCTGCACTCCGAGCCGGTCCTCGAGCTCCGCCACGCGGCGCGAGAGGCGCGACTTGGGAATGCCCAGCGCCCGGCTGGCGGCCGCGAAGCCGCCGCGCTCGGCCACCTCGGCGAAGAAAACCATGTCGTTGAGGTCCTGCATGTCGTTCATTGTCCTGCAATCAGAACGATCTATGCAATTTTTGGCTACTTATCGGCAACTCGACCCAAAAATAGAATTACGCCATCGCCGGCCGATTTGAGTGCCGACAGCCAACACAGAAAGTGATTGATTGAAATGAAGCTGCTCCACATCGACTCCAGCATCCTCGGCACCAACTCGACCTCGCGCCTGCTCTCGGCCGAGATCGTGACCGCATGGCGTGCCGCCCACCCCGACACCGCCGTCGAGTACCTCGACCTGGCGGTGGACGCCCCCTCGCACTTCGGTGCCGACGCGCTGGGCATCAAGGTCGGGGTGCAAGCGCAGCCGACCGAAGCCCAGGCGCGCGAAAACGCCCTGTCCGAAAAGCTCGTGAGCCAGTTCCTGGCCTCGGACGTGGTCGTCATCGGCACGCCGTTCTACAACTTCTCGATCCCGACGCAGCTCAAGGCCTGGATCGACCGCCTGGGACAGGTCGGCCGCACCTTCAAGTACACCGACAAGGGCCCCGTGGGCCTGGCCGGCGGGAAGACCATCATCGTGGCCTCCAGCCGCGGCGGCGTCTACTCGACCAGCGAAGGCGGCCAGGCCATGGAACACCAGGAGAGCTACCTGAAGGCGGTCTTCGGCTTCTTCGGGATCACCGACGTGCGCATCGTGCGCGCCGAGGGCGTGGCGATGGGCGACGAAGCCCGCAACAGCGCCCTGGCGGCTGCCCGCGCCGACATCCTGGTGGCGACGGCGGAAGCCGCGAACCAGAAGAACGTCGCGCAGGCTGCCTGAGCACGTTCCGCTTCGCACCATGAAAAAAACCGCCCGATGGGCGGTTTTTTCGTTCCGGCTGGCGCGGAATCTCAGGCCGCGTGGCTCTTCACCCAAGCCACGTACTTGTCCATCCAGCCCTGCAGGAATTTCTTCGAGCCTTCGTTGCCGATGTGGCCCTTGTCGTCGAACAGGTCGTCCTTGGCCTGCAGGAACACTTCGGGCGCGCCCATCGTGGGTACGTCGAGGTAGGCCAGGATGTTGCGCAGGTGCTGCTGCGCCAGCGCGGTGCCGATGGCGCCGACCGAGATGCCGACCACGCCGGCCGGCTTGCCCGCCCAGGCGCTCTGGCCATAGGGGCGCGAGGCCTGGTCGATCGCGTTCTTCAGCACGCCGGGAATCGAGCGGTTGTATTCGGGCGTGACGAACAGCAGGCCGTCGGCCGCCGCGATCTCGGTCTTCAGGCGCTTCACCGGCGCGGACTGGTTGCCATCGTCGTCCTGGTTGTACAGCGGCAGGTCGTCGATGCGCAGGGTTTCGAAGGTGAAGTCCGAGGGCGCGAGGTGCGCCAGCGCGAGGGCCAGCTTGTGGTTGAACGAATCCTTGCGCAGGCTGCCGACGATGACGGCGATGCGGGTCTGGGCCATGGGTGAAGCTCCTTGTTTGAGAGGGTCGGAATGACGAACGCGATTATGCGAAGCGTCCAAGACCTTATCCGGAAAAGTTCATGCGATGCCGGGCGAACGGCGGCAAGATGATGCGCTCCCTTCCAAACCCATCGAAGCGCAGGACGCATCAGTGCCCCAGCCATCCTCTCACTACGACGTCATCGTCGTCGGCCTCGGCGCGCTCGGCGCCGCCACGCTCCACCAGCTCTCGCAGCGCCGCGCCCGCGTGCTGGGCATCGACCAGTTCGCGCCGCCCCATGACCAGGGCTCCTCGCACGGCGACTCCCGCATCACCCGGCTGGCCGTGGGCGAAGGCGACGAATACGTGCCTTTCGTGCAGCGCTCGCACGCCATCTGGCGCGAGCTCGAAGCACGCACCGGCAAGCCGCTGATGACCACCACCGGCGGCCTGATCCTCGCGCCGCGCGACCGCGTGGCCGAGCACCACGGCAAGTCCGACTTCGTGCGCCGCACCATCGCCTGCGCCGAGCGCTTCGGCATCGCGCATGAAGTGCTCGACGCGGCAGGCATCCGCGCGCGCTTTCCGCAATTCAACCTGCGGGGCAATGAAATCGGCTACTTCGAGCACGAGTCCGGCTTCGTTCGGCCCGAGGACGCCATCGGCGCCCAGCTCGCCGTGGCCCGCGCCTCGGGCGCCGAAACACGCACCGGCGAGCGCGTGGAAGCCGTCGAGCCCGTGGGCAACGGCGACATCCTGCGCGTGCGCACCGCCACCGCAAGCTTCACGGCCGACCGCGTCGTGGTCGCTGCCGGCGCGTGGCTGCCCGCCTTCCTCGGCACACAGGCGCGCGCCGACTGGCAGGCCGATTTCTCCGTGCACCGCCAGGTGATGCACTGGTACGACACCGGCAGCGCAGCCGCCGACTTCGCGCCGGGGCGCTTTCCCATCTTCATCTGGATGTTCGGCGACGGACCCGAAGACTACATGTACGGCTTCCCCGCCTCCGACCCCGCGCAGCCCGCGCTCAAGGTGGCGACCGAGCAGTACGCGGCCGCCACCACGCCCGAGACCATCGACCGCAGCGTGAGCGCCGAGGAAAGCGCCGCCATGTACCGCGAGCGCGTGGCCGGCCGCTTCCCGCAGATCGACGGCCGCGCCGTCAAGGCGCGCGCCTGCATGTACACCGTGACGCCCGACCGGCGCTTCGTGATCGACGCGCTCGACGGCATGCCCAGCCTGCTCGTCGTCTCGGCCTGCTCGGGCCACGGCTTCAAGCACTCGGCCGGGCTGGGCGACGCCATCGCGGATCATGTGCTGGGCCGCCCGGGCGCGCTCGACCTCTCGCCCTTTGCCCGCGGCCGGCTGCTGGAGAAGGCGCCGGCCTGAAGCAGGCTCCGGCGATCCCGGGCATCATCGCGGCCGGTCTTTTTTCACTCTCGGATACAGGAGCGAAGCGCGATGAGATTTCTGGTGGTGGGTGCCGGCGCACTCGGTGGTTATTTCGGCGGCCGTCTGCTGGAGGCGAGACGCGACGTCACCTTCCTGCTGCGCCCGCGCCGCGCGGCACAGCTCGCGAAGACCGGGCTGGTGGTGCAGAGCCCCTTCGGCAACCTGCAGCTGCCCCCGCCGAAACACGTGCTGGCCGACGGCATCGACGGCCCCTACGACGTGATCGTGGTCGGCAGCAAGGCCTACGACCTCGACTCGACCATGGACTCCTTCGCGCCGGCCGTCGGCCCTGACACCGTGATCCTCCCCCTGCTCAATGGCATGAGCCACATCGACAGGCTGGCCGAACGCTTCGGCAGCGAGCGCGTGCTGGGCGGCCTGTGCATGATCTCCGCCACCCTCGACGACGAAGGCCGCGTGCTGCACCTCAACGACATGCACGGCCTGAGCTTCGGCGAACGCGCGGGCGGCCGCTCGGCGCGGGTCGACGCCATCGCGGCGCAGTTCGCCGGCGCGAAGTTCGATGCCACGGCCAGCGAGAACATCTCGCAGGACATGTGGGAAAAGTGGGTCTTCATCGCCTCGGCCGCCGGCCTCACCAGCCTGATGCACGCATCCATCGGCGACATCGTGGCCGCCGGCGGCCAGGACGTGGCGCTTTCGATCTTCGACGAGTGCTGCGCCATCGCCACCCACAACGGCTTCGCGCCGCGCCCCGCCGCCGTGCAGCGCGGACGCGCCATCATCACGGCCGCCGGCTCGCCCATGACGGCGTCGATGTACAAGGACATGGCGCGCGGCGCGGCCGTGGAAGCCGATCACATCGTCGGCGACCTGCTGAGCCGCGCCGCGCCCGGCAATGCGACGGTGCCCACCGTGCTGCGCACCGCCTACGTGCACCTCAAGGCCTACGAGGCGAGGCGCGCCCGCGAAGCCGCCGCCGCGGCCTGACGAAGCCATGCAAGAGGCGCTGGCCTTCCTTCACACGGCGCAGTCTCATGTGCCGACCTTCGAGCAACTGGTGCGCGCGAACGCGCCCGGGCTGCGCGTGCGGCACCTGGTGCGCGAAGAACTGCTGGCCGACGCGCGCATCACCGGCGTCAACGACGCCGGGCTCGTTGCCCGTGTCCACGAGGCCATGCACGAAGCCGCCTCGGGCGGTGCGAAGGTCGTGGTGTGCACCTGCTCGACCATCGGCGCCATCGCGCAACGCACGCCGACCGGCGATGCGTTCAGGGCCTTGCGCATCGACCGGGCCATGGCAGACCAGGCAGTGCGCACCGGACCGCGTGTGCTGATCGCGGCGGCGCTCGAAAGCACGCTGGCGCCGACGCAGGCGCTGGTTCTTTCCGCAGCGGAGGAAGCTGGTGTCGCGGTGCGACCGGCCTTGCTGTTCGTAGAGGACGCATGGCCGCATTTCGAAGCCGGAGACAACGCGCGCTACATCGGGACGCTGGCCTCCTCGATCCGGGCGGCATCTGCCGAAGCCGACGTCATCGTGCTCGCCCAGGCCTCGATGGCCCCGGTGGCCGACGCGCTCGCCGACCTTCCCATCGACGTGCTCAGCAGCCCCGCGCCGGGCACCGCGCACGCGGTGGCGCTGGCCTTGGCCGCCCTGTCGCTCAGTCCGACTTGAGGATCGTCTCGCCCTTCAGCATCCCCATGTCGCGGACGTTGAAGCGGTGGCGCTTCCAGCCTTCCCAGGTGCGGCGCATGTTGCCGATCGAGATCAGGTAGTACAGCACCTTGAACATGCCGACGGGGCCGCGCATCGGCGTGCCTCGGTAGATGTCGCCGGCCAGCAGCGTCATCAGGCCTTCCTTCACGCGGAAGGGGTTGCCCGGGTGCATGAACATGTCGCGGATGGTCGGGTTGGTCACGCGATAGATGAACCACGAGTACTCGCGCGGGCCCTTGCGCATCATGGCCTCGAAGCCCTTGCGCGCCGCGGCCAGCCGCCGCGGCTTGTCGAGCGCCGTCGCCACCAGCTCGGCGCCGTCGAAGGCGCTGTGCATGGCGAGATACACGCCCGAGGAGAACATCGGGTCGATGAAGGTGAAGGCATCGCCCAGCATCAGGTAGCGCTCGCCCGTGGCGTGTGTGCTGGAGTACGAGAAATTGCTCGTGGCATGCACCGCGTCGTCGACCAGCGTGGCGTTCTTCAGGCGGTCCACCAGCACCGGGCAGGTGGCGATGGTGTCGTAGAAGAATTCCTTCAGCGGCTTGTCTCGCGTCTTCAGGTAGTACGGCCAGCAGACCGCGCCCACGCTGGTGGTGCCGTCGGCCAGCGGAATGAACCAGAACCAGCCGTGCGGGAACCAGCAGATGCTGATGTTGCCTTCCTTCTTGCCCTCCAGCCGCTCGGCGTTGGTGAAGTGGCCGAAAAGCGCGGTGCTGTTGTGGTCGGGGTTCTTTTCCTTGCAGCGGAATTTGTTGGCCAGCAGCGTGTCGCGGCCGGTGGCGTCGACCACGAAGCGGGCACGCCAGCTTCGGCCTGCGCCATCGTCCATCTCGGCCTTGACCGTGGCGCCTTCCGCGTCGAAGGCCACGTCGCGCACCTTGCAGCCCTCGATGGCCTGCGCGCCGCAGGTGGCGGCGTTGCGGAACAGAAGCTCGTCGAGCTCCGAACGGCGCACCTGCCAGGCCGAGTCGAGCGACTTGTCCAGCCCCTCGCCGAATTCCACATAGCTGCGGTGCTCGTGCTCGGGCGAGACGAACTCGATGCCGAACTTCGGCATGCCGATCTTCTCGACCTGCTCACGCACGCCGAGCTTGTCGAACAGCTCCACGTTCGCTGGCAGCAGCGATTCGCCGATGTGAAAACGCGGATGGTGCGCCTTCTCCAGCAGCACTACCTTGCGGCCCTGCCGTGCCAGCAGCGTGGCGATGGTCGACCCGGCGGGCCCGCCGCCGACCACCAGCACGTCGCAGGACTCGTCGGCCGCCTGGGGCATGGAAGAAGAAGCTTGGGACAAGGACATGCGAAGGCAACCATCATTGTTAACAATCGCAAGCATATCGCGACGGCCCGCGAGGACCGCAAAGTCGGCTAAGCAGCCTGCGCCGGGGCGCCGCACACTGCGGCATGCGCCTCCTTCATCTTCTCCGCCTCCCCCGTCTCCTGTGCCTCGCTGCCGCAAGCCTCTGCGCGGCACTCGCCCAGGCCGCCGGCTTCGGCACCATCGACATCCCCGCCGACCGGGAAGGCCCGGCGATGCACGGCGGCGTTTGGACGCCCTGCGCCGCACCCGCAGGTGAAATCAAGCTGGGGCGTACCACGATCCAGGGCGTACGGGACTGTCCGCTACCGCCGGGCAATGCCCCGCTGCCGCTCATCGTGATCTCCCACGGCTACGGCGGCTCTTTCCTCGGCCATCACGACACGGCACAGGCCCTGGCCGACGCGGGCTATATCGTCGCGGCCATCAGCCATTCGGAGGACAACTTCCAGATACGCGGCGGCCCCAACGACAAGATCTCGGCGCTGGCGACACGCACCACCGACATCAAGCGGCTGATCGACCACATGCTGCAGCAATGGCCCGCGCATGGCAGGGTCGCGGCCGACCGGATCGGCTTCTATGGCTTCTCGCGCGGCGGCTACACGGGCCTGGTGCTCGCAGGCGCGAAGCCGGACTTCGGGCAGTTGCCGCCCTTGCCTTCGTCTCCCTGCACGACGGCGCCGGAAGGCGTGGCATGCGCATGGATGAAGCGAACATTCCAGGAGCTGCTCGCCACGCCGCTGACGCACGACACCCGCATCAAGGCGGCCGTGATCGCCGATCCGCTCAGCATGCTGTTCGACGCACAGAGTCTGAAGAACGTGACGATCCCGATCGAGCTGTGGGCTTCCACCTACGGCGGCGACGGCGTCACGCCCGAGAGCGTGGCCACCGTCCGCGGCAACCTGCCGAAGGCGCCCGAATGGCATGTTGCGGAGAAGGCCGGGCACTTCGGCTTTCTGGCGCCGTGCTCGCAGGGGCAGCTCGACGTCAAGGTCGAAATCTGCCGCGACGCGCCCGGCTTCGACCGCACTGCCTTTCACGAGGCATTCAATGCGGAGGTGGCAGCCTTCTTCGAACGCCGCCTGGCGCCGCGGTACTGATGCGAGCTCGATCCCTGGCCGTCCCTCAACAGGCTATGGTCGCGAGGTCGATCCTTCGCGCGAGGCGCGATCGATCCAGCTGCTCGCAGTGCATGAGCAGGCCGACCATGCTGATGCCCAGCGCCGTGGCCAGCTTCTGCGCGGTGACGATCGACGGAATGACGCGGCCGCGCTCGATCTCTCCCACGTAGGAGCGGTTCAGATCGGATCGCTCGGCCAGTTCCTCCTGCGACCAGCCCTTGTCCTCGCGCAGCTGGCGAATGGTCACGCCGAAGTCTTCGACGAACGCCTTCATACGCCACCTGCCTTCGGTGCGTTCTGCAGACTGGCCTGCGTGACGCTCACGCCCGGCGGCACGTCGTCGGTGATCCACACGTTGCCGCCGATGACGGCGCCCTTGCCGAGCGTCACGCGCCCGAGGATGGTCGCGCCGGCGTAGATGACCACGTCGTCCTCCACCACGGGATGGCGCGGCAGGCCCTTCCGCAGGTTGCCTTCGGTATCGGTGGGGAAGCGCTTGGCGCCGAGCGTGACGGCCTGGTACAGCCGCACGCGTTTGCCGATGACGGCCGTCTCGCCGATCACGACGCCCGTGCCGTGATCGATGAAGAAGCCTGCGTCGATCTTCGCGCCCGGGTGGATGTCGATGCCCGTCTGCGCATGCGCCAGCTCGGCCACGATGCGCGCCAGAAGCGGCAGCCCGAGCCCGTAGAGCTCGTGCGCGAGGCGGTGGTGGATCATCGCGAGCACGCCCGGATAGCACAGCAGCACCTCGTCCACGCTGCGTGCGGCCGGGTCGCCCTGGTAGGCGGCGAGCACGTCGCTGTCGAGCAGTCGGCGCAGGCCCGGCAGCGCATTCGCGAAGCGGCGCACGGCATCGGTGGCGGTGTCGTCGATCTCGCTCGCGGAACGCGGCTCGTGGCGCGCGTTGAAATTCAGCTCCAGCCGTGCCTGCACCAGCAGCGCCTGCAATGCGGCATCGAGCGTATGGCCGACGTAGAAGTCCTCGCTCTCGTGGCGCAGGTCCGGCGGGCCGAGCCGCATCGGAAAGAGCGCGCCCTTGAGCGACTCCACGATCTGCGCGAGCGCATCTCGCGACGGAAATTCGCGAGCGCCGGGCTCGCGCGAGCGCCGCTGCGAATCGCGCCACTCGTCGCGCACGCCATGCAGTGCGCGCACGATGTCGCTCACCTCGAAATGGGCCATCTGTGGTTCCTCCCGGAGAAATGTCGTGTAGGGTGCGCGCTCAGTCCTGCACCCAGGGCAGCTTGCGGAAGCGCCAGCCGTCGGAACCGCCGCGATGCCGCTGCGCATCGATCTCGCCTTCGAAGCCTTCGAGCACGTTGAAGACGTTCGTGAAGCCGGCTTTTACCGCTGCGGCATAGCAGCAGCACGACGGCTTCCTTGCCGCCGTCCTTCGCCAGCTTGGCCTCGATTTCGCGCGCGAAGCGCGGATTGCGCGTGAGCGCCGTGCCCGTGGCCCAGGCCACGTGATGGCTGCCGGGAACGTGGCCGACGAACTTGCGCGCCTCGCCGGAGCGTACGTCGACCAACACGGCCTGGCCGCCCTGGACCAGCTCCCAGGCCTCCTGTGGCGCGACGCCACCCGCATCGGGCAGATTGCCCTCGGCGGCCCTGGCGCGCGCCTGTTCGAGTGCTTCGGGCAAGGCGATGACTTCTTCTTCAACTTCCACTGACATGCTGTGAGGCTCCTGTTGTGCGTTGGATACGCCTTGGTTGCGACAACCACCACTGTAGGAGCAGGGCGCCGAAGCTCAAACAACCCAAAAGTCGATTTCCAACAACCGGCCGTTGCAAAGGATCGATTCGGGCGCGATCAGGCGACAGATCGTGCAAGCTCGGCCGCACGCACGGCCGAGGCCGTGAGGTCCACGCTCTTCGTGCCGTCGACGCCGTACGGCACGTCGCCCGCGATGGCCACCCGGCGCACCACGCGATGCTGGTCGCCGTAGTCGTTGATCGCGTAGTGCTGCGTCGCCCGGTTGTCCCAGATGGCGACATCGCCCTGCGTCCAACGCCAGCGCACCGTGTTCTCCAGCCGGTGCACATGGCTTTGGAGCACGCTCAGCAGATGGCCGGAATCGTGCGTCGAATGACCGGCCAGCCGCTTCACGAAGTGGCCGAGCACGAGGCTGCGCTCCCCGGTCTCGGGGTGCACGCGCACCACAGGATGCTCGGCCTCGAGCAGGCGGCGGGTGAAGACATCGCGGTAGCGCTTCGTGCCCTCCTCGTCCAGATCGGCCGGCGAGCGTGCGGCGGCGTAGTCGTAGTCGTTGCCGTGGATGGCGCGCAGCCGGTCGGCCAGCACCTTGAGATCGTCAGGCAGGCTCTGGTAGGCCGCCACTGTGTTGGCCCAGACCGTGTCGCCGCCATAGGCCGGGATCACCACCGCCCGCAGGATCGAAACCTGCGGATAGGCAACCTCGAAGGTCACGTCGGTATCCGGAAGATTCTGCGAGGCGCCTGGTGGGGGTGGAAGGAAGGTGTTTACAGTTTCTAATGCATGGGGCAACTAAGAGGGTCGTCGGTGGAGAGTTGGCAAAAGAAAACCCGCCGTGCTGCGGGTTTTTGGAACAGACCGATACCTCAGGGCCTGTCTCGCGAGTCTCGTGCCCTCTTCAGCCGGAGCTCCGCTTCGCCGGCGGAGAGTTGCCCTTCTGCGACCAGCCTCTTGAACCTTCGCTTATCTGCGCGGTACAGCGCGTCTTTCAGCAGGGTCATCTTGCGGTCTCGGCAAGGGCTGCACTCGTAGAAGCTCGTCGGACTTCCTGCGACCTTCATTTTTGCGTCGTACTCAAGAGCAAGAATCCGTCCATTGGGTTCGATGCCCATGGCGAGGTTTTTCCAATTTTTGAACGTGACGGTGGCACTTCCTTCGCACCCTGTGCTGTCGGTCTTTTCGGGGTCATAGGCACTACGCGAAACCCGGCGCATGTGCCGCAGGGCAAAAAGAACATCCTCCTGCGTCAAGACGACGTCGTCGCAATCCAGAAAGTCCTTGTTCTCCCATGCCGTTCTGCCCGAAGGCTCTGTGATTTCCACCTTCCGTATATAGCTGACGGGGTACCGGCTGTCCGACGCTTGTACCGGAAGCACCCCAGCTGCAACCAGCAATCCTGCTGGAATCAAGAGAGCGATGCTTCTTTTCATGGCATTGGCGCCTGCATTTTCCAGTTCGCCTCCTGGGCCTCTGTCGGGTTCTTGCGGCTGACCAGAGGATGGCGAAAAACTTCCTCATTCCCTATACGGATCGACTCCTGAAGCACACGGACAAGCCACGAGAGCGACTGATTCTGCGCCGCAGTTGGCTCGTCATAGATTCCACGCCTGCCGCGCAACTCATCGAGAGTCAGCTCTGCTTCTTTCCCGACAGCTTTGAAGCCCACAGGCAATCGGGCCCTCCCGACAATCTCGATCCCGATTGCTTCCATATTGCCCGGATAACGTTCACCCGGCGGTTTTCGCATCTCGATCTGGTGCATTCCCTCTACTCCCACCTTCGCAAAATCGCCTGGTTCGCATTTTCCCGTTGCCAAGCATCGCGCTTTCAACGGCCCCACATGATTCGTCCTCTGATAAATCGCCGCCGTCTGATAGATCGTCCCATCCTTGTCGATGAGAAAGTGCGCCCCGTTCGCCTTCGGCCGCTTGTAGCTGTTCAACGAAGACGCCGAAGTATCAGCGTCCGTCCGGTGCACCACGATGCCGGTAATTGCCCCAACCCTCTTCCCTCGTTCGATCTGCGGACTGCGGGCATGCCTCACTCGTGCGTGGCTGATCATTCCATGTTCGTCAATTTCAACGATCATGCGGTTCCTCCCTGAAGTGTCTGTTTGAATGCAATGACGAAGTCGTGATCGCTGCATCGATGTGCGGATCACGACTTCGCGGCGCATGCTATGGCGACGACTTCAAGGAAGATTCAGGTCTTTGAAAGATTCGAACGATTTCCGGAATTCGGCACGGTCGATGAACTCGCAGCCTGTAAACCGCTGAAAACTCACACCCTACAAACGAAAAAACCCGGCGCAATCACAGCGCCGGGTCGTCGCAGATGCCCGAGGGTCCGTCAGAGCTTCGCGATCGAAACCTCGGTGGACTTAACGAGGGCAACCACGTCGGAGCCCACCTTCAGCTGCAGCTCGTCGACCGAGCGCGTGGTGATGACCGAGGTGACGATGCCCCAGGCGGTTTCGACGTCGACTTCGGAGACGACGTCGCCGCGGATGATTTCGCGGACCTTGCCCTTGAACTGGTTGCGGACGTTGATGGCTTGGATGGACATGATGGGCTCTCTTTCAGGTTGAGGAAGTTCGTTGAGGAAAAGCACGAAGCGGTGGAATGAAAAGAGCAGCGCTCAGGAAGCTGCGGCCAGCGCCGCGTCCAGGTCCGCCAGCAGGTCGTCGATGTGCTCGATGCCGACCGACAGGCGCACCGTGTCCTCGGTCACGCCGGCCCTGGCCAGCTCCTCGGGTGAGAGCTGGCGGTGCGTGGTGGATGCGGGATGCGTGGCCAGCGAGCGCACGTCACCGATGTTGACCAGGCGCGTGAAGAGTTTCAGCGCGTCGAGGAACCTCGCGCCACCTTCGCGTCCCGAGCCGATGCCGAAGGTCAGCACGCCGCTGGCCTTGCCGCCGAGGTACTTCTTCGCGAGCGCATGGTCGGGGTGGTCTTCGAGCGCCGCGTAGTTGACCCATTTCACCGCCTTGTGCGTCTTCAGGTGCTGCGCCACACGCAACGCGTTGTCGCTGATGCGATCCACGCGCAGCGCCAGCGTCTCGATGCCCTGCAGGATCAGGAAGGCGTTGAACGGCGAGATGGCCGCGCCCGTGTTGCGCAGCGGCACCACGCGCGCGCGGCCGATGTAGGCGGCCGGGCCGAGCGCGTCGGTGTAGACCACGCCGTGGTAGCTCACATCGGGCTCGTTCAGGCGCTTGAAGCGCTGCTTGTGCTCCGCCCACGGGAACTTGCCCGAATCGACGATGGCGCCGCCGATGCTGGTGCCGTGGCCGCCCAGGTACTTGGTGAGCGAGTGCACCACGATGTCGGCGCCGTGCTCGATGGGCCGGCTCAGGTAGGGCGACGGCACCGTGTTGTCGACGATCAGCGGCACGCCGTTGCGGTGCGCGATCTCGGCGATGGCCGCGATGTCCGTCACATTGCCCGCCGGGTTGCCGAGCGATTCGACGAACACGGCCTTGGTCCGCTCGTCGAAGAGCTTCTCGAAGCTCGACGGATCGCGGTGGTCCGCGAAGCGCGTGGTGATGCCGAACTGCGGCAGCGTGTGGGCGAACAGGTTGTAGGTGCCGCCGTAGAGCGCGGTGCTGCTGACGATGTTGTCGCCGGCCTCGGCGATGGTCTGGATCGCGTAGGTCACGGCCGCCTGCCCCGAGGCCAGCGCGAGCGCGGCGATGCCGCCTTCGAGCGCCGCCACGCGCTGCTCCAGCACGTCCTGCGTCGGGTTGTTGATGCGGGTGTAGATGTTGCCCGGCACCTTCAGGTCGAACAGGTCGGCGCCGTGCTGGGCGCTGTCGAAGGCGTAGGCCACCGTCTGGTAGATGGGCGGCGCCACGGCGCGGGTGGTCGGATCGGGCGAATAGCCGGCGTGGACCGACAGGGTTTCGAATTTCCAGTTCTGCGACATGCGACTGCCTTTCAGTTTGGCGGTTGGATGAGAAGGCTCGTCAGATCGCCCAGCGCAATGCATGCGCCGGGGTTGCGAGCCAGCTGGCGTCGGTGCTCTCGGTTTCCGTCTCTTCGGACTTCTGCAGCACCCTGTCGAGGATTCGTTTTTCAATTGCCGCGAAGGCCGGGTCACCCTGCGAGCGCGGGCGGGCCAGCGCGATGTTCTCGTCGAGCGCGATGCGGCCGTCCTCGATGAGGATCACGCGGTCGGCCAGCGCCACGGCTTCCTGCACGTCGTGCGTCACCAGCAGCGCGGTGAAGCGGTGGCGCTGCCACAGGTTCTCGATGAGGCGGTGCATCTCGATGCGCGTCAGCGCATCCAGCGCGCCCAGCGGCTCGTCGAGCAGCAGCAGCCGCGGGTGGTGCACCAGCGCGCGCGCCAGGGCCACGCGCTGGCGCTGGCCGCCCGAAAGGCGCGCCGGCCATTCGTTCTCGCGGTCGGCCAGGCCAACCTGCGCCAGAACCTCCTTGCCGCGCGTCTTGGCATCGTTCGGCAGGCCCAGCGTCACGTTGTCGAGCACGCGGCGCCATGGCAGCAGGCGCGCCTCCTGGAACATGATGCGGGTGTCGTCGTGCAGGCCGTTCACCGCCTTGCCGTCGGTGTAGAGCCCGCCGGAACTCGGCTCCTCCAGGCCCGCGATCAGCCGCAGCAGCGTGCTCTTGCCGCAGCCGCTGCGCCCGACGATGGCGATGAACTGGCCCGGCTCGATGGTCAGGCGCGTATTGCGCAGCACTTCGCGCGCGCCATAGCGCTTGTGCAGGCCGCGCGCTTCCAGGCGCACGCCGCCGGCGATGCCTTCGTGCGAACGAGCCAGGGGTTGGATGTCTTTCAGTACGGCACTCATGGTTTCTTCAGGCTCCGGGCTTGAACAGCGCCACGTTCGGCGCATCGATCGTTCGGGGAAGCAGTCTTTCGGCGAGGACGGCGGCACGGCGAGTGATGGAGGCTGATGAATGCGTCATTCCCCGGCCCTCACTTCGCCTTCTTCTGGTAGCCGGGATGCCAGCGCAGCCACCATTGCTCCAGTCCGCGCGCGAACAGGTCGGCCAGCTTGCCGAGCAGCGCGTACAGCAGGATGCCCACCAGCACGATGTCGGTCTGCAGGAACTCGCGGGCGTTCATCGTGAGGTAGCCGATGCCGGCCTGCGCCGAGATGGTCTCGGCCACGATCAGGATCACCCACATCAGGCCCAGCGAGAAGCGCAGCCCCACGAGGATCGACGACAGCGCGCCCGGCAGGATCACCTCGCGGTACAGCTGCCAGCGCGAGAGGCCGTAGGTGCGCCCCATCTCGATGAGCTGCGGATCGACATTGCGGATGCCGTGGAAGGTGTTCAGGTAGATCGGGAAGAACACCGACACCGAGATGAGAAACAGCTTGGCCGACTCGTCGATACCGAACCACAGGATCACCAGCGGAATCAGCGCCAGCGCCGGGATGTTGCGCACCATCTGGATGGTGGAGTCGAGCAGCGTCTCGGCGAACTTCACCGAGCCCGTGAGAAGCCCAAGCGCCAGCCCCGCGCCGCCGCCGACGGCCAGCCCCGCGAGCGCCCGGCCCGCGCTGACCTTCACGTGCGTCCACAGCTCGCCCGACACCGTGAGGTTCCACGCGGCCTTCACCACGTCGACCGGCGCCGGCAGCACGCGGGTGCTGAGCCAGCCCAGCGACGACGCGATCTGCCAGAAGACGATGAGTCCCACCGGCACCAGCCACGGCACCAGCCGCTTCGCGACGTTGACGGCGAAGGCCTTGAATGCGTTGTTGCCCGCGCTCTCGGCGGGCGCCACCGCCGGCAGTTCCTGAACCTGTTCGGTCATGACAGTCCTTCAGCTTTGAGAAACGAGGCGGGAAGGCGCGTCGAGGTTGGCGACGACCTCGCCGAACGGGCCGCTCAACGAGCCGCCCGCAAGCTGCGTCTTCGCCTTGCGCGACAGCAGCGGGAACACCAGTTCGGCGAATCGGTAGGCCTCCTCAAGATGCGGGTAGCCCGACAGGATGAACTTGTCCAGGCCCAGTGCCGCGTATTCCTCGATGCGCGCCGCGACCGTCTTCGGATCGCCCACGAGCGCCGTACCGGCACCGCCGCGCACCAGGCCCACGCCGGCCCACAGGTTGGGCGCGATCTCCAGTTCGGCGCGCGAGCGCTTCGCGCCGCCCGCGTGCAGCGCGGCCATGCGGCGCTGCCCTTCCGAATCCATGCGCGCAAAGGCGGCCTGCGCGCGGATCACCGTCTCGTCGTCCACGCGGCTGATGAGTTCCTCGGCAGCCTTCCAGGCAGCGTCTTCCGTCTCGCGCACGATCACGTGCAGGCGGATGCCGAACTCGACCTTGCGGCCCTTGCGCTCGGCGCGCGCCCGTACGTCGGCGATCTTCTTCGCGACTTCGGCGGGCGGCTCGCCCCAGGTGAGGTAGGCGTCGACCTGCTCCGCCGCCAGCTCATGCGCGGGCGCGGAGGAGCCGCCGAACCACACGGGCGGATAAGGCTTCTGCACCGGCGGGTAGAGCAGCTTCGCGCCCTTCACGCTCAGGTGCCTGCCCTCGTAGTCGAAGGCCTGCCCGCCGTGGCTGCGCGCGATGATCTCGCGCCAGATGCGGATGAACTCCGCCGACTGCTCGTAGCGCGAGGCATGGTCGAGATACACGCCGTCGCCTTCGAGCTCGGCCTGGTCGCCGCCCGTCACGAGGTTGACGAGCAGGCGCCCGCCCGAAAGCCGGTCGAAGGTCGCGGCCATGCGCGCAGCCAGGCTGGGCTGGTGCAGCCCGGGGCGCACCGCCACCAGGAACTTGAGCTTCTTCGTCGCGCCGATCAGGCTGGAGGCGATGACCCACGGGTCTTCGCAGGAGCGGCCCGTCGGAATCAGTACGCCCTCGTAGCCGAGGTTGTCGGCCGCGCCGGCGATCTGCTGCAGGTAGGCCAGGTCGATGGGGCGCGCGCCCTCGCTGGTGCCGAGGTAGCGGGCGTCGCCGTGCGTGGGGAGGAACCAGAAGATATGCATCACGCGACTCCCGCGCCGGCAGCTTCGAGCACGTTGATCCTTTTCGGGATCAGCTTCAGCTCGAAGAAGGTGTCGGCAATCTTCTGCTGCTCGGCCAGGATGGCCTTGGTGATCGGTGCCGTGCCGTAGGCCGAGCGGTTCACCGACAGTTCCGCCACCGGCTTCGGCAGGCCCCAGAGCGCGGCCAGTTCGCCGGCCAGCGCGCCCTTGTTGGCGGCGCCCCATGCGTCGACCTTGTTGAGCTCCTCGATCGCGATGGACAGCACGTCGGCGTTCTTCGCCGCGTAGTCCAGCGACGAGAAGTAGTAGGCGCGGTTGCCGACCACGCCCGTGGCATCGGCCAGCACGCGTGCCTCCAGCGACTTCTCGGCGGCGGCCAGGAATGGGTCCCAGATCACCCAGACGTCGACCGAACCTTTCTCGAAGGCGGCGCGCGCATCGGCCGGCGGCAGGTAGACCAGGTTCAGGTCGGCGAAGGCCAGGCCGTGCTTCTCGAACAGCTTGACGATGAAGTAGTGGACGTTCGAGCCCTTGTTGAGCGCGATCTTCTTGCCCTTGAGCTGCGCGACCGTCTTGATGGCCGAGCCCCTGGGCACCAGCACCGCCTCCGACTGCGGACGCGGCACGGTCGCGCCCACGTAGGCCAGCGGCGCGCCGGCGGCCTGCGCGAAGATGGGCGGTGCCTCGCCCACGTCGCCGAAGTCGATCGAGCCGACGTTCAGCGCCTCGAGCTGCACGGGACCGGCGGTGAACTCGGTCCACTTCACGCTCACGCCCAGCGGCGCCAGGCGCTTCTCGAGCGTGCCGCGGCCCTTGAGCAGCGTGAGGTAGCCCTTCTGGTGGCCGATGCGGAACTGGCGCTCGGGCGCTTGCGCCAGTGCACCAAACGAAGGCAGCGCGATGGCGGCGGCAACGCCCTGGATCAGGCGGCGGCGGGGTGCGGAAATCAGTGTCATGGGATGGGTCTCGATGGGTTGGCCGCGCGCTCAGGCAGCGGCGGTGAAGCTGACGATCAACGCGATGGCGCTGACCACGATGGCGCTCACGGCCAGATCGCCCAGCGCATGCCACAGCGAGCGCGGCGTCGTGTCGAGCACGGAGTCTTCGGTGGCAACGGGGTTCATGCGTGGATTCCTTGGTGTTGCAAAACGTCGGGCAAAAGCTGTCCCGTGCCGCGCACAGGCGGTTTTCAAAAAGCGGGATCAGGGATGAGGTCGAAAGAGCCGGGCTCGCGCGGAGCCCCGTTCTAGACGCTACATCGCACGCGGGAAAACGGCACCGGCTCGAAGCCGTGCGTGGCAGGCAGCTTGAGGCCTTCGGTGGCAAGCAGCTCGACGGCCTCGTTGAGTCGTTCGGCCAGGTCGTTATGCACCTGGTAGGCGTTCTCGGGCGTCAGCGCGATCTGCGATTCGCTGGCGTACACGCCCGGAAGAATGTGGCGCGCCGACAGCGACTGCAGCACGGGCCGAAGCGCGTAGTCGAGCGCAAGCATGTGGTGCGGGCTGCCGCCGGTGGCCAGCGGCAGCACCGTCTTGCCCTTGAGCGCGTTCTGCGAGAGCAGATCGAGAAAGACCTTGAGCAGTCCGCTGTAGGCCGCCTTGTAGACCGGCGTGGCCACCACGATCACGCGCGCCGCCGCCACCTGGGCGATGGCCCGCTCGATGGCCGGATGGTTCCACTCGGCCAGCAGCAGCGCCTGCGCCGGCAGTTCGCGAACGGCGAGCCGCTCGATCCGCGCGTGGCGCTGGGCCAGCCGCTCGCCCACCGCGTCGAGCAAGGCGGTGGAGCGGGACGGGGCCGTGGGACTGCCGGCAATCAGGAGAACGGACACAAGAAACCTTCGTTCGAGAGAAAAGGAGCGCGAATTCGTGGGGGCCGCCGCGCACGGCCGCCCGAAGCGGCCGGCCCGCCCCCGGCAGGGGGGTGGGCGAAGCGACACGAAGTGCGCGCAGCCTGGGGGGTTACCTTTGTTTTGCGGTGTAGATCTGGTCGAAGGAGCCGCCGTCGGCGAAGTGCTCCTTGTCTGCCTTCGCCCAGCCGCCGAAGGCCTGGTCGATGGTCACCAGCGTGAGCTTGGGAAACTGCCTGTCGTACTTGGCCTTGGCCTTCTCGGAGGTCGGGCGGTAGAAGTTGCGGCCCGCGATGTCCTGGCCTTCGTCCGAGTACAGGTACTTCAGATACTCCTCGGCCACGGCGCGCGTGCCTTTCTTGTCGACGACCTTGTCGACCACCGACACGCTGGGCTCGGCCAGGATGGAGATCGACGGCACCACGATCTCGAACTTCTCGGGGCCGAATTCCTTCAGCGCCAGGAAGGCTTCGTTCTCCCAGGCCAGCAGCACATCGCCGACGCCGCGCTGCACGAAGGTGATGGTCGAGCCGCGCGCGCCGGTGTCGAGCACGGGCACGTTCTTGAACAGGTTGCCGATGTATTCCTTGGCCTTTGCATCGCCGCCGTACTTGCGCTTGGCGAATTCCCATGCGGCCAGGTAGTTCCAGCGGGCGCCGCCCGAGGTCTTGGGGTTGGGTGTGATCACCTGCACGCCGGGCTTGACCAGGTCGTCCCAGTCCTTCAGGCCCTTGGGGTTGCCCTTCTTCACCAGGAACACGATGGTCGAGGTGTAGGGCGCGGAGTTGTGCGGCAGACGCTTCTGCCAGTCGGCCTTGACCAGGCCGCCGTGCGTGACGAGCGCGTCGATGTCGCCCCCGAGCGCCAGCGTGGCCACGTCGGCGTCGATGCCGTCGATGATCGAGCGGGCCTGCTTGCCCGAGCCGCCGTGCGACTGCTTGACCGTCACGTCCTGTCCGGTCTTGGCCTTCCAGTACCTGGCAAAGGCCTGGTTGTAGTCCACGTAGAGCTCGCGGGTCGGGTCGTAGGACACGTTCAGCAGCGTCACGGGGCCCTTGGCCGCCGCCGCGCCCTGCGCGAACGCCGGCAACGCCGACAGGGCCATGGCACCGGCCACGCCGGCACCCAGGGAAAGCTTGATAAAGTCGCGGCGAAGGCTCATGGTGTCTTGCTCTGAAAAGGCATATCGATGAAGCTGCGTATTCTCAATACGACATATAGAAACTGGAACGAACGAGTTTTCAGTTCCAAATAGCCAAATCAACTAAGAAGCCAATCAGCGGGTCGCCCGCTTTTTTTCCGTCTCCCCACTTTTCCCGTTCAGAAGGCAATAGAAATGGCACGCATGGTTCAGTGCATCAAGCTCGGCAAAGAGGCCGAAGGTCTCGACTTCCCGCCCTACCCAGGCGAACTGGGCAAGCGGCTGTGGGAAAACGTCAGCAAGGAAGCCTGGGCCGCCTGGCTCAAGCAGCAGACCATGCTGGTCAACGAAAACCGGCTGAACCTGGCCGATCTGCGCGCCCGCCAGTACCTGGCGCGGCAGATGGAAAAGCACTTCTTCGGCGAAGGCGCAGACGTGGCCCAGGGCTACGTTCCTCCCTCGGCCCCCTGACGGTCGCCACCGCGATTGCCGCCCACCTCTTCTTCAGGAAACACCGCGGAACCGGCTTTGCCGGGCTGCAGGTGTCGCCCCCTCGAAGGGGGTGAGCGAAGCGACACGAAGTGCGCACAGCCTGGGGGTGAGCCTGTTGCCTGGCGCGCCGACGGCGTTCCGCGAAGCGAGCGCTTCGACGACATCTATCACACCGAAACCGGCGCACTGGCCCAGTCGCGCCACGTTTTTCTGGGCGGGTGCGGCCTGCCCGAGGCCTGGGGCGGACAGCCCCAATGGCGGATTCTCGAAACCGGCTTCGGCCTGGGCCTCAATTTCCTGACAACCTGGCAGGCGTGGCGCGCCGATCCGGCGCGGCCGCGGCTGCTGCACTTCGTCTCGGTCGAGGCCCATCCGGTCTCGGCCGGCGATCTGGTGCGCGCGGCCGGGACGTATCCCGAACTCGCTCCGCTGGCCGGTGAGCTGGCCGCGCAATGGAACGGCCTGCTGCCCGGCTTCCACCGGCTGGCCTTCGACGAGGGCCGCGTGCTGCTCACGCTGTGCATCGGCGACGTGCAGCCGATGCTGCGCGCCCAGCGCTTCGAGGCCGACGGCATCTTCCTGGACGGCTTCAGCCCGCAGCAGAACCCGGAAATGTGGTCTGCAGACACGCTCAAGGCGGTGTCGCGCTTCGCCCGCCAGGGCACGCGCATCGCCACCTGGACCATCGCGCGGGCGATCCGCGACGCGCTCGCGCAGCAGGGCTTCGTCGTGGAGAAGCGCCCCGGCCTGCCGCCCAAGCGCGACTGCCTGCGCGGCACCTTCGCGCCTGCCTGGACCGTGCGCCGCCGCGAACCCGCGCCGGAGCGCGTCGAGGCGCCGGGCCGCTGTGCCGTCATCGGGGCCGGCCTCGCGGGCGCGGCCGTGGCGGCCAGCCTTGCGCGGCGCGGCTGGCAGGTGACGGTGCTCGACGCGGCCGACTGGCCCGCCTCCGGCGCATCGGGGCTGCCGGTGGGCATGCTGGCGCCGCATGTGTCGCCCGACGATGCACTGCTCTCCCGGCTCACGCGCGCCGGCATCCGGGCGACCTGGACCGAGCTGGCACGGTTGCTCGAGGAAGGCCGGGACTGGCGCGCAAGCGGCGTGCTGGAGCGCCGGCCTGATGGCGATGTCCGCGTGCCCGCCGGCTGGAACAACCTGGGGCCGAACGAATCGTGGCCCGCCAGTGCCGATCAGCTGGCAGCGGCCGGCTTGCCCGCCGATGTTCCCGCGATCTGGCATGCCCGCGCGGCCTGGGTAAAGCCGCAGCAGTTAGTCGCGGCGTGGCTGCGCCAGCCGGGCGTCGAGTTCCGTGGCGGTTGCCGGGTGGCGCGGCTGGAGCGCCATGAAGGCGGCTGGGAGCTGTTCGATCCGTCTGGCGAACTGCTGACAGAAGCAGATCGCGTCGTCATCTGCGCCGGCTTCGAATCGGGTCGCTTCGCTCCCGCACTCCCCCTACAGCCAGTACGCGGACAGGTCGCCTGGGGCCCGGTGCCCGACGACAGCACCCTGCTGCCCGCCACGCCAGTCAACGGCGACGGCCATCTGATCGCCCACGTCCCCGGCGAGCACGGCGAGGCCCCGATTTGGCTCGCTGGCGCCACCTTCGATCGCGACAGCACCAGCCTCGAGCCGACCGAGGCGGACAGCGCCGCGAACCGCGAGCGCCTCGCGCGCCTGCACCCGGCCGCCGCCGGGGCGCTGACCGATGGCGAGAGCCACACATGGGTCGGCGTTCGATGCGCTTCGGGCGACCGGCGTCCCCTTGTGGGCCCTGTCGATGCCGGCGACGCCGGCCTATGGGCCTGCACCGCGCTGGGTTCGCGCGGCCTGAGCTTCGCGGCCCTGTGCGCCGAACTGCTGGCCGCGCAATGGCACGCCGAGCCACTGCCCCTGCCGGTCGCACTGGCCAAGGCGCTCGGTACGCAGAGACTCTGAACAACCTGGCCGAGTGCCCTGGCGATCAGAACTGGCGTGTGGCTCACGCCACGCTTTGCCGCGCGAAGGCACGAGAATGAGTCCATGGCCACCCAATACGACATCAGGCACACCACCGTCTACCGCTACAACCAGCCGGTCAGCTTCGGCCTGCACCGGGTGATGTTCCGCCCGCGCGACAGCCACGACCTGCGCGTGCTGGCCACCGACCTGCAGGTGAGCCCGGAGGCGAACACGCGGCTCATCCAGGACCCGTACTCCAACTCCGTCGCGCTGGTGCAGCCGCTGGGCGAAGCCACCGAGCTGCGCATCGTGTGCTCCTTCACCATCGAGCATGTGCCGCCCTCGCAGCGCGACCTGTTCACGCTCGACCCGTCCGCCGAGTTCCTGCCCTTTGCCTACTCGGTGCAGGAGCGCCTCGACCTGGAGCACTATCTTCGCCCCCACCACAACGACGACGGACAGGGCACGCTGATCCGCTGGGCCCGCCAGTTCCTGCGGACCGACAAGCCCAACAGCACGCGCGACGTGCTCACGCGCATGAACGCGCACATCGGCCAGAGCTTCGAATACAAGGCGCGCGACGAGGAAGGCACGCAGACGCCGCTGGAAACGCTGGCGCTGGGCAGCGGCAGCTGCCGCGACTACGCGCTGCTGATGATGGAAGCCACGCGCCGCCTGGGCATCGCGACGCGCTTCGTTTCGGGCTATCTCTACGACGCGGCGCTCGACGCTGCGGCGCAGACACAAGGAGAACTGGGCTCGATGACCGGCGCCGGCACCACGCACGCCTGGCTGCAGGCCTACCTGCCGGGCGTGGGCTGGCTGGCCTTCGATCCCACCAACAACCTCATGGCCAGCGGCCAGCTGATCCGCGTCGGCGTGGCGCGCGACCCCGCGCTGGCGGCACCGATCTCGGGCAGCTGGTTCGGCGACCCCGAGGCCTACGAGGGCCTCGAGGCCACGGTGATCGTCACGCGCCGCGAAAGCTGACGGCGACGCCGCCAGCCGCGTTATTTCGCGCGCGCCGCGCGGTACGCATTGACCGCCGGCACCGCCGTCGCGGGGCTGTCGGCGAAGAGACCATCGATGCCCGCGTCGAGGAACGCCTTGATCTCACCGGCCGTGTCGCCGTATGCGATCGGATCGGCCTTCGGCTCCTTCTTGAGGCTGTCGGGCAAGAAGTTGTTCTCGGGTCTGACGGTCCAGATGTGGACCTGCAGCTTCTTGTCATGCGCGTCCTTCACGAGCGTGGTCGGCGCGCCGAGCTTGCCGTCGACCACCGGGATCACGCGTGCCTTTGCCGTACCGATGCCCTGCGCATACGTCGCGATCCCGGCCAGGCCCTCGGGCGTCACCAGATCGGCATAGGTGCGCCTGTCGCGCAGCGCCGCGAGGTCATAGGGTGCGCCCTGCCCGTCGATGAGCTGGACGATCTTCACCGGGCTCTTCAGGCGGATGTCCTTGAGGTTGCCGGTCTCGAAGGACTGCACGAACACCGGAGCTTCGGCCTTGTTCAGGTCGTGCTTCTGCAGCGTGTCGATCAGCCTCTGCTCCAGGGGCAGGCCGATGGAGCGGAAGTAGGTCGGGTGCTTGGTCTCGGGGTAGATGCCGATCACGCGGCCCTTGGTTATGGTCTGCGACTTGGCCAGCTGGATAACCTCGTCGAGCGTGGGCACCTGGAACTGGTCGTTGTACGAGACGTTGGCCGGGCGCAGCTTCGGAATGCGCTCGCGGGCCTTCAGCTCCTTGAGTTCGGCCAGCGTGAAATCTTCGGTGAACCAGCCGGTGATCGAGACGCCGTCGACCACCTTGGTGGTCATGCGGCTGGCGTACTTCGGCACGTCGGCCACGTTGGTCGTCGCCTCGACCAGGTTGCCGTCCTTGACGATGGCGATGGCGTTCTCGTGGCGGGCGACGAGTTCGCCGTCCTTGGTGGCCACCAGGTCGGGCTCGATGAAGTCGGCCCCGTCGTCGATGGCCTGCTGGTAGGCCGCCAGCGTGTGCTCGGGACGCGAAGCCGAGGCGCCGCGATGGCCGATGACGAGGATCGGCCCCGCCTGGACAGGCGCCGGAGCAGGCGCGGGAGCCGCTGTCGGAGCGGAAGCCGGCGCCGGAGCCGGTGCGGGCATCGACGCGATCGGCAGCTGCGGCGTGCCACCGCTGCTGCCGCCGCAGGCGGAAATGAACGCGCAGGCGCAAGCCGCCAGCGTCGTCCGGGAAAAGATGAACGATTGCATTGAGATTCCTCCCTGATTTCTGTAGATCGATGCGAATGCACCCGCCCGCCGCTTCTTGGAGTTTTGGTCGGCTGGACGATGGGCGCGCCGGATCATCGAAGGAGGACATGTCGGTCGCATGACATGCGGCCGACATGAAAGCGGCGACTGCGTTCAGCCGCGCGCGGCCAGCTTCGCCTCCAGCTCGGCGATGCGCGCCCTCGCCTCGTCGCCTTCCGGAATCGGCCGGCCGCTGTCGCGCCACTGCACCGCGCTCTTGAAGCCCTCGGCTTCCGCCTGGCGCCTGAACCACATGCCCTCGGGGTTGTGGCGCGTGATGCCGTCGAACACGGTGGCGAAGATCTGGCTCTGCTCCAGCCCCATCGAGTGCCAGACCTGGTTGACGACCAGCTTGTGCATCATGAGGTGCGAACCCGGTACGCCCGCGATGCGCTGCGCGAGCTGCATCGTCGCCTCCTCCAGCCGCTCGGCCGGCACCGAGAAATTGGCCAGACCCCATTCGGCCGCTTGCGTGCCGGCGATGGTGTCGCCGGTGAACATGAGCTGCTTGGCGCGCATGGCGCCGAGGCGGTAGGTCCACATCGCGGTGGTCGGGCAGCCCCACACGCGCGTGGGCATGTAGCCGATGCGTGCATCGTCGGCCATGGTGAGCAGGTCGCAGCACAGCGCGATGTCGCTGCCGCCAGCCACCGCGTAGCCGTGCACCTTGGCGATGGTGGGCTTGCGGCTGCGCCACAGGGCCATGAAGTCGTCGGTGTTGCGCTTCATGGCGGCGTAGTCGAGCATCGGGTCCCAGGGCGTCTTCTCCTGCCGGCAGGGATGGTCGCCCTGTCCGCCGTCGCCGTTGCGGACATGGCCTTCGGCGTAGTCGCCGAGGTCATAGCCGGCGCAGAAGGCGCGGCCCGCGCCTTCGACCACGATCACATGCACCTCGTCGTCGGCCTCTGCCCATTCGACCGCGCGGCGTATCTCGGCGGGCGTGGTCTCGGCGATGGCGTTGAGCTTGTCGGGCCGGTTGAGCACGAGGCGCGCGATGCGCGGGTGCTGCGGGTCCTTGTCGATCAGGACGGTTTCGAAGGCTGGCATGGCGGGCTGTCTCCTTGTGTTGGGGGTCGATCGCGCCGCTTTTTTAGCATCGACCGCCACGCACGCCCAGCCCCGGGAAAAGCCTTCAGCCCGCTGTCGCCCCGCCCAGCTGGAAGCGGAACACCGCGCCCTTGTCGGCCTGCTGCACCAGCCGTATGTCGCTGCCGTGCAGCTGCAGGATGCGCTTGACGATCACCAGCCCCAGCCCGCCGCTGCTCGCCGTACCGTCGGCACGCGAGCCGCTCATGAACACCGGGCGCGTGAAGATCGCCTTCTGCAGCTCGCCCGGAATGCCCGGCCCCGTGTCGCTCACCTGCACCGTCACGCCTGCGTTTTCGGCGCGCAGCTGCACCACGATCTCCCCGCCCTCGGGCGTGTGGCGGATGGCGTTGTCCAGCAGGTTGGTCAGCACGCGCTCGATCATGCCGAGATCGGCCGACACCACCGGCAGGCCCGGCGCGATGTCGGGCTTCAGGCGCTGATGCCTGGCCTCCGCCGCCAGCTCGAACTTCTGGAACACGTCCTGCACCAGGTCGGCCAGCGCGAAGCTTTCCTTCTCGGGCTTGACCACGCCGTATTCGAGCCGCGCCAGTTCGAAGGCCTCCTGCGCCAGCCGGCCGACCTTGCGGCTCTGGCCCAGCGCGATTTCGAGGTAGCGCCGCCGCTCCGCCTCATCGAGCGTGCCGGCCTTGAGCAGCAGCGTTTCGAGGTAGCCGTGCAGCGATGTGAGCGGCGTGCGCAGGTCGTGCGAGATGTTGGCGAAGAGTTCGCGGCGCTGCTGGTCCTGCAGGGTCAGCTCGCGCCATTGCTCGGCGATGCGCCGCGTCATCTGCGCGAAGGCCTGGCCCAGCTGCGCGATCTCGTCGCTGCCGCGCGAAAGCCGCTCCAGCGTGGGCGCCTCGCCTTCGAGCGATGCGATGCCTTCGGTCTCGAAGCGCTTCACCGCCGCCGTGAGTTCGCGCAGCGGCCGCGTGATGAGGCGGAATGCCGCCAGCCCCGCCAGCAGCCCGAGCAGCGCCACCAGCCCCATCGTCCACAGCGTGGTGCGCAGCACGTTGTCGGCCGCCACGTTGGCGACCAGCGCATCGTGATCCTCGCCCTGCAGCACCACGTAGACGTAGCCGGCATCGCGCCCACCCATCTGCAGCGGTGCGGCGCTGAACACCTTGGCGCCGTTCGGGCTGCGCGGGTCGTCCCCCGCTATCGGCAGCGGGGCGCCCGACAGCAGCCTGCGAATGGGCGCCAGGTCGACCCTGTCGCGCTTCAGGTGTCCCGGCGGCGCCGCCTGCGCCTCGATGCGGCCGTCCAGGCCCAGCAGGTAGACCTCCACACTGGGGTTGACGGCCATCAGCTTGTCGAACAGGTCCTTCACCGCCGCCTGGTCGAGTCCACCGGGCTTCATGAGCTCCGAGTTTCCGGCGATGTGCGCCGCCAGCCCTAGCGACAGGCGCTGGACGACCTCCTGTTCGTGCATGCCGTTGGAGCGCACCTGCAGCCACACCGATGCGCCGCAGCACACCAGCAGCAGCACCGCGAACACGGCCGAAAGCCGCCGCGAGAGCGTGGCCCAGGCCATCGTCATGCGGCCTCCTCCGCGCTGCCGGTGGCGGAGAGCTTGTAGCCGCGCCCCCACACGGTGAGGATGCGCCGGGGCTGCGTGGGGTCGGCCTCCACCTTGGTGCGCAGCCGGTTGATGTGGGTGTTGACGGTGTGCTCGTAGCCGTCGTGCTGGTAGCCCCAGACCTGGTTGAGCAGGTCGAGCCGCGAGAACACCTTGCCGGGGTTGCGCGCGAAGAAGTACAGCAGGTCGAACTCGCGCGGCGTGAGCTCCACCGGCTTGCCGTCCACCCGCACCTCGCGCGCCAGCGGCTCGATGTCGAGGTTGCCCAGCGTGAGGCTGCCCGACTCCATGCGGGCGTTGCGCGCCATCGCGTCGGTGCGCCGCAGCAGCGCTTTCACGCGCGCCACCAGCTCCAGCACCGAGAAGGGCTTGGCCAGGTAGTCGTCGGCCCCCAGCTCCAGGCCGAGGATGCGGTGCACCTCGCTGGAACGGGCGCTGATGATGATGATCGGCGTGTAGCGCGCCATCGCGCGGGCGCGGCGGCAGATCTCGAGGCCGTCGACGCCGGGCAGCATCAGGTCGAGCACCAGCGCGTCCCAGTTGCCGCGCTCCAGCTCGCGCAGGCCGGCATGGCCGTCGGCGGCGTGCTCGACGGCATAGCCCTCGTCGCGCAGGTGCATGCGCAGCAGCTCGGCAATGTGGGCGTCGTCCTCGACGATCAGTACGCGCTTGGCAGAGTCCATGGTGGCGCCATTGTCCCGCGATACGGATTCCGGAGTTATCACGATTAATTGAACTTTGCGTGATGAATCGGCCATGGGGTGCGCCCAACAATCCGCCCCATGAACAGCACGACAGCCATCGCCACTCCCGCCGCACCGGCCAAGGCCGGCCCGGTACACCCGCTGTGGATGCGCATCTCGCACTGGCTCAACGCGCTGGCCGTGGTGATCCTGGTGACCAGCGGCTGGCGCATCTACGACGCCTCGCCCTTCTTCCCCTTCACCATTCCCACCGTGGTCACGCTGGGCGGCTGGCTCGGCGGTGCCCTGCAGTGGCACTTCGCCGCGATGTGGCTGCTGGTGGCCAATGGCCTGTTCTACCTGTTCATGAACATCGCCACCGGGCGGCTTGCCGCCAAGTTCTTCCCGCTGACCCCGGCCGGCGTCTTGCACGACGCGCTGGCGGCGCTCAAGGGCCAGCTCTCTCACGCCGACCCGCGCCGCTACAACAGCGTGCAGAAGCTGGCCTACCTGTTCGTGATGCTCGACCTGATCGTGATCGTGCTCTCGGGCCTGGTTCTGTGGAAATCGGTGCAGTTCCCCGTGCTGCGCGAGCTGATGGGCGGCTACGAGTCGGCCCGCCGCGTGCACTTCTTCTGCATGGCCGCGATCGTCGCCTTCGTGGTCGTGCACCTCGTGATGGTGGCCCTGGTGCCCCGCACCCTCCTCACCATGATCAGCGGCGGCAAGCCCGAAGCCCGATGAAAATCTTCAAAGCCCCCACCCTGAGCGGCATCGACGGCGACGCCGTGCTGCGCGAAGCCCGCACGCTGATCTCGAAGAAGCTCGACGAGCCCTCGCGCCGTGTCTTCCTGCGGCGCTCGCTCACGCTCGGCGGCCTGTCGCTGCTCACCGGCTGCAGCATCAGCGACAACGCGCAGGTGGAAGCCGCGCTCACGAAGATCTCGCGCCTCAACGACAAGGTGCAGGGCCTGATCTTCAGCCCCACGCAGCTCGCGCCGACCTACACCGAGGCCGAGATCACGCGCCCCTTCCCCTTCAACGCCTACTACGGCGAGGACGAGGTGCGCGAGGTGGAAGAAGCCAGCTATCGGCTCGAAGTGACCGGCATGGTCGCCGACAGGCACGCCTGGACGCTGGCTGAACTGCGCGCCATGCCGCAGCAGGAGCAGATCACGCGGCATATCTGCGTGGAAGGCTGGAGCGCCATCGGCCGGTGGGGCGGCGTGCGCTTCGCCGACTTCCTGCGCCACATCGGCGCCGACCTGACGGCCAAGTACGTGGGCTTCAAGTGCGCAGACGACTACTACACCAGCATCGACATGCCCACCGCCCTGCATCCGCAGACGCTGCTGGCGCTGAGCTACGACGGACAGCCCTTGCCACCCAAGTACGGCTTCCCGATGAAGCTGCGCATGCCCACCAAGCTTGGCTACAAGAACCCGAAGCACATCAAGGCGATGTTCGTCACCAACACATATTCCGGTGGCTACTGGGAAGACCAGGGCTACAACTGGTTCGGAGGGAGCTGAGGGGCCACACAAGCCGCTCGACTGCCGAAGAAAGCGCGAGGCCACGTCCCACGGGAGCAGGCCGATTTTCAGAAAACTCGATCAACCAACCTCAACTCAGGAAGACACGTCAAATGAACAAGCTCACCGCAACCCTGCTCGCCACCTGCATGGCCTTCGCCGGCGCCTCGGCCTTTGCCGCCGACGAAATGGCGAAGGACGGCATGAAGAAGGACTCGATGGCCAAGGATTCCATGTCCAAGGACGGCATGAAGAAAGACTCGATGGCCAAGGATTCCATGTCCAAGGACAGCATGAAGAAGGACTCGATGGCCAAGGACGGCATGAAGAAGGACGCCATGGGCAAGGACGAGATGAAGAAGTAAGCGCCCTTCGATCCTCCGGCAACTCGCCGCCGACGCCATTGACGCCGCAGCGATTCGGCGTCAATGTCCCGGCGGCGGTTTCGCTGCCGTCGAAACCTTCCCCCAAAGGAACCCGCACCATGAAGAAATCCTTCGCCCTTACCGCCGGCTCGCTTGCTGCCGCAGTCCTCGTCTGGCACGCAGCGCCCTCGTTCGCCGAAACTGCCCGCCGCGTGCCCGCGCCCACCGCGGACCTTGTGGCGCCACCGGCCGCGAAGACCGAAACCGCCGTGTTCGCCGGAGGCTGCTTCTGGGGCGTGCAGGGCGTGTTCCAGCGTGTCAAGGGCGTGAGCAATGCCGTCTCGGGCTATGCCGGCGGCGAGGCGAAGACTGCCCGCTACGACGAAGTCGGCTCGGGCCGCACGGGCCATGCCGAGTCGGTTCGCATCACCTACGACCCGCAGCAGATCAGCTACGGCAAGCTGCTGCAGATCTACTTCTCGGTGGCGCACGACCCCACCGAGCTCAACCGCCAGGGTCCGGACACCGGCACCCAGTACCGCTCCACCGTGTTCGCCGAGAACACCGAGCAGGCCCGCATCGCCAACGCCTACATCGCGCAACTCAACCAGGCAAAGACCTTCGGCAAGCCGCTGGCCACCACCGTCGAGACGGCCAAGCCCTTCTACGCGGCCGAGGACTACCACCAGGACTACCTGACGCTGCACCCGAACCAGCCCTACATCGCGATCAACGACCTGCCGAAGATCGACGACCTGAAGAAGCTCTTCCCCGAGAGCTACAAGGCCACGCCCTCGCTGGTGAAGGCGGCCAGGGCGGGCTGATCTACAGCAGCTTCAGCAGCCTGGCCTGCTGCGTCAGCTGCGCCCTGAAGTCCGGGTGCGCGATGCCGATCAGCTCGCGCGCCCTTTGTTTTGCCGACTTGCCGCGCAGCTGCGCCACGCCGTATTCGGTGACCACGTAGTCGATGTCGTTCTTGCTCGTGCTCACGTGCGTGCCGGGCGAAAGCGAAGGCACGATGCGCGAGATGGTGTCGCCCTTGGCCGTCGAGGGCAGCACGATGAAGGCCTTGCCGCCGCGCGAGCGGTTGGCGGCTCGCACGAAGTCCGACTGCCCGCCCGTGCCCGAGTACGGCGCATGGCCCAGGCTTTCGGAGCCGCACTGGCCCAGCAGGTCGATCTGCATGGTCGCGTTGATGGCGATCAGGTTGTCGTTCAGCCCCGCCAGCGCCGGGTCGTTGGTGAAGTTCACCGGGTGCATCTCGAGCGCCGGGTTGCGGTCCATGAAGCGGTAGAGCTTGCTCGAACCCAGCGCGAAAGTCGCGATCGATTTGCCCGGCAGGTAGTTCTTGCGGCGGTTGGTGACCGCCCCGCACTCCACCAGCTTGAGGATGCCGTCGCCGATCATCTCGGTGTGGATGCCCAGGTCGTGCTTGTGCGTGAGCTGCATCACCACCGCGTCGGGAATGCCGCCGTAGCCGATCTGCAAGGTCGAGCCGTCGTCGATGAGCTCAGCCACCTGCCGGCCGATGGCCTCCTGCACCGGGCCGATCTTCGGCAGGCCGACCTCCATCACCGGCGCGTCGCTCTCCACCAGCGCCGCCACCTGCGAGACGTGCACGTGGCAGGCGCCGTAAGCGAAGGGCACGTTCGGATTCACCTCCAGCACCACCGCGCGCGCCTTGGCGACCGCCGCCATGGTGTAGTCCGCGCCCAGGCTCAGGGCGAAGTAGCCGTGCGCGTCCATCGGCGAGGCCATGCTGAAGACCACCTCGGCCGGAATCTGCCCGCGCCCGATCTGCGCCGGGATCTCCGAGAAATAGTTCGGAATGAAGTCGATCCAGCCCTCCTGCCCGCCCGCGCGGGTGGCCCCGCCGAAGAACAGCGCGACGTGCCGCACATGCTCGACGGTCTCGGGGTCGATGTAGGCGTACTTGCGCATCGCGAGGATCTGCGCAACTTTCACGTCGCGGAAATCGCGCCGCAGCTCCGACAGCGCCGTGAGCAGGGAGGGCGGCTCGCCCACGCCAGTCGGCACGATGATCATGTCGCCGTCGCGCACATGGCGCACCGCATCGGCGGGGGACGCCAGCTTCTGGCGGTACAGGTCCTGTGGATTCGTCATGCCCGGTTCTATGCCTCTTCCTTGTATTCGCCGCGGCGTGCGGCCCGGTTGGCACTGGTGCGCTGCACCAGCGCCTTCTGCGCCACGGCCACGTTGGCCGCGTCGCCCTTCCATGCATCGAGCGCGGGCTGCTGCACCGCGCGCGAGAACGAGAAGGTCAGCGCCCATGGCAGGCGCGACCTGTAGCGAGTGTTCATTTCATTGAGCCGGGCCGAAGCCAGCCGCGCCGGCTGGCCGCCCGAGAGAAAGGCCACGCCGGGCACCACGGCCGGCACGGTGCGCATCAGGCACTGAACCGTCGCTTCGGCCACCGCCTCGACGGAATCCTGCACCGCCGCCTTCAGCCCCGGCAGCACCATGTTCGGCTTCAGCAGCATGCCTTCGAGCAGCACGCCCTGCGCGCGCAGTTCGGCGAAGGTGCGGTGCAGAACCTCCTCGGTGACCTCGGCGCAGCGTGCGAGCGAATGGCCGCCGTCCATCAGCACCTCGGGCTCGACGATGGGCACCAGCCCGGCTTCCTGGCACAGCGCCGCATAGCGCGCCAGTGCGTGTGCGTTGACGCGGATGCAGGCACGGCTCGGCAGGCCGTCGCCGATGGCGATCACGCCGCGCCACTTGGCGAAGCGCGCGCCCATCGTCGCGTATTCGGCCAGGCGCTCGCGCAGGCCGTCGAGTCCTTCGGTGACAGTCTCGCCGGGATGGCCGGCCAGCGGCTTGGCGCCCGTGTCGACCTTGATGCCGGGAATGATGCCGGCGTCGGCCAGTGCCTTCGCGAATGGCTGGCCCGCGTTGGTCTTCTGCCGGATCGTCTCGTCGAACAGGATCGCGCCCGAGATGCTGTCGGCCAGGCTCGGCGCGGTGACGATCAGCTCGCGCCAATCGCGCCGCGCCGCCTCCGTCTGCGGTATGCCGAGCGCGGCGAAGCGCTTGTTGCAGGTGGCGTTGCTCTCGTCCATCGCGAGCAGGCCTTTGTCGCCGGCGACGAGCGCGCGGGCGGTGTCGATCAGTGTTCGTTCAGTCATGGCTGGCACCTCTCTGGCGGGCATCGTACGCCCGTGCCCCCGCCCCGGCTAGATCACGTTCTTCTCGAGCAACGGCCTGTTCTCGAGGATTCGCTCGAAGGACACCGGCGAGAGATCAAGGCTGCGGTACTCGCCGAAGCGGATCAGCTCCGCCACGCCGCGTCCCGCCGCCGGGCACTGCTGCAGGCCATGGCCCGAGAAACCGTTGGCGAAGTAGAGGTTGTCGCAGTCGGGGTGCAGGCCGAGGATGGCGTTGTGGTCGAACACGTTCATCTCGTAGTAGCCGGCCCAGGCACCGGTCATGCGGATGGCCTCGAAGGCGGGCACGCGCTCGGCCAGCGCGGGCCAGATGAAGCTGTCGAAGGCTTCGTATTCGACTTCGAGCGGCGCGTCGTCCAGGTCCTGGTCTTCCGGCGGCGCGAAACCGCAGATGAACTGGCGACCCTCGGGGCGCAGCCAGATGCCGGAGGKGTCGATCACCAGTGGGCAGCCGGGAAGCGTCTCGGGGCAGGAGAAACTGAACACGCTGCGGCGGCGGCCGCGCACCGGCAGGTCGATGCCGGCCCATTGCGCGACCTTGGCGGCCCACGCGCCAGCGGCGTTGACGACGATGTCGGCTTGCAGCGTCTCGCCGCTGTCGAGCTGCACGCCGGTCACGGTGCGGCCGTTGCGGCGCAGCCCCGTCGCATGGGCCTGCACGTAGCTCACGCCCAGCGACACCGCTTTCTTGCGAAAGGCCTGCAGCAGGCTGTAGCCGTCGTACCAGCCCTCGCCCGACAGGCCGAGCGAGGCGAGTTCGACGCCTTCCGTCGACATCCACGGAAAGCGCGCCCTCAGTTCGTCGGGCGTGAGAAGCGCCACGTCCACCGCGTGCGCCTTCTGCATCGCGTGATTCTCGCGCAGCACGTCTACGCCGGCCTGCGAGGCCAGGTACAGGTAGCCGGGCTCGACGAGGCCGATGTCGGGCACGTCGTCGCCCACGCGCAGCGTCTCGCCGAGGTTGCGGAAGAAGTCGATGCCGTAGAGCGACATCCGGATGTTGATGGCGGTGGAGAACTGCTGGCGGATGGAACTGGCCGACAGCGCGGACGATGCCTGCCTGTACGAGAAGTCGCGCTCGACCACCGTGACCTCGAAGCGCTCTCCATCGGGGTCGCGGGTCAGGAAGTAGGCGATGGCGGAGCCGATGGCCCCGCCGCCGATGATCACCACACGGCGCATGACTTGCCTTTCTTTGTTGCCCGGCGCACGCACGCAGAATAGCGCCGATGAGAAAAGACATTCCCAACCTCGGCGCGCTGCAGGCCTTCGAGGCCTCGGCGCGGCTGGGCAGCTTCACCCGCGCGGCGAGCGAACTCGCGCTCACGCAAAGCGCCGTCGGCCGGCAGGTGGCCATGCTGGAGCAGCGCCTGGGCGTGCCGCTGTTCTCGCGCGTGCGGCGCCGCCTCACGCTCACCGACACGGGACGCGAATACGCGGCGCGCATCCGCCGCCACCTCGACCAGATCCGCCGCGATACGCTGGAGATCAGCGCCGGCCACGAGATGGGCTTCGTGCTGGAGCTCGCGGTGGTGCCCACCTTCGCCACGCAGTGGCTCATACCGCGGCTGCCGGAGTTCAGCCGGCTGCATCCGAACATCACGGTGAACCTGTCGGCGCGCTCGCAGCCCTTCTCCTTCCAGGAGAACGCCTACGACGCGGCCATCTACTTCGGCGACCAGTTCTGGCCGAACACGCGCGGCGGGCTGATCTTTTCCGAGGGCGAGATGGTGCCCATCTGCAGCCCCGCCTTCCGCGACGCGCACGGGCCGTGGGACGAAGCCGGCTTCGAGCGCTGCCGCCACGTGCACCTGAGCACCCGTGCCCATGCATGGCGCGACTGGTATGCACAGCAGGGCTGGGAATACACGGTGCATGCCTCGCGCGGGCCGCGCTACGAGCTCTTCACCATGGTGGTGGCGGCAACCGCCGCCGGCATGGGCGTGGGCCTGGCGCCGCGCATCCTGATCGAGCACGAACTGCGCACGGGCGAACTCTTGATTCCGGTGGACCGGCACCTCGACGTGCCCCAGGGCTACTACTTCGCGTATCCCGAAGGCCGGCCGGCCTCCGGGGCGCTGGAAGACTTCAAGCGCTGGGTGCTGGGGCTGACACCCGGCCAGAAAAGACGCTAGACCGGATTCGGGTTGCGCTCCAGGAAGCCCTGCTGGTGCCAGTAGGGATAGGCCCGCGTCGTCGCGCTGGCCGCGTCGAGCTCTGCGACCTGCCCGGGCGTGAGGTTCCAGCCCACCGCGCCGAGGTTCTGCCTCAGTTGCGCCTCGTCGCGAGCGCCGACCACCACACTGGACACCGTCGGTCGCTGCAGCAGCCAGTTGAGCGCCACCTGCGGCACCGTCTTGCCGACTTCGGCGCCGATCTTTTCCAGCGCATCGACCACGCGGTACAGCAACTCGTCGGGCACGGGAGGGCCCATGTCGGCCGTCACGTGCAGCCGGCTGTTGGCGGGCAGCGGCTGGCCGCGGCGGATCTTGCCCGTGAGCCGGCCCCAGCCCAGCGGGCTCCACACCACGGCGCCGATACCCTGGTCGATGCCCAGTGGCATCAGCTCCCACTCGTAGTCGCGGCCGACCAGCGAGTAGTAGGCCTGGTTCGCGACGTAGCGCGCGAGGCCGTGGCGCTCCGACACGGCCAGCGACTTCATCAGGTGCCAGCCCGAGAAGTTCGACACGCCGATATAGCGCAGCTTGCCCGCGCGCACCAGGTCGTCGAGCGTGGAGAGCGTTTCTTCCACCGGCGTGCTCGCATCGAAGCCGTGGAGCTGGAACAGGTCGATGTAGTCGGTGCCCAGGCGCTTGAGCGAACCATCGACGGCCTGCACGAGATGGTGGCGTGACGAGCCAACATCGTTCGGGCCCTCGCCACTGCGGAAAGTGGCCTTGGTGGAAATCAAGAGACTGTCGCGCGGCCGCCCCTTGATCGCCTCGCCGAGCACAGACTCGGCCGCGCCGGACGAATAGATGTCGGCGCTGTCGAACATGTTCACGCCGGCTTCGAGACAGATGTCGATGAGCTTGCGCGCTTCGGCCACGTCGGTGCTGCCCCACGCGCTGAAGAACTCGCCCTTGCCCCCGAAGGTGCCGGTGCCAAAACTCAACACGGGAACCTTGAGGCCGGATTTGCCCAGATGACGGTATTCCAAAGTGATGCTCCTTGGTGCTTGAGGAATTCGGGATGAAGAAGGTCCGGCAGGCCAGTCGGCCTGCCGCGCGGCCATTGTTGGATGTCGCGCTCAACCTTGCGCCCGGATGGGGTTTGCGCAACGAGCCACAAATGGTTGACGAAGACATCACCCAGTTCACTTTTTAAGCCTTTAGCATGCGCCGCGAGGCCGTGGCCCCGCGCTCATCCGACGCGCGAGAACCGGCTTCAGCAGAACCGATAAACAACGAATCTTCAGGGAGGAAAACCCATGCTTGTCGAAATCGACAAACACGGAATGGTCAGTCACGCGCGCGTGAGGCATGCGCGCAGTCCGCAGATCGAACGAGGGAAACGCACCGCCGCCATCACCGGCATCGTCGTGCACCAGACCGACGCCGATACGCTGGAGTCATCGCTGAACAGCTACAGGAACCCCAAGGCCAATGGAGCGCACTTTCTCATCGACAAGGATGGGACGATCTATCAGACGGCGGCGATTTATCAGAGGACGAATCATGTGGGGCCGTTGAGGGCGAGGTGCTTGGTGATGAAGACGTGCAAGCCGGACGATTTCCCGAAGAAGGGAGGAGCAGCGGCGATGCATCGGATCGAGATGCAGAAAGCGCCCGGTGATCGTTATCCGGGCAACATGGAGGCCATTGGGATCGAGATGGTTGGCAGGGCCAGGCTGCCGGAAGGGTTCAAACCTACCCTCCAACAAAAGAAAAGGAACCTGACTCCCGAGGAGATACGGGGGGAATCCGCAATTTTCCCAACACCGACTGCCGCCCAGAATCAGTCTCTATCATGGCTTGTCGGCGTGCTCCGGGATTCAATACAGGTTGAATCAAGCGAGGTCTTTCATCATCCTGAGGTCAGCAGGAAGAACCCAACCGAGGCACAAGGCGCGAATTGGAATCTGGCGGTGCCAACACCATGATCAGAATCAGCACCCTCTTCATGGCACTGGTCGCAGTAGTCACCACAGTCCCGGTTCAAGCCGCCGACAAACGATATCCAGTCAGTTCCGTAACCAGGATCGAGATCGTCGAACCCTCCAGCGCAACCGCCTGGGAAAACAAGGACTTCCTGGATTGCTCGGACGTCATCCTGACCGAGGAGGACGTGCGCTACGCGCTGCAGCACATCCGCAGAGTCTCCCGGAAGTCCTACTTCAGCGAGTACACAGAAAGAACCGGCTGCTCGGGCGGTGCATCGGTCACCTTCAAGAATGGAAAGATCATCGTCATCGGCATCGAACCGACGGGACGAATCAACCTCTTCGAGGTGGACGAGAAGCTTGAGCCCACCAAAGCGCCGGAACGCTTCTACGAATGCCAGCCATGCAAGGACCGCAAGATGGCGCTTCTGAAAGACGCGCTGGACCGAGCAGACGAGCGACGGCTCAGGAAGCTGGAAGCACAGGGAAAGATCCCTCCTGGCGAAGCCGAGCGCCGGCTGAAAAACCTGCGCGCCAGCCGCTGACCGCCCTCGTCCAACCCGCTGCGGCGGGTTTTCTCTCGACCCGCCCATCGATCCACTGCCCTATCGGCTGGATAACATCCGCCGATGCGAATCTCCCTCGAAAGCCCCGCCCAGCCCGACGTCATCCAGCTCATCGACGACCTCGACGCCTACCAGAAGCCGCTCTACCCGCCCGAGTGCCACTACGGCATCGACATCGCGGCCCTGTCGGCGCCGAACGTGCTGTTCGCGGTCGCCCGCGATGGCGAGGGCACGGCCGTCGGCTGCGGAGCCATCGTGATGGAACCCGACTTCGGTGAGCTCAAGCGCATGTACGTGCGGCCGGAGAACCGGGGGCAAGGCGTCGCGGCGAAGGTGCTCGGTTTTCTCGAAGGCGAAGCGGCGGCACGCGGCTGCGTGGTCTTCAGGCTGGAGACGGGCGTGAGCCAGCCGGAGGCGCTATCGTTCTATGCGCGTTCGGGGTACAAGCGGCGGGGGCCGTTCGGGGACTATCCGGACGATCCGTTGAGCGTGTTCATGCAGAAGGATGCGGCCCGGCTCAAAAATGCCTAGTTGGCTCGCCAAGCCCGACAGCGGCAAGCAGGAGGTTGACGATGAGCCGGGCGGCGTAGGCCGTTAGTTGGCGGCTGCCATAAACGCGGCACGCACTGCATGTGCTGCCTTGTCGATGACTTCGACGCGGCGCTCCATTTCCTCATTCACCAAGCGAAGGAGCGCGCTCAGTTCGGTCCGCGTCGGGTCAATCTGCTCCGTATCGCTCGCTTCGAGCGGCGCGAGGAGCTTTTCAAGGCACACATAGGCGCACAGCACCTCACGAAGACTGTCCGCATCGTCGCAAGCCTGGAGTGTCAAGGACTCGACGATGCTGGACTTCAATTCGCTCGGCTCGCCGTCGGCGACGGGATCAGGTTTGGAGTGAACGGGATGTCGCGCGGACGCGTGGGTAGACACAGCCATGAATGGCCTCCAAGAGGTGCGATTTGCAAAAACCGCCGCACCCAACGCCAATTGGAGGCGGCGACTCGAACGGGTTGGCGTACCGGGCACCTCTTGCGAGAACCGGCGAGCCTCGCGGCTCCCCGCCCGAGCCGCCAAAAAGGAGGCACGAACGACAAAGCCGCAGAGTCTCTGCGGAAATCTGCGGCTTAGATCGCAGAGGTGCTTTTGGGACGCCAATCCCAAGCACGTCTTTTTTTGACGTGCGGCGGGCAGTGTATCGCTTGAGCCGAGACCCCACCGCGGCGTGGCGGCTTGGAAAATGAAGCTATCGAGTCGGTGCAACAAGCTTGAGCAACGCGTTCGCAGATGCGCAGTGTTCCCAATCTCGGCATGTGGCATCGCCCGACAACAGTCGCCTGGCAACAGCCGTCCGAAGATGCTCAAAAGGCATGCTGCGCAAGCCCTCTGCAGCGGTCATCGCAACATCTGGAGGGCCGGCTGCATACATATCGACAAGCAGTTCCGACTCCCTGAGTTCCAAGCTGTCTCCAAGGATGTATGCGAGACGGTCCTGCCATTCGAGCGACTGCGACCTCCACCCTCTCGCAAGCCCCCCATTCGGATCCCGTAAGGCGCCTTAGCGCTCGCTGGGACTGAACGTAGCCTTCGTCGTACCAGTAATCCACGCTGGTCACATCGATAAAGCTGAAGTCGATCATGGCTTGCAGCTTATCGCCGGCTCCAGCAGACGGCTCCCGGATCGCATCTGCGCTCAAACAGACAGACCCTAGGGAAACCCCTAGTCAGGTGCCGCAAACGCCTGCCCAAGCCGACTTCAGAGGGAAAGAACTCTCGCAGGAGCCATCTCAATCCCCTTTACCCCTGGCCCGCTACTTGCGGTATTGATCAAAAATGACAGAAAATTTTCTTTCCTGACTTATATTTGTAAACCGGTTTTCAAAAAACGCACACTTTCGGGCGCATTGCACCCTCCATGAGCACCACTTTCGACTCCCCAGGCACCACCGTGGCACAGCGCATCGCGCAGGCTTTGCCGCGGCTGTCGCGCTCGCACCGGCAGGTGGCCGACTACGTGCTGGAGCATCCGCTGCAGGTCGCCACGCTGCCCATCGACGAGCTCGCTGCGGTGGTGGGTGTGTCGGTGGCCACGGCCAACCGCTTTGCGCGGGCGCTGGATTTCGATGGCTACGCGACCTTCCGCGCCGAGCTCGTGCGCGGCTTCGAGCCGCTGGTGGCGCCGGTGGAGCGCCTGCGGGGCAACCTGGAGCGGCCGACCACGGTGGCCGAGGTGTTCGCCACCGCGCTCGACGAGAGCCGCCGCAACATCGACGCGACGCGCCAGACGCTGGACTACGCCGCCTGCGAAGCCGCGGTGGAGCGCATCGGCAAGGCGCGCTCGGTCTACATCGGCGGCTTCGGCGCTAGCGCATGGCTCGCGGGCCTGCTGCAGCACGGGCTGGACGGCAGCTGCAGCGACGTGCGCATGCTCTCCAGCGTGAGCGGCGTCACGCATGCGGCGCGCACGCTGATGCACGCGGGGCCGCAGGACGTGTTCATCGGCCTGACCTTTCCGCGCTACCTGACGGACACCATTTCGCTCGCGCAGATCGCGCGCGGCCAGGGCTGCGCCGTCATCGCCCTGACCGACCGCCCCAGCTCGCCGCTGGCGCCGCTGGCCGACGTGGCGCTGTTCTGCCAGACCGAAACCAGCTACCGCCCGAACTGCGAGACCAGCGTGCTCGCGCTGATCGAGGCGCTGACCAGCGCGGTGTCGCTGCGCGCGCCCGACCCGGTGCAGTCGGCCGGCCGCATCCTGCACGCGGTGCGGCCGTGGCTGCATGGCGCCAACGGGCTGCCCCGCATCAACGGAAACGCCGCCGCTCCCGCCCATACACCCGATGCCCCCGCCCCCGGCGGCGCGGGCAGCAAGAAGAAGAAAGCTTCCCGATGACCCAGACCCATGTGCCCGTGATCGCCATTCATGGCGGCGCCGGCACCATCAGCGCCGCGACGACGAGCGCGGAACAGGCGCAGGCCTATCACGATGCTCTGAAGAACATCGTGGCCGCCGCGCAGGCGATGCTGCTCAAGGGCGCATCCGCGCTCGACGCCGCCTGCCTCGCGGTGGAGATGCTCGAGGAATGCCCGCTCTTCAACGCCGGCCACGGCGCGGTGTTCACGCATGACGAAACCCATGAGCTCGACGCCGCCGTGATGGACGGCGCCACGCTCGCCGCCGGAGCGATCGCGGGCGTGTGCCGCATCCGCCGCCCGGTGCGCGCCGCGCGCGCCGTGCTCGAAGACGGCGCCCACGTGCTGCTGGCCGGCGCGGGTGCCGAGACCTTCGCACGCGAACGTGGGCTGGAAATGGTCGAGCCTTCGTTCTTCTCCACCGAGGCGCGCCGCCAGCAGCTCTACCGCGTGCGCGGCACCGGCCGCGTGGTGACGGACCATGAAGGCGCCTCGATGACCGCAGCTTCGCCGCTCGACGAGGACAAGAAGTTCGGCACCGTCGGCGCGGTCGCGCTCGACATGCACGGTCACCTGGCCGCCGCCACCTCCACCGGCGGCATGACCAACAAGCGCGTCGGCCGCATCGGCGATTCGCCGCTCATCGGCGCCGGCACCTACGCTGACGACCGCACGGCCGCCGTGTCTTGCACCGGCAGCGGCGAGATGTTCATCCGCGTCGCCGCCGCCTACGACGTGTGCGCGCGCATGGCCTACGGCGGCGCGACGCTCGAAGCCGCCACGCACGCCGTGGTGCAGCAGTCGCTGCCGGCCATCGGCGGCTCCGGCGGCCTGATCGGCGTGGACCGCCACGGCAACCTGAGCCTGGCCTTCAACAGCGAAGGCATGTACCGCGGCCACGCGCGCGGCAACGAAGCGGCAAACACGGCCATCTTCGCAGCATGAAGCAAACCCCCAGTCTCCGCGCACTTCGTGTCGCTGCGCCAACCCCCTTGCAGGGGGCGACACCTGTGGCCCGGCAAAGCCGGTTCCACGGTGTCCCGCGAAAAAACGCGACCCACGGTCGATAAGCCGTACGCCAACGCATTCCTCACTCGCCTCCCATGTCCACCCCTGCCCTCGCCCTGCCGGACGGCCGCGTTCTCGCCGTCGACGACCTCACCGTTCGCTTCTCGACTTCCGAGCGCACGGTCGATGCCGTGAAGAAGCTGTCATTCCACGTCGACCATGGCGAAACGCTCGCGGTGGTGGGCGAATCGGGTTCGGGCAAGTCGGTGACCTCGCTGGCGCTGATGCGCCTGGTGGAGCACGGCGGCGGCCGCATCCTGAACGGCGGCATGATGTTCCGCCGCCGCAACGGCGAGGTGCTCGACCTGGCCCAGGCGCGCGACACCGCCATGCGCAACATCCGCGGCGCGGACATCGCGATGATCTTCCAGGAGCCGATGACGTCGCTGAACCCGGTGTTCACCGCCGGCGACCAGATCGCCGAGGCGATCCGCATCCACCAGGGCAAGAGCGACTCCGCCGCGCGCGCCGAAGCGCTGCGCATGCTGGAGCTGGTGCGCATTCCGGAGGCGCGCAACGTGCTCGACCGCTTCCCGCACCAGCTCTCGGGCGGCATGCGCCAGCGCGTGATGATCGCGATGGCCCTGTCGTGCAGGCCGCAGCTGCTGATCGCCGACGAGCCCACCACCGCGCTGGACGTGACGATCCAGGCCCAGATCCTCCAGCTCATCCGCGAGCTGCAGAAGGAGATGCACATGGGCGTGCTCTTCATCACGCACGACATGGGCGTGGTAGCCGAGATCGCCGACCGCGTGCTGGTGATGTACCGCGGCGACAAGGTGGAGGAAGGCGTCTCCGACGACGTGTTCGCGGCGCCGCAGCACCCCTACACCCGCGCGCTGCTGTCGGCCGTGCCGAAGCTCGGTGCGATGCAGGGCACCGACCTGCCGGCCAAGTTCGAATTGCTGCGCACCGAAAGCCCGGCCGACGCAGCCCCGCCGGAGCCCGCGACGCCGCAGGACACCGTACGCGCCGACGGCGGCCCGATCCTGCGCGTGCGCGACCTCGTCACCCGCTTCGACGTGCGCAGCGGCCTCTTCGGCCGCGTCAAGCGCCGCGTGCACGCGGTGGAGAAGATCAGTTTCGACCTGTACCCCGGCGAGACGCTGGCGCTGGTCGGCGAATCGGGCTGCGGCAAGTCGACCACCGGCCGCTCGCTGCTGCGCCTGGTCGAGAGCCAGAGCGGCGCCATCGAGTTCGGCGGCCAGAACATCCGCGAGTTGCCCACGCGCGAGCTGCAGGCGCTGCGCCGCAACATCCAGTTCATCTTCCAGGACCCGTTCGCCTCGCTCGATCCGCGCGTGACGGTGGGTTTCTCGATCATGGAGCCGCTGCTCATCCACAACATCGCCAAGGGCGCAGAGGCACAGCAGCGCGTCGACTGGCTGCTGCAGAAGGTGGGCCTGCCGCCCGAGGCGGCGCAGCGCTATCCGCACGAGTTCTCCGGCGGCCAGCGGCAGCGCATCGCCATCGCGCGGGCGCTGGCGCTCAACCCCAAGGTGGTGGTGGCCGACGAATCGGTGTCGGCGCTGGACGTTTCCATCCAGGCGCAGATCGTCAACCTGATGCTCGACCTGCAGCGCGAGCTGGGCGTGGCTTTTCTCTTCATCTCGCACGACATGGCGGTGGTGGAGCGCATCAGCCACCGCGTGGCCGTGATGTACCTGGGCCAGATCGTCGAGATCGGCCCGCGCCGCGCGGTGTTCGAGGCGCCGCGGCATCCCTACACCCGCAAGCTGATGGCCGCGGTGCCGGTGGCCGACCCGTCGCGCCGCCACAAGCCGCGCGCGCTGCTCGAAGGCGAGATTCCCAGCCCGATCCGCGCCGTGGGCGACGAGCCCGTGGTGCCGCCGCTGGTGCAGGTCGCGCCGGGGCACTTCGTCGCTCAGCACGCCATCGGCGGCGCGTTCTGAACGGTCAATCAATTTTCTCAACCCGCAGGCCCTCCTGCTTTTTTCCACGAACCGACTGGAGTTCTTCCATGACGCAACAAGCTTCCTCCTCCCTGCGATGGGCATCCGCACTGCTGGGCCTGGCCGCGCTGGCCGCCTCGGGCACGGCACTGGCCGCGAAAGACGTGGTGCTGTCGATCGGCTACCAGCCGGAAACGCTGGACCCGTACAACACCAACACCACCATCACCACGGCAGTGACCAAGACCTTCTATGAAGGCCTGTTCCAGTTCGACAAGGACCTGAAGGTGCAGAACGTGCTCGCCGAGAGCTACGACGTGTCGAAGGACGGCCTGGTCTACACGATCAAGCTGCGCACCGGCGTGAAGTTCCATGACGGCACCGACTTCAACGCCGACGCGGTGAAGTTCACGCTCGACCGCGTGCTGAACCAGGACAACAAGCTGCTGCGCTACAACCAGTTCAACCGCGTGAGCAAGGTCGAGGTGCTGAACCCCAGCACCGTGCGCATCACGCTGAAGGAGCCCTTCGGCCCCTTCATCAACTCGCTGGCCCACGCATCGGCCGCCATGATCTCGCCCACCGCGCTGAAGAAGTGGGGCAACAAGGACATCGCCTTCCACCCCGTGGGCACCGGCCCCTTCGAGTTCGTCGAGTGGAAGCAGACCGAAGCCGTCAAGGCCAAGAAGTTCGACGGCTACTGGAAGAAGGGCTACCCGAAGGTCGACACCGTGTCGTGGAAACCCGTGCTCGAGAACAACACGCGCGCCGCGATGCTGCAGACCGGCGAGGCAGACTTCGCCTACCCCATTCCCTATGAGCAGGCCGAGCTGCTGAAGAAGAGCGACAAGCTCGAAGTGGTGGCATCGCCGTCGATCATCACGCGCTTCCTGGCGTTCAACATGCTGCAGAAGCCCTACGACAACCCGAAGGTGCGCGAGGCCATCGGCTACGCCATCAACAAGGAGGCGCTGGCCAAGGTCGCGTTCGGCGGCTATGCCTTCCCGGCACAGGGTGTGCTGCCCCAGGGCGTGAAGTACGCCGAGAAGATGGCGCCCATTCCCTACGACGTGAAGAAGGCCAAGGAGCTGATGAAGGAAGCCGGTTACCCCGACGGCTTCGAGTCTGTGCTGTGGAGCGCCTACAACAACACGACCTCGCAGAAGACGATCCAGTTCGTGCAGCAGCAACTCGCACAGATCGGCATCAAGCTGCAGGTGCAGGCGCTCGAAGTGGGCCAGCGCGCCGAGCAGGTGGATGCATGGCCCGATCCGAAGACGGCCAAGGTCCGCATGTACTACACCGGCTGGTCGTCGTCGACCGGCGAGGCCGACTGGGGCCTGCGCCCGCTGTTCGCCTCGGAAGCCTGGGCTCCGAAGCTCAACAACATGTCGTTCTACAAGAGCGAAGTGGTGGACAACGCCCTGGCCAAGGCGCTGGTGACCACGGACGAGAAGGAACGTACCGCGCTGTACAAGACCGCGCAGGAACAGATCCGCAAGGACCTGCCGCGCGTGCCGATGATCACCGAGCAGAACCTGTCGGCGCACGCCAAGCGCCTCTCGGGCGTATTCGTGATGCCTGACGGCAACATCAACATCGACGCCATCGCCACGTCGAACTAAGCCCTCCCCCAGGCTACGCGCACTTCGTGTCGCTACGCCAACCCCCTCGCCGGGGGCAACACCAGCGGCCCGGCAAAGCCGGTTCCGCGGTGTTCCCCGGATGAGGGGTTGACTGTTTGTATGCCATGCTGAATTACTTCCTCAAACGACTGTTGGGCCTGATCCCCACGCTGCTCATCGTGGCGGTGCTGGTGTTCCTGTTCGTCCACATGCTGCCCGGCGACCCGGCGAGACTCGCCGCCGGTCAGGACGCCGACGAGCAGACCGTGGCGATGGTTCGCGCGGAGCTCGGGCTCGACAAGCCGCTGCCGCAGCAGTTCGTGAACTTCTTCACCCACATGCTGCAGGGCGACTTCGGCACCTCCATCCGCACGCGGCGGCCGGTGGCGACCGAGATCGGCGAGCGTTTCTTCCCGACGGTGATGCTGACCATCACCAGCATGGTGTGGGCCGTGATCTTCGGCATGGGCATCGGCATCGTCTCGGCGGTGTACCGCAACAAATGGCCGGACCGGCTGGGCATGACGCTCGCCGTGTCGGGCATCTCCTTTCCCGCATTTGCACTCGGCATGCTGCTGATGCAGATCTTCTCGGTCCAGCTCGGCTGGCTTCCCACCGTGGGCGCCAGCACCTGGAAACACTACATCCTGCCCTCGATCACCCTGGGCGCGGCCGTGGCGGCCGTGATGGCGCGCTTCACGCGGGCTTCCTTCGTCGAGGTGATCCAGGAAGACTTCGTGCGCACCGCGCGCGCCAAGGGCGTGCACGAATCGAGCGTGGTGTTCAAACACACGCTGCGTAACGCGCTCATCCCGGTCGTGACGATGATGGGCCTGCAGTTCGGCTTCCTGCTGGGCGGCTCCATTCTTGTGGAGGCGGTGTTCAACTGGCCCGGCCTCGGCCGCCTGCTGGTCGACGCGGTGCAGATGCGCGACTACCCCGTGATCCAGACGCTGGTGCTGCTGTTCTCGCTCGAATTCATCCTGATCAACCTGGTGGTGGATGTGCTCTATGGCTACATCAACCCCACCATCCGGTACAAATGACCTCCCCCAGGCTGCGCGCACTTCGTGTCGCTTCTCCTTCCCCCTCACCGGGGGCAACACCAGCGGCCCGGCGAAGCCGGTTCCGCGGTGTTCCACGAAATTGCGCCGCAACGAACGACTGACATGACTCAAGCTCCAGGCGTTTCCGCCGAAACCATTCTTCCGACCTCTCCGGTCGCCACGCTCCAGTCCGCCGGCAAGGTCCGCACCCCCTGGGGCGAGTGCTGGCGCCGCTTCAAGAAGCAGCCCGTGGGCATCGCCGCGGCGCTTTTCGTGCTGCTGCTGGTGTTCGTCGCGGTGTTCGCGCCGTGGATCGTGCCCTTCGATCCGGAGAACTTCTTCGACTACGACATGCTGAACACCGGCCCCTCGGCCGCGCACTGGTTCGGCGTCGACCCGCTGGGCCGCGACATCTTCAGCCGCATCCTGGCCGGCGCGCGCATCTCGCTGATGGCGGGCTTCCTGTCGGTGGTGCTGGGCGGCATCATCGGCACCGCCTTCGGCCTGCTGGCGGGCTATTACGAAGGCTGGTGGGACCGCGTCGTGATGCGTGTGTCGGACGTGCTCTTCGCCTTCCCCGGCATCCTGCTGGCGCTGGGCGTGGTGGCCATCCTGGGCAGCAGCATGACCAACGTGGTGGTGGCGGTGTCGGTGTTCAGCGTGCCGGCCTTCGCGCGACTCGTGCGCGGCAACACGCTGGTGCTGAAGCAGCAGACCTACATCGAGGCCGAGCGCAGCATCGGCGCCTCGGACTGGACCATCATCGTGCGGCACATCCTGCCGGGCACCATCTCGTCGATCGTGGTGTATTTCTCGATGCGCGTGGGTACCTCGATCATCACGGCCGCCAGCCTCTCGTTTCTGGGCATGGGCGCGCAGCCGCCGACGCCCGAGTGGGGCGCGATGCTCAGCGAGGCCCGCGCCGACATGGTGACCTCGCCGCACGTGGCGCTCTTCCCCAGCCTGGCCATCTTCTTCACCGTGCTCGCCTTCAACCTGCTGGGCGACGCACTGCGCGACGCGCTCGATCCGAAGATCGACCGCCAGTAAGTTTCTTTTTTCCTCAATGTCCTCCAGCAAGCAGCGGGTCTTCCTCCCCTTCATCGGCAATCTGCTCCAGGGCGAACGCAACGCCATCACCGACGTCGCGGGCGTCACCGTGGGCCACCGCACGCTGGCCGACGGCCCCGTGCAGACGGGCGTGACCGTCATCCGCCCCCATGCGGGCGACCTCTTCCGCGACAAGGTGCCCGCCGCCGTGGCGGTGCTCAACGGCTTCGGCAAGAGCGTCGGCCTGATGCAGGTCGAGGAACTGGGCGTGCTCGAAACGCCCATCGCGCTGACCAACACCTTCTCGGTCGGCACGGTGGCGGCGGCGCAGATCCACCGCTGCGTGGCCGACAACCCGGAATGCGGACGCACGCTGCCCACGGTCAACCCGCTGGTGTTCGAGTGCAACGACGGATTTCTCAACGACATCCAGCGCATGGCCGTGAGCGAGGCCGACTACCTGCACGCGCTGGCCGATGCCGGCTGCGACTTCGAACAGGGGTCGGTCGGCGCGGGGCGCGGCATGTCGAGCTTCCAGCTCAAGGGCGGCATCGGCAGCGCCTCGCGGCGGGTGTCGGCGCGCAACGACGGCACCAGCGGCGGCCTGGGTGGCGAAAAGAGCGTCGGCACCGGCGGCCTGCACACGGTGGGTGCGCTGGTGCTGGCGAACTACGGCCGCCAGCCGCAACTGCTGCTGGCCGGACATGCGGTGGGCGAAAGGCTCGCCGCGCTGCAGGCCGGGCGCAGCCTGCCGGCGGTGAACGAGGCCGAGAAGGGCTCGATCATCATCGTGCTGGCCACCGACGCACCGCTCGACGCGCGCCAGCTGCGCCGCCTCGCGCTGCGCGCCGGCGCCGGGCTGGCCCGCACGGGTTCGGTCTTCGGGCACGGCAGCGGCGACATCGTGCTGGCCTTCTCCACCGCCTACACCGTGCCCGGCAACGTCGAGCGGCCGATGCCCGCGGTGGCGATGCTGCACGACGGCCTGCTCGACGGCCTCTTCCAGGCCGCGGCCGACAGCACGGAACAGGCGATCATCCACGCCCTGTGGCGCGCCACGCCAGTGACCGGGCGCGACGGCAACCATCGCGCCGCGCTGGGCGATGTGCTGCCCGCCTCCGCCCTCTTCTCAACCCACGCCTGAACGCGAGCCGCTGCACTCATGAAAGTCCTGATCTCCACCGACATCGAAGGCGTCGCCGGCGTCTACCACTCCGAGCAGGTGCGCGCGGGCAACCCCGAGTACGAGCGCGCGCGGCTGCTGATGACGCACGAAGCCAACGCCGCCATCGCCGGCGCCTTCGACGCGGGCGCCACCGAAGTGCTGGTGAACGACTCGCACGGGGGCTTTCGCAACATGCCGCCCGACCTGCTCGACGCGCGCGCCCGCGTGATCCAGGGCAAGCCGCGCTACCTGAGCATGGTGGCGGGCGTGGAAGAAGGCGGCGTGGACGCCGTCTGCATGGTCGGCTACCACTCGCGCGCGCAGGGGCGCGGCATCCTCGCGCACACCATCAACAGCTTCGCCTTCGCGGGCATATCGCTCGGGGGCGAGGAACTGGGCGAGGCCGGGCTCTACGGCGCATTGGCGGGCGAATACGGCGTGCCGGTGGTGATGGCCAGCGGCGACGACGTGTTCATCGCCGAGAACCGCCCGCTCTTTCCGCACGCGACCTTCGTCGAGACCAAGAAAGCCACGGGCTGCCTGAGCGGCGTGTCGCTGTCGCCCGAGCAGTCGCGCCGGGCGATCCGCGCGGGTGTGGAAGAAGCGCTGGCCGCCCGCTCGAAGGCCAGGCCGCTGGTCTTCGAAGGCCCGCAGACCGTGACGCTGCGCGCCCAAACCTCCGCGCTGGCCGACCTGTTCTGCCAGTGGCCGAGTTTCGAGCGCGTCGACGGCATCACCCTGCGCTTCACCGCACCGACCGTGGAGGCGGCCGTGCGCATGCTGAACTGCTGCTCGGCGATGTCGACGATGCTGCGTTAGACAACCTTGTAGACACGGATGACCACGGCCTCGCGCTGGGGCCGCAGCGGATCGAGCGTACCCACGTAGACGAAGTCTTTGAGCCAGCCGTACTTGCCCTCGGGCGCAACGATCTGCAGTGTGGAGAACACATAGCGCGGCGCATTCTTCGGATTGCGCGACAGCACGGTGTTGCGCACCGAGATCACCACGCCGTCATCCGTCTTCAGCTCGTACACCGCATCGAGGTTCTTCGCGCCGTCGCGGCGCAACAGCTGGCGGTCGGCGCCGCCGGCCAGCACCGTGCCGCGAAGGCCCGGCCCCTCGAACGAACCGCCCGTGATCGGCACCATGAAGCGCTCTCCGAAGGGCGAAGCGCCAAGCGCCATCGGCGGCGCGATGTCTACGATGGCTTCATAGACGAACTCGGTGCGTGGCAGCAGGACCGGGAAGCGTTCGCTGGTCGGCGTGGCGATGGCGGCCGGCGGCGCGTCGGCCGCCTTGGCGTCGGCGAGCGCGGCCATGGTTGCGAGCCCGGCAAGTAGCGCGCCGCGGCGCGAGGTCGAAGCAGTCATTGCATCTTCAGCCAATTTGGTTATTCAGGATAACCATTTCACTGCGGCGGGACGGCAGCCGCGTCGGGACTTACCCGGACTGCTTCATCGCTTCGGCGGCGCGAAGCCGGCATCGCGGCCTTATCCGGAATAAGCATCAAACCGTCCGGAAACCCGCATGGATGCTGGCGAATAAGCTTATCCGCATAAAGCACGAACCAAAAAATAGTTTGGTTCCATAAGGAGCACTTGGACAATCGCGCCTTCTTGTTGGGTACCCCGCCACGCGCGCGGCACCGCACTTCCTCAAGACACACGCACGATGTACCAATACACAGAATTCGATCGCCAGTTCGTCCATCAACGAGCCGCCCAGTTCCGAGACCAGCTCGAGCGATGGCAGAAGGGCCGCCTCCACGAAGACGAGTTCCGCCCGCTGCGGCTGCAAAACGGCTGGTATGTCCAGCGCTACGCGCCGATGCTGCGCGTGGCCGTGCCTTACGGCGAGCTCTCCAGCCGCCAGATCCGCGTGCTGGCCCGCATCGCCCGCGAATACGACGAGCCCGAGGCGGAGGTCTACAAGAAGGCCATCGAGACCCAGGGCCTGCTCGGCAGCCACAAGCTGCCCACCCACTACGCGCACTTCTCGACCCGCCAGAACGTCCAGTACAACTGGATTCCGCTGGCCAAGTCGGCCGACGTGATGGACCTGCTGGCTTCGGTCGACATGCACGGCATCCAGACCAGCGGCAACTGCATCCGCAACATCACGAGCGACGAGCGCGCCGGTATCGCGGTCGACGAGATCGCCGATCCGCGTCCCTTCGCGGAAATCATGCGCCAGTGGAGCACGCTGCACCCCGAGTTCGCGTTTTTGCCGCGAAAGTTCAAGATCGCCATCACCGGCGCCACCGAAGACCGCGCCGCCACCGGCTGGCACGACGTGGGCCTGCACGTGGTGAAGAACGAGGCCGGCGAGATCGGCTTCCGTGTGCAGGTGGGCGGCGGCATGGGCCGCACGCCCATCGTGGGCACGGTGCTGCGCGAGTTCCTGCCGTGGCAGCAGATCATGAACTACCTCGAGGCCGTGATCCGCGTCTACAACCGCTATGGCCGCCGCGACAACATCTACAAGGCGCGCATCAAGATCCTGGTGAAGGCCGAGGGCCAGCGCTACATCGACGACGTCGAGGCCGAGTACAAGCAGATCCTCGAGCACGACGGCGGGCCGCACACCATCACGCAGGAAGAGTACGACCGCGTGGCCGCCTCCTTCGTGCCGCCGACGCTCGCCACCCGCGTGCTGCAGAGCGCCGAGAAGACCGACGCCGAGCTGCGCAACCACGCCGCCGACGACGTGCAGTTCGCCCGCTGGCTCGCGCGCAACGTGGCGCCGCACAAGAACCCCGCATTGCGCGCCGTGACGCTGTCATTCAAGCGCCTGAAGCAGGCGCCCGGCGACGCATCGGCCGACCAGCTCGACACGCTCGCCGAGCTGGCCGACCGCTTCTCGGCCGGCGAAGCCCGCGTGACGCACGACCAGAACGTGGTGCTGCCCTGGGTGCACGCCGAAGACCTGCACGCACTGTGGCTCGCCGCCCGCGCCGCCGGCTTCGCCAGCGCCAACGTGCACCTGCTGACGGACATGATCGCCTGCCCCGGCGGCGACTTCTGCGCGCTGGCCAACGCGCGCTCCATTCCCATCGCCGAAGCCATCACCGAGCGTTATCAAGACCTCGACGAACTCGACGACCTGGGCGAGATCGACCTGCACATCAGCGGCTGCATCAACTCCTGCGGCCACCACCACAGCGGCCACATCGGCATCCTCGGCGTCGACAAGGACGGCAAGGAGTGGTACCAGGTCACCCTCGGCGGCTCCGACGGCTCCGCGCTCAGCGGCACGCCGCAGGCAGGCAAGGTGGTAGGCCCCTCGTTCTCGGCGGCAGAAGTGCCCGGCGTGATCGAGGCCGTGCTCAACACCTACCGCGACACCCGCGAAAGCGGCGAGAACTTCATCGACACGCTGCGCCGCGTCGGCCATGACCCGTTCAAGGCCGCCGCCAACGGTGCGCGTTTCAAGGTGGAGGAAGCAGCATGAAAAAAACCTTGAACATTCTCTCGGCGGAAGAACACATCGACGACGGCGATCCGAAGGTGCTGCAGCTCGCCAATGACGCCGACCCTCTCGCCATCGAGGAATGCCTGGCGGACATCGAGCGCATCGACCTGAACTTTCCGAAGTTCACCGACGGCCGCGCCTACAGCCAGGCCTTCCTGCTGCGCCGCCGCCTGGGCTTCAAGGGCGACATCCGCGCGACCGGCGACGTGCTGATCGACCAGCTCGTGCAGATGGAGCGCACCGGCTTTTCCAGCGCCGTGCTCAAGGAAGGCGTGGACGCCTCCGACGCGCAGCGCCAGTTCGACCGCTTCGCCGCCTTCTACCAGGGCGACGCGGTGAAGACCGCGCCGCACTTCGCGGCCGGCAACTGAACCGGAAACGCAGGGAAACACAGGACATGAGCATCGACATCGAACGCATCAACGCCGAACTCGGCCGCAACGCGCAGGGCCTGGTGGACTGGGCGCTCGGCCTGGGCCAGAGCGCCATCGTCACCACCAACTTCCGCCCCTTCGAGGCGGTGATCCTGCACATGGTCACGCAGGTGAAGCGCGACGTGCCGGTGGTGTGGATGGACAACGGCTACAACACCGAGGCCACCTACCGCTTCGCCGACGAGGTGACCAGGCAGCTGGGCCTGGACCTGCACATCTACCTGCCGCGCCGCTCGCGCGCCCACCGCGAGGCGGTGGACGGCCCGACGCCGGCGCTGGACGACCCGCGCCACGCCGCTTTCACCGAAGAAGTGAAGCTGGAGCCTTTCGCCCGCGCCCTGCGCGAGACGGCGCCGAAGGTCTGGTTCACAGCGCTGCGCGCCACCGACACGGCCGTGCGTGCGCAGATGGACCCGGTCAGCATCAACCCCGACGGCCTGATCAAGGTCGCGCCGCTGCTGCACTGGTCGTCCAAGGACCTGCACGAGTACTGCGTGAAACACGGCCTGCCCAACAACTTCGACTACGTGGACCCGACCAAGGGCGAAGACAACCGCGAGTGCGGATTGCATCTCGCGCACTGAGCTCCCGCACCGCACCGACTTACCGCATCCAGCCACATCTCCGATGAACGCACGTACCGAAACCGAACTGCTGCTGCCGCCGGCGCACCTGTCCAACACGCACCTCGACGCGCTGGAGGAAGAAACCATCTTCATCCTGCGTGAAGTGGCGGCCGCCTTCGAGCGCCCCACCCTGCTGTTCTCGGGCGGCAAGGACTCGCTGGTGCTGCTGAAGTGCGCGGAGAAGGCTTTCGGCGTCGGCCGTATTCCCTACCCGCTGCTGATGATCGACACGGGCCACAACTTCCCTGAAGTGACGGCTTATCGCGACCAGCGCGCGAAGGAACTGGGCGCCGAACTCATCGTGCGCAGCGTGGAGGACTCGATGAAACGCGGCACCGTGCGCCTGGCCCATCCGGGCGAGTCGCGCAACGCGCACCAGTCGGTGACCCTGCTCGAAGCGATCGAAGAATTCCGCTTCGACGCGCTGATCGGCGGTGCCCGCCGCGACGAGGAAAAGGCGCGCGCCAAGGAGCGCATCTTTTCGCACCGCGACAGCTTCGGCCAGTGGCAGCCCAAGGACCAGCGCCCCGAGCTGTGGACGCTGTTCAACACGCGCCTGGCCCCGGGCGAGCACTTTCGCGTGTTCCCGATCTCGAACTGGACCGAACTCGACGTGTGGCAGTACATCGCCCGCGAGGAAGTCGGCCTGCCCTCGATCTACTACACGCACAAGCGCGAAGTGGTGGAGCGCCGCGGCCTGCTGGTGCCGGTGACCGGGCTGACCCCGGCGCGCGACGGCGAAACGGTGCAGGTGCGCGACGTGCGCTTCCGCACCGTGGGCGACATCACCACCACCTGCCCGGTGGAAAGCCTGGCAGCCGATGCGAGCGACGTGGTACTCGAAACCCTGTCGGTCGACGTGAGCGAGCGCGGTGCCACCCGCATGGACGACATGACTTCGGAAGCTTCCATGGAGAAGCGCAAGAAAGACGGGTACTTCTGACCCACCCCCAGGCTTCGCGCACTTCGTGTCGCTACGCCCACCCCCTCGAAGGGGGCAACACCAGCGGCCCGGCAGAGCCGGTTCCGCGGTGTTCCACGAATTGGAGAATCACTCAATGAACGCTGCTGTCATTTCAAACGCCTCGCCCGCCGAAGTCCACGGCGACACCGGCACCGCCCTGCGCTTCATCACCTGCGGCTCGGTCGACGACGGCAAGAGCACGCTCATCGGCCGCCTGCTGGTCGACAGCAAGACGGTGCTGCAAGACCAGCTGGCCGGCGTGCAGCGCGGCGGCGAGACCGACCTGGCCCTGCTGACCGACGGCCTCTCGGCCGAGCGCGAGCAAGGCATCACCATCGACGTGGCGTACCGCTACTTCTCGACCGCCAGGCGCAAGTTCATCATCGGCGACGCGCCGGGCCATGAGCAGTACACGCGCAACATGGTCACGGCCGCCTCGGCCGCCGACGCGGCGGTGGTGCTGGTCGATGCGACCAAGCTGGCCTGGGCCGCGGAGGTGGAAGACGGCACCGTCGTCAGGCGCGAACTGCTGCCGCAGACGCGCCGCCACACGCTGCTTTGCAACCTGCTGCGCGTGCAGTCGATCGTGTTCGCCATCAACAAGCTGGACGCCATTGCCGACGCGGGCCTGGCCTTCGAGCGCATCTCGACCGCGCTGAACGCCTTTGCCGAAGCGGCCGGCGTGAAGGTGGCGGCCATCGTGCCGATCTCCGCGCTCAAGGGCTGGAACGTGGCCACGCGCCATGCCGACTGGGTCGGCTACGAAGGCCCGAGCCTGCTCGAGCTGCTGGAAGACCTGCCCGTCACGGCACAGGACGAAGCCGTGCCCTTCGCCTTCCCGGTGCAGTGGGTCGAGAAGTTCTCGTCGTCGGCCGACACCTCGCAGGGCCGCCGCGTGTTCTGGGGCCGCGTCGCCTCGGGCCACGTGGAGCCGGGCCAACGCGTGACCGTGCTGCCGAGCAACCAGACCGCCACCGTCGCGCAGGTGCTGAGCCACACGCGCCAGCCGAAGACGGTGCATGCGGGCCACAGCGCCGGCATCGTGCTGGATCGCGAGGTCGACGTGTCCCGCGGCGACTGGCTGCTGGCGCCGGGCGCCTTCGAGCCGGTGCGCGAGATCACCGCCACCGTGGCCTGGCTCGACGACGAGCCGCTGGTCGCGGGCCGCGTCTACTGGGCGCTGCAGGGCCACCGCTGGGTCAAGGCCAAGGTGGCGCGCATCGTCGATCGCGTGAACATCACGACGCTCGAATCGGAGCCGGCGACGCAGATCGAGGCCAATGCCATCGGCGACGTGGTACTGGCACTGCAGCAGCCGCTGGCGGTGCTGCCTTTCACGCAATCGCGCGCCCTGGGCTCACTGGTGCTGGTCGATACGGCCTCCCACAAGACCGCCGCCGCAGTGCTCGTGCAGCCCTGCGCCGCAAGGGCCTAAAATCTAGGGTTTTTCCCGACCACTTCTGACGCAAAAAGACAAATGACCCACGTCGTCTCCGAAGCCTGCATCCGTTGCAAATACACCGACTGCGTGGACGTTTGCCCCGTCGACTGCTTCCGCGAAGGTCCCAACATGCTGGTGATCGACCCGGACGAATGCATCGACTGCGCGGTCTGTATTCCCGAGTGCCCGGTCAACGCGATCTACGCCGAGGAAGACCTGCCGGCCAACCAGATCGCCTTCATCAAGATCAACGCCGAGTTGGCCCAGGCCGACGGCTGGAAGAGCATCACAAAGCGCAAGCCCGCCCTGCCCGACGCCGAGGAGTGGAAGGACAAGACGGACAAGATCGGGGAGCTGGTGCGCTGAACCAGCCCGCCGCCCCTGCCGTTTCCCCGATCGAGACCGATGCGCTGATCGTCGGTGCCGGCCCCGTGGGGCTGTTCCAGGCCTTCCAGCTGGGCCTGCTCGAAATCTCCTGCCACATCGTCGATGCACTGCCCGCCGCCGGCGGCCAGTGCGTGGCGCTGTATGGCGACAAGCCCATCTACGACATTCCCGGCACGCCCATGACCAGCGGGCGCGACCTGGCGCAGTCGCTGCTCAAGCAGGTGGCGCCGTTCAAGCCGCAATTCCATTGCGGCGAGCAGGTTTCCACCCTGGCGCGCGAGGCCGATGGTCGGCTGCTGCTGACCACGTCGGCGGGCAAGGCATTCCTGGCGAAGACGGTGTTCATCGCTGCCGGCGTCGGAGCCTTCGTGCCCAAGCGCATCTCGGTCGAAGGCATCGCGCAGTTCGAGGGCTCCTCGCTCTTCTATCACCCCGATTCGCTGGACCGCTTCGCGGGGCAGGCGGTGGTGGTCAACGGCGGCGACGACATCGCGCTCGAAACCGCCATCGCACTCACCGCCATCGCGAAGCAGGTCACGCTGGTGCACCGGCGCGACGGCTTCCAGGCCGAGGAAGCCACCGTTTCGGCCATGCGCGCCCTCGTGGCCGAGGGCAAGCTGGCCTTCAAGGTCGGCCAGCCCACAGCCTTCGACGGCAAGCACCTGCAGATCACCACGCCCGACGCGACCACGCTCGACCTGCCGCTGGACGCGCTGGTCGCCTGCCTGGGCATCTCGCCGCGCCTCGGCCCCATCGCCGACTGGGGGCTGGAGCTGGAGCGCAAGCAGGTGCCGGTGGACACCGAGAAGTACGAAACCCGCGAACGCGGCGTGTTCGCGGTGGGCGACATCAACACCTACCCGGGCAAGAAGAAGCTCATCGTCTGCGGTTTCCACGAGGCCACGCTGGCCGCCTGGGGCGCCACGGCCATCGTGTTCCCAGGCAAGGCCGTTCCGCTGCAATACACCACCACCAGCACCCGCCTGCATGAGCTGCTGGGCGTGGCCGGCTCCCGCTAGTTCCTGATACTGGGCAGCAGCGCCCGGTATTCGCCGATGAAGCTGCCGATGGCGGACACGTAGCGGTCGATGTCCGCATCCGTCAGCGGCAGCGACAGCACGACGAAGCCGCGCGGCGAGGTGTAGATGCCCTCGCTCAACAGATGGAAGAAAAGCAGCTGGCGCAGGCGGGCATCGACCGCCGCCAGGTCATCGGTGCTGCGCACTTCGCCGCCCACGAAATGCGCGTTCATCAGCGAACCGATGCCGGTGAACTGCATCGCGACGCCCTCGCCCTCGCCCTCGCCCTCGCCCGCGCACAGCGCGTTGAGCCGCGTGCGCATCGCGTCGCCCCTGTCGGCCAGAGCGCCAGCCGCCTCGGGCGTGAACAGCTTCGTGAGCCCCGCATGGCCCGCCGCCATCGTCAGCACGTTGTTGTTGAAGGTGCCCGAGTGGGCCAGCGGCCCGGTGCGCGGATCGAAGAGCGCCATCACGTCGGCGCGGCCGCCGAAGGCGCCGAAGGACATGCCGCCGCCGATGTACTTGCCCAGCGTGGTCAGGTCGCAGCGGATGCCCAGCTTGTTCGCCAGCCCGTGCGGCGCGAGGCGCGAAGTCATCACCTCGTCGAAGATCAGCAGCGCGCCCACGCGCGTGGCCGAGTCGCGCAGCGCCTGCAGGAACTCCAGCCGCCCCGGAATGCAGCCGCTCGCGCCCTGCATCGGCTCCAGGAGGATGGCGGCGATCTCTGGGCCATGCTTGTCGATCTGCTCGCGTGCCGTCCGCTCGTCGTTGTAGGGCAGCACCAGGAAATCGAAGGGCACGGTCGTCGGCAGCGGCTTGGCGCCGAAGCCCAGCACGCCGCCGTGATAGCCGCCCGAGAACACGACGAGCTTGCGGCGGCCGGTGAAGTGCAGCGCCGCCGTCAGCGCCATCAGGTTCGCCTCGGTGCCGGAATTGGTGAAGCGCAGCTGCTCGATCTGCGGAAAGCGTTCGCAGATGAGCCTGGCGAGCCGGCCTTCGAGGAGGTTGTGGCCGGTGAGGTTGATGCCGCCCTTCATCGCCTCGGCGACGGCCTCGCGGATCTCGGGCGCCGAATGGCCGTAGACGCCGGCCGTGTACTCGGCGATGAAATCGGCATAGCGATGGCCGTCGGCGTCCCAGAGCGCGGCGCCCTCTCCCTTGGCGATGGTCAGCGGAAACGGCGCGTAGAACAGCACCGAGCGGCTGTTGGCGCCGGGCATGTAGCGCGCCTGTTCCTCGAACCGGCGCAGGCTGGCGGGGTTGCTTTCGGTGAAGCGGCGGTGTGCGGCCGCGAGGGCCTGGTCGATGTCCGCATGGGGCATGGCGATGTCCTTCCGGGGTGGCGCGCCGATCGTGTGCAGCGCGGTTTATTGATCGATGCTCAATTTATTTTGTTTATACAGTCAACCCGACTGCCGCACAATGCCCGCAACCATGACGAAGAAATCGCCCCCCAAGGCCCAGAAACCTCGCACGGCCGGCCGCCCCGCCGGTGGCGGCGGCCTGACGAAGCGGCGCATCGCCGAAGAGGCGCTCGCGCAGATCGACGAATTCGGCCTCGGCGCCTTCAGCATGCGCGAGGTGGCGGCCCGGCTCGACGTCTATCCGGCAACGGTGCACTGGCACGTGAGCACGCGCGAGGCGCTGCTGGCCGAGGTGGCCGCCCTTGTCATGGCCGAGGTCGCGCCACCGTCCGGCAAGCTCGTCTGGAAGGACTGGATCGCCGAACTCTTCCGCCGCTGCCGTGCCGCCGTGCGGCGCCATCCGAACGTGGCGCAGCTGCTGGGGGCGCAGCTGGTGTCCAACGGCAGCCTGCCTATGGAACTGGTCGAGGGCATCCTGGCCACGCTGACCGATGCCGGCTTCGAAGGCGAGCCCCTGCTGGAGGCCTACAACTGCGTGGTCGCCGCGATGCTGGGCTTCCTGACGATGGAGTTCTCGCCCCTGCCCGCCGACAACACCCAGGCCTGGGCCGAGGAACTGCGCGAACGCGTGCACACGATCCGCCCGCTCGACCACCCGGTGCTCACACGCAACCTCTCGCAGCTGGCAAACAAGGCCTTCATCCTGCGCTGGGACAACGGCACGACGGTGCCGCTGGACAGCAGCTTCGAGCGCCACATCCAGATCACCATCGACGGACTCGAAGCCTTCGCGCGCCGGGTCAAGCAGGCTTAGGTCCCAGCACCTCGTAGAGCACCATGCGCGTCTGCCGGCCGCGCAGCTCCGCGAGCTCCTCGATGCGGCGCGTGGCGAGCCGGCCGCCCAGCCCCTCGAAGGTGGCCTCGGAGATCAGCGTGCGCGTGCCCAGCTCCTTGTTGGCGCCCTCGATGCGGCTCGCCGCGTTGATCGCATCGCCGATGGCGGTGTACGACAGGCGGTCGCTCGAGCCGAGCACGCCCGCGATCACGTAGCCGGTGTGGATGCCCACGCGCGTGCGGAACTCGTGCAGCCCCTCGGCGCGCCACTTCTCGTTGAGCGCGTTCATCTCGGCATGCAGTTCGATCGCCGCCACGCAGGCGCGGTACTCCGCATCTTCGAGTTCGGTGGGTGCGCCCCACAGCACCATGATGCCGTCGCCCATGAACTTGTCGATCACGCCGCCGTGGCGCGCGAAGATGCCTGCGGCGAGGTTGAAGTACTCGGTCAGCTGGCGCACCAGCACGTCGGCCGGCATCGACTCCGAGATGCCGGTGAAGCCTTCCACGTCGGTGAACATCGCGGTGATGCGCCGCGGCGATCCGCTCGGCCCCAGCGCATGCCCTTCGGCGACGAGCTGCCGGATGATGTCGACCGGCACGAACTTGCTGAAGGCCTTGAGGCTGCGCGCCGACTCGTCCAGCGCCTGGTTGAGATGCTGCACTTCGAGCACCCGGCTCGGCTCGATCGGCAGGTCGTCGAGCTCCAGCCGACCGATGCGGCGCGCGACGCGCGAGAGGTTTTCGATGGGTCCGGTCACCAGCTTCGACAGCCGCAGCGAGATGAAGAGCGCGAGCGCGAGGAAGCTGCCTGTCAGCAGCAGAGACCACAGTACCGAGCGCTGCAGGCCGCCGAGCAGCAGATCCTCGGGCTCCCAGCTCACGAGCTGCCAGCGGGTGTGCGGCAGGTGCGAGGTCTGCACGAGGTAGCGGCGCCCTTCGTGCTCGATGGAGAAGGCGACATCGTCGGCGCCACCTGCCGTGCTGGCCGCGAGCATGTGCGCGTGGATGGCACCGAGCACGCCGCTGTCGGGCGACTCGAGCTTGCGCACCGGCTCGGGGTGGTCGCTGCGCGCGATCACATGATGGTCGGAGCTGAGCAGTGCGCTCTCGCCGCTGCCCAGCGCACCGGAGACACGCACGAGCTTCGACAGGTGCCCCAACGAGACGTTGGCATCGACCACCAACCCTCGCCCGTGACCCTCGTCGTCTACGCGCCCTGCAGGCCGCGCATGCCCGACAGCCAGCTCCCGCGCGTCGCTCATCAGGAAGGGCTGGGTCCACACAGGGCCCTTCGCCTTCATGGCCTCCAGGTACCAGGTGCGCTTCTCGGGATCGAAATCGCTGCGGTAGGCCGAGATCGAGGTCGTCGCGAAGCGCTGCTTCGCATCGCCACCGTCCAGGTCCGGCGAGTCCTTGTAGTGCCAGGTCTCGGTGCTGAACTCGGGCCCGCGCAGCACCTGCCGGATGGCCGGCACAGGGTAGCGCACCGCCATCAGCACGTGACCGTGATCGGTGGCCACGTTGATGCTGTCGAGCTCGGGGGTCTGCTCCAGCATGGTCCAGAGCATCTCGGCGGTCTGCTCGCCGTCCTCGCCGCAGACATGGACGCTGGGCGAATCCGCTATGGAGCGAATGACGCCTTCCGTCTTGGCGAGGAAGGCGAGCACGTTGTCCTCCACCCGGTCATGGTTGATCTTGTGCGCGGTGGTGCCCACCTTGGACACCAGCTTCTCGGCAGCCCAGTAGCCGAAGGCCACCAGCAGCAGCGACTGCACCATCGCGACGGCGCAGATGATGGTGCCTACGTCGACCCTGAATCGTCGCAGGCGGGGGGCCTTGAAATCGTCATCGGCCATGCAAGTTCCTCTCCATTTCTTGTTGCTGCATGCTTATCGGCATGCGCTCCCGTTTCTTCTGTTGTCGTTGTTTCGCTGGCAGCGATTCTCGCGCGGCGCGCTGGCGCTCCAAGGGTTTTCCCTGCCCGCAAAGGCACGCCTGCCGTTGCGGCTTCCCGGCAGCGGATAAACTTCGGCCCGCGCCGCGGGTTCTCCCGGGGCGTACTTGCTAGGGGTGTTGGGCGGCTTGCCGTCCGGCTGAGAAAGTCCCTTTGAACCTGATTGAGGTAATCCTCGCGCAGGGAAGCTGGTCCGGTGGCCTCTCACGCCTTCTCGCGTGAAAGCCGCGCCACTGGAGCCTCGCCCACCTGCCAAACCTTTTGCACTGGAGCAAACGGATGGCACACGACGAAAAGAACAACGACAGCACGGCCGTCTCGAACGAGGCGCTGACGCCCCTGCCCGCCTCGCAGCGCGTGTTCGGCTGGCACGACCATGCCTCGCTCTGGTTCAGCCTCGGCGTGGGCCTGCTGGTGATGCAGATCGGCGCCTACCTGGTGCCGGCGGTGGGCACGCGCGATGCGGCTATCGCCATCGTGCTCGGCTCGTGCATCGGTGCGGGCCTGCTGGCCTGGACCGCGCGGCTGGGCTGCCAGAGCGGCCTGGCGAGCGCCGGACTGATGCACGCGACCTATGGCAGCGCCTTCGCGCGGCTGCCGGTGCTGCTCAACATCGTGCAGCTGGTGGGCTGGACCACCTTCGAGCTCGTGGTGATGCGCGAAGGCACTCAGGCCATCGGCCAGACGGTGGTGGGTCCGGCGCTGGGCTCCTTCTGGGGCGGCGTGCTGACGACGCTGCTGTGGGGCGCGGTGCTGCTGGCGCTGCTCGCCGGCTCGATGGTGAAGCTGGTGCGGCGCTTCGTGAGCCGATTCGGGCTGCCGCTGGTGGTGCTGTCGCTGCTCTGGCTCACCTGGCAGTTCGCGACGCGGCTGCAGGCCAAAGGCCTGGATGCCTTCTGGGCGCGCCCCGGCGACGGCACGATGGGCATGTTCAGTGCGCTCGACCTGGTGATCGCGATGCCTGTGTCGTGGCTGCCGCTGGTGGCCGACTATGCGCGGCACGGCAAGCGCAGCTCAGGTGGACTCGGCGGCGCATTCGGTGGCACCTGGATCGGCTATGCGGTCGCGAACGTCTGGTGCTACGCGCTGGGCGTGATGGTGGTGAGCGTGGCCGAGCCGGGCACAGGCCTCGTCACCGCGCTGCTGCTGGCCCAGGGTGGCCTGGTGGCGCTGGGGCTGATCCTGATCGACGAGCTCGACAACGCGTACGGCGACGTGTACTCGGGCTCGGTCTCCACGCACAGCCTGCTGCCGCGCTGGAGCGTGAAGCGCTGGGGCCTGCTGCTGGCGGCCCTGTGCATCGCGCTGGCGCTGGTGCTGCCGATGCACACGCTGGGCCTTTCCTGCTGCTGCTGAGTTCGGTGTTCGTGCCGCTGTACGGCGTGATCATCGGCCGGCTGGGCAGCGGCGAGACGGTTTCGCCGCATGGCGCGCGGCGCAAGGTCGACTTCGGTGCGGCGCTGATCTGGATCGCGGGCATCGCCGCGTATCACGCGCTTGCCAAGTGGGCGCCGCAGTTCGGCTCCGCGCTGCCGACGCTGGCCGCGACCTTCGCGCTGGCCTGGCTCAGCCGGCCTCCAACGGCAGCCGGTGCGTCGGCACTGGCGCAAAGCCGTGGTTGAGGGGGCCATGACCCGCGCCGATCTTCACGTTCGCTGCGGCGGCCATCGCGCCGAGGATGTAGGCGCGCGCCCTTTCGACCGCCTCGGTCAGCGTCGCGCCCAGTGCAAGGTGCGCTGCGATGGCGGACGACAGCGTGCATCCGGTGCCGTGCAGGTTGCGGCTCTCGATGCGGCCGGAGGTAAGTCGCCTGCGTTCGCCGCCGGCCTGCAGCAGCACGTCGACCACTTCGTTGCCCGGCAGATGGCCGCCCTTGAGCAGCACGGCCTTTGCTCCGAGCGCCAGCAGTTCGTCGGCCGCGCCGTCGAGCGCGTCCACGCCTTCGATGGCATGGCCGATCAGCAAGGCGGCCTCGTCGAGATTGGGCGTGACGACCACGGCGCGCGGGAACAACTCGCGCACCAGCACCTGCACCGTCTCGGCGGCGATCAGGCGATCGCCGCTGGTGGCGACCATCACCGGGTCGAGCACCACGTTCTTCAGCTGGTAGCGGTCGATGGCCCAGGCCACCACGTCGACCACCTCGGGCGCATGCAGCATGCCGAGCTTGACGGCATCGACGCCGATGTCTTCGACCACGGCCTGGATCTGCGCCTTGAGGAAGTCGGGCGGCACGCCATGGATGCCCGAGACGCCGAGCGTGTTCTGCGCGGTGAGCGCGGTGATGGCCGTCATGCCGTAGCAGCCCAGGGCGGCGAAGGTCTTGAGATCGGCCTGGATGCCGGCGCCGCCGCCGCTGTCGGAACCAGCGATGGAAAGCACGCGCGCGTAGCGCCGAGTGGGCTCTTGGATGGTGCCTTGGGTCATGCCGAAAATTATCGGCGACGCGAAGGAGCCCTGGCATGAGCCTTCCTTTCGACTCGGTAGCCATCCTCGGCGCGGGCCTCATGGGCCGGCTGATGGCGGTAACGCTCGCGCAGGCCGGATGCAAGGTCGATGTGTTCGAGGCTGGCAGCGCCGAGGCCGAAGGCGCTGCCGCGCGCGTGGCCGCCGCCATGCTGGCGCCGCTGGCCGAATCGGCGGTGGCGCCGGTGTCTGTCGTGCGCATGGGGCAGCACGCGCTGTCGCGCTGGCCGGAGCTTCTCGCGCCGCTGGCACAGCCCGTGTTCTTCCAGCGCGAAGGCACGCTGGTGCTCTGGCACCGGCAGGATGCCGCCGAGGCCACGCGGCTCGCGCGTGTGCTCGCGAACACCGGCGCGCAGGTGCCCGAGCTGGCGCCGATGCAGTCCGTCGACGCCCGCGCGATCGCCACGCTGGAACCTTCGCTGGGCCAGCACTTCGCGCAGGGCCTGTTCCTTCCGGGCGAAGGCCAGCTCGACAATCGCGCGTTGCTGGCCTCGCTGCTCGCCACGCTCGAGAGCAGCTCTCGCGTAGCGCTGCACTGGCAATCGCCACATGCGCCTTCGGACTTCTCGCCAGGCGCGGCCGGCCAGCCCGACTGGGTGATCGACTGCCGCGGCCTTGGTGCCCGCCCGCAGTGGAACGCCCTGCGCGGCGTGCGCGGCGAGGTGATCCGCGTGCATGCGCCCGAGGTGAGCCTGCAGCGCCCGACGCGGCTCGTGCACCCGCGCTATCCGCTCTACATCGCGCCCAAGCCGGGCAACCTGTTCGTGATCGGCGCGACGGAGATCGAGTCGGACGACATGTCGCCCGCCAGCGTGCGCTCCACGCTGGAACTGCTGAGCGCCGCCTATGCCGTGCACAGCGGCTTCGCCGAGGCGCGCATCGTCGAGATCGCGACGCAGTGCCGCCCCACGCTGCCCGACAACCTCCCCGCCCTGCGCCTGCCGCAGCCGCGCGTGCTGCAGATCAACGGCCTGTACCGCCACGGCTTCATGATCGCGCCCGCGATGCTCGACGCGGCGATGGAGATGCTGACGCAGGGCCGCTCGTCCCTCGCGAAAGGCTTCGGCATGGAGGCCCACGACACATGACGATGAACATCCTGATCAACGACAAGCCCTTCACCCTGCCCGACCAGGCGACGTTGACCGACGCGCTGACGGCGCTGGAGGCCACGCCTCCCTTCGCGGTAGCCGTGAACCGCGAATTCGTGCCGCGCTCGGCCTACGCGTCGCGTGCGCTGCAGCCCGATGACCGAGTCGAAGTGATCCGCCCCGTGACGGGCGGCTGATAGATGGAGACAACAGAAATGACGACCACGAACGACCCCTTGGTGCTCTACGGCGAGACCTTCCAGAGCCGCCTGCTGCTGGGCACCGCGCGCTATCCCTCACCTGATCTGCTCGAAGCCGCCGTGAAGCGCGCGAAGCCGGCGATGCTGACCGCCTCGCTGCGCCGGCAGACGGCCAACCAGGGCTCGGGCAACAGCGAGCTCGGCAACGGCTTCTGGGAACTGCTGCGCAAGCTCGCGGTGCCGGTGCTGCCCAACACCGCCGGCTGCCACAGCATTCAGGAGGTGGTCGCCACCGCGCAGATGGCGCGCGAGCTGTTCGACACGCCGTGGATCAAGCTGGAGCTGATCGGCGACGACTACACGCTGCAGCCCGACACGCTGAACCTCGTCGAAGCGGCTTCGCAGCTGATACGAGAGGGCTTCAAGGTGCTGCCCTACTGCACCGAGGACCTGGTGCTGTGCCAGCGGCTGGTCGACGTCGGCTGCCAGGCGGTGATGCCATGGGCCGCGCCCATCGGCACCGGCCGCGGGCCCGTCAACCCGTATGCGCTGCAGGTGCTGCGCGACCGGCTCAAGGTGCCGATGCTGGTGGATGCGGGCCTGGGCCTGCCATCGCATGCCTGCCAGGTCATGGAATGGGGATACGACGGCGTGCTGCTGAACACCGCTGTCGCGCTGGCGCAGGACCCGGTCGCGATGGCCGGCGCCTTTGCCGACGCGGTGCAGGCCGGGCGCGATGCGCATCGAGCCGGCGCCATGGCCGCGCAGGACGCCGCGCAGCCGAGCACTCCGGTGCTGGGCACGCCTTTCTGGCATCACGAATCATGAGCAGCGCACTCGATTCGGGCGCTGTCGCTCAGGCCATCGTCGCGGCGCACGGGTTGCGCTTCGGAGCCATCACGTCGGCGCCGGTGAGCGCGCCGAGCTTTTCCTCGGACGATCCCGTCTACCGCGGCGCCAAGCGGGCGTGTTCCGCGCTCGGTTTCATCGAGATCGACGCCGAATGCCTGGCCCTCGCATGGACCGCGCAGACACAGCGCCTAAGCAGCTTCGATGCTGCGTTGTGGCCCGACGCGCCGGAGGACTTCGGCATGCGCCCCTTTCCGCCCACCGCGCGCGACGACGCATTTCCGCCCTGCCCAGAACGGCTCGGCCTCTATGCCGTGCTGCCCGATGCGCAGTGGGTCGGTCGCATGGCGCGCGCGGGTGTGCCGACGGTGCAGCTGCGATTCAAGTCGGACGACAGCGCGGCCATCGAGCGCGAAGTTCAAGCGGCCGTCGAGGAGGTGCGAGGTACCGGCGCGCTGCTCTTCATCAATGACCACTGGCGGGTCGCCATCGCGGCCGGTGCCTACGGCATCCACCTCGGCCAGGAGGATCTCGACGCGCTCTCGCCAGACGAACTGACGCAACTTCGCGCCTCCGGCCTGCGTCTTGGCGTCAGCACGCACGGCTATGCGGAGATGGTGCGCGCCGACAAGGTGAGCCCGAGCTACATCGCCATGGGTGCCGTGTACCCCACCACGCTCAAGAAGATGGCGACCGCGCCGCAGGGCGTGGCGCGGCTGGGCGCCTATGCGCGGCTGCTGCGCGGCTATCCGCAGGTCGGCATCGGCGGCATCGACGCGGTGCGGCTGCCACAAGTACTGGCGACCGGCGTGGGCTCCGTCGCCGTGGTGCGGGCGCTTGTCGCGGCCGACGACCCGGAGGCCACGGCCGCGCAATGGATCGCGGCCGTCGATGCCGCCACCGGCAAATGAACAGAATGAAAAAGACCGAGCTCCCTTCCACTTTCTCCCGCCGACATCGGCTCTCGCCTGTTTTGCGTGCGCTGGCCGTGGCTCTCTTCACCGCGGCATGCTCATCGCATGCGCAGCAGCAGTCCGCGCTGCCCGAGATCACAGTCAGCGAGGGCACGGCCGCGCCACAGGCCGACGTGAGCGGCTTCGGCGACGTGCCGCTGCGCGAGCTGCCGATCTCGGCCACGGTGATCGACAGCAAGCAACTGCAGGCCAGCGGCGCGCGCCGGCTCGCCGATCTGACGCGGTTCGACGCCTCGGTGACCGACGCCTATAACTCCGCGGGCTACTGGGACTACCTCACGGTGCGCGGCTTCGTGCTCGACAACCGCTTCAACTACCGGCGCGAGGGCCTGCCGATCAGCGCCGAGACATCGATTCCGCTCGACAACAAGGAACGCGTCGAGATCCTGCGCGGCACCAGCGGCATACAGGCCGGCACCAGCGCGCCGGGCGGGCTGGTCAACTACGTGGTGAAGCGGCCCACCGAGCAGGACCTGCGCACGGTGCGCATCGAGACCACGAGCCGCGGCAGCATGCTCGGTGCCGTCGACCTCGGCGGGCGCTTCGGCGAGAACCGGCAGTTCGGCTACCGCATCAACGTTGCGAGCGAAAACCTCAAGCCGCTGACGCACAACCTCGACGGCAACCGCAACCTGTTCTCGCTTGCTGCCGACTGGCGCATCACGCGCGACTCGGTGCTGGAGTTCGAGATCGAGCAAAGCCGCAAGACGCAGCCCAGCCAGAACGGCTACAGCCTGCTGGGCAGCGTGCTGCCGCCACCGGTCGATCCGCGCATCAACCTCAACAACCAGCCGTGGTCGCAGCCCTCGGTGTTCAAGGCGCTGACGGGCACGCTGCGCTTCAGCCAGGCGCTGAACGCCGACTGGCGCTGGAGCGCGCAGATCGGCCAGCAGCGGCTGAAGAGCGACGACCGCCTGGCTTACGCCTTCGGCTGCGGCGCCGAGGGCAACTACGACCGCTACTGCTCCGACGGCACCTTCGATGTCTACGATTTCCGCAGCGACAACGAGCGCCGCACGTTGACGGCCGGCAGCCTGAATCTCAAGGGCAACGTGATGACGGGCAGCGTTCGGCACGAACTCGGCTTCGGGCTGCTGCAAAGCCGCGTGCGCAACCGTTTCGACAACCAGGCCTACAACTACGCGGGCACCGGCAACATCTGGGGCACGGCCATCGTGCCGCCGGCTCCGGATGCCACCACGCCGCAGACCAATCGCGACGAGCGATCGACCGAGTTCTCGGTGCAGGACGCGATCCGCTGGAACGACCGCTTCACCACCTGGCTCGGCGCGCGCCACACGCGGCTCGACCGCAGCAGCATCGGCAACGACGGCTCGAACCCGACCGGCTACAAGCAGGACGTGACCACGCCGTGGATCGCGGCGAGCTACGCCATCCAGCCGGGGCTGCTGGCTTATGCGAGCTGGGGACGCGGTGTCGAATCACAGGTTGTGCCGAACAGGGTCTCGCAGTACAGCAACGCGGGGCAGGCACTGCCCGCGCTGCGCTCGCGGCAGTGGGAGCTGGGTATCAAGGGCGGCAGCGACGCCTTCAACTGGCAGCTTGCATGGTTCGACATCTCGCGGCCGCTGACCAACATGGACCTGTGCAGCGGCTTGTGCGAGGTGCGCAACGACGGCAAGGCGGTGCATCGCGGCCTCGAAGCTGGGGCACAGTGGAACCAGGGACCATGGCGCATCGGCGGTGGCGTGACGCTGATCGATGCCAAGCGGCGCGGGAGCACGGCCAATCCGGCGCTCAACGGGCAGTCGCCGACCAATGTGCCCAAGCAGGTGCTGCGCGCGCAGACGGCGTATCGCTTCGCGTCGGTGCCGGGACTCGAGGTGGCGGGACAGCTGTCGTACGAAGGCCGCCGCAACGTGCTGCCCGATGGCTCGATCACCCTGCCCTCGTGGACGCGCGTGGACGCCGTGCTGCGCTACGACACGAAGTTGCGCGGCGCGAACGCGAGCTGGACGCTGTCGGTCGACAACCTGTTCGACCGCCGCTACTGGAAGGAATCGCCCTACCAGTTCGGCCATGTCTACCTGTTCCCCGGCGCGCCGCGCACGCTGCGTCTTGGGCTGAGCGTCGCGCTTTGAGAGCGTTGTCGGGAAGCCGCAAAAAATAACGCTATAATCTAAGGCTTGTTCCTCGATAGCTCAGTCGGTAGAGCGCCGGACTGTTAATCCGTAGGTCCCTGGTTCGAGCCCAGGTCGAGGAGCCACTACAAAGCCGCAAGGCCTCTGGATGCCCCGCTACTCACAAGGTAGCGGGGCATTTCATTTGTGGTGTTGCACGGTGTTTGTTGCAGCCAATCGTCGCATCGATGCAAAAAATGCAGCCGCGCGGCCAGGATCGGCAAATCCATTGCATATAATTTAAGGCTTGTTCCTCGATAGCTCAGTCGGTAGAGCGCCGGACTGTTAATCCGTAGGTCCCTGGTTCGAGCCCAGGTCGAGGAGCCACCATCAAGCCGCAAGGCCTCTGAAGAGCCCGCTGTCTTTCCGGACAGCGGGCTTTTTCTTTTGGCCGGTCTGCTGCGCCGCGATCTGCGCAAAGTCGGCTAAGTGGCACTCGCACGAAAGGCGCACACTCGCGCGCATGGAAAGCAGCCGCCGCATCGAGCAGGACTACCGCGCCCGCGTGGCGCGCGCCGTCGCGGCCATCGTTGCCGATCCGATGGCGGAGCACCGGCTCGAAGATCTCGCGCGGCTCGCGCACTTCTCGCCCTTCCACTTCCACCGCGTCTACGCAAGCGTGGCCGGGGAAACGGTGGCGGCCACGGTCCGCCGCGTACGACTGGCGCTTGCTACCCGGCTGCTGGAAGCCGGCGACCAGAGCATCACCCAGGTCGCGCTGGCCGTGGGCTACGAGAGCCCGCAGGCCTTCACCCGCGCCTTCGGCCAGTTCACCGGACAGTCGCCGCGCGCCTTCCAGCAGAAGATGGTGCGGGCGATCCTCGACGTCGATGCGTTGCCGCAGCCTGGTGAAAGCATCGCCGCGCCGGCCGTGCGCATCGTCGAGCACCCGACGCGACGGCTTCGCGCACTGCGGCACCAGGGGCCGTTCTCCACGATTCCCCATACGCATCGGCGGCTGCGCCAGCATGCAGGCTCCGCGCGCATCTCGCAGCGCTGGGGCGCCTCGTTCGGCGACCCCGAGAGCGGCGCAGGCTACAGCTATTACGCAGCGGTGGACTCCCCCGATCCCTGGCCGGACATCGCCGACGTGGAGATGCTCGACATTCCCGGCGGCTGCTACGCGGCGCATCGCCTCGCAGGCCCGTACTCGCAGATCAATGCCGCCGTGCGCGCGCTCTACATCCGGTGGCTGCCCTCCAGCGGATACGAGCCCGACGACCGGCCCACCCTGGAGCACTACCTGAACTCGCCCCGGCAGGTCGCGCAGCCGGAGCTGCGCACCGATCTGCTGATCCCGATCCGCCGCGCGATTGCGGTATGAAGCGCGCTACCGCGGCTGGAAGGCGATGAGCCCCATGCCTGCGAGACACACCGCCACGCCGGCCATGTCCCATGTCGTCGGCCTGATGCCATCCACCGCCCAGAGCCACGCGATCGCCACGCCGATGTACACCCCGCCATACGCTGCATAGACACGCCCCGCCGCCGTCCCGTGCAGCGTGAGCAGCCAAGCGAACAGGGCCAGGCCGATCGCCGCGGGCACCAGCAGCCATGCGGAGCGGTCCTGCTTGAGCCAGAGGTACGGCAGATAGCAGCCGACGATTTCCGCGAGCGCCGTCGCGACATAGAGAAAAAAGGTCCGCATCCGTCGATTGTGCGGCGCAGTCCGCGCCGCGCTTACCGGCAGGACACGCGGGGCCATTGCTTGATGGGCCCGTGGTGCATCCCTACACTCGCGCGCATGGCCCGTTCGTTCCACTCCCGCAAACACGCTGCGCTCGAAGCAGCGCGTGCCGGTGTCGTGGCGACCATGGCCGCCTACCGACGCACCTGCGCACTTTCCTGAGCCCGGCGGTCCGCTACCCTTCCTACTGATGCGCGAACCATTGACCGCCGGGCGCCCGCCGCGCGGTCGCGTCGCCGTTCATTCCCATCGTTCCTGACGGCGCCGCACTCAATTGGAGTGCCTCATGCTTGCCACCATTCACGGGGAGCGCACGCTCACCGAACTCGACTTCGTCCGCCTCGGCAAACTGGCGGACCACCAGCTTCCTCCCGCGCTCGCCGAACTGCTCGACGCGGCGGACGTGCTGCCCTCGCGCGAAGTCCCGCCGGACCTCGTGACGATGAATTCCCGGGTCGAGATCGAAGACCTGGCCACGGGCCAGCGCCAGCAGATCACCCTCTGCTACCCCGGCGACTCGCAGCCGGGCGCGGGTTTCGTCTCGGTGCTGTCGCCCGTCGGCGTCGGCCTGCTGGGCGTGAAGGCAGGAACACTCGCCTGCTGGCGGATGCCCAACGGCGTCGAGCGCTCGGCACGTGTGGTTGCAGTGCTCTTCCAGCCGGAGGCCAGCGGCGACTACACACGCTGACGTCGATGCCTCGGCTCATCGGTGCCTGATCACCGCATTGGCGCGGTCCTTGACGCGGTCGATGCGTCGCGCTCACGGAGCTCGTGTCGACTGCCATGACTTTCGGCACTGGCGCGCCGGATTCCCGGGTCGTATCGTCGCGCGGTCGCCGGCGGCGCGTCGAATCGGGAGGTCATACAGGCCGGGGCAACTCCATCTTCGATCTCGACAAGTGACGTCCGCAGCGGGCGCCGCATTCTTTTTCACTTGACTGATCCGGACATGGCTTTTTCCAAACTCTCTCTCGCAAGCGCACTCGCCGGCCTGCTGGCCCTTTCGGGCTGCCAGACCATGGACATGCAAATGGGCAGCCAGTCGGCCAAGACCGTGGCCACCGGCAGCGCGGCCGGCAGTGCCACCGCCGGCGAAAGCAGCCAGCTCGAGCGCTGCGACTCGCCTCTGGGCACCGTCTCGCTGATCGAGAACGTGAACGCAGGCTGGTACACCATCCTCACAGGCGAATACAAGCTGCCTCCCACCGCCAACCTGCTGCGCCTGCTGGTGCAGCAGTCGAACTGCTTCGTGGTGGTCGAGCGCAGCGCCGCCGGCATGAACGCGATGACGCGCGAGCGCGCGCTGATGCAGTCGGGCGAGATGCGCGGCGGCAGCAACTTCGGCCGCGGCCAGATGGTGGCCTCCGACTACGGCCTGTCGCCCGAGATCGTGTTCAGCAACAGCGATGCCGGCGGCCTGGGCGGCGCGCTCGGAGGCCTGGTGGGCGGCGGCCGTGGCCGCGCCATCGCCAGCCTCGGCGCGAGCCTGCAGACCAAGGAAGCCAGCGCACTCCTGACGTTGATCGACAACCGTTCGGGCGTGCAGGTCGCCGCCTCGGAAGGCAGCGCGTCGAAGACCGACTTCGCGGGCTTCGCCGGCCTGGGCGGCCTCTCCGCCGCCGGTGGCATTGGCGGCTACACCCGCACGCCGCAGGGCAAGGTGATCGCGGCGGCCTTCATGGACGCCTTCAACCAGATGGTCCGCTCGCTGCGCAACTACAAGGCGCAGACGGTTCGCGGCCAAGGCCTTGGCGGCGGCGGTCGCCTGGGCGTGGATGGCGGCGCGGCACCGTCGCAGACCTACGTGCCGTCGGAGAAGGCTCCGGCCCGCCGCCGCAGGTAAGAAGGCAGCCCTCGACGGCCGACCCGCCTCGCTCAGAGGTAGCGCGTCTCGGCCGGTACCTCGAACCAGTTGTTGTTGCGCCCGTCCATGTACCGGACGGGCGCCGTCGACAGTTCCTCCAGCGTCACGTCGTCCAGGCAGTTCACCGCGACGCTCACGTAGGCGCCACCGATCTCGGGCACGTTGCCGCGCCCGAACGAGCGCACACCGCAGCCGCTGCAGAAAAGCCATTCGGTGCTGTGCGAGTTGAACTGGTACAGCGACAGCGCCTCCTCCCCCGACAGCAGCGTGAAGGCATCCGGCTTCACGATCGCGCCCCATGCTCGGGTCTTGGTGCAGATCGAGCAATTGCACTTGCCCGTGCCCTCGGCAAGATCGATCAGGGCCTGGAAGCGGACCTTGCCGCAATGGCAGCTGCCGTTGTACGTCTTCTTCATGGGTCTTCGTCCTGTGTTCCGCTGTGCGGAGGTGGTTGAGGGAAGACCCGAGGCTACGGCCCATTGCGGACAGATCCTGTCCGCGATCGCGTGCATGATGCACGCATGCTGTCTGCCACCGCACGCCTGATCCGGCTTCTTTCCCTGTTCCAGGCGCAACGCTCCTGGACAGGCGCCGACCTCGCCGCCCGGCTCGAGATCACCGAGCGCACATTGCGCCGCGACGTCGATCGCCTGCGCAGCCTTGGCTACACGGTCGATTCCACCTCCGGCGTGGCCGGCGGCTACCGGCTGGGCGCGGGCACCGCGATGCCGCCGCTGCTGCTGGAAGACGAAGAGGCCATCGCCGTCGCGCTCGGCCTGGGCAACCCCGTAGGCGCCTCGGGCGACATCGAGAACGCCTCGATGCGCGCGCTGGCCAAGCTCGAGCAGCTGATGCCGCCGCGCCTGCGCCGCCGGCTCGACAGCGTCCGTTCGTCGGTGGTGCCGGTGATGCACGACAAGTCGCCGGTGCGCCTGAAGGCCGTGACCTTCCTCGCCGAAGCCTGCACCGACCGGCTCGAACTGCGCTTCGGCTACCGCGACCACCACGACGCACTTACCGAGCGCATCGCGCAGCCGCATCGCGTGGTGCAGACAGGACGGCGCTGGTACCTGCTGGCCTGGGACGTGGCGCGCGAGGACTGGCGCACCTTCCGCCTCGACCGCATCGTCGAGCCCGCGCCCACCGGCGAGCGCTTCACGCCGCACCGGCTGCCCCACGGTGATGTGGCGGCCTACATGGAGCATGCGCTGAAGGTGTCGCCCTACCTGCACCATGCGCAGGTCGTGGTGCACGCGCCCGTCAAGGCGCTGGAGCCCTACCTCGGCTGGGTCGGCGGCACGCCGCAGGCCATCGGAGACAGGGCCACGCGCATCGCCACCGCCGCCAACTCGCTCGACGCGCTGGCCGTCTGGCTGGGCTGCCTGCCGCACGATTTCGAGGTCGAATCGCCGCAGGAACTGGTCGAGCACATCGCGCTCGTGGCCGGGCGGCTCGACAAGGCCGCATCCCATAAGCCACCGAAAGCGGTGGGCCGCCTCCCCCGTATATAGGATGGGCAGCAAGCGGGCAGCCCCCTACCCTTTGCGTCATCAGAAACCCAGGCCTTTCTCCCCATGCGCCTCATCACAACGTCATGCATGAGCGCATGCAGCTTCTCCACAGGCCCGGTCCACGCATGATGGCGGAAACACAGGTCGCCCTCGTCGAAGACGACACCGGCATGCGCGAGCGCATCTCGCGCGTGGTCGATGCTGACCCCTCCCTGAGCCTGGCCTACAGCGCCACCAACGCCAGCGACATCCTGCACTGGCTGGTCGACAACCCGGTCGACGTGCTGCTGGTGGACCTCGGCCTGCCCGACCGGCCCGGGCTGCAGGTGATCAGCCAGTGCCGCAACATGCAGCCGGCCTGCGCGGTGATGGTGCTTTCGATCTTCGGCGACGAGGCCAACATGGTCCAGGCCTTCGAGGCCGGCGCCAGCGGCTACCTGCTGAAGGATGGCACCGAGGCCGATCTCGCCACCCACATCCGCCACCTGCGCGCCGGCGGCTCGCCGATGTCGCCGGTCATCGCGCGCAAGCTGCTGCGCCGCTGGCAGGCGCACTCGGGCGGCGCGCCCAGGGAACAGGCCGCGGCCAAGGCGGCCGGCACCCCGACGGTCGCGCCCGAGCGCCTGTCGCCGCGCGAGTTCGAGGTGCTCGATCTGGTCTCTCGTGGTTTCACCTATGTCGAAGTCGGGGTGCAGATGGGAGTCTCGGCCTCGACCGTCCAAACCCATATACGCAATATCTACGGCAAGCTGGATGTGCACAACAAGTCGGAAGCTGTGTTCGAGGCCCGCAACCTCGGCTGGCTTCCCTAGCGTGACCGCTGGCGGCTTCGGCCGCCTGCTGCTCGCCGCCCTGTGCCTGTGGCTCGCAGCGGCCCTGGCGGGCACTCGCGCCGACGCGGCCGAAACGCCCGACGCCTTCGACGTGGCCACGGCCGAAGCGGTGCTCGAACCCGACGGCCTGCCGGCGCAGCGACGCCGCGTGGAACTGCCCTTCCGCTGGGACCACGAGTTCCCCGGCCGCGGCGGCAAGGCCACCTACCGCATCGAACTGCCCGCTTCCGCGGTGCCGGCCGGCAAGCCTGCGGCCCTGCTGCTCTCGGGCGTGGGCAACCAGGTCGCAATCTCGTTCAACGACGCACTGGTGGCCAGCTACGGCACGCTGGGCGTGCCGAACTACGACGCGTCCAAGAGCAACCTGCTGGTGCCGGTGCCGGCCGTGCTGCACCAGGCAGGCCAGCCGCAGTCGCTGGTGGTGCGCGCCACCATCCAGCGCCAGCGCGGCGCGGGGCTGGCCAGCATCGACTACGGCCCCGAGGCGTCGCTGGCGGCGGTCTACCGCGCACGGCAGAACTGGCGCAACACCTCGGCCATCGTCTACGCCGTCAGCCTGCTGCTGATGGGCGGCATCGCGGGCGGGCTGTGGCTGCGCCAGCGCGACGCGCTCTATGGCTGCTTCGCGCTGGCCGCGCTCTCCGGGGTGGCGCGCAACCTCGACCGAGTTTGGCCCGACGTGGCCGTTCCCTGGCCGCTGTGGGGCGCGATCGTGGCGGTCTGCTACGCCTGCCACATCGGGCTGATCGCGCGCTTCGTGCTGCTGGTGCTGGAGCGCAACCCGCCGTGGCTGGTGCGCTCGATCTACACCGCGCTCGCGCTGTCGGTCACGCTGGCCTGTGCCTCCTTCGCGTTCGCACTGCCACTGCTGTGGACCGCCGGACTGGTCATCCTGCAATGCATCAGCATCATCTGCCTGCCCTACGTGGTGTACGGGGCGCTGGTGGACCGGCGGCGCATCGCGGGCGTGCTGATGGCGGCGGGCACGCTGGCCATCCTGGCCGGCGCGCACGATCTGCTGCTGGTGCGCATGGGCCTCTTCGGCGGCGCCTACTACACGCTGACGGCGCACGCGATGTTCTTCTTCGTGATGATCCTGGCGGGCCTGGTGGTGGAGCGCTACAGCCGCACCGTGGCCGACTACCGCGCGCTCAACGCCAATCTCGCGGCCCGCGTGGCCGAGCGCGAAGACCAGTTGCGCAGCGCATTCGACACCATGCGCCAGCAGCAGCAGGAACAGGCCGTGCTGCTGGAGCGCCAGCGCATCATGCGGGAGATCCACGATGGCGTGGGGTCGCAGCTGGTGGGTCTGCTCAACGTGGTGACGCAGGCCCGGCCCGACCGCGCCGTGATCGAGGAGCACGTGAAGCTCGCGCTCGACGAGATGCGCATGGCCGTCGACTCGCTGCAGCCCACGCACGACGACCTGGCCACCGTGCTCGCCACGCTGCGCTACCGCCTGCAACCCCGGCTCGACGCGGCCGGCATCGAGCTGGTGTGGGACGTGGAAGTGATCCCGCAGCTGGAACCCTTCGCCGCGCAGGCGGCTCTGCAGTTGCAGCGCATCCTGCTCGAGGCTTTCACCAACGTGCTCAAGCACGCCGGTGCCACGCGCATCGTGATGCACGCGAGCTGGCACGGGAATGAATCGCCCGCCCTGGTGCGCATCATGCTCACCGACAACGGGCGCGGCCTGCCTTCGGCGCCGGACAACGGCGGAAGAACGGGTCACGGCATCGCCAACATGCGGGCGCGCGCGCAGTCCATCGGCGCACGGCTGCAGATCGAGAAGATGGACCCGGAAGCCGGCGGCACGCGCATGCAGCTCGACTGGCCCTGCTCCCCGGCCTGAAGCGCTGCCCGGTCGGTCAGCGCAAGGCAAAGGCCAGCGTCACGGCGCCCAACGCCAGCAGTGCGAGGCCGGCGATGAAGATCATCTCGCCCCACGCCTCCAGCTTCGCGCCCGAACTGTGCGAGCGCATCGAGATGAAAGACAGCAACGCGCTGGCCAGGAAGACCAGCGCGTCGAGCGCGAGCAGGCGGTCGATCAGCAGCCGCATGTCGTCGCGCGGCCCGAGGTGCCCAATGGACATCACCGTCATGCACACGCCGATCATGGTGGCCGACGTGGGCAGAATGTGCGCCGAGAGGCTCTGTGCAGATGACGTCATGAAGGCGGCGGTTCTGAAGTCCCGGATTGTTCGTGGAACACCGAGGAACCGGCTTTGCCGGGCCTCAGGTGCTGCACCCGGTAGGGGGTTGGCGAAGCGGCACGAAGTGCCGCGCAGCCTGGGGGGCGAGTTCAACCGATACGCACCGGCACGAAGATCTTGTCTTCGCCGCGCTGGATCAGCAGCGCCACCGACTTGTTGCTGGCCTTCGCCACCACCTCGCGCACCTGCTCCACGCTCTGCGCGGGCGTGCCGTTGATGGCCAGCAGCACGTCGCCCGCCTGCACCCCGGCCTGGGCCGAGGGACCGGCCGCATCCTCGATCAGCAAGCCGTTGTCGACGGAGGCTTCGCGCTTTTCCTGCGGCTGCAGCGGACGCAGCGCCAGGCCCAGCTTGCCCTTGCCCACGTCGGTATCGGCTTTCGCGACCTTGGCGGGCTTGTCGCTCGCATCGCCGAGCTTGGCCTGCAGTTCCTGGCGCTCGCCCTGGCGCCACACTTCCAGCGTGACCTTCTTGCCAGGAGCCTGCTGGCCGATCACCGCGGGCAGGTCGCCCGAGGACACGATGGGCTGGCCGTCGACCTTGCGGATCACGTCGCCCGCCTTCAGGCCGGCCTTGTCGCCGGGGCCGCCCTTCTCGATGTTCGAGACCAGCGCGCCTTCGGGCTTGTCGAGCTTGAACGAATCGGCGAAGGCCTGGTTCACTTCCTGCACCGCGATGCCCAGGCGCGCATGCTGCGCCTTGCCGGTGGCGACGATCTGGTCCTTCACCTGGATCGCCACGTCGATCGGGATCGCGAACGACACCCCCTGGTAGCCGCCGCTGCGGCTGTAGATCTGCGAATTGATGCCGACCACCTCGCCGCGCGTGTTCAGCAGCGGGCCGCCGGAGTTGCCGGGGTTCACCGCCACGTCGGTCTGGATGAAGGGCACGTAGCTGTCGTCGGGCAGCGAGCGGCCCTTGGCGCTCACCACGCCGGCCGTGACGGTGTTCTCGAAGCCGAAGGGCGAGCCGATGGCCAGCACCCATTCACCGACCTTCAGGTCCTTGGTGTTGCCCAGCGCGAGCACCGGCAGGTTCTTCGCGTCGATCTTCAGCACCGCGATGTCGGTCTTGGCGTCGGCGCCCAGCACCTTCGCGCGGTATTCCCGGCGGTCGGTGAGCTTGACGGTGACTTCCTTCGCGTCCTTCACCACGTGGGCGTTGGTGATGATGATGCCGCTGGGATCGACGATGAAGCCCGAGCCCTGCGCGCGCACCGGCACCTCGCGCTGCTGTTGCTGGCCGCGCGGATTCATCTGGCCCTGGAAGCGGCGGAAGAACTGGAACATCGGATCGTCGGGATCGATGCCCTGGATCTCTGCGGCCGCCTCGTCGTCGGAGGCCTTCATGGTGCCGGTCACGCTGATGTTGACCACGGCCGGGCCGTCGCGCGAGGTGATGGTGGAGAAGTCGGGCAGCGTGACCATGGCCGCGGGCGCGGTGGCGACGGCGTTGGTGGTCGGGGCACCCACGGCGCGGGCGCTGGTGTAGGCGCCGGCACCGACGGCACCGATCAAACCCGCGCTCGCCAGGGCGATGGCCAGGGCACGGGGAGAAGTCAGACGTGAGTTCATTTGTCGGTTCCTTTCAAGGCGTATGGACGCAAAACGATGAAAGGAATGTCGCGGGTCTGACTTAAGCGCCGCTTAAACGAAGGCGAGCGCCGGTTTCCGGCTTTTGGCTTCTCACCCTCTCCCAGAGGGAGAGGGAGCAAAGACCACACGCACCCGCAGCCCACCGAGATCCGGTGACTGCTCCAGCACCACCGTGGCCCCGTGCAGGTCAGCGATCGACTTGACGATGGCCAGCCCCAGGCCGCTGCCGGGCGCCTGGGATTCCCCCGAGCGGTAGAACCTGTCGAGCACCCGCTCCCGCTCCTCGGGTGGCAGGCCCGGGCCACTGTCGTCCACGGTGAGTTCGGCCCTGTTGCCTTTGCGTGCGATGCCGATGTCGACCCGGCCCTCGACCGGCGTGTACTTGATCGCGTTCTCCAGCAGGTTGCGCAGCAGCATGCGCAGGGCTTCCGACTGGCCGTTCACCACCGCCGCCTCGTCGGCATGCGCGATGCCGATGTCGATGCCGCGCGCCTGCGCGGCCGCCACCGCGTCGGACACCGCGAGCCGCGCGACCTCGGACAGGTCCACCGGCTCAGGCTTCGCGCCTGCCGCCATGCTGGCTTCGTGACGGGCCAGCGCGAGCATCTGCTCGACCAGCCGCGTGGCGCGATCAATGCCCGCCACCAGCCGGCTCACGGCCAGTTCGCGCGAGGCATCGTCGGGCGCGCGCTGCAGGCCTTGCACCTGCAGCTTCAACGCGGCCAGCGGCGAACGCAGTTCGTGCGCGGCATCGGCGACAAAGTGCTTCTGCGCATCGAAGGCATGGCGCACGCGGCCGAAGAGCAGGTTCAGCTCCTGTACCAGCGGGCGAACCTCGTCCGGCAGGTTCTCGTCGCTGACCGGGGAGAGATCGTCCGCCTGCCTCAAGGCCACCTGCCTGCGCACCCGCGCCACCGGCGCGAGCGACCGGCTCACCACCCACCACACGACCAGCATCAAGAGCGGCGCCATGAGCGCCACCGGCGCGATGGTGCGCAGCGCCAGCGTGCCGGCCATGTGGCGGCGCGCCGCCATGTCCTGAGCCACCTGGATCACCAGGCCGCGCGTCTGCATCGAGAACACGCGGTAGGTGGTGCCCCGCGCGTTCACGTCGGCGAAACCCAGCACCGCGAGCTGGGGCAGCGCGGCCTGCTCGGCCGATTCGAAGATGCGCACGCCATCGGCCGTCCATACCTGCACGACGAATTCGAAGTTCTGCTCGGCCGCACCGAGCCCGCCCACCGCGGCGCTCGGCGGCAGGCCGGCGCGCAGCGACAACGCCATCTGCTGCATGTGGTAGTCGAAGATGTCGTCCGCCTCCGCGAGCACCGTGCGGTAGGCCACCAGCGCCTGCGCCCCCGCGGCCAGCACGATGGCTGCGAGCAGGAACCACAACAGCCGCGCGCGCAGGGAGCCGGTCAGCGACCCGATGCCCCTGCTCATGCAAGCCCCCTTCGCGGGACGGCACGGAACCGGCTTTGCCGGGCCGTGGACGTCGCCTCCGGCAGGGGGCAGGAGAAGCGACAAGAAGTGCGCGAAGCCTGGGGTCGAGTCATAGTTTCGGCACCATGTAGCCGACGCCGCGCACATTGCGAATCAGCTCTGCGCCGAGCTTCTTGCGCAATCCGTGCACGTAGACCTCGACGGCGTTGCTGCTGATCTCGTCCTTCCAGCTGTAGAGCTTCTCCTCGAGCTGCGCGCGCGACAGCACCATGCCGGGCCGGGCCAGCAGCGGCTCCAGCACGGCCCACTCACGGGCCGACAGCACCACAGGCTGGCCGGCCACCGTGACCTCGCGCGTGGCCGGGTTGATGCTCACGCCCATGTGCTCGTACACCGGTTCCGCACGCCCCGCCGCGCGGCGCAGCAGGGCCCGGATGCGCGCCAGCAGTTCGTCGAGGTCGTAGGGCTTGAGCACGTAGTCGTCGGCGCCGGCGTCCAGGCCTTCGATGCGCTGCTGCACCGAGTCGCGCGCCGTGGCGATCAGCACCGGCATGCGCTGCTTGCGCGCGCGCAGGTTGCGCAGCACCTCCAGGCCGTCGCGCCTGGGCACGCCGAGGTCGAGCATCACGAGGTCGTATTGCTGGGTGCGCAGGGCCGATTCGGCGGCCTCGCCGTCTTTCACCCAGTCCACTGCGTATTGCTCGGCGCGCAGCAGGTCGAGCACCGCTTCGCCGATCATCACGTCGTCTTCGAGGAGTAGGAGTCGCATGGTTGTGTCCGTTTCGGGGATTCGAGGCGCGGGCCGCTGCCAAAGTTCAGATCAGAGAAGCGAACGGACTTCCCGCGCAGCCTCGAAAAGCAGCGGCAGCATCTCGCGCTGCAGCGCGTCTTCCTGGTAGCGCGAACCCGAGAGCACCACGTTGAGCGCGGCCACCGTGCGGCCCTGCATGTCGCGCAGCGGCACCGCCAGTGCCTGCACGCCAAGCTCGTGCTCCTCGCTGGCAAAGCAGTAGTCGTCCTTGCGCGCGCGGGCGATCAGCTGACGAAGGCCGCGCGCCTGCGTCACCGTGCGGGGCGTGAGCCGTGCGAGATGCCGGCCCTTGAGCCACTGCGTGAACTGCGTCGGCGCCATCGCGGCCAGCAGCACGCGGCCGGTGGAGGTGGCATGCGCGGGCAGCCGCGCGCCCAGGTGCAAGCCGTAGGCCAGCACGCGCGTCGGCGTGCCATAGCTGCCGCTGCGTGCGACGATGACCACCTCTTCCCCATCGAGCACCACGGCCGAGAACGACTCGCCCGTCTGCGCCGCGAGCCGGTTCAGCGTGGGCTGCAGCGCGCGCGGCAGGCGGGAAGACGCGAGATAGCTGCCCGAGAAGCGCAGCACCTTCGGAGCCATCCAGAAATAGCTGCCGTCGGTTTCCAGGTAGCCCAGGTGGGCCAGCGTCAGCAGGTGACGGCGGGCGGCCGCGCGCGTGARGCCGGCGCGCTCGGCGGCCAGCGTGGCGTTCAGGCGCTGGCGCTCGGTGTCGAAGCTTTCGAGCACGGCCATGCCCTTGGCGATGCCCTCGATGAAGTCGGCCTTGGCGATGCTCATTCTTCGGTGCGGTTCGTCGTCTGTGGAAGTGTTGCGCGATGATCGCGCACGCATTCGCATGATCGCACACAGCCGCACGGGCGGCCGCCACGGAAAGCCCCGTGCGCCCTACGCTCCGTGAAACCCTCTCGGAGACACGAACATGCGCACCCAGGTCGCCATCATCGGAGCCGGCCCAGCCGGCCTGCTGCTCGGGCAGCTTCTGTACAAGGCCGGCATCGACAACGTCATCGTCGAACGCCAGAGCGGCGACTACGTGCTGGGCCGCATCCGCGCCGGCGTGCTGGAACAGGTCACGATGGACCTGCTGGCGCGTGCCGGCGTCGACACCCGCGCCAAGGCCGAGGGGCTGCCGCACGAAGGCATCGAACTGCTCTTCAAGGGCGCGCGCCACCGCATCGACATGCACGGCCTCACGGGCGGCAAGCAGGTGACGGTGTACGGCCAGACCGAAGTGACGCGCGACCTGATGGAAGCGCGCGCGGCCGAAGGGCTCGCCACCATCTACAGCGCGGCGAACGTGAGCCTGCACGACTTCCAGTCCGGCAAGCCGCGCGTGCGCTACGAGAAGGACGGCCAGACGCACGAGATCGAATGCGACTTCATCGCCGGCTGCGACGGCTACCACGGCGTGAGCCGCGCCAGCGTGCCGGCCGACGCGATCCAGACCTACGAGAAGATCTACCCCTTCGGCTGGCTCGGCGTGCTGGCCGACGTGCCGCCGGTGTCGCACGAACTCATCTACGCCAACACCGGGCGCGGTTTCGCGCTGTGCAGCATGCGCAGCGCCACGCGCAGCCGCTACTACGTGCAGGTGCCCACCGAGGAGCGCGTGGAGAACTGGAGCGACGAGGCCTTCTGGAACGAGCTTCGCGAGCGCCTCGACCCCGAGGCGCGCGAGCGGCTGGTGACCGGCCCTTCGCTGGAAAAGAGCATCGCGCCGCTGCGCAGCTTCGTCGCCGAGCCGATGCGCTTCGGCTCCCTGTTCCTGGCGGGCGACGCGGCCCACATCGTGCCGCCGACGGGCGCCAAGGGGCTGAACCTCGCCACGGCCGACGTGGGGTATCTCTCGCGCGCCTTCGAAATCTTCTACGGAGAGAAGTCGGCCTCGGCACTCGAGCGCTACTCCGACCTGTGCCTGCGCCGAGTCTGGAAGGCCGAGCGCTTCTCGTGGTGGTTCACCTCGCTGATGCACCGCTTTCCGGAAACGGGTGCCTTCGGTCAGAAGATCCAGGAAGCCGAGCTCGACTACCTGGTGCACTCGACCGCCGCCTCCACCGCGCTGGCGGAAAACTACGTCGGGCTGCCGCTCGAAGACTTCTAGGCGGCACCAACCAGCGCGGGAGCCGGCCGGCCTTCCAGCGCGGCCTTCATGGCCGCCCCGCCCTGCTCCATCATCGGCGCGATGTAGGCCGCCATGGCATCGGGCAGCACGTCGGTGATCCAGACGAAGCGCGAGCGGCCTTCGCCCTCGGCGAACACCTGCGCCGTCGCATGGTGATGCCTGGCCTGCCCGCCGGTGACGGTGTAGGCCAGCCGGCGATGGGCTTCGTCGATGCCCACCAACGCCTCGCGCGCGACAAGGCCGTTGGCGAAGGTCAGGATGCGCGCGCCTTCCGCGTCGATCGTGCAGGCCGTGAGAAAGCCGGGCGCCAGTCGCGTGTGCACTGCTTTGAAGTCGCGCAGCGCGTCCCAGACCTGCGCCGCATCGGCCTCGACGATGAATTCCTTGTAGACCGTGGCCATGGCGATGAACCTCGCTTCAGGGGCAGACCGCCTCGACGTTGTTGCCGTCGGGGTCGATCAGGAAGGCTGCGTAGTAGGTTGGGCTGTAGTCCGGCCTCGGGCCCGCGCCGCCGTTGTCGGTGCCGCCGGCTTTCAGGCCGGCCTCGTGGAACGCGGCCACGGCCTCGTGGTTCGGCGCGCGAAAGGCAATGTGCGTGCCCGGGCCCTTCGCGCCCTTGGCGGCGTAGAGCCATAGCGCGGGCTCGTCGGCGGGCCCGATGCCGGCGTAGCTGTCGTCGTGCGGGCCTGGCACGTGCCCGAGCGGTGCGAGCGCGGCTTCGTAGAAGCGGCGGCTCGCGGCGAGGTCTTTGACTTTCAGTCCGATGTGGTCGTACATGATGGCTTCCTGCTCGATGGGTTGATCAGGAGTCCATCATCGAAGAGCGCCGCGATGCGATCTTGGAGAATCTTGCGGTCGCCTTTCGCCGCCTTGCGGAAGCCGCCCGGCGACACGCCCGCTGCCCGATGGAAGGTGCGCACGAAGTTGCTGAGATCGGCAAAGCCCACGTCCAGCGCCACCTCGGTCACAGGCCGGGTGTCGTCGTCGGCCAGCAGGCGCGCGGCATGCCGCAGGCGCGAGCGCACGAGGTACTGGTGCGGGGTGACGCCAAGCACCTGCGAGAACAGCCGCAGGAAATGGAAGGAACTCAGGCCGGCTTCGGCCGCGGCGCCGTCCAGGCCGATGTCGTGCCACGAATTGGCGTCGATCCACATCGCCGCATCGACCGCGCGGCGGCGGTCGCGTGAGATCGCCAACGAAGGTGCAGTGGGCTTCGCCCGGCCGGACACGACGTCCACGAAGCGGCTCGCGAACCACATGCCCAGCTCGTCCAGCCCCACGTCGCTCCGCCCGTCGGCCGCAGCCTGGGCCAGCTCGCCGATGACCACCAGCTCGGCCAGTGGCGGCACGCCGCCGGTGCGCCAGGTCTTGCGGTCACCGCCGATCAGGTCGACGAAGCCCGGCGAGAGATGGAAGGCCAGGCACTCGTCGCCGCAGACATGGTGGTCGTGCGTGCAGACGTACTCGTCACCCGGGCAGCCGACCAGCACGGAGCCGGCGACCAGTTCATAGGCGTTGCCGCGCGTGCGGTAGCCGAAACTGCCCTTGCGCACGTACGAGACCGAATAGCCTTCGTGCAGCTCGGTGAAGGGCTGCGCGTCGGGGCCCGCGTCACAGCGATAGCTGGCGATGCGGATCGCATCGGTCTGGACCTCGGTGGTGACAAGCATGGCCGGTGCCCTTCTGCCCCACGAAAACGATTGCTCAATCGACCGTTTGCATCGCCTGCCAGACACGTGCAGGGCTCAGCGGCATGTGCAGGCGCGGCGCGCGCGTGGCGAGGCCGTTGCGCGCGAAGGCGTCAGCCACCGCATTAACGATCGCCGGCGTGGCGCCGATGGTGCCGAGTTCGCCCACGCCCTTCACGCCCAGCGGGTTGTTCTTGCACGGCGTCGACTCGTCCATCTCCATGTTGAACATGGTGTCGACGATGTCGGCGCGCGGGGCCGCGTAGTCCATCAGGCTGCCGGTGACGGGCTGGCCGGTCTCGTGGTCGTACACCACCTGCTCATACAGCGCCTGGCCGATGCCCTGCACCGCGCCGCCTTCGAGTTGCCCTCGCACGATCATCGGATTGATGACGCGGCCGACGTCGTTGACCGAGCTGTAGGCCACCACGCTGATCTCGCCGGTCGGCGGATCGATCTCGATCTCGCAGATGTGGCAGCCGTTGGGCCAGGTCGGGCCCGCCACGGTGCTGGTGGAGTCGACGAAGATCTCGCGCCCCGGCTGTTTCGCCGCGAGCGTGAAGAGGTCGAGTTCGAGGTCGGTGCCGGCCACGTTGAAGACGCCGCGGCTGTAGACAATGTCGTCGATGGAGGCTTCGAATTCCTGCGCGGCCAGTTCGCGCGCCTTGTCGATGGTGCGCTCGGCGCCGATGCGAACGGCCGAGCCGCCGGTGAAGAGCGAACGCGAGCCGGCGCTGCCGAAGCCGTCGCCGCGGTCGGTGTCGCCGAGCACCACGCGCACCTTCTCGATGGGCACGCCGAAGGCATCCACCGCCAGTTGGGCGAGCGAGGTGGCGATGCCCTGCCCCATGGCGTTGACGGCCGAGAAAACCTCGATCACGCCATCGGCCTGCACCGAGACGGTGACGCGCTCCTCGAACACGTTGCCGCCGGTCCATTCGAGGAAGGTGGCGATGCCCAGGCCGCGGTGCTTGCCCCGGCCCGCCGACTCGGCGGCGCGGCTCTCGAAGCCCTGCCAGTCAGCGAGCGTGAGCGCCTGGTCCATCACCGACTCGAAGTTGCCGGTGTCGTAGGTCTGCGCCATCGGGTTCTTGTACGGCATCTGCTCGGGGCGGATGAAGTTGCGGCGGCGCAGCGCGACGCGGTCGATGCCGGTCTGGCGCGCGGCCTCGTCCATGAGCCGCTCGATGGTGAAGATGGCCTCGGGGCGGCCCGCGCCACGGTAGGCGCCGGTGGGAGCGGTATTGGTGAGCACCGCCTTGAAATGGAAGTCGATGGTCTGGATGTCGTAGACGCTGGTCTGAACCCAGGGGCCGATGAGCAACTGGATCGCGACGCCGGTGCCGGTGGCGTAGGCGCCGACGTTGGCCAGCGTCTTGATGCGCAGCGCGAGGATCTTGCCGTCGGCGTCGAGCGCCATCTCGGCGCGCGCCTCGATGTCGCGGCCGTGCGCGCTCGAGAGGAATTCTTCGCTGCGGTCGGCAACCCACTTCACCGGCCGGTTCACCTGCAGCGCCGCGAAGGCGACGGCGATGTCCTCGGGGTAGGCGCCGGTCTTCATGCCGAAGCCGCCGCCGACGTCGCCCACCACCACGCGCACCTTCTCCTTCGGCAGGCCGATGGCGGCGCAGATGGAATCGCGCACGCCGGAGGGCATCTGGGTGCTCATGCGGATCGTGAGGCGGCCGGTTTCGGTGTCGCGCGCCGCGAGCACCGAGCGCGGCTCGATCGTGAGGGCGACAACACGCTGGTTGTTCACGTCGAGCGCGACCACGTGGCTGGCCTTGGCGAAGGCGGCGGTAGCTGCCTCGCTGCTGCCATGACGCATCTCGGCGCAGATGTTTCCCGTGGCTTCCTCGCACAGCAGCGGCGCGCCCTCGGCGGTGGCGCTGGCGAGGTCGACCACCATGGGCAGGTCTTCGTAGTCGACCATGATGGCTTCGGCCGCGTCGCGCGCCTGCTGCACGGTGTCGGCCACCACTGCCGCAACCACTTCGCCGACGAAGCGGGTGCGCTCGTGGGCGATGGCACGGCGCGGCGGGCTGGCGCTGTCGCTGCCGTCGGCACGCTTGAAGCCGGCGGCGCCCGGCAGCGGCTTGACGCCGGCCTCGGCCATTTCAGCACCGGTGATCACGCGCAGCACGCCGGGCATGGCGGCGGCGGCGCTGGTGTCGATGGCGAGGATGCGCGCATGCGGATAGGAGGATCGAAGGAAAACGAGGTGCGCCTGATCGGGCAGCGTGACGTCGTCCGTGTAGCGGCCGGCGCCCGACAGAAGGCTTTCGTCCTCCAGGCGGCGCACTGCCTGGCCGCTGCCGAAGCGGGTGGGGTTGGGTTCAGTGGTCAACGTTGTCCTCTTGTACTTATCCCCGGCGCACGCTCGGGCCTGCCTGATCTGTTCGTGTGTGCTGCGGATGCAAGCTGTGCACTATAGGGTTTCCAGCGAGTCTTGTGGTGCCGCGGCGTGTGGGCCGAATGCTGGTCGCGATGTCGGCTGGAAGCGATTTTCACCCACTGGATTGGTGTTTGCGAAGCCGTGTATACCTATGGACATGCAACAACTGCCCTGGCTCGAACCCGGAGATGCCCTGCCCGACCCCGCCTCGGCCTGGGGCACGGCCGACCCCGTGCCCGGCCTGCTGGCCGCCGGCGGTGCGCTCGACGTCGATACTCTGATGCAGGCTTACGGCAACTGCGTCTTCCCGTGGTTCAGCGAAGACCAGCCGATCCTGTGGTGGAGCCCCGACCCGCGCATGGTGCTGCAGGTGGACGAGTTCAGGCTGCACCGATCGCTGCGCAAGACGCTCGCGCGCTTCGTGGAAGCGCCCGGCTGCGAGGTGCGCATCGACCACGATTTCGCGGCGGTCATCAGGGCCTGCTCGAGCTCGCCGCGGGTCGGACAGTCGGGCACCTGGATCGTGCCGGACATGGTCAAGGCCTATACGGAATTGCACCGCGCCGGCCACGCCCACAGCGTCGAGACCTGGATCGGCGGCAAACTGGCGGGTGGGCTGTACTGCGTTTCGCTGGGCCGCGCCGTCTTCGGCGAGTCGATGTTCACCCGCCGTCCGGACGCATCGAAGATCGCCCTGGCGGCTCTGGTGTCGCTATGCCGCCACTTCGGCGTGCGGATGATCGACTGCCAGCAGAACACGGCCCACCTCGCGAGCCTCGGCGCCCGCGAAATGCCGCGCAAGCGCTTCGTCGCGCACGTGGCAGGGGCACGGGGGGAAGAGGGCCCACGGTGGCGATTCGAGCCCGTATACTGGTCCGAACTCCTTTCAGCGCGACCTCCTTCCCTGACGTGACGCACCTCAAGGACCTCCCGCTTCACACGCTGCAGTTCTACGCGACTGCGCCCTACCCCTGCAGCTACCTGCCCGACCGGCAGGCCCGCTCGCAGGTGGCCACGCCCAGCCACCTGATCCACAACGACGCGTACTCCGATCTGGTGCTCAGCGGCTTCCGGCGCAGCGGCATGTTCACCTACCGGCCCTACTGCGACGGCTGCCGGGCCTGCATTCCGCTGCGCGTGCTGGCGAATGCCTTCCGCCCCACCCGCAGCCAGCGCCGTGCGCTCAAGCAGCATGCGGAGTTGCAGGCGCGCGTGCTCAAGCTGTGCTTCATGCCGGAGCACTACCAGCTCTACCTGCGCTACCAGAATGGCCGCCACGCCGGTGGCGGCATGGACCACGACAGTATCGACCAGTACACCCAGTTCCTCTTGCAGAGCCGGGTCAATTCGCGGCTGGTGGAATTTCGCGAGACCCTGCCGGACGGCAGCGCGGGCGCTCTCCGAATGGTGTCGATCCTCGACGTGCTGAACGATGGCATCTCGGCCGTCTACACCTTCTACGAGCCTGACTCGAGCGCCGGCTACGGCACCTACAGCGTGCTCTGGCAGATCGAGCAGGCCCGCAAGCTGGGGCTGCCGCATGTCTACCTCGGCTACTGGATCGAGCACAGTCCGAAGATGAACTACAAGGCGCGCTTTTCCCCGCATGAAGTGTTGTTGGATGGCCGCTGGCAGGCACCAGGCGATTTCACAAGGTAAAATGGCGCCCGGTCTTCACCGCAGAGCGCCATGAGAAAAAACCAATCCGACATTCCCGCCGTTCCCGTGATCCAGGTGATTGAGCGCATGTTTGCGCTGATCGACGTCCTGGCATCGCGCGAGGACGCAATTTCGCTGAAGGAGATCAGCGAAAAGACGGGGCTCCATCCGTCAACCACGCACCGTATCCTCAACGACCTGGCAGTCGGCCGGTTCGTCGATCGCCCCGAGGCCGGCAGCTACCGGCTCGGCATGCGCCTGTTGGAGCTCGGCAACCTGGTCAAGGGCCGGCTCAACGTGCGCGACGCCGCCCTCGGCCCGATGCGCGAGCTGCACAAGCTGACGCAGCAGCCCGTCAACCTCAGCATGCGCCAGGGCGACGAGATCGTCTACATCGAACGCTCCTACAGTGAGCGCTCCGGCATGCAGGTGGTGCGCGCCATCGGCGGCCGCGCCGCGCTGCACCTGACCTCGACCGGCAAGCTGTTTCTGGCGGCGGACGATCCGCAGCGCGTGCGCAGCTACGCTACCCGCACGGGTCTGGCCGGCCACACGCGCAACAGCATCACCCAACTGCCTGCGCTTGAGCGCGAGTTGTCGAAGGCGCGCCAATACGGCATCGCCCGCGACAACGAAGAGCTGGAACTGGGTGTGCGCTGCATGGCCGCCGGCATCTATGACGACCAGGGCAAGCTGGTGGCGGGTTTGTCGATCTCCGCCCCAGCCGATCGCCTGGACGAGGGCTGGCTGCCCAAGCTTCAGGCTACGGCCAACGAGATCTCGGGCGCGCTGGGGTTCAAGGAAGGCATGTCGGCCACGCCGTCGCCTTCCGGTGGTTCCTCACCATCGGCTGGCGGCTGACAAAGCCCCAGCCAGCCGCCCTCAAAAAAACAGGCCCTCGCGGGGCCTGTTTTTCTATTGGAAGGCAGGATCAGCCTGCCACCTGGTACGCAGCGTTGCGCGACGAAGCCGCCGGCGAACCGACCGCATGCGTGGCTTCGACCCAGCGGCGCACGCGCTCCGCATCGGCAATACGGCTGAACTTGCCTGCCGAATCCAGGAACACCATGATCAGCTTGCGGCCAGCCACCCTGGCCTGCATCACGAGGCATTGGCCGGCCTCGGAGATGTAGCCGGTCTTCTGCACGCCGATCTCCCAATCGGGGCTCTTCACGAGGCGGTTGGTGGTGTTGAACTGCAGCACGCGGTTGCCGACTTCGACCTGGTATTCAGGCGAGGTGGAAAGCGAACGCACGGTCGCATCGGCATAGGCGGCGTTGACCAGCAGCGCCAAGTCTTGCGCGCTCGACTGGTTGCGGCTCGACAGGCCGGTGGGCTCCACGTAACGCGTGTCCTTCATGCCGAGCATCTTGGCCTTGGCGTTCATGATGCTCACGAAGGTCGACAGGCCACCCGGATAGGTGCGGCCGAGCGCATGCGCTGCGCGGTTCTCGCTCGACATCAGCGCCAGGTGCAGCAGTTCGCCACGCGAAAGCGTCGTGCCGACCGTCAGGCGCGAGCTGCTGCGCTTCTCGGTGTCAACGTCGTCCTGGGTGATGGTGATGAGTTCATCGTTCGGCAGATGAGCCTCGCTGATGAGCAGGCCGGTCATGAGCTTGGTGAGCGACGCGATCGGCAGCACGGCGTGGTCGTTCTTGCTGAGCAGAACTTCGTGGGTGTCCTGGTCGATGACCAGCGCGACACTCGACTTCAGGTCGAGGGCGTCTTCGGTTCCATGCAGGCCGGCCATCTGGCCGAAGGATTGGCGCGGCGCTTCCACGACGCGAACCACCGAGCGGCGCTGCACCGCCACCACGGTCTTGCCGTTCTTCTTGTGGATCGTTGCGACGACGTTGCGTCCGCCGCGAACCACCTTCTCGGCACGTTCGGCCTTGGCCTTTTCGGCGCGGCCGCCGCGCTTGGTGGCGACGGCGGTCTTCGAGGACGCTGCGCCGCGCTTGACTTCGACCGGCACAGGCCCCTTCGCCTTCTTGGCGGCGACGGCGGTCTTGGCGGCGGGTTTTTCCTTCTTCGCGGCCTGGGCGCCAGGCAGCAAAAACGCCGTGGCGCAGAGCGCGACGGCGATGGCTTTGAAAGCGGGCAGGAACCGCTGGCTGGAAACTCGGCTTAGGCGGGCTTCAGGCATTAAAAAATCTCCAGCGGCGACAAACGAGGACCGCAGTGTATCGAAATCAAAAAAGACACGCAATATCAGTTACTTGCATCCTCTTCTTCATTCGAATAACAAGGATCGCCCGACAACCTAACCTTGTGCCGCAACTCTCTCAGCTTGGCTCTGTAACTTGTTGAGCGCACTCAAATAAGCCTTAGCCGAAGCGACAACGATGTCCGGATCCGCACCCACACCGTTGACCACCCGCCCTGCGTTTTGTAACCGGACTGTAACTTCTCCCTGGCTTTCCGTCGAGCCGCTGATGGCATTCACAGAGTAAAGAACCATCTCTGCACCGCTCTTGACATGCGACTCGATGGCCTTCAAGGACGCATCAACCGGGCCATTTCCGTCTGACTCGCCGGTGACTTCCTTGCCCTGGACGGTGAATACGATTTTCGCCTGAGGGCGCTCGCCGGTTTCGCTGTGCTGGGAGAGAGAGACGAAAGCAAACTGCTCACCAACGTTCGACACCTCTTCCGCGCTGACCAGCGCAAGGATGTCCTCGTCGAAAATCTCCGACTTCCGGTCGGCCAGCTCCTTGAATCGCAGGAAGGCGGCATTGATCTCGCCTTCGCTCTCCATGGTCACGCCCAGCTCCTGCAGGCGCTGCTTGAAGGCATTGCGGCCGCTGAGCTTGCCCAGCACGATCTTGTTGGCCGTCCAGCCGACGTCCTCGGCACGCATGATTTCGTAAGTGTCGCGGGCCTTGAGCACGCCGTCCTGGTGAATGCCCGAGGCGTGCGCGAAGGCATTGGCGCCCACCACCGCCTTGTTGGGCTGCACCACGAAGCCCGTGGTCTGGCTGACCATGCGGCTGGCGGCCACGATGTGCTGGGTGTCGATGCGCAGGTCGAGGCCGAAATAGTCCTTGCGGGTCTTGACTGCCATGACCACTTCCTCGAGCGAGCAGTTGCCAGCGCGCTCGCCCAGGCCGTTGATGGTGCACTCCACCTGGCGCGCGCCGCCGATCTTCACGCCGGCCAGCGAGTTCGCCACGGCCATGCCCAGGTCGTTGTGGCAATGCACCGACCAGATCGCCTTGTCGCTGTTGGGGATGCGCTCGCGCAGCATCTTGATGAAGTTGCCGTAGAGCTCGGGAATGGCGTAGCCGACGGTGTCGGGCACGTTGATGGTGGTGGCGCCCTCGTTGATCACGGTTTCGAGCACGCGGCACAGGAAGTCGGGGTCGCTGCGGTAGCCGTCTTCGGGACTGAACTCCACGTCGCCGATCTGGTTGCGCGCGAAGCGCACGGCCAGCCTGGCCTGCTCATGCACCTCGTCGGGCGACATGCGCAGCTTCTTTTCCATGTGAAGCGGCGAGGTGGCGATGAAGGTGTGGATCCGCCCGCGGGCCGCGCCTTTCAGGGCCTCGGCCGCGCGCCCGATGTCGCGGTCGTTGGCGCGCGAGAGGCCGCACACCGTCGAATCCTTGATCGCGTTGGCAATCGCCTTCACCGCCTCGAAATCGCCGTTCGAACTGGCCGGAAAACCGGCCTCGATGACATCGACCTTCAGCCGCTCCAGCAGCTTGGCGATACGCAGCTTCTCGTCGCGCGTCATCGAGGCGCCCGGCGATTGCTCGCCGTCGCGCAGGGTTGTATCGAAAATGATCAGCTGGTCGGTCATCGTGGTTCTCCTTCGTACGCGCCCTTCCTGCGCGTCCGGACCGGACCAGCGCTTCAGCGTCAGGCGACTTCAACCACCGATTGTGCGCTGTGCGCGCCCCGGGTACGCGCACGCTGCACGCCCGAAACGATCGCCTTCAGCGAGGCCGTGACCACGTTCGCGTCCATGCCCACGCCGAAAAGCGTCTGGCTCTCGTCCACGCGCAGCTCCAGGTAGGCCACGGCCTTCGCATCGGCGCCCGCCCCAATGGCGTGCTGGTGGTAGTCCATCACGCGAACGGTGTGGCCGGTGGCCTTGCTCAGCGCCTGGGTAAAGGCGTCGATGGGGCCGTTGCCGCGGCCCTCGATGGCGCGAACTTCACCGTCCCAGACCAGGTCGCCGCGCAGAACCACGGAAGCGTCGGCGCCCTCGCCCTCTTCCTCGATCACGCGCTGCTGGAGGGCTTGCGCCGTTTCGATGCCGTATTCGCGCACGAACAGCTGCCAGAGGTCAGCGGCCGTGAGTTCCTTGCCGGCCACGTCCATCACGCGCTGCACCGACTGCATGAACTCCATCTGCAGGCGACGCGGCATCTCGATGCCGTATTCGCTCTCGAGCAGGTAGGCCATGCCGCCCTTGCCCGACTGGCTGTTCACGCGGATCACGGCTTCATAGCTGCGACCCACGTCCTTCGGGTCGATGGGGAGGTACGGAATTTCCCAGATGTCGCCGTCCTTGCGCGCGGCGAAAGCCTTCTTGATCGCGTCCTGGTGCGAGCCCGAGAACGAGGTGTAGACCAGGTCGCCCACGTACGGATGGCGCGGGTGCACCGGGATCTGGTTGCAATGCTCGACCGTGGCGCGGATCTCGTCGATGTTCGAGAAATCGAGCTCCGGCGAGACGCCCTGGGTGTAGAGGTTGAGCGCGACGTTCACGAGGTCGAGGTTGCCGGTACGCTCGCCGTTGCCGAAGAGGCAGCCTTCGATGCGCTCGGCACCGGCCATCAGGGCCAGCTCGCCCGCCGCCGTACCGGTGCCGCGGTCATTGTGCGGATGCACGCACAGCACGATGGAGTCGCGGCGCGCGAGGTTGCGGTGCATCCACTCGATCATGTCGGCGAAGATGTTCGGCGTGGAGTGCTCGACCGTGGTGGGCAGGTTGACGATGCACTTGCGCTCGGGCGTCGGCGCCCAGACTTCGGTCACCGCATCGACCACGCGCTTCGAGAAGTGGACGTCGGTGCCCGAGAACATCTCGGGCGAGTACTGGAAGGTCCACTGCGTGTTCGGCTGCTTGGCGGCGAACGCGTTGAACATGCGGGCGTGGCTGCTGGCGAGCTCGACGATCTGGTCCTCGTCCATGCCGAGCACCACGCGGCGCATCACGGGGGCCACAGCGTTGTAGAGGTGCACGATGGCGCGCGGGGCGCCCTGCAGCGATTCGAAGGTGCGGGCGATGAGATGGTCGCGCGCCTGCGTCAGCACCTGGATCGTCACGTCGTCGGGGATGCGGTCCTCCTCGATGAGCTTGCGGACGAAGTCGAATTCGATCTGCGAGGCCGAGGGGAAGCCGACTTCGATTTCCTTGAAGCCGATGGCCACGAGGGTTTCGAACATGCGCATCTTGCGCGCGATGTCCATGGGCTCGACCAGGGCCTGGTTGCCATCGCGCAGATCGGTCGACAGCCAGATCGGCGCCTTGGTCAGCACGGCATCGGGCCAGGTACGGTCCTTGAGGCCGATCGGGGCGAACGCGCGATATTTGCTTTGAGGTTGCTTGAGCATGTCGATTTCTCTTGGATGGTTGGTAATCGACCAGCAACCCCAAAAAACAAACGGCCCGTTGCTGGTGCGAACGGGCCGTGGTGAGGGATTTGCGCGTGCGCTACCGTCTCCGCCCGTGAGGGAGGGCTAGTAGGGCCAGCAGCGAAATCTTGGTCATGAGGCTGACGAATGTAGCACAAGCCGCGCTCAGTTATGCAAGCCCCGTTCGTCGGGCTCTTCCGTCGAGGTGCTGATCACACTGGCCGGCTGGCCCTTGGCCTTGCGCCACGCATAGACCACGTAGCCGCTCAGGCCATAGACGACGAAGAGCCCGAAAAGGACGGTCGGCGGATGGATGTTGATGACGGCGATGCCCAGCGCGATCAGCACGATCACCGCGAAAGGCACGCTCTTCTTCATCTGGATGTCCTTGAAGCTGTAGAACGGCGCGTTGGTGACCATCGTGAGGCCCGCATACAGCGTGAAGGCGAAGGTGACCCAGGTGATCTGTGTCCACGAGAGATAGAGCACCTCGCCGCCGCGCTTGCCCCACTCGTTCACGAGCCAGATGAAGCCCGCCACGAGCGCCGCGGCCGCGGGCGACGGCAGGCCCTGGAACCAGCGCTTGTCGACCACGCCGGTGTTGACGTTGAAGCGCGCGAGCCGCAGCGCCGCGCAGGCGCAGTACACGAAGGCCGCGATCCAGCCCCAGCGGCCCAGCCCCTTGAGCGACCATTCGTAGGCGATGAGCGCCGGCGCCGCGCCGAACGACACCATGTCGGACAGCGAATCCATCTGCTCGCCGAACGCGCTCTGCGTGTTGGTCATGCGCGCGACGCGGCCGTCGAGGCTGTCGAGGATCATCGCGGCGAACACGCCGAGCGCCGCAAGATCGAATCGCGCGTTCATGGCCATCACGACCGAATAGAAGCCGCCGAACAGCGCCGCCAGCGTGAACAGGTTCGGCAGGATGTAGATGCCCTTGCGGCGCTTGCGCGGCTGCACATCGTCGGGGAGCGTGTCGTCATGCATTGAAATTGCCTCCGTCCCTCATGGGCACTGCGCTGGCAGCTATCCATTCGATAGCATCTTGATCTTTGAATCGCATGGTTCGCAGTGTAGTTCAGGGGCCGTGGCGCCCCTCGTCAAACAAAAGGGCCACCGCAACGGGTGGCCCTCGGGAAACGGGCGCCGAAGCGCCCTTTCGGCTCGCAGATCAGTTGCGGGTCTGGTCGACCAGCTTGTTCTTCTTGATCCAGGGCATCATCGCGCGCAGCTTTTCGCCGACGACTTCGATCTGGTGCTCTGCATTCAGGCGACGGCGGCTGATCAGCGTGGGAGCGCCGGCAGCGTTTTCCAGCACGAAGCTCTTGGCGTATTCGCCGGTCTGGATGTCCTTCAGCACTTGCTTCATGACCTTCTTGGTCTCTTCCGTCACGACGCGCGGGCCGGTGACGTACTCGCCGTACTCGGCGTTGTTCGAGATCGAGTAGTTCATGTTGGCGATGCCGCCCTCGTAGATCAGGTCGACGATCAGCTTCAGCTCGTGCAGGCATTCGAAGTACGCCATTTCGGGCGCGTAGCCGGCTTCCACCAGCGTTTCGAAGCCGGCCTTGATCAGCTCGACCGTGCCGCCGCACAGAACCGCTTGTTCGCCGAACAGGTCGGTCTCGGTTTCTTCGCGGAAGTTGGTCTCGATGATGCCGGCCTTGCCGCCGCCGTTGGCGGTGGCGTAGCTCAGCGCGAGGTCGCGCGCCTTGCCGGTCTTGTCCTGGTGCACGGCCACGAGGTGGGGCACGCCGCCACCCTGGGTGTACGTGCTGCGCACGGTGTGGCCCGGCGCCTTGGGAGCGACCATCCACACGTCGAGGTCGGCGCGCGGCTGCACGAAGCCGTAGTGCACGTTGAAGCCGTGCGCGAACACCAGCGAAGCGCCTTCCTTGATGTTGGGGGCGACGTCGTTCTTGTAGACGTTGGCGATCTGCTCGTCGGGCAGCAGGATCATCACGACGTCGGCGGCCTTCACGGCGTCGGCGACTTCTGCGACCTTCAGGCCGGCCTTCTCGACCTTGGGCCACGAAGCGCCGCCCTTGCGCAGGCCGACCACGACCTTGACGCCGCTGTCGTTCAGGTTCTGCGCGTGCGCATGGCCTTGCGAGCCGTAACCGATGATTGCAACCGTCTTGCCCTTGATGAGGCTCAGGTCAGCGTCCTTGTCGTAATAAACCTTCATGTGTATCTCTCCTAAAAAATCTCGAGCATCCGCGCGGGGATGCACTTCACTCAAAGGCCGGAGGAATTCCGGTCCTTCATTTGCTGGTTGATGGACACGAGGCTGTCGTGGATACGAAACAGCACGATGAGCAGCTCGCTGTAGATGCGAACGCCGATGGCGCCGAAGATCAGGACCGTGAAGGCCGGCAGGTACTGCCGCTGGTACAGCGCGGCCACCGCCAGCACGAGCACGCCCAGCAGGCCGAGAAAGTAGAGCACCCGGACGATCGCCGGGGTCACCATCCTGTCGAAACCAAGCAGACCTCGCATCACTCTTGCCTCATGTGTGGATGAACGTATGAACTGAGGGCGCCTTCACCCTCCTACACGCGCAGGATGCGCTCGCCGCGCCCAATGCCGCTGGCACCGGTGCGGACAGTCTCGAGGATAGCGCTACGCTCGATCGCTTCCAGGAAAGCGTCGTTCTTGCCATGGTCGCCGGTGAGTTCGATGGTGTAGCTCTTGTCCGTCACGTCGATGATGCGGCCGCGGAAGATTTCCGCCATGCGCATCATCTCCTCGCGCTCCTTGCCGACCGCGCGCACCTTCACCATCATGAGCTCGCGCTCGGTGTAGGCGCCTTCGGTCAGGTCGACGACCTTCACCACTTCGATCAAGCGGTTCAGGTGCTTGGTGATCTGCTCGATCACGTCGTCCGAGCCGGTGGTGACGATGGTCATGCGCGAGAGACTCGCGTCCTCCGTGGGCGCCACCGTGAGCGATTCGATGTTGTAGCCGCGGGCCGAGAACAGGCCCACCACGCGGGAAAGAGCACCCGGCTCGTTCTCCAGCAGCACTGCGATGATGTGTTTCATTTTTGCGTGACTCCTCTTTTCGCCGCCCTCCCCCGTGCACGGTAATGCGCGGGCTTGGCGGGCAATAGATTCGTCAGTAGTTAAGAGTTGAGCGAATGTCCGTTCCGTCGATCGGTCAGAGATCTTCGGAACCCAGCAGCATCTCGGTGATGCCCATGCCGGCCTTCACCATCGGAAACACGTTTTCGGTCGGGTCGGTGCGGAAGTCCATGAACACCGTGCGGTCCTTGAGCTTGCGCGCCTCGCGAAGCGCCGGCTCCACGTCTTGTGGACGCTCGATCAGCATGCCGACGTGGCCATAGGCCTCGGCGAGCTTCACGAAGTTGGGCAGCGCATCCATGTAGCTGTGGCTGTAGCGGCCGGAGTATTCGATCTCCTGCCACTGGCGCACCATGCCCAGGTAGCGGTTGTTGAGCGAGCAGATCTTGATCGGCGTGTTGTATTGCAGGCAGGTGGAGAGTTCCTGGATGCACATCTGCACCGAGCCTTCGCCGGTGATGGTGAACACTTCCGAATCGGGCTTCGCGAGCTTGATGCCCATGGCGTAGGGAATGCCCACGCCCATGGTGCCCAGGCCGCCCGAATTGATCCAGCGGCGCGGCTCGTCGAAGCGGTAGTACTGGGCTGCCCACATCTGGTGCTGGCCGACGTCCGACGTGATGTACGTGTCGGCGTCCTTGGTCATGTTCCAGAGGGTCTCGACCACGTACTGCGGCTTGATCACGTCCTTGTTGCCGCGGTCGTACTTCAGGCAGTCGCGCGAACGCCATGCCTCGATGGTCTTCCACCAGTCGGCCAGAGCACCTGCGTCCGGCTTGGCGGTGCTCTCGCGGATCATCGAGATCAGCTCGGTGAGCACGTCCTTCACGTCGCCGACGATCGGGATGTCGACCTTCACGCGCTTGGAGATGCTCGACGGGTCGATGTCGACGTGGATGATCTTGCGTTCGTTCTGCGCGAAGTGCTTGGGGTTGCCGATCACGCGGTCGTCGAAGCGCGCGCCCACGGCCAGCAGCACGTCGCAGTTCTGCATCGCGTTGTTGGCCTCGATGGTGCCGTGCATGCCCAGCATGCCCAGGAACTTGCGATCGCTCGCCGGATAAGCACCCAGGCCCATCAGCGTGTTGGTGACCGGGTAGCCCAGCATGTCGACCAGCGTGCGCAGCTCGTTGCAGGCGTTGCCCAGCAGCACACCGCCACCGGTGTAGATGTAGGGGCGCTTGGCGGCCAGCAGGAGCTGCAGCGCCTTGCGGATCTGCCCGCCGTGACCCTTGCGCACCGGGTTGTACGAGCGCATCTCGACCTTGTCGGGATAGCCTGCGTACGGGATCTTCTTGAACGAGACGTCCTTGGGCACGTCCACCACCACGGGGCCCGGACGGCCGCTGCGAGCGATGTGGAAGGCCTTCTTCATCGTCATGGCCAGATCCTTGGGATCCTTGACGAGGAAGTTGTGCTTGACGATGGGGCGGGTGATGCCGACCGTGTCGCATTCCTGGAAGGCGTCGAGACCGATGGCCGCCGTCGGCACCTGGCCCGAGATGATCACCATCGGGATCGAGTCCATGTACGCCGTCGCGATGCCGGTGACCGCATTGGTCAGGCCGGGACCGGAGGTGACCAGTGCCACGCCGACTTCACCGGTTGCGCGGGCATAGCCGTCGGCCGCATGGACGGCGGCCTGCTCATGGCGCACCAGCACATGCTGGATGGTGTCCTGCTTGTAGAACGCGTCGTAGATGTAGAGAACCGCGCCGCCCGGATAGCCCCAGACGTACTGGACGCCTTCGGCCTGCAGTGCCTTGACCAGCACTTCGGCGCCCATGAGTTCTTGAGTCGAGTTGCCGGCGCCAGCGGACGCAGCGGCTGCGGAGACGATTTCCGCCTTGGAGATTTCCATGATCAACCTTTGTTTATTTCGGGAACGAAATACCTTGGGTGCCCCTTGCCAACCCTTGTGAGGTCGCGCCAGGACTTGAGGCCAAAGCCATGGACGGACTGATGTTCCGCCGGACCGTGACCCGTTTGCCTTTTGACTTGCAGCCCGGATTATGACATTTCCGGGCGTTCATATTCGCTTCAGCTGCCCTGTAAAGCCACAAAGGCATAATCCGCGGCGATAAACGTAGCGATCGCTAGACCCCATTCCCACGCGGCGCGCCCTGCGCGCCCCCTCTCGCTTGGCCACTGAACAAGAACTCTCCGACTTCCTGAAAAGCGTCGAACGACGCGCTTTCAAGCGCTCGGTCTATCACGTGCGGGATGAAGAAGCGGCCCTCGATATCGTGCAGGACAGCATGATGAAGCTGGCCCAGCACTACGGCGACAAGCCCGCGGCCGAGCTGCCGATGCTGTTCCAGCGCATCCTGTCGAACTGCACGCTCGACTGGTTCCGCCGCCAGAAAACCAGGCGCGCCCTCTTCTCCAACCTCAGCGATTTCGAGTCGGTCGATGACGACGGAGATTTCGACCTGCTGGAGAACTTCGTCTCGCCGGCCGACTCCAGGGAGTCGGAGAGCGCTGAGGACACGACCCGCCGCGCCCAGATCTTCCAGGAAATCGAGGAACAGATCGCAGCACTGCCAGGCCGTCAACGCGAGGCTTTCCTGATGCGTTACTGGGAGGAAATGGACGTCGCAGAGACGGCCGCTGCGATGGGCTGCTCCGAGGGCAGCGTCAAAACCCATTGTTCGCGAGCCGTTCACGCTCTGAGCAAGGCGCTCAAGGCCAAGGGAATATCGCCATGAACACTAAGGTTCCAACCTCAATCAACACCGTCGCCGAAGACCAGTTTGGCCAGCGCCTGGCCGCCCGCCTTTCGGCCGGCAACCGGGAGCTGCCGCACGACATCGGCGAACGGCTGCGCGTGGCGCGCGCGCAGGCCGTGGCGGCGCGCAAGCAGGCCCCGCAACTGAGGGCCGCCCCCGTGGTGGCGCAGTCGGGCCATACGCTCACGATGGGCGGCGGCTGGTGGACTCGCATCGGCTCCGTGGTGCCATTGATCGCCCTCGTTGCCGGCCTGATCACCATCAGCGTGATGCAAGACGACGATCGCGCCAGCGAGTTGGCCGAGGTAGATTCCGCACTGCTGACCGGCGACCTGCCGCCCGCAGCCTATACCGACCCTGGCTTCGCCCAATTCCTCAAGGCCGATAACGCCTCCGACTGAACCTTCATCGATCGAATGCGACGCCGCTCCACCTCCAGCGCGAACAGCCCCCGCCCGTTGCGCCCGCTTCCGGCGGGCGCAGTCGTTTGGGCAGGTGCGTTTGCTGTCGCGGCCTTCGGCCTGACGGTTGCCTGCGCCCAGCCCCACTCCGAAGCTGCATCCAAGGCCACCGGCAGCCCCACCACGGCCAGCAGCTCCGCGCCGGCCACCAGTCCGAAGGCAGTCTCTCCGACCAAGCCCCTCTGGAGCGAGCTCACGGCGGAGCAACAGCAGGCGCTGAAACCGCTCGGGTCGCACTGGAACACTCTGAACATTGGGCAAAAGAAGAAGTGGCTGGCGCTTTCGCGCAACTTCGCGCGCATGTCCGCGCACGATCAGACCACCCTCCACAGCCGCATGATCGAATGGGCGGCCCTGAGCAATCAGCAGCGCGCCCAGGCCCGCCTGAACTTCGCAGAGGTCAAACGCATTCCGCCCGACGAGCGCAAGGTGAAGTGGGAGCAATATCAAGCCTTGAGTGAAGAAGAAAAGCGCAAGCTCGCCGAACGCGCTCCACCGAAACCACGCGGCGCCGCAATTCCTGTGCGACCGGTTTCCTCCCAGAAACTCGTGCCGGTACCCGCCGCGACCCCCGGTGGACAACACCCCCCCCGCATCCTGCTGGCGCCCCCACCCGCGCCAGCCGCGACTGTCCTGGTGGCCTCGCCGCCGGATCGTGCCCCTGCTACTGCTGCGGCCGCAACAACGCCGGCTGTTTCCGTCATCCCGGCGGCCCCTGCCCCATCGAGCGCCGTGGCTCCCCCGGTCCCTGCTGAAGCCCAGGTGCCGGCACCATCGTCGGCAACCGAGCAGCCGACCTCCTCTGCCCCCTGACCGCAAGGCTTCGATGGTTTCCATTTCTCCCGAAGCTTCGGGCTCCGACCAGCCCGCCTCGCCCTCCCCTTCCGCAACCAGCGCTCCTGTTTCGATAGTGCCCGGCCTCTGGCGCCGCATGGCCTGCTGGCTCTACGAAGGCATGCTCCTGTTCGCGGTGGTGTTCGTCTCGGGCTGGCTCTTCAGTACGCTGGGCCAGATGCGCGACGCCATGGATTCGCGGCGCCATCTGTTCCAGGCTTTTCTTTTCGTTGTATTCGGCGTGTACTTCGTCTGGTTCTGGACCAAGGGCCAGACCCTCGCCATGAAAACCTGGAACATCCGCATCGTCGACGTGCACGGCCGGTCCATCAGCCAGCGCCGGGCACTCGCGCGCTATCTGCTGAGCTGGGTCTGGTTCCTGCCGCCGCTGGCAGCCATTGCGCCCTTCAAGCTGTCGGGCGGCGAATCGACCGTGCTGATCTTCGGCTGGGTGGCCATCTGGGCCCTGCTGGCACGCTTTCACCCCGACCGCCAGTTCTGGCACGACGCCTGGGCCGGTACACGGCTCATCACCTCCAAACCGATGAGCCGCCGATGAGTGCCGTGCCGAAACCAAAGCTTCCCGATCCCGCCGTCAACCCGCAGAAGGCCCGCAAGGGCTTCGAGCGCGTCTGGCATGCCACGCTGATCTCCCTGCACGGTCTGCGCGCCGGCTGGAGCGAGCCCGCGTTCCGGCAGGAAGCCATCCTGTCGATCGTGATGATTCCAGCCTCCTTCTGGCTGGGGCGCAGCTGGGTCGAAGTGGCACTGCTCGCGGGCAGCGCCATCCTCGTGATGATCGTGGAGCTGCTCAACACCGCCGTGGAAGCCGCCATCGACCGCATCGGACCGGAATGGCACGACCTCTCCAAGCGCGCCAAGGACATGGGCAGCGCCGCCGTGCTGCTGTCGCTCACACTGTGCGGTGGCATCTGGGTGGCTGCGCTATGGCAGCGCTTCATGTCATGAGACGGCCCACCGCCTGCGGCATGATGGCGGGATGACTCCTGAATTTTCGATCTGTGTGTACTGCGGCTCGCGTCCTGGCGAGCGCCCTGAATTCACTCAAGCCGCGCAGGCGGTCGGCCAATGGATCGGCCAGCGTCGCGGCCAATTGGTCTACGGCGGCGGCCGCACCGGGCTGATGGGCACGGTGGCCGAAGCCACCCGCCAGGCCGGCGGCCGCGTCGTCGGCATCATTCCCAAGGCGCTGGTCGACAAGGAACTGGCCAACCCCCTGTGCGACGAGCTGCACGTGGTCGACACCATGCACGAGCGCAAGGCCATGATGGGCGAACGCGCCGACGCCTTCGTCGCCCTGGCGGGCGGCATCGGCACCTTCGAGGAACTGTTCGAGATCTGGACCTGGCGCCAGCTCGGCTACCACGACAAGCCCACCGGCATCCTCAACACCGCCGGCTACTACGACGGACTGCTGAGCTTCCTGGCGCACAGCGTGCGCGAGGGCTTCATGGGCGAGTGGCAGATGAGCCTGATCCGCACCGGCACCGACGTGCCCGAACTGCTCACCGCGCTGCGCGCCGAGGTGCCGCTGCACCCGCGCGAGGACAGGCTCTCGGAAAACCTCTGATCATCGGGCAGAGTCCGGAAGTCATTCCAGAAACACCGAGGAACCGGCTTTGCCGGGCTCAGGTGTTGCCCCCGGCAGGGGATAGGCGAAGCGACACGAAGTGCACGCAGCCTGGGGGCAAGCCAGTTACACGGCGTTTTCGTTTTCCTCGCCGGTACGGATGCGTACGATGCGCTCCACGCCGGTCACGAAGATCTTCCCGTCGCCGATCTTCCCGGTGCGCGCGGAATTGACGATGGCCTCGATGCAGCGCTCCACGTCAGCCTCGTTGACGACCACTTCGACCTTCATCTTGGGCAGGAAGTCGACCACGTACTCGGCACCACGGTAGAGCTCGGTATGCCCCTTCTGGCGGCCGAAGCCCTTGACTTCGGTCACGGTCAGGCCGGTGACGCCCACTTCGGCCAAGGCCTCGCGCACGTCCTCGAGCTTGAAGGGTTTGACGATGGCGGTGATCTGCTTCATGGTTTTTGCGCTCCGGCGGTTTCGTTGAATTTGCTGGTGATAGGGTAACGCCAATCCTTGCCGAAGCTTCGATGGGTGACCCGGATGCCTACCGGCGCCTGGCGCCGCTTGTATTCGTTGATCTTGATCAGCCGCGCCACCCGCTCGACCACCGCGCGCTCGTAGCCGGCTGAAATGATCTCGTCGATGCCCTCGTCGTCCTGCATGTAGCGTGCCAGGATTCCGTCGAGGATGTCATAGGGCGGGAGGCTGTCCTGATCGGTCTGGTCGGGCCGAAGCTCGGCGCTCGGGGGCCGCGTGATGATCCGCTCGGGAATCGGCTCGCTGCCCGTGCCGTACGGATCGTGGGCGTTGCGCCAGCGCGCCAGCGCGAACACCGTGGTCTTGAGCAGGTCCTTGATGACCGCGAAGCCGCCCGCCATGTCGCCGTACAGCGTGCAGTAGCCGGTGGCCATCTCGCTCTTGTTGCCGGTGGTGAGCACGATGGAGCCGAACTTGTTCGACAGCCCCATCAGCAGCGTGCCGCGGATGCGGGCCTGGATGTTCTCCTCGGCCGTGTCCTCGGGCCGGCCCTTGAATTCCTCGGCCAGCGCACCCTTGAAGGACTCGAAGGTATGCCTGATGGAAATCTCGTCGTAGCGCACGCCCAGCCGGCCAGCCATGTCACGCGCGTCGATCCAGCTGATGTCGGCGGTGTAAGGCGAAGGCATCATCACCGCGCGGACCTTGTCCTTGCCCAGCGCATCGACCGCGATGGCGAGCACCAAGGCGGAATCGATGCCGCCCGAAAGCCCCAGGATGGCGCCCGGAAAGCCGTTCTTGCCGATGTAGTCGCGCACCCCGAGCACCAGCGCGTCCCAGAGCTGGGCTTTGGCGTCGCGCGGCGGCGCCACGGCAGCCGGATCGGCCACGAAGCTCACGCCGCCCTGCGGCTTGCGTTCAAGCTGCGCGAAAACCAGCTTCTCCCGGAAGCTCTCGGCCTGCATCGCGGTGGATCCGTCGGCCTGCAGCGCGAAGGAGGCACCGTCGAACACCACTTCGTCCTGCCCGCCGACCAGATGCGCATAGACCAGCGGCAGTCCCACCGCCCGCGCCCGGTCGGCCATGCGCGCGACGCGCTCGCCTTCCTTGCCCACGTGATAGGGCGAGGCATTGATCACCGCCACCACCTCCGCACCACTTTCGCGCGCCAGTTCGGCCGGCTGGTCGAACCAGGCGTCCTCGCAGATCAGCAGGCCGATCGAGACGCCCTCCACCTCGAACACGCAGGTGCCCTGCCCCGGCTTGAAGTAGCGGCGCTCGTCGAACACCTGGTAGTTGGGCAGCTCGCGCTTGGCGTAGGTTTCGAGAATGCGACCTTCCTTGATGACGCTGGCCGCGTTGTGCCGCATCTGCACCGCCACCGAACGGCTGCGCAGGCTGCCTCCGGTCGGATGCCCCACCACCACGACCATGTCTTTGAGGTCGGCCAGAGCGGCGGCGATGCCTTTCACGGCATCATCACACGCTTCGGTGAAGGCGGGGCGCAGGAACAGGTCCTCGGCCGCGTAGCCGGCAATCGAGAGTTCGGGCGTCAGCAAGAGGCGCGCACCCTGGGCATGGGCATCGCGTGCGGCATCGACGATCTTTTTCGCGTTGCCGGCGAGGTCGCCCACCACAAAATTGAGTTGCGCGATGGCGAGCTTGAGCGTCATACAGAAGGAAGAAAAAGGCTTGAACGATTATGTCATTCGGGTTCTGCCGTCTCCGTCGGACGTGAGCCCGGAAGCATGGAATGCGCTGCTGGCCGCCGAGGCCGAGCCGTCGCCCTTCATGCGCCACGAATACCTCTCGGCCCTGAACGACAGCCGCAGCGCCACGCCCGAGAGCGGCTGGATGCCGCAGTTCGTCACGCTGTGGCAAGGCGAGCAGTTGCAGGCAGCATGCCCGCTCTACGTCAAGGACCACTCCTACGGCGAATACGTCTTCGACTGGGCCTGGGCCAACGCCTACGAGCAGCATGGGCTCGCGTACTACCCGAAGGCGGTGGTGGCGGTGCCCTTCACGCCGGTGCCCGGCGCACGGCTGCTGGCGCGCGACGCGGAAAGCCGCACTCTGCTGGTGCAGGGCCTCGTCGCGCTGTGCAAGCAGCTGGAGCTGTCGTCGCTGCACCTTCTTTTCGGGGCGGATGCGGACATCGCCGCATGCACCGATTCAGGCCTCATGCTGCGCAACACAGTCCAGTTCCATTGGACCAACGCCCAGTACCCCGACTTCGACGCCTTCCTCGCCAGCCTCTCCCACGACAAGCGCAAGAAGATCCGCCAGGAGCGCCGCAAGGTGGCCGATGCCGGCGTGAGCTTCCGCTGGTCGCGCGGCGCGGACATCGGCAAGGCCGACTGGGATTTCTTCTACCGCTGCTACGAGCGCACCTACCGCGAACACGGCAACCCGCCCTACCTCACGCGCGACTTCTTCCGGCGCATGGCCGACACGATGCCCGAGGCCTGGCTGCTCTTCATCGCCGAGCGCGACGGCAAGCCCATGGCGAGCAGCCTGATCGCGCTCTCGACGCAGCCCGACAGGCCACTGGTGGCCTACGGCCGCTACTGGGGCGCGATGGAGCGCGTCGACTGCCTGCACTTCGAGGCCTGCTACTACCAGCCGCTGGCCTGGTGCATCGAGCATGGCGCGMAGCGCTTCGAGGGCGGCGCACAGGGCGAGCACAAGATGGCACGCGCGCTGATGCCGGTGAAGACCACCAGCGCCCACTGGCTGGCACATCCGTCCTTCGCCGACGCGGTGGAGCGCTTTCTCGAACGCGAGGGCGCGGGCATCGAGAACTACATGGACCACCTGGGCGAGCGCAGCCCCTTCAAGTCAGTCTGAGTGCCATTCGGGACTGCTATAAAAGCGCCCGACATCCACAACAACTCAGAGAGAAATCGATGCCATTCCTCGGACTGGGCCTGCACATCCTCATTGCGCTGTTCTTCGCCGTGCATGCGATGCGCCACGGCAAGCAGATGTATTGGCTGCTTATCCTCTTCAGCTTTCCGCTTCTGGGCAGCATCGTGTACTTCGTGGTCGAGTACCTGCCCGCCTCGCGCATGCAACGCACCGCCGGCAAGGTGGCGACTGCGGCCATCGGCTTCATCGACCCCGAGCGCGAGTACCGCGCCGCTTCCGAAGCCTACGACCTCGCTCCCACCGCCCAGAACAAGCTGCGCCTCGCCAAGGCCGCGCTCGACAAGGGCCAGGCCGCCGATGCCGTCGGCCACTACCGCGATGCACTGAAGGGCCCGCTGGCCTCCGACCCCGAGTTGCAGTTCGGCCTGGCCAGCGCCCTGCTCGCCGCAGGCGGAGCCACGGCCGGGAGCGACGCCCTGCAGGCGSTGCAGACGCTGCGCTCCACGCGCGATGACTATCGCAAGGACGAAGTGGCAGTGCTCACCGCACGCGCCCTCGCCGCCAACGGCCAGCAGGCCGAAGCACGCGCAGCCTTCGAAGACGCGCTCAGCCGCTACAACACCGTCGAGGCCCGCGCCCGTTACATCGCATGGCTCGCCCAGCAAGGCGATGCCGCCGGCGCGCAGCGCCAGTGGGACGAGCTCCAGCAGGCCGCGCGCCACTGGAACTCGCACGCACGCTCGGTCAATCGCGAATGGATGCGGCTGGCCGGCGACGCGGTTCGCGGCTGACACGCCTGCCTCTCTGTCCAAGGGCATAGCGCCCTTGTCCTTTTGGCACATCGACGGCGCTCCGGGTCTCTTCTAGCATCGGCTTCGAGGAGAGACCCCAGCATGCAGACATTCACACGCCGGGCCGTCGCGGCACTGTGCTTCATGACGGCCGGCTCGTGGGCCATGGCCGCCAGCTTCGACTGCGCCAAGGCCGGCAACGCCACCGAGAAGGCCATCTGCGCCGACCCCGGCCTGTCGCGGCAGGACGAAGCAATGGCGGCGCTCTACAAGCGGCAGGTCGAGATGCCCGGCACCGGCCAGTGGCCCACCCTCCTGAAACGCGACCAGCGCGACTGGATCGCGGTTCGCAACCGCGAATGCAAGGGCAACGCGGATTGCCTGAAGGAAGACTACGAGCGGCGCATCAACTACCTGAGCCACCCTCTGCTGCAATGGATGGGCCGCTATGTGGAGGGCCGGTGCCCGAAGGACGGCCGCTTCCTCGATGTGACGCCCGAGGTGGGCGGCACGCTGAGCATCGATCTCTACGTCTGCCCCGATCCGCGCGGCAACATGCTGCTGCAGGGCAAGAACGTGCTCGACGGGCAGCGGCGCCTCGTGGTACGGGAGGCCGGGGGCTGCACCCGCACGCTCCAGTTCGACACCGACCGCGTCAGCGTCTCGGACGGGCCGGGCTGCGCGCCGTCGCTGGCTGGCAGCCTCGTGCGCGACCCGCGCCGCTCGCCCTTCGAGAACGAATAAGTTACTTCTTGTAGTTGGCGACGCCGTCCAGGATTTCCTTCTTCGCCGAATCGATGCCTTCCCAGCCCAGCACCTTGACCCACTTGCCGGCTTCCAGGTCCTTGTAGTGCTCGAAGAAGTGGCTGATGGCCTTCAGGCGCATCGGGTTCACGTCGTCCACCGACTTCCAGTGGCTGTAGATGGGCAGCACCTTGTCGGTGGGCACGGCGAGCACCTTGCCGTCGACGCCGGCTTCGTCTTCCATCATCAGGATGCCCAGGGGGCGGCACGGCACCACCACGCCCGGCAGCAGGGGGTACGGCGCGATCACCAGCACGTCGACCGGGTCGCCGTCGCCCGACAGGGTCTGCGGCACGTAGCCGTAGTTGGCGGGGTAGTACATGGCCGTCGTCATGAAGCGGTCGACGAAGATCGCGCCCGATTCCTTGTCCACTTCGTACTTGATCGGATCGGCGTTCATCGGGATTTCGATCACGACGTTGAAGGCATCGGGCAGGTTCTTGCCGGGGGAAACTTTGTCGAAGGACATGACGTTTTTCGAGTAGTTGAAAAGTATGGGAGAGACGGGGACAAACCCTGAGTTTACTTTCCGTGTCACCGGCCGGTCGCACACGCATCTGTTTTTGCCTGTAAATTGCGACCGTTGGCCAATCGGCTCCGCACCCCCGGTGCAGTGAGCTTCGAGGAAGCAACGCGGCGGAAATCACGGTCCCGTACGCGTTGCACGCAAAGGGCCCGTGCTGTCCGTCTCCACTAGTCACAACGAACGAATGGAGAAGCAAAGCATGATCGGCAACACCCCCCTGATACTGGCCATCGTCTGCGGTCTCGTGGCCGTGGCCTACGGTTTCTGGGCCCGAAGTTGGATTCTCTCGAAGGACGCGGGCAACGCCCGCATGCAGGAGATCGCGGCGGCCATCCAGGCCGGCGCCTCGGCCTACCTCGCCAAGCAATACAGCACGATCGCCGTCGTCGGCATCGTGCTCGCGATCCTGATCGCCGTGTTCCTCGACCTCACCACCGCCGCCGGCTTCATCGTGGGCGCGGTGCTCTCCGGCGCCTGCGGCTTCATCGGCATGAACGTCTCGGTGCGCGCCAACGTGCGCACCGCGCAGGCGGCCACGCACGGCATCGGCCCGGCGCTGGACGTCGCGTTCCGCGGCGGCGCCATCACCGGCATGCTGGTGGTGGGCCTGGGCCTGCTGGGCGTGTCGGCCTTCTACTGGGTCTTGATCGGCAGCAGCACGCCGGCAGCGGGCCACAGCCTCGCTGCCACCCTCAATCCGCTGATCGGCTTCGCCTTCGGCTCCTCGCTGATCTCGATCTTCGCGCGGCTGGGCGGCGGCATCTTCACCAAGGGCGCCGACGTCGGCGCCGACCTGGTGGGCAAGGTGGAAGCCGGCATCCCCGAGGACGATCCGCGCAACCCCGCCGTGATCGCCGACAACGTGGGCGACAACGTCGGCGACTGCGCCGGCATGGCGGCCGACCTGTTCGAAACCTATGCCGTGACGCTCATCGCCACCATGGTGCTGGGCGCGCTGATGGTCGCGGCGGCGCCCACCAACGCGGTGCTGTATCCGCTCGCGCTGGGCGGCGTGTCGATCATCGCGTCGATCATCGGCTGCTTCTTCGTGAAGGCCTCGCCGGGCATGGTCAACGTGATGCCGGCGCTCTACAAGGGGCTGGCGGTGTCGGGCATTCTGTCGCTGATCGCCTTCTGGTTCGTCACCAGCTGGCTGATTCCCGACAACGCCATCGCCGCCAGCGGCAGCCAGTTGAAGCTGTTCGGCGCCTGCTTCGTGGGCCTCGCGCTGACGGCCGCACTGGTGTGGATCACCGAGTACTACACCGGCACGCAGTACAAGCCCGTGCAGCACATCGCGCAGGCCTCGACCACCGGCCACGGCACCAACATCATCGCGGGCCTGGGCGTGTCGATGCGCTCCACCGCCTGGCCGGTGATCTTCGTCTGTATCGCGATCCTGGCCGCCTACTCGCTGGCTGGCCTCTACGGTATTGCCGTGGCCGCCACGTCGATGCTGAGCATGGCCGGCATCGTGGTGGCGCTGGACGCTTACGGCCCCATCACCGACAACGCCGGCGGCATCGCCGAGATGAGCGAGCTGCCCGACAGCGTGCGCGCCGTGACCGACCCGCTCGACGCTGTGGGCAACACCACCAAGGCGGTGACCAAGGGCTACGCCATCGGCTCGGCGGGCCTGGCCTCGCTGGTGCTCTTCGCCGACTACACGCACAAGCTGGAGAGCTTCGGCCAGGCGATCAGCTTCAACCTGAGCGATCCGATGGTGATCGTCGGCCTCTTCATCGGGGGGCTGATTCCCTACCTGTTCGGCGCGATGGCGATGGAGGCCGTGGGCCGCGCGGCCGGCGCGGTGGTGGAGGAAGTGCGGCGCCAGTTCCGCGACATCCCCGGCATCATGGAAGGCACCGGCAAGCCCGAGTACGGCAAGGCCGTTGGCATGCTGACCGGCGCGGCCATCAAGGAAATGATGATCCCCTCGCTGCTGCCGGTGCTGGTGCCGATCGTCGTCGGCCTGGTGCTGGGGCCGAAGGCGCTGGGCGGGCTGCTGATGGGCACCATCGTCACCGGCCTGTTCGTCGCCATCAGCATGTGCACGGGGGGCGGCGCCTGGGACAACGCCAAGAAGTACATCGAGGACGGCCACTTCGGCGGCAAGGGCAGCGAGACGCACAAGGCCGCCGTCACCGGCGACACCGTGGGCGACCCCTACAAGGACACGGCCGGCCCGGCGGTGAACCCGCTGATCAAGATCATCAACATCGTGGCGCTGCTCATCGTGCCGCTGGTGGTGAAGTTCCATGCGGGCGATGCGGCTGCCGCGGCTCCGGCGAAGGTCGAGACACCGCCCGCCGCGATGGCGCCGGCGGCCATGGCTCCGACGACGCCTGCCGCAGTGGTTGCATCGGGCGCCGTATCGGCCGCCGAAGCCGCCGCGGTCAAGGTGGAGAACGGCGTCGTGAAGTTCTACTTCGCGAGCGCCAGTTCCGAAGTGGCGCCGAACGCCAAGGAGGCGCTGGCCGACGTCATCAAGGCCGTGCAGAGCGGCAGCACCGTGCTCGTGAGCGGCTACCACGACGCCAGCGGCGATCCGGCGAAGAACGCCGAACTCGCCAAGCAGCGTGCGATGGCCGTGAGCGATGCGCTCAAGGCAGCCGGCGCTCCCGCCGACAAGATCGAGCTGGCCAAGCCCGAGCAGTCGCAGGCCGATGGCCCGGCTTCGGAGGCACGCCGCGTCGAAGTCAAAGTAAAGTCCTGAGAATGCCCACGCCCGAACGACTCGAATCATTCATCGCCGCCGTCGAAGGCGGCGCGCATGCCAAGGCCATCGAGGACTACTACACCGAAGATGCCACCATGCGCGAGAACCAGGCCGAGCCCCGGCGCGGCCGCAGCACGCTGGTGGCGCAGGAAACCGCCGTGCTCGACCGCACCGAAACGGTGGTCTCCACCTGCGTGCGGCCGGTGCTGGTGAACGGCGACCACGTGGCGATCCACTGGATATTCGAGTTCACGTTCAAGGGCGGCGGCAGGATGCGCATGGAAGAAATCGCCTGGCAGCGCTGGGAAGGCGACCGCATCGCCGAAGAGCAGTTCTTCTACGACCCCGCGCAGCGAAAGCCGGGCTGACCAGCGCTTTCTTCGCGCGACCCACCGCCATGGCGCTGCAGGCAGCCTCCTAGCCCCATGCGATACCTCCAGGCACTGTTCGTCGGCACCTGGGCCATCGCCCGGGCCGAGCTGGCGATCGTGCGGCGCTTTCCGCGCATCCTGCTGGCCGTGGTGGCGGTCGGCGTGGTGCCTGCGATCTATGCGCTGATCTATCTCTCAAGCGTGTGGGATCCGGCCGGCCACACGGCCGACCTGCCCGCCGCCATCGTCAACCAGGACCAGGGCGTGACCTACATGTCGCGCACGGTCAATGTGGGCGACGAGCTCACGCACACCCTGCTCGACAAGCGCGCCTTCGGCTTCCGCACGATGACCGACGCCGAGGCCGCGCGCGCCGAGGTGCGGCGCGGCACGCTGGCCTTCGCACTGCTGATCCCGCCCGACTTCAGCGCCAACGCGGTGCCCGGCACGCAGCGCGGTGCGGGACAGATCGTGGTCTACACCTCCGAGGGCAACAACTACAGCTCGGCCGGCCTGGCGCGGCGCTTCGCGGGCGAGCTGGGGCACCAGGTCAACGAGATGCTCAACGAGCAGCGCTGGGGGCTGGTGCTTAGCGCAGCGTCCGGCTCGCAGGCACGGCTCGACAAGCTCAAGCAAGCGCTGATGGAGCTGCGCGACGGCAGCCAGGCGCTGGCCAGCGGCGCCGCCCAGTACGGCGCGGCGGCCCAGCAGGTGGGCAGCGGATTCAAGCAGCTCAACGGCGGCATCCGCACCATCGAGTCGAAGCTACCGGCCGATGCCGACCTGCGAGCGCTCAAGGCCGGCTCGCAGCAGCTCGCGTCGGGCCAGCGCGAACTTGGCAGCGGGCTCGCGCAGATCGGCGACGGGCTCGAGCAGCTCGAAGGCGGCGCCGGCCAGCTAGGCGACGGCGCGCGCAGGATGCAGAAGGAGACCGCCGACATCCCCTTCGTGGGCGATCGCATCGCCAAGGGCGCGGGCGAGCTCGCGGCCGGCGCCGACAAGCTGCGCGGCGGCATCGAGCAGGCGCAGGCCGCCATGACGAAGGCGCAGGACGGCAGCCACAAGCTCGCGGCGGGCGCGACGGCCCTCGACGGCGGCGTGGTCAAGCTCACCGACGGCATGACGGCGCTCGCCGCCGGCATCCACACCATGTCCGGCAAGCTGCCGCCCGACCGCAAGCTCGACGAATTCGTGCAGGGCGGCGCGCAGCTCGCCCAGGGCGCGGAGCGCCTGTCGACCGGCGTGCGCACCATCGAGGCCGCCCTGCCCGCTTCGATCACCCGCATCCAGGGCAGCGCCTCGGGGCTGGCCGACTCGGTCGAGCCCAAGGTCGAAGTGGTGGCGCCGGTGGCCAACAACGGCAGCGCCTTCGTGCCCAACATGGTGTCGGTGGCGCTGTGGATCGGCGCGGTGATGGCGGGCTACCTGTTCAACATCCGCATCGTGCTGTCGGAGCACAGCCACTATCCGAAGCTCGCGAAGACGCTGGGCAAGATCACCATGCCGGCGCTCATCGTGCTGCTGCAGGTGGCGCTGGTGCTGGCGACGCTGGTCGGCGTGCTGCGGGTGCAGGCGCCGAACGTGCCGGCGCTGGCGTTGACGATGGCGCTGGCCTCGCTGGTGTTCCTGGTGGTGCTTTTCGCGATCCTGCATGTGTTCGGCGATTTCGGCCGCATCCTCACCKTGCTGCTGCTCACGCTGCAGCTGTCGGCCGGCGGCGGGGTGCTGCCGGTGGAGCTTTCGGCCGGCTTTTTCCGTGACGTGCACGGCTGGCTGCCCTTCAGCTGGGTGGTGCAGGCCTTCCGCGCCGTGATGTTCGGCGCCTTCGACAACGGCTGGGCGCATGCCTGCGGGGCTGTGCTGCTGTCGGGTGCGGTGGCCGTCGGGCTGATGGCGCTCTTCGGCAAGTGGAACGAAGTGCTGCCGGCGGACTACAAGCCGACGATCCAGGTCTAGGCACGTCTATGTGACATCGATGATGTAACATTCGGCCAGTCACATGAACACGCCAGCCGTCACCGATGCCGCCCAGGAACTCTCCGTCGAGGAGCTGGCGGCGCGCACCAGCGTGACGGTGCGCAACATCCGCGCCTACACCACCGCCGGCCTGCTGCCGCCGCCCAGGCTGCGCGGCCGGCTCGGCCTGTACGGCGAAGAGCATGCGCAGCGCCTCGCGCTGATCCGCGAACTGCGCGACCAGGGTTTCGGCATCGAGGCCATCCGCCGCATCTTCGGCCGCGCGCCGGCCTCCGCCTGGCGCGACCTGGTGGCCGTGGCCCGCTCCGTTTCGGGCAGCCTCTTCGCCGAAGAAACACCGGTGTTGGTCTCGGCCGACGCGCTGGCCGCCAAGTGGAAGGGCCAGATGACGCCCGCCCTGCTCTCCCGCGCCACCAAGGCCGGCCTGATGCGCGAACTACCCGACGGCCAGGTGCAGATGCTCAGCCCCGCGCTCGGCCAGATCGCCGAACAGCTCGCCGCGCTCGGCCTGCCGCTGGAGGAAGCGATCAGCATGCAGGAAACCATGGCCCGCACGCTGCGCACCGTGGCGCGCCACTGGCTGCGCACGCTGGCCGACAACCTGCTGAGCGGCGACGCCATCGAGGCCGGGCGGACAGCCCAGCTGCTCGAACAGGCACGAGGGCTCGCCACCGGCGCGGTGCAGGCCGCGTTCCCCGTGATCCTGCAGCAGGAGCTCGACGCCCTGCTGCGCCGCAAGGCCAGCTGAAACGATGACGACACGAACCCGCCACGCCACTCGCCCCTTCCTGCCGAGCCTGCTGCCGGCGCTGCTCGTGCTGTGCAGCCCGGCCTTCGCACAGACCCAGCCGCAAGCCGGCCGCGACGACGCCCTCTCCCTCAGCTTCGACGCCGCGCGCGCCCGCATGATCGACCGCTCCGACAAGCTGGCCGCCGCCCGCGCGGCCGTCGACGCGAAGGAACTGCAGGGCCAGGGCCTCAAAGGCCTGGGCGGCCCGTCGATCAGCGTCTCGGGGCTGGCCTATGCCTACAACGCGAACCTGAATCTCGACCTCGACCCGCTCAACCAGAAGCTCGGGCAACTCGGTTCCTCGCTGCCGACCTCCATCCAGAGCGTGATCGCCCGGGTGCCGATTCCGCAGCTGCCCAACAGCTACACGCTCAACCGCCACGACACCGGCGCCAACGCGTCGATCTCGGCCGTTTGGCCGCTCTACGTGGGCGGCGCGACGGACGCGGTGCGCGGCTTCGTGTCGGCCCAGACGCGCGAAGCGCAGGCCGATGCCGAACAGGCCGGCCACGAGGTCGACACCCTGCTCGTGCAGCGCTACTTCGGCGCGCAGCTCGCACGCCGCGCTGCCGCCCTGCGCTTGCAGGCCGAGCGCACCATCGCCCAGCACGACTCGGCGGCGCAGAAGATGCTGGCGGCCGGCGTGATCTCGCGCGTCGAGCGGCTGCAGGCGAGCGCCGCGTATGAAGAAGCGCGCCGCAACGCGCGCAAGGCCGAGAACGACGCAGCGCTCGCGTCCGTCGCGCTGGCCCGCACGGTGCGCGCCGACGGCAGCGTGGCGCCGCAGACGCCGCTCTTTCTCATCAGCACGCCGATCGAGCCGCTGAACTACTTCATCGACTCGGCGCTCACGCGGCACCCGGGTCTTGACAAGGTCGCGGCCAAGAAATCGCAGGCCGAGCAGTTGCACGAAGGCGAAGAGGCGCTGCGCCGGCCGCAGGTGATCGCCTTCGGCACGCGCGAGCTCAAGAGCGGCAATGCCGACTGGGTTGCCGGCGTCGGCGTGCGCTGGACGCTGTACGACTCGGTCGACCGCGACAAGCTCGCGGCCGCCTCGCTCAAGCAGGTAGAACAGGCCGAACGCACCGACGCGCAGGCGCGCAGCGACATCTCGCTGCTGGTCGAACGCAACTGGCGCGCGCTGGAGAACGCGCGGCGCCAGTACCTGGAGATGAAGGCTTCGGTCGAGCTGGCGCAGGAGGTCGTGAAGCTGCGCACCGCCGGCCTGCGCGAGGGCACGAGCACCACGCTCGACCTGATCGACGCCGAGACCAACCAGGCCAAGGTGCTGACCGAACGCGCGCAGGCCGCCAACGACTACGTCCAGGCGCTCGCGCAGCTGCTCGAGAGCGCGGGGCTTTCCGAGAAGTTTTCCGACTACATCGCGCGTGCCGACGTGAAGGTGAATTGATGATGAGTGCCAAGACCCGAAAACTGATCGCGATCTTTGCCGCCCTGCTCGTGCTGGCGCTGCTCGTCTGGGGTTTCTGGCGCGCCTCGCGGCCGGCGCCGGAAGTGTTCCAGGGCCAGATGGAGGCGCGCGAAACCGACGTCGCCGGCAAGGTGACGGCGCGCATCGCCGAGGTGCCGGTGAAGGAAGGCGACCGCATCCAGGCCGGCACGGTGCTGGTGCGCATGGACAGCCCCGAGGTGCGTGCCAAGCTCGCGCAGGCCACAGCCGCCGAACAGGCCGCGCAGGCCGTCGCCGAAAAGGCGCAGAACGGCGCCCGCCCGCAGGAAGTGGAGATGGCACGCATGCAGTGGCAGCGCGCAGAAACCGCGGCGCAGCTCGCGCAGACCTCGTTCCGCCGCGTCGACGGACTTGCGCGCGACGGCCTGGTGGCCGACCAGAAGCGCGACGAGGCCGAGGCCAACTGGAAGGCTTCGCGCGACGCAGCCATCGCGGCCAAGGCGCAGTACGACATGGCGCGCACCGGCGCCCGCCCCGAGGACAAGGCCGCAGCCAGCGCGCAGGCCCGCCAGGTTGCCGGCGTGGTGGCCGAGGCCGAAGCCGCCAAGGCCGAGACCGAGTTGCGCAGCCCCGTGGCCGGCGAAGTGGCCAAGGTGCTGGCGAAGGTCGGCGAGCTTTCGCCGCAGGGCGTGGCGGTGGTCACGGTGGTCGACCTGAGCGACCAATGGGTGGTGCTGAACGTGCGCGAAGACCGGCTCTCCCGCTTCGCGCCGGGCAACGAGTTCGACGCGCACCTGCCCGCGCTGCCCGAGGGCAAGCGCACGGCCCGCTTCAAGGTCTACTACAGCGCCGTGCTGCCCGATTTCGCGACGTGGCGCGCCACGCGCGGCGGCACCGGCTTCGACGTGCGCACTTTCGAGGTCCGCGCGCGGCCGCTCAAGCCGATCGACGGCGCGCGGCCCGGCATGAGCGTGCTGGTGGACTGACGCGGTTGCACGGATTTCCGCGATGAGCCTCCGCGGCTTCTCCACCGCCAGCGCCAGGCGCGAGTTCGCGCTGCTGCGCGCGCGCCCCTGGGACCTCGCGATGATCTCGTGGGTGCCGCTGCTCGGGGTGTTCCTGATCTGGTGGATCTTCTCGGCCGGCCTGCCCGAGCGGCTGCCGATCGGCGTGCTCGACCAGGACCACTCCTCGCTCTCGCGGCAGGTGGTGCGTTTTCTCGACGCCACGCCCGGCCTGCGCGTGGCGCAGCGCTACAGCGACGAAGGCGAGATGGCGCGCGCGCTGACCAGCGGCGCCGTCGACGCGGCAGTGCAGCTGCCGCGCGAGCTGAGCCGCGACGTGAAGCAAGGCCGTGCCGGGCAGGTCGTGCTGCTGCACAACGCGCAGCTGGGCACGCATTCGAGCCTGATCCAGCGCGACGTGCGCACCGCCGTGGGCACCGTCTCGGGCGGGGTCGAGCTCACGGTGCGCAACAAGCGCGGCGAGTCGATGAAGGCGGCGCGCGTGAGCATGGAGCCGATCAAGGCGAGCATGGTGGCGCTCTTCAACACGTCGACCGACTACGAGCAGTTCCTTGGGGCCGCGCTGATTCCGGCGCTGCTGCACATCCTCGCGATGACGGCTGGCGCCTGGGCCGTGGGCCGCGAGCTGCGCGACCGCAGCATCGGCGGATGGCTGGGCGCATCGCCCCGCTGGCACGAGGCGCTGGCCGCGCTGGCGGGCAAGCTGGTGCTGCCGTTCGCGAGCCTGTCGGTGGTGGCGCTGGCGGCGATGCTGTGGATCACCGCGGGCCGGGGCTGGCACCCGGTCGGCTCGCTCGGGTGGACGCTCTTCGCGTTGCTGGTCTTCCTGGCGCTGTCGATCGCGCTGGGAGCCTTCGTGGCGGGACTCACGCGCTCGCTGCGCACCGCCCTGTCGGCCACGGGCTTCATCACCGCGCCTGCCTTTGCGTTCGGCGGCGTGGGCTTCCCGCTGGTGACGATGCCGCTGCTGGCGCAGGCCTGGGCCAACCTGCTGCCCTACACGCACTACATCCGCGTGCAGATGGAGCAGCTGCAGATGGGCGCGCCGGTGGCGTACTCGGTGGCGACGCCGCTGTGGATGGTGCTGGGCACGGGCGTGCTGATGGCAGCATGCGCCGGGGCGCTGGTGAAGGCCGCCAAGGCGCCCGAGAGCTGGGGTGGACGCTGATGAGCGACGAGCGGCTGCGCTTCGGCTCCGCATGGCGCGAAACCGCGCTCGCGGTGCTGCGCGACAAGGGCGTGCTGCTGATCATGCTGCTCGCACCCATCATCTACGGCTTCTTCTATCCGTGGCCCTACGGCACGCAGGCCGTGACGCGCGTGCCGGTGGCGGTGGTCGACCAGGACCACACCGGCCTGTCGAGGCAGATCGCGCGCTTCGCCATGGCCAACCCACGGCTGGACGTGCGCATGGTCACCGGGGACGTGGGCGAGGCACAGAAGGCGCTGTGGCGCGGCGAAATCGAGGGCTATGCGCTGCTGCCGGCCGACCTGAAGCGCAACGTGCTGCGCGGCACCTCGGCCGTGGTCACCATCGAGGGCAACGGCGCCTATGCGCTGCTCAACAAGGCGGTACTGTACGGCTTCTCGGAGGCCGTGGGCACGGTGTCGGCGGGCGTCGAGATCCGCAAGCTGCAGGCCGGCGGCCAGAGCGCGGTGCAGGCGGCACGCAGCCGCAGTCCGCTCAACACGCAGTTCGTCGCGCTGTTCAACCCCACCGAGGGCTACGGCAGCTACGTGGTGCCGGCGGTGGCCTTGCTCATCCTGCAGCAGACGCTGCTGATGGGCGTGGCGATGCTGGCCGGCACCTGGGCCGAGGCCGGAAGGCTGCGTGCCTCGATGGGCGCCTGGCTGGGGCGGCTGGGGGCGCTCTCGGCGTTCGGCATCCTGAGCGGCGTCTTCTACTTCGGCTGGGTGTTCTTCCTGCAGGACTACCCGCGCGGCGGAAACCCCTTGGGTGCGCTGGTGCTGCTGGCGTTCTACGTGCCGGCGATCTGCACGGTGGGGCTGCTGCTGGGCTGCTGGTTCCGCGACCGCGAGCGGGCCTTGCAGGTGCTGCTGTTCACGGCGCTGCCGATGGCGTTTCTCTCGGGCTTCTCGTGGCCCGTGGAGGCCTTGCCGGAGCCGTTGCGGGCGCTGCGCTGGCTCTTTCCGAGCACATCGGGCATTCAGGCCTCGCTTCGGCTCAACCAGATGGGCGCGCCGCTGCATGACGTGCTGCCCTATCTGGGCGCGCTGCTGGCGTTGACCCTGGCGGGGCTTCTGACGCTCCGGCTCGTGGCCACAACGCCGAAGCAGGCCTAGCGCCGGCTCTCGGCAGCCACGGCGCGCACCAGCCGCGTGGAGGGCTCCACCAGCTCGCGCAGGTCGCCCGCGCGGTTCTGCTCGATGGCCTGCAACACCAGTTCGTTGATGCCGCCCACCACCGTCATCGCCATCTGGCTCGTGAGATGCACGGCCGGGCCTTCCGCGTCGCCGTTGCCGCTGCTGTTGATGGCGGCCTGGATGAAGTTGGCGATCTCGTCGTTCACCCGGCGGCGCACCGCAAGACCCGGCAGGCCGAGCCCGAGGATCTCGACGAAGAGCGTGCGCAGCAGCGCCGGATCTTGCGCGAGGTAATCGAAATACGCCGTCATCGCCTGCTCGACCTGCGCATGCCACGGCTGCGCCGGATCGAAGGCCTCGCTCACCGCCTGCAGCGCGAGCCGGCTGGCGGTTTCATAGAGCGCGATCAGGCACTCGGTCTTGGTGCTGAAATGCTCGTAGAAAGTGCGGCGCGACACCGCGGCCTCGCGCACGATGTCGGCAATGGTGGTCTCGGCATAGCCCTTGGCCGCCACGGCATGCGCCATGCCCTGCAGCAGGCGCGCGTAGTGCTCGCTCCCGGGGGCCTCCGCGGACTTGGAGGGAGCCGGTCTTTCGATGGTTTCGCTCATGGAGGACACATTTTCCTACGCCCGGGTACTTGACAGTACCAACTCACAATTGCAACATGGCCGCACGCGGTACGAAGATGTACCAGCAGACCCGCCCCACGCAATCCGCGCTTTTCCAAGGCTTGTTCCCATGACCGACCTCGTTGTACGCCGCCTGCTGATCGACCTGCAACCGCCCTTCGCGCGCAATTGGTGCGGCGGCGACGCATTCTCGACCGCTTTCTTCAACGCCCTGTCGATGAGTTTCCCCTTTGGCGAGCAATTCTTCATCGACGCGGTGCGCGACGCCGTCGCCACGCTGCCGCCGGAGGTTCAGGAACAGCACAAGGCCGACGTGCGCGGCTTCATCGGGCAGGAGGCCACGCACCGGCGCATTCATTCGCTCTTCAACAACCACCTCGAAAAACAGGGGCTGGTCGACCGCTGGACGGCTCGGGCGAGCAAGCGCATGGAACTGATGGAAGGCGCCGACCCGCGCCACGCGCTGGCGGTGACTGCGGCCACCGAGCACTTCACGGCCATGTTCGCCGAGTGGCTGCTTGCCCATCCCGGCACCCTCGATGGTGCCGAGCCCCGGCTGCGCACCATGTGGCTGTGGCACAGCGCCGAAGAGCTGGAGCACAAGAGCGTGGCCTTCGACATCTACAAGGCCGCCGGCGGCTCCGACGAATGGCGCACGCGCTGGTTCCGCCGCGTCACGATGATGTTTTTGGGCGACCTGATGCGCCAGACCATCGACAACCTGCGCCACGAGAAGCAGCTGTGGAAATGGTCGACCTGGAAGAGCGCCGCGCGCATCCTCCTGAGCCGCGACGGTCTCCTGCGCGGCAACATCGCCGGCTGGCGCAGCTACCTGCGCACCGATTTCCATCCGATGCAGCAGGACAGCAGCCTCTCGGAGCGCTGGCTCGCGGACAACCGCGCGCAGTTCACGCCGGTCGGCGCGGCACCGGAGGCGGCTGCCGCCGGTTGAAACTCGGCAGCAGGGCCTCGCTCAGTAAAAGTTGGCGCGGTTGGTGGTCGCGGCACCCGCCTGCTGATGCTCAGGACGCATCTGAAGATCGTGCAGGGTGTCGAAGTCGGAAGGAGCATCCGGCACCCGCATCACCACCTCCAGCTCGTGCATCGAAGCGACCCAACGGCCGGCCGGCGATTCGGCCGGCTCGTCGTTGGCGAACACGCCGTCGCGGATGTACAGGGTTTCGCCCTCGGGACGCTCGGCGTGCAGCTCGATGAGGCGCGAGATCGAGAAGTTGTAGGTCACGAGCTTCTCGCGCGTCTTGCGGTCCTTGCCGCCGCAGTTGAAAGAGCCCTCGGCAGCGATGACGATGCAGGAGCCATCGACGCCGCCGTCCATGTCGATCTCGTTGCCGGAACGCCAGATTGCGTTCGGCAGGCGAACGCGCACCTTGTCGATGACCAGATCGCGCTGCTTGTTAAGGCTGCCCAGGGGCGGTACCAGCGAACGCAGCTGCCGAAGGCGCTCGGCGAAGTTGTCGTCCATCAGGAACTCGACATGGTGGGTCGCGCTGCCGGAAGAGCGCCTGACCACCTGCATGACCACGTGGCGCGACTTACCCATGGCAGAACCCCTTGGCAAAGGTTGAATTCCGTAGCCCGCGGGGCGTGTAAACGGCGTGGCAGCAATTCATTGGAAATCAGCTACTAGTAGGACTCTTGATTACATGCAATTACATGCATCATTTGTGTCCAACTGTATAGCGAATCCCGAGAATGCGGAAGGCCATTCCGTGACTTATGCACGAGGAAATGTCGCCAAAATGCCTCCCCTCTGTGGTAGCGGTTAACCCGTCCCGGGGCTGGAAGCGCCTACTCCAGGGCTTCGTCGAGGGCCTTGCACGAAGGCGCGCAGACCGTCTGCGACTTGCCCAGCACCTGGCGGGTGCGCAACTGCGAGCGCACCCGGTGCTTGCCGCACATGAAGCACGACATGGTCGCCCCGCTGAAGGAGGCCGAGGCACGAAACGGCGACCCCGGCGCCTTCGACTTGTAGCGCAGGCCGTCCGCCACCACTGCCGTCTTCACTTCACCCTTCGCCATGCATTAAGTCCTTGCTGTTCGGTTCGGCACGGCGCTTTGCGCGTGCAATGGCTTCCCGGGCGCTGATTTCAGCGGCAAGGGAAGCGTCCAACGCCGAGCGGCAAAGCCCGGCATGCTGGTAGTTGAGGTTCTCGTATACCTCGGCCGCGGCCGGATAGGCATCGAGCAGCCGCCCGAGCTCTGCACCCTGCCCGACGTCCTCGAATTCGTGCACGAGGTGTTCGACCACGGAGCGGTACTGCTCCGCACCCACGGGTACGGGGCTGTGCTCGAGCTTTTCCAGCAGTTGCGCCAAAACATGGGTCACCGCCAGATCGGCCTTGGGAGACGGATTATCGGTTGTCTTCATGGTCGGCATCTGGGGGCAGCATACGCCTATGCAAGTGGCTGCTCGTACAGGGTTGTCTCCTCCCGGCCGGTGATTTCGGCCTCTTGCTGCGCCTGCTGCATCCGCTGCAGCAGGCTGTGGAGCATTTCGGTGGACAGGCCATGGATCACCAGCCGGTGCCCCGCCCGCAGGGTCGACAGCGGCACCAGCGGGTGCTTGTTGTTGACCAGAATCAGGTGTTCCGGCGCGTTCAGGATCGTCGCCGCGTAGATACCGATGGTTTCATCGAGCTGCAGGGAATTGGCCGCGCGCCAGAAATCGTTGTCCGTGAGCATCAGCTGGTACAGCGGCGTGAAGAGTTCGATGGCGCTTTGAAGGTCCAGAAAGTTGAGCCGGCCCTGCGGCATGTCCTCCAGCCGCGGCCCCGGCTCCTTGATCATCGAGAAATCGACTTTTTCCGCCTTGCCCAGCGCCAACCCCTTGTCGCGCAGCGCGGTGTTCAGCCTGATCACGAAGTTGAAGAGGTTCAGGTCGTGCTTCAGGAACATCTCGTCCTTCAGCGCGTCGATGTCGGCCGGCTCCAGCGGGCTGGTGGCCACCGGCGCCGGCGAATTGCGCCCGATGAAGGCCAGGATCTGCGATCCCAGGTGGAAGTGCCGCAGGATCAGCCAGTTGGCCTCCGGCGACACGAAGCGCTTGAGCCCCCAGGCGAGCAGCCGGTGCAGCAGGATCGAGTGCGACCAGTTGCGAGGCACGAACACCTTGGCGATCTGGATCAGGATGATCGTCAGCCGAGCGATCGGCCGCAGGAACGGCAGCAGGTACTGGCGCGACCCGGAGCTCGAATCGGCCAGCCACGCGGACTTGACGTCGTCGGGCAGCGGCGTGCTCTGGTCGAGGTAGAGCGCCAGCCAGGGGCTGGGGTCGCGCTCGTCGTGGGCTTGCTTCAGGAATTCAGGCGTTCGATCCATGGGGCATCCGCTGCGTGATGTGTTGGAACTGCATCAGGTAGAGCGCGGCCGTGTGGCGCGCCGTCTCGACGATCTGGCTGGCGGCGCGCGACTGCCCTTCCACCGCCATCACCATCTCCACCGCCGTGAGCCAGCGGCTGAGGTGGTTCTCGTCGTTGTGGCCGTGGTACTCCAGGAAGCGGAAGGCGTCAGGCGGCAGCTTCAGGCTGGCTTTCAGCAGCGGCAGCAGCGCCGGCACGATGCGCTGGCCCGTGCCCTCGATGATGTAGATCGCACCCAGCAGGCCGATCGGGTCGCGCGTGGCGGCCAGGCCGTGCAGATAGGCATTGAGCGCCTCGCCGCCGGGGTTGCGGCGCAGCTCCTCGATGTTTTCCACCGTGCCGCCGGCCTTGCGATAGTCGCTGAAGAGGATGTTGAAGTCGTTCTGCTCCTCGCCCGCGTGCACACCGATCAGCGAGGCCAGCACCTGGTACGGCTCGCTCAGCGAGGCAGCGCCCTCGCGCATCCACTTGCTGCCTTCGCGCACCTGCGGCACCCATTGCTCCATCCAGTTCAGGTAGTCKGGCACGGCAAAACGGCGCTCGCGGATCTGGCGGATCAGCGGCGTGCGCCACACGCGCGAGCGGTAGTCGTGCCAGATGGCGGCCAGCTCGGTCAGCAGCGCGCCCAGCCCTTCGGGCGCGGCGGCGGGGTCGTGCGGGGGCGCGATGACGAGATCTTCGTCCGGCACGGCCGCAGCGCGAGGCGCCGTCACAACGGGCGCCGCATCGACAGCCTCCACTTCGAGCAGCATGTACGCCGCCATGAAGCGCCCCGATTCCGGCACGTAGCAGAAGATCTGCTCGCCCGGTTTCAGCGCCTTGGTGTGCAGGAACTCGGCCAGCATCACCAGGATCGACGCCGCCCCCGTATTGCCGCGCCACGCGAGGTTGCTCCACCAGCGCTCGCGCGGGATCGACAGGTCGGCCTTGGCCATCAGGTCCTCGACCACCGGGATGAATTTCTCGGACGAGTAGTGGCACAGGAAGTGATCGACCCGCTTCGGATCGACCCAGCCGTCGCGAACCAGTCCCGCGTACTCGTGGATGCCGATGTCGAACAGGTGCGGCAGCAGCCGGATGTCCTGCCGCAGCGACAAGGCCCCCGCCGCCTCTGCCTCCGCCCAGGAGCCGAAGTCGAGATGCCCGCGCGCGCGGTCTTCGGTGAGCCCCAGCTGCATGCAGACCGGGTAGTCGCCCGAGAAGGCGCGCTGGTGCACCCACTTCAGCTTCAGCCGCAAGCCCGGCGAGCCGGCCAGGGCCGATGCGCCATCGGACAGCAGCAAGGCCCCTGCCCCATCCGACAGCATCCAGCGCAGGAAGTGCGAGTCGAAGTCGGTCTCGTAACCGCGGGCCGCGAAGCGCGAACGCTTGAAAAGGCGCGATGGCATCTCGCTGGCCACGGCCATCGCCGAGCGGTGCGCGCCCAGCTCGATGCCCTGCGCGGCGGTCTGGATCGCCGACACGCCCGCGGCGCAGATGCCGTGCAGCGAATGCGTTTCCATCGGCTGCGCCGCCAGCTCGCCCTGGATCATGTTGGCGAAGCCCGGCATCAGCGTGTCGCCGCCGGAGGAGCCGCTGGCCAGCAGCGACACCCGCGAGAGCTCCGCCCCGCCGCGCCGCAGGCAGTCGCGGATCGCGCCGGCCGCCATCTGCGCGTTGGTGTGCCGGGTCATGCCCTCGGCGTCGATGGCGTAGTGCCGCGTGAGGATGCCGTTCTCCGCCAGAATGCGCCGCTTGATGCGCTCCGACATGCGATTGAGCGGCGCGATGTACGCGTCCATGTGGTCGTTGGAGACGGGCTCGCCCGGCATGAAATAGCCGGCGCTTTCAAGGTACACGCTTTGGAATGGGACAGGCATGGTTCAGTGGGTTGATGGATCGCGGGGCATCAGCGGGCGGCTGCGAAAACGCGGCCACACGGCCCCCAGCACGAAGACGCGCACCATGTAGGGCACCAGCCCGCCCTCGTTGAGCACAGGGTCCACCCGCGCGCGGTAATGCGCGCGATGCAGGCGGGTGAGCTCGGACCAGTGGGCATGCGGGTTCTCATGGTGTGCGGTGTGCAGGCCGATGTTGAACAGCAAGGGGTTCACCAGCCCTTCGAAATTGCGCGCGTAGTTCAAGCGGCTACCCGCGGTATCGCGCGGCGCCTCCTTCCGCGCGGGTTTGCGGCCGTCGGCGTGCGCGTGCTGCAGGTAGTTGGTCGCCAGCAGCCAGTGCAGGCCGTGCAGCTGCGGCACGATCACGAACAGCAGGGCCTTGCGCCAGTCGATCGCCAGCAGCACCGCCCAGCTCGCCAGCCACAGCGCGTACTGCGCCATGCAGTAGCGCCAGGCGCCCCGCCGGTGCCGCCGCAGCCGGCCGAGCCACGCGAAGAACAGCGGCATCAGCACCCAGACGGCCTGGAACGGATGCAGCAGGTAGCCCCACAGGTGATTGGTGTCGCCGCCGAAGCGGTAGGTGCGCGCCACGTCCTTCGGCCCGTGGCGGTGGCGATGGTGGTTGGCGACGTGCGCAGGCCAGAACACGAAGGTCGGATGGCCCTGCAGCAGCGTGATCCAGAAGTCCGTGATCCGGTTCATGCGCCGGCTGCGCCACATGCGCAGGTGCACGTGGTTGTGGTGGATCACGCCCACGCCCAGTGTCAGGAACAGCATCAGCCCGTACAGCACCACGTTGAAGCCATGGAACCACTGCCACGCCGCCAGCGCGGGCAAGGCGACGAGATAGGCAAGGCTCTGCCAGTCGCGCCGGTGACGCAGCCTCGGCAGGCGGCGGCTCACCTCAAGCCGTGGTCGCGCCATGCTTCTTGCGGAAAGCCTGCAGAACCGGCTCGGCCGCATCGGCCGCCACGCGCGTGCCGAACAGCCGGTCCATGAAGGTGAACTGGAACCCGTAGTTGCCGTTGTGCACCGCGTGGTGCAGGTGATGCCGGCGGCTCGCCGCGAACCAGTGGCTGTACGACACGCCCGTGAAGAAGTCGTAGTTCGAGTGCCCGACGCAGTTGAAGAACAGGCTGAACACCGGCACCGCCGCCAGCGACCAGAAGCTGAAGTCGTGCACCACCATCGGCAGCAGGATCACGTTGCCCAGCATCAGCGCCTCGATGGGGTGGAAGCTGTAGGTCGACCACGGCGTGGTCACGAACGAGCGGTGGTGCGGCCCGTGAAAGCGCCGCAGCCAGCGGGTGTGCAGCAGCCGGTGATTGATCCAGAAGTGCACGTCGTTCCAGATCGCCAGCACGATGATCTCCACCGCAATCTGCCGCCAGCTTGCATCGGGATCGAGCCGCGCCCAGCCCAGCTGCAGCAGCCCCCAGGGAAACACCATGCCCAGCCCGAAGATCAGCACCGACACGCCCGACTGCATCAGCTCGCGCCGCAGCTGCCCCGGCTGCAGCGGCCGCGGATCGAGCACGCGCCCGATGCCCAGCGCCGGCAGCGCGCGCTTCGTCAGCAGCCAGGTGATGGCTCCGAAGCCGAGGTAGATGCCGCCGAAGAAAAGCAGTCCCCACAGCATGACCTGCGGGGCGGACAACGAGGTGAAGGTCTGCGCCATCCCCCGAGGCTACAACAGCATCTCGGGGACGATCGGTGCGATCAGCATGTTGTAGAAGCGCTGGAAGAAGCCCGACTCAGGCTCCGAGGTCAGGATCATTTCCTTCTCGCCGTCGTTCGTCAGCCATTGCAGCGTGCCGGTGTCCTTGGCAAGCCGCAGCCGGTAGGAGTTCTGCAGCTTGCTGATGTTGATCACGCGCAGCATCTCGCGCGCCAGCTGCGGGCTGTCGACCACCACGCCCATCTCGGTGTTCTGGCTGGCCGAGCGCGGGTCGAGGTTCATCGAGCCGATGAAGATGCGCCTCTTGTCGATGGCCGCCGTCTTCGCGTGCAGCCGCCCGAGCGACTTGCCGAACATGCCGAAGCGCTCGCCCGCGCTGGTGCGCTGCGGGCTCAGTTCGTAAAGGTCGGCACCGCTTCGCAGCAGCCGTTCGCGGTAGCGCGCGTAGCCGGTGTGCACCAGCGGCTCGTCGTTGGCCGCCAGCGAGTTGGTCAGCAGCGTGAGCTTGACCTTGCGCCGCGTCAGGTCCTGGAAGGCCTCCATGCCGCGCTCGCCCGGAACGAGGTACGGCGAGGTCAGATCGACCTCGGTCTTGGCGTCGAGCATCAGCGCCCAGACCTTCATCGTGACGCTGGTGGCGATGGCCTCCTCGGCCGTCATGGTCGTGGGCTTGGTCGGCGGATCGGCAATCGCGCGGGCCTCGCCCCACAGGAGCCCCATGCGGCCGGCGTCGAGCTCCTCGCCGATCGGTCCGTAGCCCAGGATGTCGGACGGCGGCAGCACGATCTTCGGCGGCGGCGCGGCCATGCCGACCCAGCCGTCGAAGTCGGCGCCGGTCGGCTTGCGGCCACCCTCGCCCGTCACGATGTCGGCGATCGGCCAGACCTGCTCGCTGTTCCAGTAGGCATCGAAGATCGATTCGAGCTGCGGCACCACCTTGCCGACCACCAGCGCGTCCATGTCGATGAAGTTCTGCGCCTCGCTCAGCACGAAATATTCCTCGGCGATGTTGCGCCCGCCCACCACCGCCATCACGCCGTCGGCGATGAAGAGCTTGTTGTGCATGCGGTGGTTGAGCCGCGGAATCTCCCAGGGCGAGGCTGCGAAGCGCGACAGGAAGCCGTTGCGGCCGCAGCAGAACGGGTTGAACAGGCGCACGTCCACGTTGGGCGTCTCCGACAGCGCCAGCAGCAGCTGCTGGCTCTTCACGGTGTACAGGTCGTCCACCAGCACCCGCACCTGCACGCCGCGCATCGCCGCCTCGCGCAGGGTTCGCAACAGCAGCCGGCCGACGGGGTCGTTCTCGAGCTGGTAGTACTGCACCACCAGCGAGCGCTGGGCCCGCTGGGCGAGCTGGATGCGCGCGTCGAGCGAGTACACGCCCAGCGGCATCAGCCGGAAGCCCGAGTGCTCGCCGGGCGGCGTGGAGGCGGCGGCGATCTTGGCGAGCGTGGTCGAGGGATCGGCGGATGCGGCGAATTCGGCGGGCCGCTCGCGTGCGGGTGGCAGCGAGCCGCAGGCGCCAAGCAACGCCATCAGCGCACCCGCGAGCGCGACGCGCAGAAATGATTGGAGCCAGGCGTTCATGATCGTGTTTCCATGAGGTCGTGTTCTTGTGGTTTTCCGTCCTTGTGTTCCTGCAGTACGCCGGCCGGTCCGCTCCGGTTTCAAGGCGCTTTTTTTCGCCTCCTTTTCGGGAAGGCTCCGGCCTAGAATTCGATCCACACCGCTGCGGAGTTACATCATGGCCCGTTCACTCCCCCACCGCATCGCCTGCCTCGCCTTTTTTGCGGCTCTTACGAATACAACCTGGGCCGCCCTCGACATCGGCGACCCGGCGCCCAAGTTCACCGCCAACGCCGCCCTCGGCGGCAAGACCTTCCGCTACTCGCTGGCCGACGCGCTCGCCAAAGGCCCGGTGGTCGTCTATTTCTTCCCTGCGGCCGACTCCAACGACTGCTCCATCGAGGCTCACGCCTTCGCCGAGGCCATCGACCAGTTCGCCGCGCTGGGCGCCAGCGTGATCGGCGTCTCGGCCGACGACATAGGTACCCTGTCGAAGTTCTCGGTCAAATCCTGCCAGAGCCGCTTCCCCGTCGCCTCCGACGAGAACAAGACCGTCATCCAGGGCTTCGACGCCCTGATGCAGACCCGCCCGGACTTCGCCAACCGCCTGTCGTACGTGATCGCGCCGGACGGCAAGGTCGCCTACTACTACCAGAACCTGAATCCGGACAAGCATGTGGAGCGGATGCTGAACGCGGTGAAGGCGTTGCCGAAGACGAGCGCGGCCAAGTAGCGTTCGGGGTCTGAGCCCCGCAGGGCGACGGGTTTGGAGTGCTTCGCGCAAAATCCGGCCCCATGCAGCTCAACTACATCGCCAACGCGGACGTTCCGTCCTCCTCCGGCCGCACCCTGCCGGTCATCGACCCTTCCGACGGCCAGCCCTTCGACGAAATCCAGCGCAGCAATGCCGCCGACATCGATTCGGCCGTGCGCGCCGCGCGCGACTGCTTCGAGGGCGTGTGGCACAAGGTCAGCGCCGCCGACCGCGGCCGCCTTCTCTTCAAGCTCTCGCAGAAGATCGCCGAGCACGTCGACGAGCTCGCGCTCATCGAGCAGCGCGACTGCGGCAAGCCCGTCAAGCAAGCCCGCGCCGACGCGGTGGCGCTGGTGCGCTACTTCGAGTTCTATGCCGGCGCCTGCGACAAGCTGCACGGCGAAACCATCCCCTACCAGGACGGCTACAGCGTCTTCACCTGGCGCGAGCCGCACGGCGTCACCGGCCACATCATTCCCTGGAACTACCCGATGCAGATCTTCGGGCGCAGCGTGGGCGGCGCCCTGGCGGCGGGCAACGTGTGCGTGGTGAAGCCGGCGGAAGATGCCTGCCTCTCGCTGATCCGCGTGGCGCAGCTGGCGGCCGAGGTCGGGTTCCCGGCCGGCGCACTGAACATCGTGACGGGCTACGGCCACGAGGTGGGCGACGCGCTCGCGCGGCACGCGGGCATCGACCACATCAGCTTCACCGGCAGCCCGAAGATCGGCACGCTGATCCAGCAGGTGGCAGCCGAGCGGCATTGCCCGGTCACGCTGGAACTGGGCGGCAAGAGCCCGCAGATCATCTTCGCGGACGCCGACCTGGACGCGGCCATTCCGGTGGTCATCAACGCCATCGTGCAGAACGCCGGCCAGACCTGCTCGGCCGGCTCGCGCGTGCTGATCCAGCGCGACATCTACGAGCCGCTGCTCGAGCGCCTGGGTCACGCCTTCGAGGCACTGCGCGTCGGCCCCGCGGCCATGGACCTCGACGTGGGCCCGCTGATCCGCCAGACGCAGCAGCAGCGCGTGTGGGACTTCCTGAGCGACGCGCAGCACGCCGGCATCCCGATGGTGGCGCAGGGCATCGTGGTCGAGGAAGCGCCCGAGACCGGCTTCTACCAGGCCCCCACGCTTCTGCGCGACGTGCCGGTGAACCATCGTCTCGCGCAGGAAGAAGTGTTTGGCCCGGTGCTGGCCGCGATGCAGTTCGCCGACGAGGACGAAGCTGTCGCACTGGCCAACGCCACGCAGTTCGGCCTTGTTGCCGGCGTGTGGACGACTGACGGCGCGCGCCAGTTCCGGATGGCCAAGCGCGTGAAGAGCGGCCAGGTGTTCATCAACAACTACGGCGCCGGCGGTGGCGTCGAGCTGCCATTCGGCGGCGTGAAGTCGTCGGGCTACGGCCGCGAGAAGGGCTTCGAGGCACTGTACGGCTTCACCACGCTCAAGACCGTCGCCGTCAAGCACGGCTAGAACCGGGCGCCCCGGCTTTGCGCACTTCGCGGCGCAAGCCGGCCGTCTCCAGGCGTGGCACGCGCCACGCGCACGAACCTGAAGCTCTGCCACGGACAGCGTCGGGGCTCGACACAGGCGCCGCCAGAGCCGCCGTGCAGGTTTTTTTCACCAACCACAACAAGACGGAGACAACACCATGAGATTCCTGAAACGCAAGCTGCGCGCCGCCGTGCTCGGCCTGGGCCTGGCCCTTCCCCTGCTTGCGGCGGCGCAGCAATTGCCTACCGCCAGGCCGGAGCAGGTAGGCCTCTCGACCGAGCGGCTGCAGATGCTCGGCGACGTGCTCAAGGCCGACGTGGCTGCCGGCAAGATCCCCGGCGCGGTGCTCCTGGTGGCGCGCCAGGGCAAGGTTGCGTGGTTCGAGCCGGTCGGCAAGCTCGACAGCGCCGCAGGCACGCCGATGCCGCGCGACGGCATCTTCCGCATCTACTCGATGAGCAAGCCCATCACCACGGTGGCCGCGATGATGCTCGTGGAAGACGGCCGCCTGAAACTCGACGACCCCGTCTCGGCCTACCTGCCCGAGTTCGCCAACATGACCGTCGGCGTCGAGAAACCCGGCGCCGACGGCAAGCCGGTGCTCGAGACCGTGCCCGCGCGCCGCCCCATCACCGTGCAGGACCTGATGCGCCACACCTCGGGCCTGACCTACGGCTTCTTCGGCCCGGGCCTCGTGAAGCAGGCCTACAACGCCGCCAACCTGGGCGCCGGCGACCCGACGCTGGCCGAGTTCTCCCAGCGACTGGCCAAGCTGCCGCTGGCCTACCAGCCCGGCACGACCTGGGACTACAGCCAGTCGACCGACATCCTCGGGCGCGTGATCGAGGTGGTTTCGGGCCAGTCGCTCTACCAGTTCGAGAAAGCCCGGCTGTTCGACCCGCTGGGCATGACGGACACCACTTATTACGTGCCCGAACCGGCGCGCCAGGCACGCATCGCCGAGCCGCTGCCCAATGACCGCAGCTTCGGCGTGGGCGCCGAGTTCAACGACCCGCGCATCGTGCGCAAGTACGAGTCGGGCGGCGGCGGGCTGGTGTCGACCGCGAACGACTACGCCCGCTTCCTGCAGATGCTGATCAACGGCGGCTCGCTCGACGGCAGGCGCTACCTGGGCCCGCGCACCATCGCGCTGATGACCGCCGACCACTCCAACGCGGGCGCCGGCATCGTGCCCGGACCGCTCTACCTGCCGGGCCCGGGCTACGGCTTCGGCCTTGGCTTCGCGGTGCGCCGCAACGACGGCGAGGCGCCCTACCCCTCGGCCGGCGGCGAATACAACTGGGGCGGCGCGGGCGGCACCTACATGTGGGTCGACCCGAAGAACGAGATGTTCGTGGTACTGATGCTGCAGTCGCCGAAATTCAGGACACATTACAGAACATTGACCCGGGACATGATTTATGCGGCCGTGATCAAGTAGCCTGCATTCCGCTGGGCTCTTGGAGCCTGGCGCAAAATCGGGCCCCGCCTCATGAAGCCATGAAGAACAGCAGCGACAGCACCGTCATTCCGATCTCCAGCATCGGCCGAGCACGCCCCGCGGTGGCCGTGCCGGAGGTCGCCGTGCCCGCCACGGGCATGCTGCTCGACCGGCTGGGCCGGCCCCTGACCGACCTGCGCATCAGCGTGACCGACCGCTGCAACTTCCGCTGCAGCTACTGCATGCCCAAGGACGTGTTCGACAAGGACTACAAGTACCTGCCGCACGGCGCCCTGCTGAGCTTCGAGGAAATCACCCGGCTGGCGCGCCTCTTTGCCGCGCACGGCACGCGCAAGATCCGGCTGACCGGTGGCGAGCCGCTGCTGCGCAAGAACATCGAGGGCCTGGTCGAGCAGCTCGCCGAAATCCGCACGCCCGGCGGAGAGCCGCTTGCGCTGACGCTGACCACCAATGGCTCGCTGCTCGCGCGCAAGGCCGCCGGCCTGCGCGCCGCCGGCCTGCAGCGCGTGACGGTGAGCCTGGACAGCCTCGATGACACAGTGTTTCGCCACATGAACGACGTCGACTTTCCGGTGGCGGACGTGCTCGCCGGCATCGACGCCGCGCTGGCCGCGGGCCTGGGGCCCATCAAGGTCAACATGGTGGTCAAGCGTGGCACCAACGAGCAGGAAATATTGCCGATGGCGCGCTACTTCCGCACGCACCACGGCGGCAAGGTGGTGCTGCGCTTCATCGAGTACATGGACGTAGGTGCCACCAACGGCTGGCGCATGGAGGAAGTGCTGCCCTCGGCCGAGGTCGTCGCGCGCATCCACTCCGAATTTCCGCTGGTGCCGCTCGAGGCGAAATCGCCAGGCGAGACCGCCAAACGCTGGGCCTATGCCGACGGCGGCGGCGAGATCGGCGTCATCAGCAGCGTCACCCAGGCTTTTTGCCACGACTGCAGCCGCGCCCGGCTTTCCACCGAGGGCAAGCTGTACCTGTGCCTCTTCGCGAGCGCGGGCCACGACTTGCGCCCGCTGCTGCGCAGCAACGCCAGCGACGAGGACATCGCCTCGGCCATCGGCCACATATGGCAGGGCCGCGCCGACCGCTACTCCGAATTGCGCGCCCTGCGCGTCCCGGACGACGACGCCGGTTCCAGGGGCCAGCGCCGCGTCGAGATGAGCTACATCGGCGGATGAGGCAGGCGCCTGCCATGCCCGCGCACGCCAGCATCGCGTCCACCGACATCACCGGGCTGCTGCTGGCCGGCGGCCGAGGCTCGCGCATGGGCGGCGTCGACAAGGGCCTGCAGCCCTTCAACGGCCAGCCGCTGGCGCTGCATGCGATGCGCCGGCTGGCGCCGCAGGTCGGCGCGCTCATGGTCAATGCCAACCGCAATCTCGCGCAGTACGAAGCCTTCGGCGCGCTGGTGTGGCCCGACAGCCTCGCCGACTATTCCGGGCCGCTGGCGGGCTTCCTGGCCGGGCTGGAGCACTGCGCCACGCCCTGGCTGCTGACCGTGCCCTGCGACACGCCCCTCTTCCCGCTGGACCTCGCCGCCCGCCTCGCCGAGGCGGCGGCAGCCGGCCAGGCCGACATCGCCATGGCCGTCGCGCCCGAGCCCGCCGAGGACGGCGGCTCGCCGGTGCTGCGCCCCCAGCCCGTCTTCTGCCTGCTGCGCGCCAGCCTGCGCGACAGCCTGCTTCGCTACACAGCTGGCGGCGGCCGCAAGGTCCACACGTGGATCGCGCAGCACCGCAACGTGCAAGTGCCCTTCGACCGACCCGGCGACGCGCCCGACGCGTTCTTCAACGCCAACACCCTCGCTGAACTGCACGCCCTCGAAAACCGATGAGATGAGCCGCATCGCAGAACTCGCTTCCGCCCTCGCGGGCCATGACGACGCCGACCTGAGCGTCGAGGCCGTCCACGCCTTTCTTTCCCAGCTGACGGCCACGGCCGTCGTCACCGGGCGCGAGAGCGTCCCGCTGTGCGAAGCGCTCGGCCGTGTATTGGCCGAAGACATCGTCTCGCCAGTCAGCGTGCCACCGCACGACAACTCCGCCATGGACGGCTACGCCTTCGATGGCGCCGTCCTGCCCGACAACGCGCCCAGCGATGCATCCATCACGCTGCGCGTGGTGGGCACGGCGCTCGCCGGAGCCGCATGGCGCGGCGCCCTGGGGCCGGGTGATGCGGTGCGCATCATGACCGGCGCGATGATGCCGGCGGGCCTCGACACCGTCATTCCGCAGGAGTTCTGCAAGGTCGATGGCGACCGCGTGTGCTTCCCCGCCAGGGTGCTGCGCCGCGGCGACAACCGGCGCTTCGCCGGCGAGGACCTCATGAAGGGCCAGCCCGCGCTGCGCAAGGGCGAGCGCCTTTCGCCCGCCGCGCTAGGCATGGTCGCGAGCCTCGGCCTGCCGGGCGTGCCCGTGCTGCGGCGGCTGCGGGTGGCCTGCTTCTCGACCGGCGACGAAATCCTGGGTCTCGGCGACGCCCCCCGCGAAGGCGCCGTCTACGACAGCAACCGATACACCGTGATCGGCCTGCTCACGCGGCTGGGCTGCGAGGTGCTCGACCTCGGCCTCGTGCGCGACGATCCGGCCACGCTCGCCGCCACGCTGCGGCGCGCGGCGCGCGAGGCCGATGCCATCGTCACCAGCGGCGGCGTGAGCGCGGGTGCGGCCGACCACACGCGCGCCGTGATGCAGCAGTTGGGCGACATGGCCTTCTGGCGCGTGGCCATGCGGCCGGGCCGGCCGCTGGCGGTTGGGCTGATTCCGCGCGAGGAAGCATCCTCGGACCAGCCGGCCGTGCTGTTCGGCCTGCCGGGCAATCCGGTGGCGGTGATGGTGACCTTCCTGGCCTTCGTGCGGCCTGCGCTGCTGCGCATGATGGGCTGCCATGACGCGGCGGCCGCACCGCCGCCTCTGTTGCGCGCCCGCAGCCAGGGCCCGATCCGCAAGAAGCCGGGCCGCACCGAATATCAACGGGGCTTCGTGAGGGCCGTGCCGGGCGCACTGCCCGAGGTGTGCGTCGCGGCCAATCAGGGTTCGGGTGTGCTGAGCTCGATGCTCGAAGCCAACGGGCTCGTGGTGCTGCACCACGACCAGGGCGGCGTGGGCCCCGGCGAAGAAGTCGACGTCATGATGTTCGACGGCGTGATCTAGCCGCCGAAGAACGGGCCCAGGGTCAGATCCGGCCCAGCGCCTTGTCCACGCCCTTGTTGGCCAGCATGTCCGCGCGCTCGTTGCCCGGGTCGCCCGAGTGGCCCTTGACCCAGCGCCACTCGATCTGGTGACCTCCTTCGTTCACCAGCGTGTCGAGCCGCTTCCAGAGCTCGACGTTCTTCACCGGCTCCTTGCTCGCGGTGACCCAGCCCTTGGCCTTCCAGCCGCGGATCCACTCGGTGATGCCCTTGCGCACGTACTGGCTGTCGAGGTACAGCAGCACCTTGCAGGGCCGCTTGAGCGCGGCCAGGCCTTCTATGACGGCGGTCAGCTCCATGCGGTTGTTGGTGGTGTTGAGTTCGCCGCCGAACAGGTCCTTCTCGGTGGCACCCGACTTCAGCCACGCGCCCCAGCCGCCGGGGCCGGGATTACCCTTGCATGCGCCATCGGTGTAGATCACGACTTCGTTCAAGCTGCGGTTTCCTTCTTCTTCATTCGATTCCAATCAATCTTCATTTCTGTCAATTCTTGCCGGCCCCGTCGCGGTGCACCTTGCCGGCGATGGGCACGGGCGCCGTGGCGCGGGCACCGGCGCGGCGCCAGTCGGCGCTGAGCATGCGCATGCCGCGCACCCGCTTCACCGCGACCAGGAAGTAGGCCGCGCCGAAGATCGGCCACCAGCGCTCGCCGACGGCGTCCATCCAGCGCAGGCGCTCCAGCCAGGCCTCGCTGCGCACCGCCGGCCGGTAGATGCCGAAGCGGCCCGACTCCACCTCGAAGCTCAGCAGGCGCAGCCAGTCGCGCATGCGCCAGTAGCCGATGAACTCGCCGCCCTCGGGCAGGTAGAGATCGCCGATGCCCAGCCTGCGGTAGACGTGAGCGCGGCGTTGCCGCATGCCCCAGAGGCTGGTCGGGTTGAGCCCGCAGATCACCACGCGGCCCTCGGGCACCAGCACCCGCTCGACCTCGCGCAACGTGGCGTGCGGGTCGGGGCTCAGCTCGAGCGCGTGCGGGAGCACCACCAGGTCGAGGCTGTTGGCCGCGAAGGGCAAGGCGGCGAAGTCCGTGAGCAGCGTCGCCTTGCCGCCGCGGGCCGGGTCGTCCAGCGCCAGCCGCGATGCGCAGCGGATCGAT
>NZ_JASMRZ010000060.1 GCF_030462475.1 Variovorax sp. CAN15
GCCGCGGCGAGGCCGAGGCCGGCTTCGTCTACCGCACCGACGCAGCCATCGCCGGCGACAAGGTGAAGATCGCCTTCACGCCCACCGGCCACACGCCCGTGACCTACCCGATCGCCGTGGTCGCCGAGAGCAGGCAGAAGGCGCTGGCGGCCTGAGAGGGAAAGGAACATCATGACCATCGCCATCCAACCCGCCGGCAACGTTGCAGCGGACCCGGTCGACCATCTGCTCGAGATCGGCCTGAAGGACCTCTGGTATCCGATCTGCCCCTCGGATTTCATCAAGGAGAACCCCGTCTCCCTGCGCCGCCTCGGCCGCAAGCTTGCGCTGTGGCGCGACGGCGAGGGCGTGCTGCATGCACTGGAAGACCGCTGCCCGCACCGCGGCGCGCCGCTGTCGCAGGGCGTGGTGCTGGGCGACCGGCTCTCGTGCCCGTACCACGGCGTGGAAGTGCGCCACGACGGCGTGGTCACGCGCGTGCCCGGCAGCCCCGGCTGCAAGCTCGAAGGCTCGAAGGCCACGATGCACTTCCATGTGCAGGAGCGCGCGGGCGCCGTGTTCATCTACAACTCGAAGGAGCCGGTGGACGTGCCGCCGCCGCTGGTGCTGCCCGAGCAGCTCACCGACGATGGCGAGTACAGCAGCTTCCTCTGCTACACCGAGTGGAAGGGCGACTACCGCTACGTGCTCGACAACGTGATGGACCCGATGCACGGCACCTACCTTCACAAGCAGTCGCACTCGATGGCCGAGGGCGATTCGAGCGCGAAGTTCGGCATCCGCCAGACCGACACCGGCTTCGTGTTCGAGAAGGAAGGCCAGCGCAACGTCAACTTCGACTGGACCGAGTGGGCCGACACCGGCATCCATTGGATGCGCCTCGAAATCCCGTACCCGAAGACCGGCGGCCCCGGCGGCAACTTCATCATCATCGGCGCCTTCTCGCCCATCGTGAAGGGCATGACGGCCACCTTCTTCTGGCGCGTGCGCAAGCTGCAGCCGGGCTGGCAGCGCGACACCTGGCGCTTCCTCTACCGCAACCGCCTGGAGGCGCGCCATTGGCATGTGCTGGAGCAGGACCGCGTGATGCTCGAAGAGATGGAAGCCGACGCCAACCAGCACGAGAACCTGTACCAGCACGACCTGGGCATCGTTCGACTGCGCCGTCACATGCGCAACCTCGCGGTCGCACAGCTCGCCGAAACGAACGAGGCCGCGGCGGCCTGACAGGGGAGAGAGCTTCGCCATGTCTTCCCCAACGCTCAACGCCCTGGTGCACACCATGCGCTACGAGGCCGACGGAATCGTGAGCGTCGAGTTCCGGCCGGCCACGCCCGAGGTGGATTTCCCCGCCTTCGAGGCCGGCTCCCACATCGACCTGCACCTGCCCAACGGGCTGGTGCGCAGCTACTCGCTGTGCAACCCATCGAGCGACCGCCAGCGCTACGTGGTGGGCGTGCTCAACGACCGCAAGAGCCGTGGCGGCTCGCGCTACGTGCACCAGCAGCTGCGCGTGGGAATGACGCTGCCCATCTCGACCCCGCGCAACAACTTCAGGCTGCAAGAGGGAGCCGAACGCTCGGTGCTCGTGGCCGGCGGCATCGGCGTGACGCCCATCTGGTGCATGCTGCAGCGGCTGGTGGCCATCGGCAAGCCGGTCGAGATCGTCTACTGCGCCCGCACCCGCAAGGAAGCGGCCTTCTACGAGGCCATCGAGGCGCTCGCCAAAGAGAAGTCGGTGCAGCTCACCTGGCATTTCGACGACGAGAAGGGCGCGCCGCCCAGGCTGGCCGAACTGCTGTCGGGCAAGGGTGCTTCGAGCCACTACTACTGCTGCGGGCCCACGCCGATGCTCGATGCCTTCGAGAAGAGCTGCGAGCAACTGGGCTATGCCAACGCGCACATCGAGCGCTTCGCCGCCGTGCAGGTGGAATCGGGCGCCGCCTCGCAGGCCTGCGTGGTGGAGTGTGCCAGGAGCGGCAGGAGCGTCGAGGTGCCGGCGGGCAAGTCGATCCTCGACAGCCTGATCGACGCCGGACTCAACCCCGATCACAGCTGCAAGGAAGGCGTGTGCGGCGCCTGCGAGACGGCGGTGCTCGAGGGCGATATCGACCATCACGACGGCATCCTCACCAAGATCGAACGTGCGTCCAACAAGACCATGATGATCTGCGTCTCTCGCTGCAAGGGCGAGCGGCTGGTGCTCGACATCTGAACAGGGCCGAAGGCCGACAGAAGAAAACTACCCGAGACAACTCAATGAAAAAGTACCTGATCGCGCTGGCTGCGGCCAGCGGGGCTGGCGCAGCGCTGGCCCAATCTTCCCTCACCCTCTTCGGCGTGGTCGATGCGGCCGTCACCTACACCAAGGGCAGCGGCGCCGGTTCGGCCAGCAGAACTCAGCTGACCAACAGCGGCAACATGTTCAGCCGCCTGGGCTTTCGCGGCACCGAGGACCTGGGCGGCGGCTACTCGGCCAACTTCTGGCTCGAGATGGGCCTTCAGAACGACAGCGCACTGGGCTTTCCTTCGAACTCGAACAACCAAGCCAGCGGCAACGGGCCGGCGGGCGTGCTGAGTTTCAACCGCCGCTCCACTGTGAGCCTGGCCGGTCCCTTCGGCGAAGTGCGGCTCGGCCGCGACTACGTGCCGGCCTTCTGGAACACCGCCATCTTCGATCCCTTCGGCACGGGCGGTGGCATCGGCGCCAACCAGATCTACTTCTCGAGCCTGGGCGGTCTCGTCGCGCCCACGGGAACGCGCGCATCGAACAGCATCGGCTACCTGCTGCCGGCCAGCCTCGGCGGTTTCTATGGGCAGGTGATGTATGCCATGGGCGAGAACGACTCCAGATCGGTGCTGCCGGGCACGCTGGTGTCGAACAGGCACGACGGCGACCACACCGGCGCGCGCTTCGGCTACCAGGGCGGTGGCCTCAACATCGCGCTGGCCACCGGCCGCACGCGCTATGCGAGCGGCGACCTGCGCGTGACCAACCTCGGCGCCTCCTACACCTTCGATGCCTCGCTCATGAACCTCAAGCTCACGAGCGAGCTGTACAAGGAGTCGAAGGGCACCACCGATGCCAAGGGCGTGCTGATCGGCTTCCAGCTGCCCATCGGGCCCGGCGAGATCAAGGCCTCATATGCGCGCTACCGGCTGGAGCCAGCGGGCGCGCTGCTGAAGCCCACCTCGTCGAAGCTGGCCATCGGCTATGTGCACAACCTCTCCAAGCGCACGGCGCTGTACGCAACCATCGCGCGCATCAGCAACAGCAACGGTGCATCGCAGGCGCTCTCGGGCGCGATCACCGCGCCGAACCGTGCCTCCAGCGGCACCGAGTTCGGCATGCGCCACATGTTCTAGGCGCGCGCCCTTTCACCCTCACCTGGCAGGACCGGCCATGCAGAACAGCAGCAACAACAGCAGCAAGAACGACAAGAGCCTTCGGTGGTACGGCGTCATCACGCTGTTCGTGATCGTCGCCATCTCCTACGTGGACCGCATCAACATCGCGGTGCTGATCACCGACGCGGCCTTCCTCAACCACGTGGGCCTCGCGGCCACCGACCGCGTGAGCCAGGGCTTCCTGGCAACGGCCTTCATGCTGGGCTATGGCGTGTCGGCCTTCGTGCTCACGCCGTTCTGCTCGGCGCTCTTCGGCGTGCGGCGCAGTCTGGTCTACGGGCTGATCCTCTGGGGCGTGGTGACATGGGCCTCGCCGATGTTCCACAGCTACGGCCTGTTGCTGGCCTCGCGCGTGCTGCTGGGCGTGTCGGAGGGGCCTCTCTTCTCTCTGGCCTCGGCGTACATCAAGGCGCACTTCCGCAGCGACGAGAACGGCAAGCCCAACGCCTTCGTCAACATGGGCACGGGAATGGGGCTGGCCATCGGTTATCCGCTGGTGGGCTGGCTGCTCACGCAGTTCGCGTGGGACAGCTCCTTCCACGTGCTCGGCGTGCTGAACATCGCGCTCGGCATTCCGCTGGTGCTGGCCTTCGTGCGCATGCCGGCGGGACATGGCGATGGCGTGAAGCCGTCGTCCTTCGGCGAGGCGATGTCGCGCGTGGGCGGCATCGTGAAGGGCGCGCTGCAGACGCGGCACCTGTTCCTCATCACGCTGCTGACCTCGGCGGCGCTGGCCTACCTCTGGGGCAGCAGCAACTGGCTGCCGACCTACCTGCGCGAGGCGCGCGGCTTCTCGATGCGCGAGATGGGCTGGCTGGCCTCGCTGCCGCAGTACGCCACCGTGCTCGCGGTGTTCGTGGGCGGCGTGCTGATCGACAAGGTGGGGCGCGAGCGCGTGCCCTTCATCTTCATGGGCGCGAGCGTGGGCGTGGCGCTGTCGGTGCTGATGGCCATCAATGCGCAAGACCCGTATGCGGCGGCGTGCTGTCTGGTGGCGGCCAACTTCTTCTGGGGCCTGCAGAGCCCCGCCATTCCGAGCACGGTGCAGTACTGCTCGCGGCCCGAGCACACGGCCAGTGCCTTCGGCGTGACCAACGGCGTGGGCAGCCTCGTGGCGGGCTTCATGCCGGCGCTGATGGGCGGCGTGATCGGCGCAATGTCGCATGGCGTGGGCGCCAGTCCCGCTGCATCGGCGGCTTCGTCGGCCTCCGGTTTCTTCGCTGGTTTTGCATTGCTCATCGGCACGCAGATCGTGGTGTTCGGCTGCGGCTTCATGCTGTGGCTGCGCGACCGCTCGCACGGCGCGCACACAGTCTCTGGTTCACAGCTTTCATAGGCTTTTCGAAGGCTTGTACCTTCGTACTGTGGCCGTCGCGTCACAGTGCCGCGTGCCGTTTTCCGTCATCTGCGTGAGCAGGTGTTTCGGCGGCTGAACCATCTTCGTATTGCATGGCATGCACCGCATGCCATGACGCCATTCGGCCTATGGCGCGCGAACATTTTGAGAAAGAAAAGTTCCGCGATTCGTTGAGCGCACAGCGTCCATCAGCTACAACTGCGTGACATCAATGGACGAGGGAATGCGCGTGAAATCAACGACAAGAGCCGCAGCAAGTCTTGCCATCGCCAACACGGCCAGCACTGTTTCCGCTTCGTGCAAGTGCATCGCGCCGACGATGCGCATGCACTGACGAAGGCCTTCGCGCTACAAGCCCGCCTCCGCATCCCATCACCCGCGATCGACGGGAATGGAACCGCTCACCCCACGAATCCTGGGACCGCCGCTTCGCGCGCGGTGTGACCCTGCATGACTGTGTGGTCCTGACGAACGCCTGAGTTCGCCGGGAGGGCACCTTGTTGCCCGTTTCTTCCCGATTCCCCCGTTGTCCATCTCACTCATCACCGCGCGCGTCTTGCGCATCGCAGGCTATCCGCCGGCGCATGCGAAGGCGGCGCATGTTTCTTCTTACCAAGAGTACTCAGAGGCGATCATGAAAAGATTCAATACACCCGTGGTCAATCATCTTGCCATCACCGCGGTGACCCTTGCCGTCCTCACGGCTTGCGGCGGCGGCGGAGACAGTGGTGGCGCTTCGCTGGGCGGTGCCGGCACCGGACTCAGCGCACCTTCGGATCAGGTGGTTTCCGCTCCCGTGTCCGATCCCACCGCGAAGGCTCCGGACGACGGCGCACCCAACCTCGCGGACAACTCGGCTTCATCCGTCGACCGCTCGGCCAGGCCGATGGAACTGCCCGACACCGTCTGGCCCAGCAACTACAAGCTGTGGTTCCGGCCCGATGCGGCGCTCAAGACCTTCGTGGGTCGCGGCGACGTGGAGATCGAAGTGCTCAAGCCGGTGGACGCCATCGTCGTCGCCGCGCACAACCTGAACTTCGCCAAGGGCCGAACCACGCTGCGCAAGGTGTCGAACCCCGGCGAGGCGATCCCGCTCATTCCCACGCCGCAGACGCTGGGCGACTTCGTGCAGCTGCGGCTGAACGACGGCCAGATCGCCAAGGGCAAGTACCTGCTGCACATGGAGTGGGACGGCAAGATCCAGTTTTCCGACGCGGAGTACTGCCCGCCCGCCGAAGTGGCGCGCAACCCGTTCTGCTCGGCCGCCACCGGCATCTTCAAGGTCGGCCTCTCGACACCCGAAGGCGTGAGCAGCGACGCCATCGTGACGCAGGGCGAGACCAACTACGCGCGGCAGTGGTTCCCGGGGTGGGACGAGCCGGCCTTCCGCCACACCTTCGAGATCTCGGCCGAGGTGCCGGGCGACTGGAAGACGGTGTCCAACGGCGCGCAGACCGAGGCGACCAGGCTGCCCGACGGCTACCAGCGCGTGGCATTCGAGAAGACGCCCTCGATGCCGATGTACCTGACCTTCTTCGGCGGCGGCAAGTTCGACATCCTGGCCGACAAGTTCAAGAACCCGCTGGACGGCAGCGAGATGCCGCTGCGCTGGTTCACGCCGCCGGGCCGCTCCGACTGGGCCAAGTTCGCGATGGAGTGGACCAAGGTGTCGATGGACTACTACTACAACTACACGGGCATCCCGCTGCCCTTCAAGAAGTTCGACACCGTCGCGGCCAACGACAGCTACGACAACAAGCCCAACACCGGCTTCGGCGGCATGGAGAACTGGGGCTCGATCTTCGAGTTCGCCGACTCGGTGCTCACCAAGCCGGGAGACACGCCCACGCTGTATTCGGTGACGGTGGTGACGCACGAGGTGGCGCACCAGTGGTTCGGTGACCTGGTCACGCTCGACTGGTGGGACAACGTGTGGCTCAACGAGTCGTTCGCGCGCTGGTTCGAAAGGCGCACCACGATCAAGTTCCACCCCGAGTACTACAGCTTCTCCGACTACGTGCTCGACAAGCACAACGTGATCGTGGCCGACCTGAAGAACACGGCCGTGCCGGTGCAGCGCAACCTCAACGACGCGGGCTCGTTCGGCTTCATCAGCCCGTCGATCTTCGTCTACAACAAGGGCAGCCACGTGCTGGAGACCATCCAGAACTACATCGGCGAGGAGGCGATGCAGAAGGGCCTGCGCATCTACCTGAAGGACTACGCCTTCGGCAACGTCACGCCCTCGCGCCTGTGGAGCTCGCTGGAGAAGGCCAGCAACGGCAAGAAGGTGAGCGAGATCGGCGACAGCCTGATCCGCCAGACCGGCATTCCGCTGCTCACGGTGGACGCGCAGTGCGCGGGCAACAGCACCTACGTGAACATCACGCAGGAGGCTTTCCCCAACCAGAACCTGTACCCGGCATCGACGTGGACCATTCCGGTGACGCTGGCCTACGGCGACTCGATGGAACAGCGCAAGACCTTCGTGATGTCGGGCAACAGCACGCAGGTCGAGCTGCCGGGTTGCACCGCGGTGCTGGCCGGGCCGACCGGGCAGGACTACTACGTGAGCAACTACAGCGCCCCCTCGTGGAGCGCGCTGCTGGCCAAGGCGCAGAACTTCGCGGGCAACAAGCCGCTGCTGCTGAACATCGAGCGCGACGCGTTCCGGCTGCTGGGCGTGGGCCGCATCACGCAGGCGCAGTACGACCAGATCAAGGGCGTGCTGAACCTGCCTGCGCCACTGCTGGCGAAGACGCAGGTGAGCGAGCAGAAGATGATGGCGGTGGCCACCGGCGCGGAGAAGGAGGAGTACCCGCATGCGCTGCGCTTCCAGGGCAGCCTGAAGCTGCGCGACAACGAGAAGCGCTGAGCATCGCCTGAACCCGGCACGTGCCGCCCGCATCAACGGCGGCGCGTGCCCCTTCGACAAGGACCATCATGAACACAGCATTGAAATGGCTGACCGTGGGTGCATCGGCATTGCTGCTGGCTGCCTGCGGCGTGAACAGCGGCAGCAGCAGCGCACCTGAGGCCGAGCTGGTCGGCACCTACGCCGTGAAGCAGAACGGCGCGCTCAAGGAGCTCATCAAGATCGAACGGCAGGGCGACGGCTACGTGATGCGCGACAAGGTGCGCACGCCCGAGTGGAGCGAGCCGAAGATGACGATGAAGCCCGTGACGCGCGAGCACTGGAGCCGCATCACCACCGACCAGGAGAACACCGCCTTCGTCGGCGTGGCGAGCGAGCAGCTCGGCATCTTCAAGGTGCCGGCGGGCTGGCGGAAGAACGGCTTCCAGACCTCGACCGGCTACTTCCTCTTCTATTCGCGCGGGCCGGTGGAGGCGTACAAGCTCTGAAGCAGCGAGCTCAGGCGGCGGGCGCCACGCTCGCGCCCTCGATGTGGTGGCGCTTCAGCGCATCGGCCACGAAGCCGCTGGCCTTCATCTCCTCGACGAAGGCCGCGAGCAGCGTCTGCGCTTCGGCGCCACGGCTGGCGGGCGTACCCATGGCCTGCTGGATGACCATGAAGCGCCCCGGCAGCACGCGCACGCCGGGTGCGAGCTTCGCCTCGCCCTCGAGCATCTGGCGGATGCCGGCCGCCACTTCGACTTCGCCGGAGCGCAGTGCTGCAAGGGCAGGTCCTGCGCCCTGGAGGCGGACGATCCCGGCCGCCTTGATCTCGCGCGTCAGGAACAGGTCGTAGGCGCTGCCCGCGCCGACGGAGATGCGATGGCCCTCGGCGTCGACCTGCGCGTTGTCGGTGAGCGCCGAGGCTTCGGGCACGAGATAGCTGCCCTCGATCAGCACGTACGGCGCGGTGAACAGCAGCCCCTCGCTGCGAGCGGGGTCGATGGCGAAGAAGCCGATGTCGGCCTTCTCGTTCTTCACGGCATCCACCGAAGCGGCGGCTTTCTCGAACACCACCAGCTCGATGGCCACGCCGAGGCGCCGCGCGAATTCGCGCGCCAGGTCGACCGACACGCCCACCGGATCGCCGCCGGACGGTGCCCTGTTCGCGAGGATCGGGTTGCCGAGGTTGATGGAGGCGCGCAACGCGCCGCCGGGCGCGAAGGCTGAAACGAGGGCGGGGGAGATCGTCGTCGGCTGAGGCTGTGTCATGGCGTTCATTCTTCGGCAGGCGCCGCTGTGGAAGATGGGGAAGCGCGCCAGTTTACGGGCCGGCTTGCCGGAATTCCTACCGGATGTAGGGAAGCGCGCCCACCGGCCGGGCCTCGCGGGTTCGCTTAGGCTCGAGGCATTCAGAAGAAATAGTTTCGCTCCCGTGCCGCTTTCCACTTTCCTTGTCGAAGACAACGCCTACATCCGCCACAACCTGATCGCCGCCATGGAGGACGAGATCGACATCGATCTGGTCGGCACTGCCACCACCGAGGAGGACGCCGTGGCCTGGCTGGCCGAGAACCCCGGTGCCTGGGACCTGCTCGTGGTCGACCTGTTCCTGCATGAAGGCTCCGGGCTGGGCATCGTCAAGCGCTGCGGACGCAGCCGTCCGGGGCAGTGCGTGGTGGTGCTCACCAACTACGCCACCGGCGAAATCGCCGACTGGGCGCGTCAATTGGGTGCCGACGCCGTCTTCGACAAAGCGGTGGAGCTCGACGGTTTCTTCGCGCTGTGCGCCAGCCTGAAGGAGAAAGGCCGGGAGCGAGGCGGCGAGCCGCTGGAAGGACTCTTGTCATGAACGCCGCGGCCCGACTCTCGGTGGCCGAAGTGCTGCGTCCGTTGCGCGATGCGACCCAAGCACTGCATGAGGCGCTCGACAGCCGCCTGCCGATCGCCCGCGAAAACGCATCGCTGGCCGACTACGCCGCTCACCTGTGCGCGCTGCGTCCGTGGCTGGATGCGATGCGGCAGGCGCTGGCCGTCCCCGGCGATCCGGGGCTGGACCGAGTGGCGCGCCGCACCGATCGGCGCCTGGCCGCCCTCGCGCTCGATCTGGAGGACGCCGGCGCAACGCTGGCCGGGGAGCGGCGCGCCGCGGCAGGCGATGCATCCCTTGCCCCGCTGCTGGCGGAAGCAGCCCGCGAACGCGCGTTCGCCTGGGGGCTGGCCTACGTGCTCGAAGGCTCCCAGCTCGGTGGCATGGCCATGCTCAGGCGCCTGGGGCCCAGGCTGGCGCCCCACCCGATGCGCTACTTCCGGCCGGTCGATGCGCCCGATGGCGTGCCCGCGCAGTGGAAAGACTTCGTCGCTCAACTGGCGACAGCGCTGCGCGATCCGGCGGCGGTCGGGGCGGCCCGGCGCGGCGCGGTGGCCGGCTTCGAGACCCTCATGCCGCGCTTCGGGCTGACGCCAGCCTGCCTGTAGGAACCCGCCGACGAGATCGCCGAGGACGCGCTGGCATGATCCTTTCGATCCATTTTTCGAAGAACCCGCGCCGAGCGAGCCGCGCTGCCTGACCTTGTCCAACGTGCCACAGCCCCCCACTCCCACCGAGCTTCCTGCCGGTTCACGGGCACTCGAGCCCCAGCAGGTCGACCTGTCTAATTGCGACCTCGAGCCGATCCGCGTGCCGGGCTCGATCCAGCCGCACGGCCGCATGCTGGTGCTCCAGCCCGGGTCGCTGGCGCTCGTCGCATGGAGCGAGAACTGGCCCGGCGCGGAACTCCCGGCCGCTCTGGAGGCTGTGCGGGGCTTGAGCCTGCCGGCGCTGCCGCCCGGCGGGTCGCCGGTGTCGCTCGGCGCGGTGGCTCTGGAGGAGGTCCGCTTCGACGTCGCCGCGCACCGCAGCGAGAACCACCTGATCGTCGAGTTCGAGGCGGCCTCGCCATCGGGCGGCAACGAGGCGCCCATCTACTCGCTGGGCCGCGTCTTCCTGCCGCAACTGCAGGAGGCTGCCACCGTCGCAGAGCTGTGCGGCCTGGCCGCGCGCGAGATGAAACGGCTCACCGGCTTCGGCCGCTGCCTGGTCTACCGCTTCGACGCCACCGGCCACGGCGAGGTGCTGGCCGAGCAGGCCGACGCCGGCTACGACAGCTACGCCGGCCATCACTTTCCCGCTTCCGACATTCCGCGGCAGGCGCGCGCGCTGTACCTCGTCAATCATTTCCGGCTGATCGCCGATGCCAACTACCGCCCGGTGAGCCTGCGTGCCGCCGACGCCAGGCTCACCGCCGCCGACATCGACCTGTCCCAGGCGCAGCTGCGCAGTGTCTCGCCGATCCACCTCGAGTACATGCGCAACATGGGCACGCTGGCGTCCATGTCGGTGTCGATCGTCATCGACGGCAAGCTCTGGGGGCTGATCTCCTGCCACGATCACGCTCCGCGCTTCCTCGACACGGGCACGCGGCTCGCGTGCGAGCACCTGGGCCAGTTGCTGTCGCTGCAGATCCAGTCGAAGGAGAGCAACGGCGAGGTGGCCGAGCGGCTCGAGTTGCGCCAACTCACGCTGCAGATCGTCTCGCACCTGTCCGACAGCGACGCCACCCTGCAGCAACTCACCGCCGAGGTCTCGCTGATGCTGCGCGTGATGCGCGCCACCGGCGCCGCCGTGGTACTGGACGACGAGGTGTGGTGCGTGGGCGACGTGCCGGCGCGCGCGCACGTGCAGGAACTGGCGGCCTGGATCGCCGGGCTGGGCATGGAGGTCTACGAGAGCGACGCGCTGGCCGCGCACTTCGCACCCGCGGCGCAGTTCATCGACGTGGCGGCGGGCGTGCTCGCCATCTCCATCTCGCAGGTGCACCGGCACCTGATCCTGTGGTTCCGGCCCGAGATCGTGCAGACGGTCCGCTGGGCCGGCGACCCGCAGAAACCGCAGGGCCTGGTCGACGGCCGCATGCATCCGCGCCTGAGCTTCGCGAGCTGGGTGGAGCACATCCGCGGACGCTCCACGCCCTGGTCGGCGGCCGAGGTCGGCGCGGCTGCCGAACTGCGCCAGGCGCTGATCGGCATCGTGCTGCGCCGCGCGGAGGAGCTGGCCTCGGTGGCCTCCGAACTGGGCCGCGTCAACAAGGAGCTGGAGGCCTTCTCGTATACCGTGTCGCACGACCTGCGCGCCCCGATGCGGCACATTGCCGGCTACGTCGACCTGGTGGACCAGACCGAGGGCAAGCAGCTGAGCGAAAGGGCGCGCCGCTATCTTTCGCACGTCAAGGACGCCGCCGCCTTCGCGGGGCAGATGGTCGACGCGCTGCTCGACTTCTCTCGCATGGGCCGTTCCGCGCTCAAGCAGCGGCAGGTCGACAGCGCATCGCTGGTCGAGGGCCTGGTGCGCGAGCTGACGCGGCTGGAACCGCGGCGCAAGGTGGAATGGCAGATCGACGCCGACCTGCCGATCCTCTGTGCCGACCCGCTGCTGCTGCAGGTGGCGGTGCGCAACCTGCTGGCGAACGCTTTCAAGTATTCGCGCACCCGCAGCCCATCGCGCATCACGGTGCGCGCCATCCGCGGCGACCTGGGCGACGGGCTCGAAGTGCAGGACAACGGCGTGGGCTTCCAGATGAAATACGTCGACAAGCTGTTCGGCGTGTTCCAGCGGCTGCACCAGGCCGAGGAGTTCGAAGGCACGGGCATCGGTCTGGCCAATGTGAAGCGGATCGTGGAGCGTCATGGCGGCACGGTCTGGGCAAAAGGGGAGATCGGCACAGGAGCGAGCTTCGGCTTCATCCTTCCGCGCGAAGGCCCCGACAACGCGGCCGCCTCGTTGGCGCCGGCCGCCAATGGAGAAGGAAATGCTTAAGCCGATCCTGCTTGTCGAGGACGACAAGCGAGACCTCGAACTCACCCTCATCGCGCTGGAGCGCAGCCAGCTCGCGAACGACGTGATCGTGCTGCGCGACGGTGCGCAGGCGCTCGAATATCTGCACCGTGAAGGCGAGCATGCGGACCGCGCCGAAGGCAACCCGGCGGTGATCCTGCTGGACCTGAAGCTGCCCAAGGTCACCGGGCTCGAAGTGCTGCAGGCGGTGCGCGCCGATCCGGTTCTGCGCAGCATTCCGGTGGTGATGCTCACCTCGTCGCAGGAAGAGTCGGACGTGCTGCACAGCTACGAGCTGGGCGTCAACGCCTATGTGGTCAAGCCGGTGGCTTTCGATCGTTTCGTGTCGGCCATTGCGGAGCTCGGCGTGTTCTGGGCCGTGCTCAACGAGCCGCCGCCGGGTTCGCTGAAGGCGGCGCGCAAACATGAGTGACGCGGGCGGCGTCGTTGCCGCGAATCCGCAGCCTCCGGGCGTACTGATCCTCGAAGACTCGCGCTTCGACGTCGAGCTGCTGACCGAGGCGCTGGCGCAAGCCATGCCGTCGGCCAGGCTCCACGTGGTGCGCGACGAGCGTGGCTTCGTCGACGCGCTGAACACGGGCGGCTTCTCGCTGATCCTGTCCGACTACGAACTGCCGGGGTTCTCCGGTGCGCATGCGCTGGAGGTGGCGCGCCGCATGGCGCCGGAAACGCCTTTCATCTTCGTCTCGGGCGTGATCGGCGAGGACAACGCGGTCGAGCTGCTCAAGAGCGGCGCCACCGACTATGTGAGCAAGGGCCGCCTCGCGCGGCTGCCGGTGGTGCTGGAACGCGCGCTCAAGGAGGCCGATGACCGGCGTGCCAAGGGGCTGGTGGAGCGCCGGCTGAACGCCGCCAATGCGGCCATCATGGAAGCCGAGGCGCGCCGCCTGGCCTTGATGGAGCTCGGCGATCGCATCCGCGACATGGACGAGCCGGGCGACATCGCCTATGCTGCCTCCGAGATGCTCGGGCGGAGCCTCGGCGTGGACCGGGCCGGCTACGGCCTGGTGGACACCGTGGCTGAGACCATCGTCATCGCCCGCGACTGGACCGCCCCCGGCGTGGCCAGTCTGGCGGGCCTGCTGCACTTTCGCGACTACGGCTCCTACATCGAAGACTTGCGCCGCGGCGTGACCGTGGCCTTCGCCGACGCGCGCCTGGACCCGCGCACCCGCGACACCGCGGGTGCCCTGGAGGCCATCACCGCGCGCGCGGTGGTCAACATGCCGCTCACCGAGCGCGGCGGGCTGGTCGGGCTGCTTTATCTCAACCACGGCCAGGCGCGGGTGTGGTCGCGCGACGAACTGGATTTCGTTCGTGAAGTCGGCGACCGGGTGCGCTCGGCCATTGCTCGGCGCGAGGCGCAGATCGAGTTGATGGCGTTCGCCGAATCGCTGGAGCGCCAGGTCGAGGCGCGCACCCACGAGCGCGACCGCACCTGGGCCCTGAGCCAGGACCTGCTGGGAGTGGCCAATGCACAGGGCTTCTTCGTGAGCGTGAATCCCGCATGGGAAGCCGTTCTGGGCTGGAGCGCCGAGGAAATCTGCGCCATGCCCTTTCGCTCGCTGGTGCATGCCGACGACCTGACCCACACCGAGGCCGAGCTGGAGCGCCTCATGCAGGGCGAGCGCACCACCGGTTTCGAGAACCGCTACCGCACCAGGAGCGGTGCCTACCGCTGGCTCTCCTGGACCGCCGTGCCGGACGACGGCCTGCTGTATGCCGCCGCGCGCGACATCACCGAGCAGAAAGAGCGCGCCGCCGAACTCGACGCCGCGCGCGAGCAATTACGCCAGAGCCAGAAGCTCGAGGCCGTGGGCCAGCTCACCGGCGGCCTGGCGCACGACTTCAACAACCTTCTGGCCGCCATCAGCGGCAGCCTGGAACTGATGCGCAGGCGCGGCCTGCAAGGCAATCCGGCGGACATGGAGCGCTACGTGGGCGTGGCGCAGGGCGCGGTCAAGCGCGCGGCCGCACTCACGCACCGGCTGCTGGCTTTCTCGCGGCGCCAGACGCTGGAGCCAAAGCCGGTCAACGCCAACCGGCTGGTGACAGAAATGGAGGAGCTGCTGCGCCGCACGCTCGGCCCGCACATCACGCTGGAGACGGTGGCGGCCGTCGGCCTCTGGAATGTGCACGCCGATCCGGGCCAACTCGAGAACGCGCTGCTCAACCTGTGCATCAACGCGCGCGATGCCATGCCGGAAGGCGGCACCCTGGTGATAGAGACCGCCAACCGCTGGATCGATGCCCGGACCGCGCGGGAGCGCGACCTGCCGATGGGGCAGTACGTGTCGCTCACCGTCAGCGACAACGGCGTGGGCATGCCGCCGGAAGTGGTGGCGCGGGCCTTCGATCCGTTCTTCACCACCAAGCCGATCGGCATGGGCACCGGGCTGGGCCTGTCGATGATCTACGGCTTCGCGAAGCAGTCGGGCGGGCAGGTGCGCATCTACTCCGAAGTCGGCAAGGGAACCTCCGTCAGCATCTACCTGCCGCGCCACGACATGCAGGAAGAAGTGGCCGCGGCACCCGCCGAGGTCATGCTCGCGCCGCGCGCCGACCAGGGCGATACCGTGCTGGTGGTCGACGACGAACCCGCGCTGCGCATGATCATCGTCGAGGTGATGCAGGGACTCGGCTACGCCACGCTGGAGGCCGGCGACGGCACCGAGGCGCTGCGCATCCTGGAGTCGCCGCGCCAGCGCATCGACTTGCTGGTGAGCGACGTGGGCCTGCCCGGCGGCATGAACGGCCGGCAGGTGGCGGACGCCGCGCGCACCGCGCGGCCCGGCCTCAAGGTGCTGTTCATCACCGGCTACGCGGAAAACGCGGTGCTCAGCCATGGCCACCTCGACCCCGGCATGCACGTGATGACCAAGCCCTTCGAGATGGACGTGCTGGCGCGCCGCGTGAAGCAGCTGATCGAAAACAGCTAGCGCTGGCTGAAGCCCCCGGCACTCCTCGGGCGCCACCGCGCCCGGCGGCAGCCGCGCAGTCACCTGCAGCACCGGTGCGAGGCCTGAGCCGCCGAGTGCGGCGCTGCCGGCGCGGGCCTCCACCACCGAGTGCACGATCGCCGGCCCCCCGGGCCGCTGCCGATCGGTGTCTGGCCAGCGCTGCGGAAGATCAGCGTGCCGTAAGCGGCTCCAGGCCGGTCTTCGCGATGGTCGGCGCGGCGGCCGGCGAGTTGAGGTAGCGGATCAGCTGCCGTGCCGCGTCGGGCTGCTTCGACGCGGCGGCGATGCCGGCGGAGAACACCGTCACGCGCTGCACCTCGGCGGGCAGCGGCCCGATGTAGTCGATGCCGGCGATGGGCAGCAGCTCGCTCACCTGCTGCAGGCCGAGCGCCGCGTCGCCGCGTGCCACCACCGAGCCCACGCGCTCGCTGAGGATGCGCTTGCTCTTGGGCCTGACCTGCTCCTCGATGCCGAGCTTCTTGAGCAGCTCGGTCTCGTAGTAGGTGCCGCTCGCGCTGGCCGAGTAGGCGATCGACGGCGCGGCGATCAGCGTGCGCTTGAGCGCGTCGATCGTGCTGATGTCGGGTTTGGGCGCGCCCTTGCGTACCGCGAAGCCGATGGAGGAGCGCACCAGGTCGACCTGGCTGCCGGGCACCACCTTGCCCTGGGCCACCAGCGCGTCGAGCGCAGGGCGCGCAAGGATCACCACGTCGGCCGGCTCGTTGCGTGCCAGGCGCCTGGGAATGGAGTCTTCGGCGTTGCCCATCGAGGCACCGTAGGCGGTCTTCACGCTGCGGCCGGTGCTGCGCTCGAACTCGGGACGCAGGTCGTTGTAGGCGGCGGTGAAGCCGCCAGAGGTCATGACGTGGATGTCGGCGCCCGCGGCGGGCTTGCCGGTGCTGCCGGTGCCGAGGCTGCCGCAGCCGGCGAGCGCGAGGGCCGCGACGAGCGGAAGGGCGGTGCGGCGGGTGATGGACAGGGCAGGTTCGAGAAAGGGCTTCGTCACGAGGTCTCCAGGGGAAGTTGGCTTCAGAGGCCATCGTAGAAGCCGGACCTGTCATTCGGCCCTCAGCGGATTCGGGGTTAATCCCGAGGCTGCCGGGGCGCGTCGCGGCCTGCATGGGTGCCCGGAAGCCGCCCGCAACCGCCGCGGGCAAGCTCTACGACTTGCGCATGCGGCGCATGATCACGCCCGGGCAGCGCCACACGGCCGACCGGAACCTGCCGGCCGTCATTCCCTGACCCGCCGAATCGATCAGTCGACCAGATCGAAGCAGCAGCCCGCGTAGTAGGGCTTGTCCCCGCCCTCGACGAAGGGCACCTCGATGGGCTTGCCCTCGTTGCGCCACACGTCGCGCTTCCGGTAGCCCGAGCGCGCGAGGTCGGCCAGCAGCTCGTCGTGGTGCTGGATGCGGTAGGGGCACACCGCGATGCCGATGCTGTTGAGCGTGTAGATCGTGCGCTCGGGGTGCACGGCCGTGGTGTTCATCACGATGCGCCGGGGCTTCACGGCAAGCTCCGAAAGGATCGTGTCCATGCGCACCGGCAGGTACTGCAGGCTGCCCGACACGTACAGCACGTCGCAGCCGCTCGCGTCGCGGTAGTCGGTGGTGAAGCCGAGCTGCTGCGTGGCCTCGCGCTTCACGGCCATCGCGCGTCCGCTCACGACCACGCCGGGCACGTCGCACACGGTCCAGCGCAGCGTCTCCGGATAGCTCAGCACGCGCCGGAAGGCGTAGTACTTGATGCCGACGTGCCCGCCCAGGTCGAACACGCGCGTGAGGCCCGCGTCGATGGAGCGGCCCAGCCAGAAGAGCCCGGGGTAGTCGTAGAAATAGATCTGCGGGCTGTAGAGCTCGCCCGCGTCGGCGTTGGCATAGCCCACGGCCTTGGAAGAGGGCGCGCCGGCCTCGGCCGCGGCGAAACTCTCGAACGAACCCATGAAGAGGTTCTCGTCGGTGTTGCTGAGGAACTTGCGCCTGTACGCGCTTTCGCGGGCAGGAAGGGGCAGCAGGCTGGTGAGCATCTCGTTCTCCGTTGGCTCGCCCATTCTGGGCGCAACAGGAGCGTGAGAGGGCTATAGCCCAGTGCGGTTGGGGCGGTTACCCCATGTGGGTTACATACCGCTCGCCAATGCCGCGGCCGCCGCCCGTGTCTCCACCCCCAGCTTCTCGAAGATGTGCTCCAGGTGCTTGTTCACCGTGCGCGGGCTGGTGCCCAGGATCTCGCCGATGTCGCGGTTGGTCTTGCCCTTGGCGAGCCAGGAGAGCACCTCGGTCTCGCGCGGCGTGAGGGCCGCGTCGGCCAGCCGCGCGGCAGGTCCTTCGCGCTGCACGGCGAAGAGCAGCATCGTTTCGCCGAGTGCCGCCGCGCCGAGGTTGCGCACCGACAGCCGCATCCCCGTGGACGTGCCCACGGCTATGGCCGCACCCGGGGCCAGCGCCGCTTCGAGCGAGGCGGGCAGCAGGCCCGGCGCCACTGGCTCCTCGAGCGCATGCAGCCACAGCGCGGCCTGCGGCGAGCGCCAGGCGATGCGCCCGCGCGTGTCGACGAATACCACGCCCATGCCGGCCACGTCCACAGCGTCGCGGGCCATGCGGGTGATGCGCGCGTTGCGCGCGTGCGTGTGCAGCCGCGCCAGCACCTCCTGCGCGCGGATCGGCTTCACCACGTAGTCGACGCCGCCGCACTCGAAGCCCTCGACCACGTGCGAGGTCTCCGACAGGCCCGTCATGAACAGCACCGGGATGTGCGCGAGCGCCGGGTTGGCCTTGATGCGCCTGCAGGTCTCGAAGCCGGAGAGGCCCGGCATCAGGCCATCGAGCAGGATCGCGTCGGGCACCACCAGTTCGAGCCGCTGCAGCGCGGCCTCGCCGTCGGCGGCCACCAGCACGGTGTAGCCGCTGGCCTCCAGCGTGTCGCACAGCATGCCGAGGCTGCTGGGGGCGTCGTCCACCACCAGCACCACGGGGCGTTCGGCCGAAGGCGATTCAGGGAGCGAGGGTGTCTGCATCTTCTGCCAGTGCGTTGCGGAGTTTGTCGAGTTCGAAGCGCGCGACCATGCCGCGCAGCCAGGTGCAGGTGGCAGCCGCGGCGGGCGAGGCCGCGGCCAGCCGGTCGAGTGCGGTGTGCAGGCCGCGCACGTGGCCCATCTGCGCGAGGCGCATGAGTTCGGCGCGGTCGTCTTCCTGGAGGTCGAGCCGCCGGGGGCGCTGCGGCGTGTCTTCGCCGTCGTCGAGGGTGTTCGGCGGCAATGCGTCGCTGGCCGCCAGCCATTCCAGGCCCAGGTGGCGCTCCAGCGTGGCGATCAGCTCCGATTCGATCACCGGCTTGCCCACGAAGGCCTGGCAGCCCACCGCGCGCAGCCGCTCCGCCTGGTTCTCGAACATGTTGGCCGAGACGATGATGATCGGGATCTCGCGAAAGCCCGAGGCACGCACCGACGCCGCCGTCTGCCAGCCGTCCATGTCGTCCATCGTCAGGTCGAGCAGGATGGCCGAGGGCAGTTCCTCGCGCAGGCTGTCGAGGCACTCGGTGCCGCTCGCGGCCTCGCGCACCTCGAAGCCCAGCGGTGCGAGCATGCCGGCGAGCATCTGGCGCTGCACCGGCTGGTCGTCCACCACCAGCAGCGTGCGGCGCTCGCCGATGTAGCCCGAGACGGGCTGGCGCACGGCTCCCGCCTTGCCGGCCTGCGGCCCGGGGTCGGCCACCTCGCGCAGGTACACGCGCACGCTGAAGGTGCTGCCCCGCGAGGAGGTGGCGGCCAGCTTGAGCTCGCCGCCCATCAGCGAGGTGAGCAGGCCGGTGATGGTCAGGCCCAGCCCCGTGCCTGGCTCGCCGCGCCGGCGGCCGGCCGCGCCGCGCTCGAAGGGCAGGAAGATGCGCTGGTGGTCCTGCGGCGCCACGCCGATGCCGGTGTCGGCCACGTCGAAGCGCAGCACCTCGCGGCGTGCATCCACATGCAGCGTGACGGTGCCGCTGTCGGTGAAGCGCACCGCGTTCGTCAGCAGGTTGATGAGAATCTGCCGCAGCCATTTCGCGTCGGCATGCACCCACGGCGGCAGCCGGCCCGCGTGCGTATAGACGAAGGCAAGGCCCTTGTTCTCGGCCTGCGGCCGAACCATGTGCACCAGCTGGTCGAGGAATGCCGGCAGCGCCAGCGGCGCCGGCTCCAGCTGCAGCCGGCCGGCCTCGATGCGCGCCAGGTCGAGCAGGCCGTCGATCAGGCCCAGCATGTGCTCGCCGCTGCGGTGGATGGTCTGCACCGCCTCGCGCGGCGGCTTTACCGAGTCGCCCTTCAGCAGGATCTGCGAGTAGCCCAGGATGCTGTTGAGCGGCGTGCGCAGCTCGTGCGTCATGCCGGCCACGTATCGGGTCTTGGCCTGGTTGGCGGCCTCTGCGGCTTCCTTGGCGGCCTGCAGCGCGGCGTCGGTGCGGCGGTGCGCCTCGATCTCCAGCGCCAGCAGGTTGTTGTGGCGGTTCGACTCCTCCTGCGCCATCTGCCGGCTCTCGCTGCCCAGCACCACCCACCACGCGGCCACGGCGGCCACCACCGACAGCAGCGCGAACACCTTCAGGAAAGCAGTGGCCAGGACCGGATCGCTGGTGCCCGCCAGCGCCTCCTGCGCGTACACCACGCCCACCACGGTGGCCAGCAGCGCGATGAGCGATGCCGCCACCAGCAGGTAGTGCGCCACGCGGAAGTTCAGCCGCGCCGAGAGCGCCGGCGGCAGCAGCGCCTGCAGCCAGCCGCTCATCTGTTCGGCCGCGCGCGAGTCGGTCTTGCAGCGGTCGTGGCAGCGCGACTCGAGCGTGCAGCACAGCGAGCAGATCGGTGCGCTGTAGGCCGGGCAGTGGGCCATGTCCTCCGACTCGAAGCTGTTGTCGCACACCGAGCATTTCACGCTCTGGCCGGGCGCCCAGCGCTCGATGTCGCTGCGCGCGAGGTAGTAGCGTCCGCGCGTGCGCCAGGCCAGCAGCGGCGACAGCGCCATGGCGGTGGCCAGCGCGATGAAGGGAGAAAAAGCCTTCGCCCAGTGCCCCAGCGCGCCGGAGTAGGCCAGCATCGCGAGCGCGGCCGCCATCAGCATCGAGACCAGTCCCACCGGGTTGATGTCGTACAGGTGCGCGCGCTTGAACTCGATGGTCTTCGGGCTCCAGCCCAGCGGCTTGTTGATGACCAGGTCGGCCACCAGCGCGCCGACCCAGGCGATGGCGATGTTGCTGTAGAAGCCCAGCACATGCTCCAGCGCGGCGAACACGCCCAGCGCCATCAGCAGTATCGCGATGACCACGTTGAACACCAGCCACACCACGCGCCCCGGGTGGCTGTGGGTGAGCCGCGCGAAGAAGTTCGACCATGCGAGCGAGCCCGCGTAGGCGTTGGTGAGGTTGATCTTCATCTGCGACACCAGCACGAACAGCACCGTGATGCCCAGCACCCAGGCCGGGTCGCGCAGCACGTACGAGAAGCCCGTGAGGTACATCTGCGTGGGCTCGATCGCGTGGTTGGCCGGTATCTCGTGTTGCAGCGCCAGGAAGGCGAGAAACGCGCCGCCCATCATCTTCAGCATGCCCGGCACGATCCATCCCGGTCCGGCGACGAGCACCGCCGTCCACCAGCGCACGCGGTTGGCGGCGGTCTTTTCGGGCAGGAAACGCAGGTAGTCGACCTGCTCGCCGATCTGCACCACCAGCGAGAAGGCCACGGTGGCGGCGGCGCCGAACATCAGCGGGTCGAAGCCGCTGCTGTCGGAGGTGCGGCCCACCAGCCCGGTGAAGTCGGCATAAAGCTCGGGCTTGTTCACCAGCACCGCGACGAAGGGGCAGACGAAGAGCACGATCCAGATCGGCTGCGTCCACAGCTGCAGCCCCGAGATCAGCGTGATGCCCCGCGCCACCAGCGGAATGATGACGATGGACGACACCATGTACAGAAGCCACAGCGGCCAGTCCAGGTACATCTGCAGCGCCAGCGCGAGGATGGCCGCCTCCAGCGCGAAGAAGATGAAGGTGAAGCTCGCGTAGATCAGCGAGGTGAGCGTGGAGCCCAGGTAGCCGAAGCCGGCGCCGCGCGTGAGCAGGTCCATGTCCACGCCGTGGCGCGCCGCGTAGTACGAGATCGGCAGCCCCGTGAGGAAGGTGATGAGCCCCACCACCAGGATGGCCCACAGCGCGTTCGAGAAGCCGTAGCTCAGCGCGATGGCGCCGCCGATGGCCTCCAGCGCCAGGAACGAGGTGGCGCCGAAGGCCGCGTTGGCCACGCGGAACTCCGACCACTTGCGAAAGCTGCGCGGCGTGTAGCGCAGGGCGTAGTCCTCCAGCGTTTCGTTCGCGACCCAGGCGTTGTAGTCGCGGCGGATGCGAAAGATCTTCTGTCCGGAGACGGATTGCATGGCGGTTTGTCGCGGCGGCGGTTGCATGGGGCGGGTACAGCAAGAAGCGCTCCCTGTGCCCTTTCTTCGCCGATGTCTGCTCGCGAGTCTGCGGGCAAGGCTGCTTCCCGCCGCTACGTTGAATGACGTATTCGCGCATACGCCACTGATTTCTAAAGTTCCAGCCATGGTGCTCGGGGCACCGTCCGATGCACTTCGATGGTGCGCGGCCTTCCTTTCCAACAACCTGCCTGGAGTTTCCTGATGTCGCGTGAATCCGATTCTTCCCTCGATGCCCTGGCATTGCGCCGCCGCCGTCTGCTGCAGGGTGCCGCCGCGCTGCCGGTGATGGGCCTGAGCGGCCTGAGCTTCGGCCAGGGCCAGTTCCCCACGGCCAAGGTCAACACCACCAAGCTCGCCGTGACCGACACCGAGGTGACGGTGGGCCAGCTGCATTCGTCCACCGGCACCATGGCCATCTCGGAAACCGGCTCGATCCAGGCCGAGCAGCTGGCCATCGACCAGATCAACGCCATGGGCGGCGTGCTGGGCCGCAAGATCAAGGTCATCAAGGAAGACGGCGCCTCCGACTGGCCCACCTTCGCCGAGAAGTCGAAGAAGCTGCTGGTCAACGACCACTGCGCGGCAGTGTTCGGCTGCTGGACCAGCGCCTCGCGCAAGGCCGTGCTGCCGGTGTTCGAGAAAGAGAACGGCCTGCTGTACTACCCGACCTTCTACGAAGGCCTGGAGCAGAGCAAGAACGTGATCTACACCGGCCAGGAGGCCACGCAGCAGATCATCTGGGGCCTGGACTGGGGCGCTAAGGAGAAGAAGGCCAAGACCTTCTTCCTGGTGGGCTCCGACTACATCTGGCCGCGCACCTCGATGAAGATCGCGCGCAAGCACATCGAGAACTTCCAGAAGGGTTCGGTCAAGGGCGAGGAGTACTACCCGCTGGGCCACACCAACTTCAACTCGCTGATCAACAAGATCAAGGTGGCGAAGCCGGATTGCATCTTCGCTGCCGTGGTCGGCGGCTCGAACGTGGCCTTCTACAAGCAGCTCAAGGCCGCGGGCATCACCGGCGACAAGCAGTTCCTGCTGACGCTGGCCGTGACGGAAGACGAGATGACCGGTGTGGGCGGCGAGAACTTCGCGGGCTTCTATTCGTCGATGAAGTACTTCCAGACGCTGGACAACCCGAACAACAAGAAGTTCGTGGAAGCCTTCAAGGCCAAGTACGGCAAGGACGCGGTGATCGGCGACGTGACGCAGGCGGGCTACCTCGGGCCGTGGCTGTGGAAGGCGGCGGTGGAGAAAGCGGGCAGCTTCGACGTGGACAAGGTCGTGGCCGCATCGCCCGGCATCGAGCTCAAGACCGCGCCGGAAGGCTACGTGAAGCTGGACGCTAATCACCACCTGTGGAGCAAGGCGCGCATCGGGCAGGGGCAGGCGGACGGCACCTTCAAGGTGGTGGCGGAGTCGGCTGAGCTCATCAAGCCGGATCCGTTCCCCAAGGGCTATCAGTAAACCCTGATGTCTTTCTCCCTCCCCCTTGGGGGAGGGCAGGGGTGGGGGCAAGCGGCCGTCGATGAAGCCTTGCGCTTGCCAGCGCCGCTGTGCCCCCATCCCAGCCTTCCCCCAGAGGGGGAAGGAGCCAATACCCCAACTTCGGAACACCTTGCCATGACTCTGTCGGACATGATGAACATCGGCCTCATGCAGGGCTTCGCGGGGCTGAGCCTCTTCGCGGTGCTGCTGCTCATGGGGCTTGGCCTGGCGATCATCTTCGGCCAGATGGGCGTGATCAACATGGCGCATGGCGAGTTCATGACCATCGGCGCCTACTCGATCTACCTGGCCGCGCGCGTCACGGAAAGCCTGGCGCCCGAATTCATGCCGTACTACTTCCCGATCGCCATCGCGCTGGCCTTCGTGTTCGCCTTCATCACCGGCTGGATCGTGGAGTGGGTGCTGATCCGCCATCTCTACAAGCGGCCGCTGGACACGCTGCTCGCCACCTGGGGCGTGAGCCTGGGGCTGCAGCAGATATTCCGCACCTTCATCGGCCCCAAGGAAGTGAGCCCCACGCTGCCCGAATGGCTCATGGGCTCGTGGACGCCGCATGAAGGCCTCGACATTCCCATCAACGGCCTCTTCGTGCTGGCGCTCACCGCGCTGGTGACGGGTGGCGTGCTCATCGCGCTGCACAAGAGCCGCTGGGGCCTGCGGGTGCGCGCCACCGTGGCCAACCGCACGATGGCCAATGCCACTGGCATCGACACGAAGAAGACCGACCGCCTGACCTTCGCCATCGGCTGCGGCATTGCCGGCGTGGCGGGCGCGGCCTTCACCACCATCGGCTCGACCGGGCCGACCTCGGGCTCGCTCTACATCGTCGACGCCTTCCTCGTCGTCACCTTCGGCGGCGCGGCCAGCCTCTTCGGCACCGTGGTCTCGGCCTTCGGCATTGCACAGACGCAGTCGATCTCCGAGTTCTTCATGACCGGTTCGATGGCCAAGGTGCTGACGCTGTCGCTGATCGTGCTGATTTTGATGATGCGGCCGCAGGGACTCTTCGCAGTCAAGGTCCGCCGCTGATGAACCCGATTCCCTTGCAGGAGAACGTTCCGATGAATTTCATCAAGGCCTCGATCCAGCGCTACCAGCTCGGCAGCCTGCTGCTCCTGGTGCTGCTGCTCGCGGTGGTGCTGCCGCTGTCGCTCGACATCTTCCGCCTCAACCTCGTGGGCAAATACCTCACCTACGCCTTCGTGGCCGTGGGGCTCGTCATGGTGTGGGGCTACGGCGGCGTGCTGAGCCTGGGGCAGGGCGTGTTCTTCGGCATCGGCGGGTATGCGATGGCGATGTTCCTCAAGCTCGAAGCTTCCGACCCCGTCTCCACCAAGATCCAGACCACGCCCGGCATTCCGGACTTCATGGACTGGAACCAGATCACCGAGCTGCCCGCGCTGTGGCTGCCGTTCAAAAGCCTGCCGCTGAGCCTTGCGCTGGTGGTGCTCGCGCCGATGGCGCTGGCCTGGCTGGTGAGCTTCGCGATGTTCAAGCGGCGCGTGGGCGGCGTGTACTTCGCGATCATCACGCAGGCGGTGGCGCTGATCTGCACCGTGCTCATCATCGGCCAGCAGGGCTACACCGGCGGCGTGAACGGCATGACCGACCTGAAGACACTGCTGGGCTGGGACACACGCACCGACGGCGCCAAGTACGTGCTGTATTACGTCTGCGTCGGCCTGCTGGTGGCGAGCATCCTGCTGTGCCGCTGGGTGCAGACCAGCAAGCTGGGCACGCTGCTGCTGGCCATGCGCGACAAGGAAGACCGCGTGCGCTTCTCCGGCTACGACGTGTCGAACTTCAAGGTCTTCATCTTCTGCCTCGCGGCCGGGCTCTCGGGCATCGGCGGCGCGATGTTCGCGCTGCAGGTGGGCTTCATGTCGCCGAGCTTCGTGGGCATCGTGCCGTCGATCGAGATGGTGATCTTCTGCGCCGTCGGGGGACGCATGAGCCTGGTGGGCGCGGTGTATGGGGCGCTGCTGGTGAATGCGGGCAAGACGCTGTTCTCCGAGAGTTTCCCCGACCTGTGGCTGTTCCTCATGGCGGGCCTGTTCATCGGCGTGACCATGGCCTTCCCGATGGGGCTGGCCGGCGTGTGGGAAGAAAAGATCCGCCCGTGGTGGAAGTCGCGCCGGCAGGCGCTGCGCGAGGCCGCCGTCAAGCCGCCGGCATCAACTGCACTGGTACAGCCCGCAGCACAAACACCCGAACCCACGCTGCCAGAAGGCGTCGGCAGCCAGCGCGCCTGAACCGGAGCCACACATTCATGAGCAACACAGACTTCACGCTGGCGGTGGAAGACCTCACCGTGTCCTTCGACGGCTTCAAGGCCATCGACGATCTCACGCTGTACATCGACCGAAATGAACTGCGCGTGATCATCGGACCCAACGGGGCCGGCAAGACCACGCTGCTCGACCTGATCTGCGGCAAGACGCGAGCGAGCGCCGGCAGCATCAAGTTCAAGAACAACGAACTCACGAAGATGGCCGAGCACAAGCGGGTGCGGCTGGGCATCGGGCGCAAGTTCCAGACCCCGTCGATCTACGAGAACCTGAGCGTGTTCCAGAACCTGGAGGTGTCGTTCCCGAAGGGGCGCTCGGTGTTCGGCGCATTGGCCTTCAAGTGCGATGACGAGGTCAAGGCCAAGGTGCAGGCAATTGCGCAAGAGATCGGCCTGGCCGACCGCCTGGAGACCGAGGCCGGTCTCTTGAGCCACGGCCAGAAGCAGTGGCTGGAGATCGGCATGCTGCTGATGCAGGAGCCCGAGTTGCTGATGCTCGACGAGCCCATTGCCGGCATGAGCGCGCGCGAACGCGAACTCACTGCCGATCTGCTCAAGCGCATCTGCCAGAACCGCGCAGTGATCGTCATCGAGCACGACATGGCCTTCGTGAAGCAGATCGCGCACAAGGTCACCGTGATGCACCAGGGGAAGATCCTTGCCGAGGGGCCGATGGAGAAGGTGCAGGCCGATCCCAAGGTCATTGACGTTTATTTGGGGCACTAGATGAAGAGCTGTCGTTCAGGGCGCGCTCACGCCGACGGGATACCTTGCGCAGCGAATGTCCCCCGGCCTTCGGCCTCCTCCTTTATTTCGCTGCGCAAGGTACCCCGTCGACGCGAGCGTTGGACGGCGCAGTCGTTGATCAGTCGTGCACCAGCAGCGTGTCCTCTTGCACAGGGCGTCGGGTGCTCCCCGCAGCGAAATAAAGGAGGAGGGCGAAGCCCGGGGGACATTCGCGGAGGGGAGTACCCGATGGCCTGTGCAAGCCCCCCGAACACAACCAAAAGGATCCCAGCAATATGAGCAACCTCATGCTGAAGGTAGAAGACCTGCACGTAGCCTACGGCCAGAGCGAGGCCCTGCACGGCATCTCGTTCGAAGGCAAAGCCAACGAAACGATCGCCATCATGGGCCGCAACGGCATGGGCAAGACCACGCTGTTCAAGAGCTTGATGGGCGTGCTGCCATTGAAGAGCGGGCGCATCGAAGTGGCGGGGCAAGACGTGTCGCGCGACGAGAGCTTCCGCCGCGTGGCAAAAGGCATCGCCTACGTACCACAAGGCCGGATGATCTTCCCCACGCTGACAGTGGAAGAGAACATCCAGACCGGCCTCGAGAACTCCAGGACCCGCCGCATCCCCGAAGAAATCTACGCACTGTTCCCCGTGCTGTGGGACATGAAGAGCCGCAAGGGCGGCAACCTCTCCGGCGGCCAGCAACAGCAGCTCGCCATTGCGCGCGCACTCGTCACCGACCCCAAGGTGCTGCTGCTCGACGAGCCCACCGAAGGTATCCAGCCTTCGATCATCAAGGACATCGCCAAGGCGCTCAACGAGATCCGCAAGCTGCGCGGCATCACCATCGTCGTGTCCGAGCAGGTGCTCAGCTTCGCGATGGACGTGGCGGACCGGCTCTTCGTCATCGAAGGTGGACGCCTCGTGCACGAGACCGCGCGCGACAAGACCGACGTCGATCACATCAAAGCCTATCTCTCTGTCTGATTTCCGCTCAACCACAACCCAACCAGGAGCCACTGCAAATGACGGACACGCTGATCAAGGTCGACCTGACCAAGTCGCCCACCGAGAACGAGAACATCCATAACCGCTGGCATCCGGACATTCCGATGGCCTGTTGGGTCAACCCGGGCGACGACTTCATCCTCGAGACCTTCGACTGGACCGGCGGCTTCATCAAGAACAACGACAGCGCAGACGACGTGCGCGACATCGACCTGAGCACCGTGCACTACCTCTCGGGCCCTGTGGGCGTGAAGGGCGCCGAGCCCGGCGACCTGCTGGTGGTCGACCTGCTGGACATCGGCGCCAAGCAGGACAGCCTCTGGGGCTTCAACGGCTTTTTCTCGAAGAAGAACGGCGGCGGCTTCCTCACCGATCACTTTCCCGAAGCGCAGAAATCGATCTGGGACTTCAAGGGCATGTTCACCAGCTCGCGCCATGTACCGGGCGTGAACTTCGCGGGCCTGATCCACCCTGGCCTGATCGGCTGCCTGCCCGACAAGCCGATGCTCGACATGTGGAACGAGCGCGAGAAGGCGCTCATCGCCACCGACCCTGACCGCGTGCCCGGCCTGGCCAATCCGCCCTTCGCGGGCACCGCCCACATGGGCAAGATGACCGGCGAGGCGAGGGCGAAGGCCGCCGCCGAGGGCGCCCGCACCGTGCCGCCGCGCGAGCACGGCGGCAACTGCGACATCAAGGACCTCTCGCGCGGCTCCAAGGTGTTCTTCCCGGTCTACGTTGACGGCGCCGGCCTGAGCGTGGGCGACCTGCACTTCAGCCAGGGCGACGGCGAAATCACCTTCTGCGGCGCCATCGAGATGGCCGGCTGGGTGCACATGAAGGTCACGCTCATCAAGGGCGGCATGGCCAAGTACGGCATCAAGAACCCGATCTTCAAGCCCAGCCCCATCACGCCCCAGTACAACGACTACCTGATCTTCGAAGGCATCTCGGTCGACGAGAGCGGCAAGCAGCACTACCTCGACGTGAACGTGGCCTACCGCCAGGCCTGCCTGAACGCCATCGAGTACCTGAAGAAGTTCGGCTACTCGGGTGCGCAGGCCTATTCGATCCTGGGCACCGCGCCCGTGCAGGGCCACATCAGCGGCGTGGTCGACGTGCCCAATTCGTGCGCGACGCTGTGGCTGCCCACGGGCATCTTCGACTTCGACATCAACCCGAACGCGTCGGGCCCGGTGAAGTTCATCGACGGCAGCATCGACATGCCGCTGTCGCCGGACCTGCGGTGAAGCCATGCCGACCTACGACTACGCCTGCGGGCACTGTGGGGGCTTCGAGGCGCTGCGGCCTTCGGGCCAGCGCGACGAACCGGCCGCGTGCCCCGATTGCGGCAGCGCCTCGCCGCGCGTCCTGTCGGCCGCGCCCCGGCTGGCGCTGATGGCCTCGGGCACGCGCCGCGCGATGGAAACCAACGAGCGAGCCAGGCACGAGCCCGTCAGTTCGCGCGACTATGCGCGGCTTCGGCATCCGGCCGGGTGCGGCTGCTGCGGATCGTCGTCCAGGCGCGGGGCTACGGTGACGGCGCCGAACGGCGCGAAGGCTGCGCCCTCCAGGCGGCCGTGGATGATCAGCCATTGAAGAATGCCGCCGCAAAGCCAGCCGAAAGAGCGCCAGGGGAGACGTCGGGAGGGATAACCCCCTATTGACCGTTTTCTTTTCAAGACGCTGGATTGTTTCAATCCTGTGAACGCCGCGGTTCTTTTTGCGGGCGTTTTTCGATGCCATTCGGGATCAAACTTCTCCTCACCAACCAACCGATTGCCCTGAAGGAGATTGAAATGAATGCCTCGAAGATCATCGCCGCCGCCGCCCTCTCGCTCCTGGCTGCCGCCGGCGCCCAAGCAGAAACCTATGACGGCGTGCACGTCGTGAATTCGTCGGTGACCCGTGCCGAAGTCGCTGCGCAAGCCGTTGCCGCCGCTCGCGCCGGCAACGAATACAGCGAAGCCTCCTCCGCTGGCGCACAGCCCTTCACGTCGACCGCCAACCGCGCCACCGTCCAGGCCGAAGCTGTCGCCAAGGCCCATGACCCGCTCGCCAGCCTCGACCGCCGCGCGTTCTACCGCGACGAAGTGCCGCAGGCCTACAAGAAGCCCAGCGTGTCGTTCACGCGCCAGGCTGGCCTGTAATCAGGCGGCTCGGCAACCGCTGCGGCGGTTGCCTGAAAAAGGACGAAGCGGGCCCATCGGCCCGCTTTTTTCATGGGCGAACCGATCTGCCGCATTTGCTTGGAAAATATACGCATTGAGTATATATTCCGGCCCATGAACATGCCGCAACAGGTACTCCTACGCGACGCGATGCGTCAACTCAACATGACGCGCGACGCCTTCGCCGAGCGAATCGGAAGCCGAAGAAGGGCGCTCGATGCCTGGCTGCTGCCCGATGAATCCAATGAATTCAGGGCCATGCCCGAAGTGGCACGGCGCTTCGTGAGCGAGATCCTTGCGTCCGATGGACGGCGCATCGAGTATACGCAAAGCGCACATAACGACGCCCTGCACAGGGCGATGGCGGTCGAAGGTTCTCTCCATCTTCTGTCGGTCAGCCAGTTCAACCGCGACGCCATCGACGAGCTGTTCCGGCTGGCCGACGTCATGCAGCCGATCGCGCGCCGCCGCAAGGTGAGCCGCGTGCTCGAGGGCGCGGTGCTCGCCAACCTGTTCTTCGAGGCCAGTACGCGGACCCGCGTGAGCTTCGGCGCGGCGTTCTGCCGGCTGGGGGGCTCGGTGTGCGACACCACCGGCTTCACTTTCTCGTCGATGGCCAAGGGCGAATCGATCTACGACACCAGCCGCGTGATCAGTGGATACGTCGACGCCATCGTGGTGCGGCACCCGGAGCAGGGCTCGGTGGCCGAATTCGCGCGCGCCACCAACGTGCCCGTCATCAACGGCGGCGACGGGCCGGGCGAGCATCCGAGCCAGGCGCTGCTCGACCTTTACACCATCCAGCGCGAGTTCTCTCGCCTGGGCAAGCTGGTCGACGGCGCGCACATCGCGATGGTCGGCGACCTGAAATACGGGCGCACGGTGCATTCGCTCATCAAGCTGCTGGCGCTGTACAAGGGGCTGAAGTTCACGCTGATCTCGCCGCCTTCGCTGGCCATGCCGGCGGAGATCGTCGAGGCCGTGAGCCGCAACGGCCACGTGGTCGAGACCGCCGCCACCCCTGCGCAGGGCCTGGCCGGCGCGGACATCATCTACGCCACGCGCATCCAGAAGGAGCGCTTCGCGCACGACGAAGTGCTGGAAGGCTTCGACAACGCCTTCGAGATCAACCGCGCGCTCGTCGAGTCGGCCTGCAAGCCCGAGGTGGTTGTGATGCACCCGCTGCCGCGCGATGCCCGTCCCGGCTCGCACGACCTCAGCGTCGACCTCAACAACGACCCGCGCCTGGCCATCTTCCGCCAGACCGACAACGGCATCCCGGTGCGCATGGCCATCTTCGCCACGCTGCTGGGCGTGGACAAGCTCGTGAGCCGCTCGATGCGCGACGCCGCGTGGACGCCGCCCTCGCACATCGGCCCGGACGACAGCGTCTTCCACGGGCTCGATTGACGCCCCGGGGCCCTCGGGTGCGTCAGGTGTGGGCGAGGATGTTGACCAGCTTGCCGAACGGATCGCGCACGTAGAAGCGCCGCACGCCCCACGGCTCGTCGACCGGCCCGTATTCGATGGCGAAGCCCGCGGCCTTCATGCGCTCGAAGGCCGTGTCCACGTCATCGACCTCGATGGACAGCTCGGGCACCGGCGTGCCCGAACCGCCTTCCGAAGCGAAGCTCAGCTGCACCGTCATGCCGGCCTGCGAGCCGTAGGTCTGGATCCAGCCGTGGTCCATGAGCAGGTCGAGGCCGAGGATGTCCTTGTAGAAGACGGCGGCGCGTGCGGGATCGGGCGTGGCGAAATTGGCGACGAGGCGTTTGACTTTCATTGCGTGGGTTTCCTGATGACGAATGCCAGGGGCCGGCCGTCGCATTCGACGCGCAGCACGTCGCCATCGATGCGGACGGCGGTCCACCGCTCGATGCGGCCGTTTCCGATCCTATGCCGAGGATGGGCGGGCGCTCGGATCATCGCGCCGAATCCTGCCCGCAAGCGCTCTCATCCGCGCCTAAGCGAACTCTCACGCCGCCCTAAGCGGACCCTCAGCGGCAAATAAGTGCCGCGTCCTAGAGTGAACTCATCTTCATCACTCAAGGGGACAGCCATGAGAGTTCGAACCATTGCCCTGTGCATCGCCGCCGCTCCGGCGCTGTTGCTGGCCTCGCTCGCGCATGCAGGCGGGCGCGGGGACCCTGACTATCCGCAGGTCTCGCATTCGACGCAGTCGCGAGACACAGTCGCCGCCGACGCCACGCGCGTGAACAACGGCATCCATGCGACCGAAGTCGCCGAATCGCAGCCCGCGCCGAGCGTCTCGGGCGCAGATCGCGCGCAGGTGCAGGCCGAGGCCGTGCGGGCGAACAACGGCATCCATCCGACGGAAGTCATGGAGTCTCAGGTCGCGCCTTCGGTTGCATCGGCGCACATGTCTGGCGTGACCAGCGGCGAGTGAGGGGCCGCGCCTGAGCCGGGGCGCCGCGATGCATGAATCCGCCACCGAGGGCGGGTAAGCTCGCGGCCCATGAAGCGCAACAGCACTCCCAAGGCAACCGGCGGCAAGGCTTCCGCTGCCGCAGCAAAGACGTCCGCCGGCTCCGCGGCGGCACCTGGCGCGGAGGCGTCCGACGTCCAGGTCTCGGCGGTGCTGGCGCGCATCCAGACGCTGTGGTCCTCGCTGGGGCCGGTGGGGCAACGCATCGCCGACTTCATCGTGAAGAACCCACGCGAGGTGGTGCACATGTCGGTCAGCGAAGTGGCCGAGCGCACGGGCTCGAGCGAGGGCAGCATCGTCGGGCTGTGCAAGAACCTCGGCGCCACCGGCTTCCAGCAGATCAAGATCGCACTGGCGCAGGAGCTGGTGCGGCCGGTGCAGTTCATCCACGAGGACCTCGACCCGCAGGACAACACCACCGCGGTGATTCGCAAGATCTTCCAGAGCAACGTGCAGACGCTGCACGACACGGAGGCCACGCTCGATGCCAAGGCGATGGAGCGCGCGGTGAAGCTGTTCCGCCAGGCCGAGCGCATCGAGATCTACGGCATCGGCAGCTCGGCCACCATCGCCGAAGACGCGCATTACCGCATGCTGCGCATCGGCCTGAACGCCAAGGTGGTGGTCGATTCGCACGTGCAGGCGATCAGCGCCTCGCTGACCGACGCGAAGACGGCGGTGCTGACGATCTCGCACTCGGGCAGCACGCACGAGACGGTGACGGCCACGCGCCTCGCGAAGGAGGCGGGCGCTTCCACGGTGTGCATCACCAACTTCGGCAAGTCGCCGCTTCAGGCTTTTGCCGACGTGCTGCTGTTCACGATGGCGCGCGAGACCAACTTCCGCACCGAGGCGATGACGAGCCGGCTCGCGCAACTGGCGATCATCGATGCGCTGATCGCCTGCCTCGCGCTGTCGGACTACGACACCTCGGTGCGCACGCTACGCCAGACCTTCGACGTGCTCTCGCTCAAGAGGTACTGAGCCGGGGCTTCGGCGGGCTCCACCCGCCCGCTCGTTTCGAACAGCCCGCCCACGCTGGCAGCGACCGCACCCGGTCCCGAGCCCACCAGCACGCAGGCCATGCCCAGCCTGGCGGCGCCCTCGGCGTCTGTGAGCGGGTTGTCGCCGACCACGACCGTGTCTTCTGGACGTGCGCCGATGCAGCGCAGGCCTTCCTCGAACAGCAGCGGCGCCGGCTTGCCGGTGATGCTCCATGGCTGCACGCCGCTGGCGGCGACCACCGCGGCGAGCAGAGCGCCGGTCTCGGGCACTACGCGTCCGTGGGGGCCGGGATGGGTGGCGTCGGCGTTGCTCACCACGAGGCGGGCGCCACGCAACAGCTCGTTCACCGCGACGGCGAGCCGCGCGTGGCTGAAGTGCATGTCGAGCGCAAGCAGCACGAAGTCGGCATCGGCCTGAACCAGCTGGCAGCCCAATGAGCGCGCATAGCGCTGCAGGGCAGGGCTCGCGATCGGCATCACGCGCGCATCAGGGTGTTCTCGCACCAACTGGCGCACGGCCAGCTCGCCGGCCAGCACGATGCGCGCGGCGGGCACACGCAGGCCGAGGCGGCGCAGCCGCTGCGCCAGGCCCGGCGCGGTGTGCGTGGAGTTGTTCGAGACGATCGCGTAGCGCCCTTCGAAATGCGCCAGCAGTTCGGCTGCGCCGGCGATGACTTCCTGCTGGCGCACCAGCGTGCCGTCGAGGTCGACGAGCAGGTGGCGGGCCCGCGCCAGGCGCGCATCCCTGATCGCCAGTGTCTTGTGGTTCTTGATCATGGCGGCGGATTGTATTGAATATTGCTCAGTGAATTGTTGTATTTGGAATGAGTAAATTTCACCGGCCTGTCATCTTTGGTTCCTAAAGTCCCGGGCATCGCCTCCAGGCAATACCCCTCAAAACATCGTTTCGACGAAGGAACCGACCTCATGAAGAACAAGCTCCTGGCACTTGCCGCCGCCGCGGCCGCCGCCCTGTCGCTGAGCGCGACGCTCTCCCTTCCCGCGCATGCCCAGGCCGTGGCGGACGGCTCGCGCGAGCATCCGCTGCGCGTTCTGCTGATTCCGGCCGACGGCGGCACCGAGTCGGGCACCAAGGCCGACTACGCGCCGGTGTTCAATGCCATCACGCGCACCACCGGACTGAACTTCGACCTGAAGGTGGGGCAGTCGTACGGCGCAGTGGTCGAGGGCATGTGCAACCAGCTCGCCGACATCGCCTTCTTCGGCCCTGTCTCCTACGTGCAGGCTCACAAGCGCGGTTGCGCACAGCTGCTGGCCGTGGGCGTGGAGAAGGGCGCCTCGGTGTACTACGCCGGCATGTTCGCCAAGGCCAACGCGCCGATCGCCGGCATCAACGACGTGAAGGGCAAGCGCGTGGCCTTCGGCGACGTCAACTCGGCCTCGAGCTTCACCTTCCAGGTCGCGATGCTCATGGACGCCGGCATGGACCCAGCCAAGGACCTCTCCGCCATCCGCATGACCGGCAGTCACGCCAGCAGCCTCGCTGCCCTGGTGCAGGACCAGGTCGACGTGGCTTCGCTCTCGTTCGACTCCTACGAGAAGGCCGTGAAGCAGGGCGCCGTCGATCCGAAAACGGTGAAGGTCATCGCCAGGAGCATCGCCATCCCGTACCCGCCGCTCGCGCTCAACTCGAAGCTGCCCGAGCCGCTGAAGGCGAAGCTCAAGGACGCCTTCGCGACCGTCAACAAGGCACCCGGCGTCACGCCCGACATGATTCGCGGCTACGGCGGCGGCAAGATCGACGGCTACGACACCAGGTTCTCGGAGGACGAATTCAACGTCGCCGCCGAGAAGCTGGGCCTGCTCACCGACGAGCTCAAGGGCCGCATCCTGGCCAAGGCCGCGCAGCGCTGAGTAGCAAGGCAGGCAAGCCAATGCTGAATTTCGAATCGGTCGCCATGCGCTACGCCGACGGCACGCAGGCGCTCGGCGGTGTCTCCCTGCAGGTGCCCGCGGGCGAGTTCTGCGTGGTGCTGGGCTCCTCCGGCGCGGGCAAGTCGACGCTGCTGCGCATGGCCAACGGGCTGGTGAAGCCCACGCAGGGCACGGTGCAGGTCGAGGGCGTGCGCATCGCGGCCGATTCGCTGGCGCGCATCCGGCCGCGCATCGGCATGATCCACCAGCAGTTCAACCTGGTGCTGCGCTCCACCGTGGCCGACAACGTGCTCGCAGGCGCACTGCCGGCCATGCCCACGTGGCGCGCTGCTGCTCGACAACGGGATGTGGGACCGCGTCGGAGACCTGGTGGAGGAGGCCGACTTCTTCCGGCAGGAGCACCGGCTGGTGTTCCAGGCCATCAGTAGCCTGCTCAACGCCTGCAAGCCACCTTCATGTGCCGCCCGAAGATTCCGAACGTGATGTCCAGCGGCTGGCACCTGCACCAGTCGCTGCGCCGCAAGAGCGACGGTGTCAACGCGTTCA
>NZ_JASMRZ010000061.1 GCF_030462475.1 Variovorax sp. CAN15
GCCGGCTCCAGCCGCCCCCATGCCTCCTGCACCGCCGCCGCCGGCCCCGCCCGCGCCGCCAGTGCCGCCGCTGACCGCGCCGGTGTTGGTCACCGAGACCGCGCTGCCCGTCAGCGTGATGCCGCTGCCGCCGGCACCGCCGCCGCCGCCCGATGCATTGCTGCGCGCCGGCAGCAACTCGGAGCCGCCCGCGCCGCCGGCACCGCCGGTGACGGCGCCACTGTTGGTGAAGACGATGCCCGAGGTGGTCGCATTCAGGAAGAAGCCGGCGCCGCCGCTGCCGCCGCCGCCGCCCTGCGAGAAAGCATCGCCGCCCTTGCCGCCCGCGCCGCCCGTCGAGCTGCCGGTGGCCGTGTAGTTGCCGGTCGGCCCGATGAGGATGGAGCCGTAGCCGCCCGCGCCGCCGCCGCCGGCTGCCCAGTAGCCGTTGCCGCCCGCGCCGCCGGCGCCACCCGTGTAGCTGTCGGAAGAGGTGGTGACGCCGCTGCCGATGGATGCGCCCTGGAATCCGCCGCCGCCGCCGCCGCCGTAGCCGTTTCCGTTGCTGAAGTCGCCTGTCTGCGACTGGCCGGCCGCGCCGTTGTCGCCCTGCAGCACGCCGGGGCTGACGACGTTGCTGCCGGCTCCCGCCGCGCCGCCCGTGCCGGCGGTGGCACCGGCGAAGGAGCCGATGTTGGCGGCGGCGCCGGCCGTCGGGCCCGCCTCGGTCGACGACCCTCCCGTGCCTCCGGTCGCGTTCACCGTGGTGTCGTTGAGCCCGCCGCTGCCGCCGCTGCCGTCGGCACCGCCCGAGCCGGCGTGCAGCGAGGTGTCGTTGGCCGGCTGGCCGCCCGCCCCGCCTGCCGCCATTGCCGGACCGGCGCCCAGCAGCAGTGCCGCGAGCGCAGGTGCAAAGGCAAGGGCGAGGCTGCGCGGCTCACCCGATCCGGCCGAGCGTGCATGGCCGCGCGAGGTTTCGGGTGCGGCGACCCAGGTGCCGCGGGATGGATTCCAGAGGGTCCGAAAAACCTTGTTCATGGATTCTCAATTTCTTCGTTCGTCACCTGAACGGGCAGGCTCCCGCGTGCGGGGGCGCGTCTGTACGCCGCCTGCACATGCCGTCGTTTTCGATTTGCAAGTCAAAAATGTAAGTACGCGTAGCTGCCGGCGATATGCCCGGAAGCGGGTACCTAGGCGGGGCGGATCGGTGACGCAGCAGGCGGGAGCGCAAGCGCCGGCACCGCCGGTTGAGGCCCAAGGCGCTGCAGGCGCGATGCCGCTTGGCGCGGCCATCCCCTGAACTGCATCAAGAGGTAAGCGGTGTTTCGATGGAAATACAAAAGGCTAGGGACGTGCCGGGCGGCGAGGGCGCTTCTTCGACGGCTCGGGCTCCTGCCCGTGCCCGAGGCTCTGCAGATAGGCGCAGAACATGTCGGCCATGGCGTCCGAGTAGGCCTCGATTTCCGCGTCGGTCCGCGGGCTCTCCGAGAACTGCTTGCCCACCGAACTGAAGGTGGTCGTGATCAGGTCGGCCGCCAGCGCGCGCGTGGCGTCGCCGGCATCGGGCAGGGCCTCGCGCATGAAGGTCTGCATGATGCGGTCGCCGGCGGCGCGTGCCTCGTGCGCCTCGGGCGCGTCGCGGTAGAGCGGGGCGGCGTCGTTGAGCGCCACGCGCATTCCGGCTTCCTCGCACTCCGAGCGCACGAAGGCATGCACCAGCATGCGCAGCCGCTCCAGCGGCGGACGCTGCGCGTCTTCGAGGATGCCGCAGAGCATGTCGCTCGTCTGCTTCCACTCGTCGCTCTGCAGCCTGAAGAGGATCGACGCCTTGTTCGGAAAGTACTGGTACACCGAGCCGACGCTGACGCCGGCCCGCTCGGCCACGCGCGTGGTGGTGAAGCGCTGCGCGCCTTCCTTCTCCAGAACCTGAAGGGCTGCCTCGAGGATGGCCGCGACGAGGTCGTTGGAGCGGGCCTGCTTGGGCTTTCTTCTAGAGGAGATCGGTGCGCTTCGTGGGTCGGCCATGGGCGGGGTTCGCAACGCGAATAGGAAATGTGAATGTTCCTTCATATTATTCGCCAACCTTCACTCCAACACGAAGAACTCCTGTGACAACCCTCACCAACAAACCGCTGGCGCCCCTGCTGGAGCGCCTGTTCGCCGAGGCCGCCGAGGCATCGCCCGCGATGAGCGCGGCGGTCGCCGGCCTGTCCGACGAAGAGCGCTCGAAGCTGATGCGCAGCAAGACCGGCTACCTCGATCTCTACGCGCGGCTCAAGGACGTTCCGCTCCCCGTCTCGCGCGAGACCGGCCTGCTGCTCTACATGCTGGCGCGCAGCGGCGGCGCGCGGAACATCGTCGAGTTCGGCACCTCCTTCGGCATCTCGACGCTGCACCTCGCCGCCGCCCTGCGCGACAACGGCGGCGGCCGCATCATCACTACCGAGTTCGAGCCCTCCAAGGTGGCGCGCGCCCGCCGCAACCTCGAGGCTGGCGGCCTTGCCGAGCTGGTCGAGATCCGCGAGGGCGATGCGCTGCAGACGCTCGCCGCCGATTTGCCCGAATCGATCGACCTGCTGCTGCTCGACGGCGCCAAGGCGCTCTATCCGGAGATCCTCGCGCTCGTCGAAAGCCGCCTGAAGCCCGGTGCCTTCGTCGTCGCGGACAACGCCGACCACAGCCCCGAGTACCTCGCGCATGTGCGCTCGCCCGCTTCGGGCTACATGTCCACGCCGTTCGGCGAGGACGTCGAACTGTCGATGCGGCTCGGATAGGCCGGGCGCTCGCATCAGCAGTGCCAGTCGCACTGGCCGTAAGCGTCTGACGTCAACCAACGCACTCCACGACCCTTGCCGGTCGGGGTGCGTTCGCATGCGCGCTCCGGTCGGCCGGGAGAACACCACGAACCTGGACGACACACCATGACTTCTCCATCGACACGGGCCACGACTTCATCGTTGCCACCATCATCGACGCGCGACCCCGCGCAGGGCCGCCTGCTGCTGCTGACGGCCATCCTCTTCATTTCCTATCTCTGCGTCGGCATGTCCCTGCCCGTCGTTCCGATCTTCGTGACGGGGCAGCTCGGGCTGGGCAACGTGTGGGCCGGGCTCGGCGTCGGCATCGCCTTTCTCGCCACCGTGCTGAGCCGGGCGTACGCCGGCACGCAATCGGACCGCGCCGGGGCCAAGTCCGCGGTGACGCGCGGGCTGGTCTTCTACGTGAGCGGCGCGCTGGTCTCGCTGGTCGCGGGCCTGCTGGCGCAGTCGCCCTGGACGGCTTACCTCGTCCTGCTCGCGGGCCGGCTGCTGGTCGGCCTCGGCGAAAGCCTGGTCGGCGTCGGCATCATCGGCTGGGGCATCGGGCTCGTCGGCCCGGTGCGCTCGGGCAAGGTGCTGGCGCTGGTCGGCGCCGCGATCTACGGCGCGCTGGCGGTCGGCGGGCCGATCGGCCTCGTGCTGCAGCAGCGCTTCGGATATGCCGGCGTGATGAGCGTCGGCGTGATCCTGCCGTGCCTCGGCATGCTGGCGATCTGGCGCATGGCCGGCGTGCCCGCGCATCCCGGCGCCGAGCGTCCGCCGTTCTGGCGCGTGATCGGCCAGGTCTGGCCGCACGGCACCATCGTGTGCCTGCAGGGCATCGGCTTCGCGGCGATCGGCGCGTTCTTCACGCTGCATTTCCTCGACCAGCACTGGCGCTACGCCGGGCTGGGCCTCACGGCCTTCGGCGGCGGCTTCGTGCTCGTGCGCGTGCTCTTCGGCCATCTGCCGGACCGCGTGGGCGGCCTGCCCGTGGCCATCGGCTCGCTCGCTGTCGAGACCGTGGGGCAGGCGCTGATCTGGAGCGCTTCCGATCCGGTGGTCGCCCTTGTGGGCGCGTTCCTTACGGGGTTGGGCTGCTCGATGATCTTTCCGTCCATGGGGCGCGAGGTCGTGCACCTTGTGCAGCCGCATCTGCGCGGCACGGCTTTGGGCGGCTTCTCCGCTTTCCAGGATGTCGCCTATGGGCTGACTGGCCCGCTCGCCGGGCTGCTGGCCGACAGGGCCGGGTACGGCGGTGTGTTCCTGGCCGGTGCCGGCGCGGCGGCGGTGGGGCTGGTGATCGCGATCAGCCTTCGCCGGGCTCAGACAAGGTCTCGGCCCTGAACTCGAAGACGGCCTTCGCCTTCAGCTCGGCTTCGAGCCCGGCCTTCAGTTCGACGGCGACTCTCTGGGGCTCGCGGCGCAGCTCCGCGATGTCGCGCTCGCCCACGCAGAGACCGTCGAGCCGCACGTAGATGCGCGAGAAGTCGCCGCCCAGCGCGCGCGCCACGTCGCCGAGGCAATCGGCCAGCGTGGCGAAGCCGCCGTTGCGGTACGAGCTGGGAGGTATCACGCCCCTGGAGCGGGGCGCGCGAACGGAGTAGGCGTAGGACGAAACTTCCTTCCGCAGCTCCACCACGGGCTGCAGGCAGCGCTGTGCTTCCCCTGTTCTTTTCATGGCCGCAGTGTAGATGCGGCGGCCCCTGGCGACCAGCCGGCCGGGTCAGGGGCCTGGAGCCTGCGCGCGCTGCTTCGCGACGAACTCCGGCGTTACCGCCGCCTGCTTGTTGCCGAACTGCGCGATGACGTAATTGGCCAGCGCCGCGACCTCGGCATCGGTGTAGGCCTTGCCGAAGGCGGGCATGTAGATCTCCCTGTCGTGCACGTGCATGCGCACGCCCTGCAGGATCATCTGCGTCACGTTGGAGCCCTCCGGGTCGTTCACGCCGCGCGTGCCCAGCAGCGATGCGTTGGCGGTCTGCTGGCCCTTGCCGTTCCACTGGTGGCAGCTCGCGCAGGCGGATGCGAAGAGCCGCAGCCCCAGCTCGTGGCCCTCGGCCGTGTTGGCGGCCGGCGCGGCGGCGCTCGCCGCGAGTGCCCACGGCGCCTTCGCATCGACCTCGATCGGGTTCTTTCCTGCCTTCGCGGGCACCGTGCGCAGGTAGCTCACGAGCGCGGAGGCGTCTTCGGGCTTCAGGTACTGCAGGCTGTGCTCCACCGCCTCGCCCATCGGGCCCGATGCGGAACCGCGACCCTCGGCATGGCCGGTCGTGAGGTAGGCGGCGATCTCGGCGTCGCTCCAGGCGCCGATGCCGTTCTTCGCGTCGGAAGTGATGTTGTAGGCCCGCCAGCCCTGGATGGATTCGCCCGCGAGCTCGCTGCCCTTTTCCATCGCGAAGGCGAAGTTGCGCGGCGTGTGGCATTCGGCGCAGTGGCCCAGCGCGGTGGCGAGGTACTTGCCCTGGTTCCACGCGAGCGGCTTCGATGTGTCGGCCTCGAAGCGCTCGCTCTTGAAGAAGGCCGCGTTCCAGAAGCCCATGGCCCAGCGCTGGTTGAACGGGAAGCCGAGGTCGGCCTCGCGGTTCGGCTGGCTGACCTTGGGCAGGCTGAACAGGTAGGCCTTGATCGCGAGCACGTCGTTGCGGCTCAGCGCCGTGTACGAGGTGTACGGAAAGGCCGGGTACAGGCGCTTGCCGTCGGCGCGCACGCCGTCGTGCAGCGCGCGCACGAACTGCTCGTCTGTCCATTTGCCGATGCCGGTCTCGGGGTCGGCCGTGATGTTCGACGAATAGATCGTGCCGAAGGGCAGAACGAAAGGCAGCCCGCCCGCGAAAGGCTGGCCCTTGCCTCCGGGCACCGTGTGGCACGCGATGCAGTCGGCGGCCTTGGTGAGGTATTCGCCGCGCACCAGCAGCGCCGCATCGACCGGCGCGCCGGCCAGCGCCGGAGCCTGGCCTTCGGACCCGTCGGTGCGGTTCAGGAAGAAGTAGAGCCCGGCGCCGATGACCACCAGCACCGCCAGGGTCTTGAAGAACCGCTTCATGCCGACCTCCCTTCATCGAATCCCTCGCCAGGCCCTGCATCGGCGACCTTCTTCTTCAGCGCCTCCTTGTCCTGCGCCAGCAGCGCACGGTTCACAGGCAGCGCGCGCAGGCGCACGCCGGTCGCCGCGAAGATCGCGTTGGCCAGCGCCGGTGCCGCGATGGCGGTGCCGACCTCGCCGAGCCCGCCGGGAGCCTCGGCGCTCTTCACCGCATGTACTTCGATCGACGGCGATTCGTTGATGCGCAGCGTGCGGTAGTCGTGGAAGTTGCTCTGCTCGATGGCGCCGTCGCGCAGCGTGATCTCGTTGAACAGCGCCGCGCTCAGACCGAACACCAGACCGCCCTGGACCTGCGCCTCGATGGAGCTTGCGTTCACCGCGACCCCGCAATCCACCGCGACCACCGCGCGTCGCATGCGCACCTCGCCCTGCGGTGAAACCTCGGCTTCGACGATGGCGCACACGCGGCTGCCGAAGGCATCGCCCACGGCCACGCCACGCCCCACGCGCGCGGGCAGCGAGCCCTGGCCCCAGCCGATCTTGCTGGCCGCGAGGTCGAGCACCGCGAGCGTGCGCGGGTTCTTCTGCAGCATCGCGCGGCGGTACGCCACCGGGTCCTTCTTTGCGCGGTGCGCGAGCTCGTCGATGAAGCTCTCCATCACGAAGAGGTTGTGGGTGGGGCCCACGCCGCGCCACCAGCCGACGTTCAGGCCCGCCGGCATGTCGTGCCGCACCCATTCGACCTTGAGGTTCGGCAGGTCGTAGCAGGGCTCGGCCACGCATTCGATCAGGTCGCCGTCCATGCCGTCCTTGCCCATGAAGGCAGGGGCCCAGCGGCCCAGTACCGTGCCGCCCGCGATGCGGTCGCCGAACCAGAGGACGCGGCCCTCGCCATCGACCACGGCCGAGATGTCGTCGTGGTACATGGGGCGCACGATGTCGTGGCGGATGTCCTCTTCGCGCGTCCACACCACCTTGAGCGGGTAGGGCACCTGCTTGGCGAAGGCCACGGCCTGCTCCACGGAGTCGGTTTCCAGCCGACGGCCGAAGCCGCCGCCCAGGTACTGGTTGTGCACCACCACCTTGTCCTGCGGCAGGCCGGTGATCTTCGCGGCCACGCCCGCGCAGCGCGCCGGCACCTGCGTGCCCACCCAGATGTCGCAGCCGTCGGGCCGCACATGCACMGTGGTGTTCAGCGGCTCCATGGTCGCGTGCGCGAGCATCGGCAGGTCGTAGGTGGCCTGCACCAGCGTGCCCTCGGGCCGCTTGCCGGTTTCCTTGCCGACGATGGCCTTGTCTTTCGCAAGCGCATCGGCCAGCGCCGTGCGCAGCTGCTGCGTGGTGAGCGTGGCGTTGCGCCCCGGCGTCCACTGCAGCTTCAGCGCTTCGAGCCCTTGCTTCGCGGCCCAGAAATGCTCGCCCACCACGGCCACCGCGTCATTGATCCGCAGCACCGCGATCACGCCGGGGATGGCGCGCGCGGCCTTGTCGTCCACCGAGGCCAGCACGCCGCCCAGCGTGGGGCTTGCCTTGACGGTCGCCACCTTCATGCCGGGCACGCGCACGTCGATGCCGAACTGCGCCGTGCCGTTGACCTTGCCCGCCGAGTCGACGCGCCGCAGCGGCTGGCCGATCAGCCTGAAATCCTTCGGCTCCTTCAGCGTCACCTTGCCCGGCATCGGCAGCCTGGCCGCAGCTCCCGCGAGGGCGCCGAAGCCGAGCTGCCGGCCCGAGGCCGCGTGGCTCACCACGCCGCGCGCCACCGTGCAGCTCGCGGGGTCGACTTTCCACTGCGCCGCTGCCGCGCTCACCAGCAGCGTGCGCGCCACGGCGCCGGCCTCGCGCAGCACGCCGAAGGTGCCGCGCGTGCTGGTCGAGCCGCCGGTGATCTGGCCGCCGAGCAGCGGCATGCCGTACAGCGCCTCGTTGGCCGGCGAGTGCTCGACGCGCACCTGGTCGAGCTCCACGCCAAGCTCTTCGGCCAGCAGCATCGCCGAGCCGGTGTAGATCGCCTGGCCCATCTCGGCCATCGGCATCACGAGGCGCACGCCGCCGTCGGCGTCGATGCGGATGAAGGCGTTCGGCGCGAAGGCCGGGTTGCCGTCGGCGAGCGCGGCGGCCGCGTCGCCCGGCTGCTGCCTCGGATTGATCGCGGCGAAGGCCTTGCCCGTGCCCAGCCATGTGAAGGCCAGTGCGAGGCCGCCGGCCTGCATGGCCGCGCGGCGGCTGATGCCGCCGATGCCGTTGCCCGTGCCGCTGCCGGTGCGGTCCAGCGACTTCACGATGCGCTCCCCGCAGGCAGCACGGCCACCGACTGCATCACCTCAGCCTTGCCGGTGGCCGCCTGCTTGATGGCAGCCCGGATGCGCGAGTAGGTGCCGCATCTGCAGACATTGCCCGACATGGCCAGGTCGATGTCGGCATCGCTGGGGTTGGGCGTGCGCTGTATCAGCGCGGTGGCCGACATGATCTGGCCCGACTGGCAGTAGCCGCACTGCACCACGTCGACATCGAGCCATGCCTTCTGGATGCTCTTGCCCGCGGGCGTCTGCGCGATGGCTTCGATGGTGGTGACGGCCTTCTTGCCGATGGCGCCGACCGGCAGCACGCACGATCGCACGGGCTGGCCGTCGAGGTGCACGGTGCAGGCGCCGCACTGGGCGATGCCGCAGCCGAATTTGGTGCCGGTGAGTCCGACGATGTCGCGCAATGCCCAGAGCAGGGGCATGTCGTCGGGCGCGTCGATGGCAACGGACTGGCCGTTGATGTTGATATCGATCATGGGCCTTGCCTTTATTCTGGTTCGCCGTGGGTGGCAGCGAACCATAGCGCGACTTCGCAAAGCGCGCTTGGCGGGCAAGGGGCGTTCGACCGGCGCGCGAGCCTTTTGCTGCAAGGCGCCGGCTTGCATTCATCCGAAGGTATTCATCGCCGCGCTTTGTCCGTCGCGCGGCGGCGATCGGTGCGCGACCGTCAGGCAGGCGCCTTCGGCGCGGTGGGTGCCTGCAGCGGCGGCGTTCCCATCTTGAACAGGCCCGCGAGCTGCTTGCGCAGCTCCGGCGTGTCGGTGTGGCCGTGAACAGTCACGGCATGCTGCACGGCGGCATCGAGCAGTTCGCTCTCGGTGTCGGCGCTGAGCGCGACGCTGCAGTTCGTCGTGCTCGGGTACTCGCGGCAATCGATGTATTGGCGTGACATGGCGGCACCTCCTGGAATGTCCTTACGGACGTGCTTCGAAAATCAGGTTGAAGGGCGTCTCGCTGGCGCGGCGGAAATGCGCGAAGCCGCCCTTGGCGGCCACGTCGCGAAGCCGCGCCTCGCCGGCCTGCGCACCCAGGCACAGGCCCACTTCCTGCGAGCGCGAGGCCGGCGTGCAGATGAAGTTCGACGCCGAATAGAACACGCGCCCCACGGGGTTCATGTTGTCCTCCAGCCGGTCGTTGGCAAAGGGCTCCACCAGCATCCATGTGCCCTGCGGCTTGAGGCTGCCGCGCACATGCGCCGCCGCGCCGACGGGGTCGCCCATGTCGTGCAGGCAGTCGAAGAATGCGACCAGGTCGTAGTCCTTGCCCGGAAAGTCCTTCGCGCTCGCGACCTCGAAGCTCAGGCGCTTCGGATCGTCGATGCCGGCCTTGCGCGCCGTTTCGCGCGCGCGCTCGATGGAGGGTGCGTGATAGTCGAAGCCGATGAAGCTCGACTCGGGGTAGGCCTGCGCCATCAGCAGCGTCGACGCGCCATGCCCGCAGCCCACGTCGGCCACGCGCGCGCCGCGTTCGAGCGCGGCCGAGACGCCTTCGAGCGCCGGTATCCACTGGCTCACGAGGTTGGCCGCATAGCCGGGCCTGAAAAACCGCTCGGTGCCGTGGAAGAGGGCGGGGTCGTGCTCGTGCCAGCCGATGCCCAGGCCGGTGCGCATGGCCTGGACCATCTTGGGCACGGCCTTGAACTGCGCCACGGCGATCTGGAATGCGCCTGGCACGAAGGCCGGGCTGCCTTCCTCGGCGAGCGCGAAGGCCTGCTCTTCGGTGAGAGAGAAACGCTCGCTCTTCGGGTCGTACTCCACATAGCCGCTGGCGGCCTGGGCCGAGAGCCATTCGCGCAGGTAGCGCGGATCGGTCTCGGTGCGCCTGGCCAGTTCTTCCGCCGTGCCGGGGCCCTTGGCCATTTCCTTGTACAGGCCGAGCTGGTCGCCCACGACGATGGTTGCCGCATGCATCACGGCCCCGATGTCATGGACGAAGTTACCCATGAACGCGTTAAGCCTTGTTTCGTCGATAGCCATGTGTATCCCCTTCGCCGGCGGACGGCTCGCGCGCCCCTCGCCTGCCTATACTGGTTCGCGGCAGAGGGACAGCGGACCATCCTGCGTCCCCACGGATACAGGCGCCATACGCAGCAATGCGTATGCAGGATGAAAGGGGCATGCCATGACGCATCTCACGCGCAACGGTTGCGCGAGCGCACTTCGCCTGCTGGAAGAGCTGGAGTCCGGGCAATCGCCTGTGCGGCATCACGGCGTGCATGCAATCCGGCGCATCGCGACGAAGGCACCGGGCCGGCGCGAGTTCCGCCGGGCCTCGATGCAGGCCGACCGCTACCGCCGCGTGGGGCTGGAGCATGCGGTGGCGGTGGCTCTGCTGTACCGGCTGACCTGCCGGGCGGAAGCGCCGATGCCCGCCGCCGCTCTTCCGCCCGTCATCGCGCCCGTCATCGCGCCCACCCTCACGCCCCGCGAAGGCGACGTCATGCACTGGCTCTCGCGCGGCAAGACCGACGCCGAGATCGCCGCCTTGCTCCAGATCAGCCCGCGCACCGTGCACAAGCACCTCGAGCACGTGTACGTGAAGCTGGGCGTGGAGACGCGCACGGCAGCCGTGATGCGCGCGCTCGGCATGGGCGGCGCGCTCTGAGAAGGACGCCGGAAGAACCCTTCAGCGCGAGGGCACCGCCACCGGCGCATCGGCGGGCGACGCGCTGCGCCCGATCATCCACGCGCACACCGCCGACACCACGCCCGCGAACAGCACGTACAGGCAGATCTGCCAAGGCTCGCCGCCGCCCGATTTCAGCAGCGCGGTCGCGATGATCGGCGTGATGCCCGAGGCGAAGATGCCCGAGAACTGGTAGACGAAGCTGATGCCCGTGTAGCGCACCTTGGCGTCGAACAGGTCGCAGAAGAGGGCGGCCTCGGGCCCGTACACCGAGGCGTACAGGATGCCGAAGGGAATGATGATCGACAGCCAGATGAGCAGCACGTTGCCGCCGCTGTGCGTCATGAGCCAGAAGCCCGGAAAGGCCGACACGGCGGTGATGAGCGAGCCCCACATGTACACGCGCGGCCGCCCCAGCCGGTCCGACATGCGGCCGAAGAATGGAATGGCGAAGCACATCACCACCGCCGCCGCCATCACGCCCAGCAGCGCCTCGGTGCGGTTGATCTTGATGGTGCTCGTGAGGTAGTTGATGGAGAACACGCCGAAGATGTTGAAGAACACCCCGTCGATGTAGCGCGCGCCCATGCCCTTTAGCACGTTGCCGGGGTAGCGGCGCAGCATGTCCATGAAGGGAATGCGCAGCTCGGCGTTGCGCGCCTTCACGGCCGCGAACTCCGGCGTTTCCTTCACGTGCAGGCGGATGTACATGCCCACCATCACCATCACGCCCGAGATCAGGAAGGCGATGCGCCAGCCCCACGAGAGGAACTGCTCGTCGGTGAGCAGCGACGACAGCAGCGCCACCACGCCAGAGGCCATGCACAGGCCGATGGCCAGCCCGATCTGCGGCAGCGAGGCATAGAAGCCGCGCTTCTCCTTCGGCGCGTATTCGTAGGCCATGAGCACCGCGCCGCCCCATTCGCCGCCCAGCCCGATGCCCTGCGCCACGCGCAGCACCAGGAGCAGCAGCGGCGCCGCGATGCCGATCTGCGCGTAGGTGGGCACCAGCCCGATGAGGAAGGTGGCCACGCCCATGATCATCAGCGTGATGATGAGCATGCTCTTGCGGCCTATCTTGTCGCCGAAGTGGCCGAAGATCACGCCGCCCAGCGGCCGCGTGACGAAGCCCACCGCGAAGGTGGTGTAGGCCAGCAAGGTCGACACCACCGGGTCGCTGCCCGGGAAGTAGAGCTTGTTGAGCACGATGCCGGCCACCACGCCGTACAGGAAGAAGTCATACCACTCGATGGTGGCGCCCACCAGGGCCGAAACCACCACCCTGCGAATCGCTTTCTCGTCGCTTGCGCTCATGTCGTTGTCTCCGATGAGGTTGTCGTGGCGGCCTCTGCGGGCCTTGGCTTGCAGAAAAACTCAGTGCGTGGCGGCTGCCGCCCTCGCGTCCTTGCGGTTGTCCTCTCTGATCAGGTCGACGGCCTTCTCGGCCATCATCACGGCGGGTGCGTTGGTGTTGCCCGACACCAGCGTCGGCATCGCCGAGCAGTCGATCACGCGCAGCCCCGCCACGCCGTGCACGCGCAGGCGCGCATCGACCACCGCGAGCGCGTCGGCGCCCATGCGGCAGGTGCCGGTGGGGTGGAAGATGGTGGCGCCGTTGTTGCGGCAGAACTCCAGCAGGTCTGCATCGCTCGCCGCGCCGGGGCCGGGCTTCACCTCGCGCTTCACGTAGGGGCGCATCGCGGGCGAATCGGCAATGGCGCGCGCGGCCTTCACGCCGGCCACGGTGGTCGCGCGGTCGAGTTCGGTCGAAAGATAGTTGGGCTGCATCTCCGGCGGCTCGGCCGCGTCGAGCGAGCGGATGCGCACGTGCCCGCGCGACTCGGGCCGCAACTGGCACACCGACATCGTGAAGCCCGAGTACGGATGCACCTTGCCGCCCGCCATGTCGGCCGAGAGCGTGGCCACGTGGAACTGGATGTCGGGCGTGGCCGCCACCGGCCGGCCGTCCGCGTCTTTCAGCGCGCGCATGAAGCAGCCGCCCTGGTTGATGCCCACCGCCAGCGGGCCCGTGCGGTGCAGCAGCCATTCGAGGCCCATGCCCATCTGTCCGAACCAGGAGTTGAGCTGGTCGTTGGTGGTGATCGGCTTGGTGCACTCGTAGCCCAGCCGGATCTGCAGATGGTCCTGCAGGTTCTCGCCGACGCCGGGCAGCTCGTGCACCACCGGAATGCCGAAGCGATCGAGCAGCGCGCGCGGCCCGATGCCCGAGAGCTGCAGCAACTGCGGCGACTGCAGCGAGCCGGCCGACAGCAGTACCTCGCCGCGGCAGCGCGCGGTCTTGAGTTCGCCACCCTGGCGGTAGCTGATGCCGGCGGCGCGCCTGCCGTCGAACAGCAGCCGCCCGGCCATCGCCTCGGTCTCGATGCGCAGGTTGGGCCGCCGCTTCACCGCCGGCGTCAGGTAGGCCTTGGCCGTGCTGCAGCGCCAGCCCTTGTGCGTGGTGAGCTGGTAGTAGCCGGCGCCTTCCTGCGCGGCACCGTTGAAGTCGTTCGTGCGCGGCACGCCGGTCTGCGCCGCGCCGTCGATGAAGGCTTCGATCAGCTCGTGCTTCGCCGCGATGTCCGAAACCCTCAATGGCCCTTCGCCGCCGTGGAAGGCGTCGCCGCCGCGCTGGTTGCCTTCGGAGCGGATGAAGTAGGGCAGCACGTCGTCGTAGCTCCAACCGTCGTTGCCCAGCGCGGCCCAGTGGTCGTAGTCCTCGCGCTGGCCGCGGATGTAGATCAGGCCGTTGATCGAACTCGAGCCGCCCAGCGTCTTGCCGCGCGGCCAGTAGATGCGCCGGCCGTTCATGTTCGGGTCGGGGTCGGTCTCGAAGCGCCAGTTGTAGGTGGGGCTCCACATCGTCTTGCCGTAGCCGATGGGCAGGTGGATCCACAGCGACCGGTCCGCCGGGCCCGCCTCGAGCAGCAGCACCCGCGTGGCCGGGTCTTCGCTGAGCCGGCCGGCGAGCACGCAGCCGGCGGAGCCCGCGCCGACGACGATGTAGTCGAACTCTTCTTCAGGCATGCAATGGTCCCGGGGGAGGTTCTTCAAGGGCGAGCGCCCTTGTTCGAACCAATCCTAGGCCATTGATTTTCGGAACGCAATGTTCCGTTTTTAACGTTTACCCGCATGCCAGCCCCGGTGGCGGCGGGGGTGGGCGTTCCGATTCCTACGCCAGTGCGCTATCGCCCGAGAGCCGAAGAACCGGCTCGACGGTACGCGCGGCAATGGCATCGGGGCGCGGCTTGCCGACCCGGAAGGCCGAGACCGCCTGCACAAGCTGCTCGACCTGCATGTTCATGCTCTGGGCCGCGGCCGCGCTCTGCTCGACGAGCGCGGCGTTCTGCTGCGTGGCCTGGTCCAGTTGCGTCACCGCCGCGCTGACCTGCGCGACACCGGCGCTCTGCTCGGAGCTGGCCGTGCTGATCTCGCCGACGATGCTTGCGACCCGCCTGATGGAATCGACGACTTCCGCCATGGTGGCGCCCGCGCGGTCGACGAGCGCCGAGCCGGCCTCGACGCGATCGACGCTCGCGCCGATCAGGGCCTTGATCTCCTTCGCGGCGTCGGCGGAGCGCCCGGCGAGGCTGCGCACTTCGGAGGCGACCACCGCGAAGCCCCGGCCCTTCTCGCCGGCGCGCGCAGCCTCCACGGCGGCGTTCAGCGCAAGGATGTTGGTCTGGAACGCGATGCCGTCGATCACGCCAATGATGTCCGCGATCCGCTTGCTGCCGTCGTTGATGCTCTTCATCGTCTCCACGACCTGCACCACGACTTCGCCGCCGCGCATCGCCACGCTGCTCGCGCCGTCGGCGAGCCTGTTCGCCTCGGTGGCGCTGGCGGCGTTGCGCCTGACGGCGGCATTGAGTTCTTCCATGGAGGCCGCGGTTTCCTGCAGCGACGAGGCCTCGGACTCCGTCCGGCGGGAAAGGTCGTTGTTGCCCTGGGCGATCTCCGCGCTCGCGACCGCGATGTTGTCGGCGCAGGAGCGGACCTGGCCGATCAGGGCGACCAGCTGGCGCCGCATGGCGACCATGGACGCCAGCACGCTGCCCTGCGGCGCCTCGTGCGCGCCGTCGATCTCGCTCAGATCGCCTTCGGCGACCCTGTGGGCCGCCACGCTGAGCAATTTCGGCTCGCCGCCGAGCGCCGAAAAAAGACGGCGTGCGATGAAGACGCCGAGCGCCACCGCCGCGAGCACCGCGAAAGAGCTCAGCGCGAGCAGCAACTTCAGCTGCCGCGAATAGGCCGCCGCGGAGGCCTCGACATCCTTTTGCGATATTTCCGCGTTGTAGTCGGCGTATTCGACCGAGGCGAGCTGCAGCTGCAGGAGCAACGGCCTGCACGCGGTATTCATTCTTTCGATCGCCTCCTCGCGTCTTCCAGCGGCGGCGAGTTCGACGATGGAAAGGGCAATCGGCAGGTATTCCTTTTCGGTCTTTTCCATCTTTTCGAAGATGGCCCGTTCGCGCTGCGTCACGTCGTTTTCCGTGTCGAGCGCCTTCTTGAGTTCCTTCAGGGCGGATTGCAGCTTCTCGTTGCTGCCGACCGCCATCGCCTTGGCCCGGTCGCGGTCTGCCTCCGATTGCACGAGCACCATCTCGCGCACGCCGATGGCCCGCCGGCTGGCGGCGATGCCGATCTCGGAGGTCAGCGCCTTGCGGTGCGCGATGCCGGCGACGTAGCTGGAGAACCGGTGGTCGGCCGCACTCAGCGAACGCAGCGCCAGCAGGCTCACAAGCAGCACCAGCAGCGCGAGGATCGCGAAAGTCCCGGCGAGCAGTTTCCGGGTCGAGAGAGTTTTCATGGGTCCGGTATCAGGAGTAGGAAAAGCGAGATCGCAATGAGCGCCGTCGGAATTGCGGCGTTATTGAATCGGCGCGAATTCCGTGCTTTTCTTTTCGGTTGCGATTTCAGCTTCTTGAGGCCATTCACGGTCTTTTTTTTGATCACAAATTCAGCGAATTTGTTTACGAAAAAACGCCGGGCATTCTTTTCGGAGCCCCCGATGAATGCAACGGCCCTTGCTGCGCTGCATGCGTGGAACGAGGTCTGGCGGCACCGGGGCCGGGCAGTGGAACAATCGCTGCGGCCGGACGTCGTCCATGGCCATCCGTTTCGAGTCCGACTTCTTTCCTTCACAAGGTTTATCCGCATGCCACGTTCAGCGCGCGCATCCGCCGCAGTGATTCCCGCCGCAGCGCCCCTCCAGGACGACGCGGAGTCCGCCGGCGTTTCCGGCTCCTCCGCCGAGCGCAGCCTGCGCCTGCTGGCGCTGCTCGCCAACGAGGGCAGGGCGCTCACGCTCGCCGACCTGGCCGCGCAGCTCGGCCTGCCCAAGGGCACCGCGCACCGCATCTGCACCCAGCTGCTGGCCACCGGTTTTCTCGCGCGCGACGTGGACGAGCGCTCCTTCACCGTGGGCCCCGCGCTGCGCCGGCTGGCCTTCGACACGCTCAACCACGGCGTGGTGCGCGGGCTGCGGCACGAGGTGCTGTCGGCGCTGGTGCGCCAGGTCGGCGAGACCTGCAACCTCACCACCCTCGACGGCGCGCAGGTGCTGTATCTGGACCGCGTCGAAGCCCAATGGCCGCTGCGCCTGACGCTCGACGTGGGCTCGCACGTGCCGCTGCACTGCACGGCCAGCGGCAAGCTCTTCCTGGCGCAGATGCACGCGAAGGAGCGCGATGCGTTCATCGGCGGACTGCCGCTGGAACGCATGACGCCCAACACCATCGTCAAGGCCGACGCGCTGCGCGCCGAGTGCGAGGCGATCGCGAAGCAGGGTTATTCGTGCGACCGCGAGGAATTCATTGCCGGGCTGGTGGCGGTGGCCGTGCCGGTGCGCGACGCTGCCGGCGCGGTGCGCGCCGCACTGGCTGTGCATGCGCCGACGGCGCGCATGTCGATGGACGATGCGATCGGGCGCATCGATGCGCTGAAGGCTGCGGCGCAGAAGATGACCGCGCTGCTCTGAGCGGCGGCGGCGGGGCAGCGTTGCCCCGCAAGGTGTTTCGTCAGCTTCGCGTGGGCACGCAGCCAGAGAATCCGTCATTCATGAAAAGCGGGAAGAAAGAAAACCTCATGCCCAACGTCGTCAAGACCATCCGCGGCTTCAACGACGGCCGCGACCCCGAGCGGCTGGCGATGAAGTACGCCAATCTGCGCTCCAGCCCTTTCGTCTTCCTGCGCGGCACCTGCCACCTGTTCTACGACCGCTTGCCGGCGGGCGCGCTGTTCTCCAAGGCGCCGGCGGCATGGCTGTGCGGCGACGCGCACCTGGAGAACTTCGGCAGCTACAAGGGCGACAACCGCCTCGTCTACTTCGATCTCAACGACTTCGACGAAGCCGCGCTTGCGCCGGTTACCTGGGAGCTGGTGCGATTCCTGTCGAGCATCCTGGTGGCAGGCGAGGGCCTGTGCCAGAGCACGGCAGATGCCGAAGTGCTGTGCAGGACTTTCCTCGATTCCTATGCCGCCACGCTCACGCTGGGCAAGGCCCGCTGGGTGGAGCGCGACACCGCCGGCGGGCTCGTCAAGCAACTGCTCGACACCCTGAAGGCGCGCACTCGCCCCGCGTTCCTCGACCGGCGCAGCGACCGCAAGAGCCGCAGGCGCCTCATCCGCTGCGACGGCAAGCACGCGCTGCAGGCCACAGACGCGCAGCGCGAGCGCGTCACGAAGCTGATCGGCACCTTCGCCGCCTCGCAGGAAAACCCGGACTTCTTCAAGGTGCTCGACGTGGCCCGCCGCATCGCCGGCACCGGCAGCCTCGGCTTGGAGCGCTACATCGTGCTGATCGAAGGCAAGGGCTCGCCGGATGCCAACTTCCTGCTCGACCTGAAGCAGGCGCTGCCGTCCTCGCTCATGCCGCACCTCAAAAAGACGAAGCAGCCCGAATGGCCTTCGGAGGCGCACCGCGTGGTCGGCCTGCAGCGCCGCATGCAGGCCGTGTCGATGGCCTTCCTGCATCCCATCGCGGGGCGCAAGTCTTCGTACGTGCTGCGCGGCCTGCAACCCAGCGAGGACAGGGTGATGCTGGACGTGCACCGCACGAAGCTCGCCGATATCCGTGGCGTGATCGCCGAGATGGGGCAGCTCATGGCCTGGGCGCAGCTGCGCAGCTCGGGCCGGCAGGGCTCGGCCATCGCGGACGCGCTGATCGATTTCGGTGCTTCGGTGAAGTCGTGGCGCAGGGACTTGCTGGATGCGGCGCATCAATGCGCCGCGCAAGTCGAAAAGGACTGGGCGGTCTACTGCGAGGCTTATGACGCGGGGCAGATGGCGCTGCCGACCTGACTGCCGGCTGCCTTCACCAGACCAGACCGACCACCGACCGCACCACACTCACCGCCGCCAGCCCGATCAGCAGATTCAGCACATGCCGCCTGAACTGCTCCGGCGACACGCCCTTGAACGAGCGCTGGCCCCACCAGATGCCCGCCAGCATCGCTGGCGCGAGCCATAGCGCCCACTTGAGCGTGTCCGGCCCCAGCAGGTTGCCCGACGCATGCGCCGACGAGGGCATCAGCGCCGCGCTGATGAGCGACACCACGTCGCTGAAGAGCAGCAGCGCGATCAGCGTTGCACGCAGCGCGGCCGGGGCCATCTTCGCTGTGCTCAGCAGCACCGCGACCGCGATGCCGCCGATGGCCGCGACGCCGTTGATGAAGCCCGAGGCCAGGCCGGCCGCGAGGCGCAGGCCGCGCGTGGACTCCAGCGCAACGTGCGCGCCGCCGCGCAGCAGCAGGGCGGCAGCCATCAGCAGCACGCCGATCAGCAGGCGCAGCGGGGTCTCGGGCAGCCATGCGAGCAGGGCTACGCCGAGCGGGATGCAGATCAGGTTGCCGAGCATCAGCCAGCCCAGCCAGGGCAGGTCGACGTCGCGCGCGATGCCGCGCAGCTGGCTCAGGCTGGCGAGGATCTCCAGCATGAAGATGGCGGGCACCACCAGTGCGGGCGACACCACCAGCGACATGCCCGCCACGGTGATGGCCGAGAAGCCGAAGCCCGCGAAGCCGCGCACGATGCCGGCCGCGAACACCACGCACAGGCTGTAGGCCAGCGTCGCCGGCGCCAGCGGCGGCACCAGCAGTTCGGCCGCCGTCATGCCTGGAAGAGCGGCAGCAGCTTCAGGCGCTGCACCTTTCCGGAAGGGCCGCGCGGCAGGTCCTGCACGAAGCGGTAGTGGCTGGGCGACTTGTAGCGTCCGAGCGCGGTGGCGCTGAACTCGCGAAGCTCGTCTTCCGTGCAGGCGAAGCCTTCGCGCAGCACGATGCAAACGCCGATCTCCTGGCCATAGTGGCGGTCGGGCACGCCCACCGATGCGGCCTCGAGCACGGCGGGGTGCTTCAGCAGGGCTTCGTCGATCTCGCGCGGCGCGATGTTCTCGCCGCCCTTGATGATGAGTTCCTTGATGCGGCCGGTGACGAAGAAGAAGCCGTCCTCGTCGCGGTGGCCGAGGTCGCCGGTGCGCAGCCAGCCGTCGGGCGTGAAGCTCGCGCGCGTGGCTTCCTCGTTCTTGTAGTAGCCGAGCATCACGTTCGGTCCGCGTATGACGAGTTCGCCGGTGGTGCCGTCGGGCACGGCCGCGAGCCGCGCGTCGACCACGCCGGCCATGCAGCCCGAGGCGCGGCCCACCGAGCCGAGCTTGCGCGCGGCCGGGTCCATGGGGTTGGAGAAGGAAGGCGCCGCGGTCTCGGTGAGGCCCATGGTCTCGACGATGCCGATGCCGAACATCTGCTCGAAGGCGCGCAGGTGCTCCGGCGGCAGTGCGGCCGAGGCCGAGCGGCAGAAGCGGATCGACAGCGTCTGCGCGAGCGGCGGCCTCGGGCCTTCGAGCAGGTACGAGATCATGGTGGGCACCACGTTGATCCAGCTGCACTGCGTCTGCGTGGCCTGTTCCCAGAAGCGGCCAGCCGAGAACTTCGGCGGCATGGAGAGACTGCCGCCGTGCGCCAGCGGCGCGAGCATGGTCACGGTGAAGGCGTTGATGTGATAGAGCGGCAGCACCGCCAGCACGCGGTCGGAAGGGCGCAGCTGGTGCTCCACGCTGATGGCATGCGCGTTGGCCGCGAGGTTGCGCTGCGTGAGCATCACGCCCTTGGGGTTGCCGGTGGTGCCCGAGGTGTACATCAGCAGCGCGACCGCATCGGGCGAGGGCGGTGGCACGTCGGCGGCGGCTTCTTCCTCGCCGGGCAGCGCGTCGCCCTCGGGGTCGACCACGATCAGCTTCACGGGCCGGTCGAAGGCTTCGACAATGCCGCGCACGCGCGATTCCCACTCGGGCGCGACGCAGACCAGGCGGCAGTCTGAATGCGAGAGCACGTAGTGCATCTGCTCGGGCTGCGACAGCAGGTTGACGGGGTTCACGCGAAAGCCGCCGTGCATCGCGCCCAGCAGCAGCCGCAGCGTCTGCAGGCCGTTGGGCATGACGACCGACACCGTGTCTCCCGGCTGCATGCCGAGCCCGCGCAGCACGGCCGAGACGCGGCGGCATGCGCGCGCGAGCTCGCCGTAGGCGATGTGCTGTTCCGATTCCGTGGCGCGCGCGTACACCGCGTGCGGCTGCTCTCGTGCCTGGCGCTCGATCAGCGCATGCACCGTGGTCGCGGCCGCCGTCATCTTCAGTTCGCGCCGTGGCTGGCGAAGAATGCGCCGAAGATGTCTTCCTCGCTCGGCACCACCTCGGGAATCGGCCGCGACACGCGCGTGATGTTCAGGTAGTGGCGGTAGTTCATGTTGTCCGAGAAGTTGTTCTTGCCCCATGTGCCGCAGCCCATCGATAGCGAGAAGGGCAGGCCGTTGTCGAAGCTGCCGCCGGTGGCGATGCAGTGCGCCTGGTCGACGATCACGCGCGACACCGGCAGCTTGAGGCCCAGCGAGAGGGCGCGCTCGGGCACGGCGCTGTGCAGGCCAACCGAATGCCCCGCGCCTTCATACGAATAGATGCGCGCCACCGTGGCGGCTGCCTCGTCGAAGTCGCGCGCCGCGTACACCGCGAGCACCGGGCTCAGCTTCTCGCCGGAGAACGGGTGGTCGTGGCCCACGCCGTCCTCGGCCACCATGAGGATGCGCGGGTCGGCTTGCGCGATGGCTTGCCACGCGGCGCGGTTCGCGCCATCGACTTCGGCCGCGCGCTCGGCGATGACGCGCGCCGATTGGCCGATGACCGCCGCAGAGAGCTTGCCCTCGGGCCACATCAGCTTCTGCAGCGTCGCCTTCTGCGCATCGGCGAGCATGACGGCGCCTCGGTCCTTCAGCGCTGAAAGCATCTTCGCGCGCATCGCGTCGACGATGACGAGGCTGTTCTCCGACGAGCAGCTGGTCGCGTTGTCGAAGGTCTTGGAGCGCACGATGCGGTCGGCCGCCGCCTCCAGGTCCGCCGTCTCGTCGACGATGCCCGCCACGTTGCCCGCGCCCACGCCGAAGGCCGGCGTGCCGCTCGCGTACGCCGCGCGCACGTTGGCCTGCGAGCCGGTGGCCACCACCAGGTCGCACAGGCGCATCAGCTCGGCGGTCGACTGCTTGTTGACCGGCGCGGGCAGCAGTTGCACCAGGTCGCGCGGCGCGCCGATGCGGTCGAACTGCGCGTGGATGAACTCGATGAGCCGCGCCGCCGTCGACCAGCCCTTGGGCGAGGGCGCGACGATCACCGCGTTGCGCCCCTTGAGCGCGTTGATGATCTTGTTGGCCGGCGTTGCGCCCGGGTTGGTCGATGGCGTGATGGCGCACACCACGCCCACGGGCCGCGCGATCTCGACGATGCCGCGCGCCGGGTCTTCCGCGATCACGCCGACCGAGCGCGCGCCGTGCAGGTCGCGCAGCAGGCCGAAGGTCTTGCGGTGGTTCTTGCGCACCTTGTCCTCGACGTTGCCCACGCCGGTGTCCTTCACGGCCAGCTCGGCCAGCTCGCGGTTGCGCGCCGGCTCGATGATGGCCCAGCCCGCCGCGACCACGGCGGTATCGACCTGTGCCTGCGACCAGGTCTCGTAGATGCGCTGCGCGGCGCGTGCGCGCGACACCAGATCGGCGATGGGAGAATAGGGGGTGTTCGGATGTTCCATGAGTACCTGTGGAGCTCAATCCACCTTGATGTTGGCTTCTTTCGCGAGCTTCTGCCAGCGCACCAGTTCGGCGGTGACCACCTTGCCCAGCTGCTCGGGCGTTCCGCCCACGCCTTCGCTGCCCTGTGCGAGCAGCTTTTCGCGGATCTCCGGCTCATTGACCACGGTGTTGATCACGCGGTTGAGCCTGTCGATGGCGGGCTTGGGCGTCTTTGCGGGCACGAACACGGCATACCAGGAGTCGACATCGAAGTCGGCGATGCCGGCCTCCTGCATCGTCGGCACGTCGGGAAAGGCCGCGCTGCGCTTGGTGGTGGACACCGCGAGCGCCTTGAGCTTGCCGGCCTTCACGAACTGCGCGGCGGCCGGAATCGACACCCACAGCAGCGGCACCTGCCCGCCCATCACGTCGGTCACGGCCGGACCGCCGCCGCGGTAGGGCACGTGCGTCATCTGCGTGCCGGTGCGCAGCTTCAGCAGTTCGCCCGCCAGATGCCCGGGCGAGCCGTTGCCCACCGAGGCGAAGGAGATGCTGTCGGGCTTGGCCTTGGCCAGCGCGACCAGCTCGGCCACCGTGTTCGCCGGAAACTGCGTGTTGGCCACCAGGATCTGCGGCAGCGAGGCGACCATGCCCACGGGCGCGAAGTCTTTCGCGGTGTCGAAGCCCAGCTTGGCGTAGATGGCGGGGTTGATGGTGTGCGAGGAGAGCGTGAACAGCACCGTGTAGCCGTCGGGCGGCGACTTGGCCACCAGCTCGGTGCCGATGGAGCCCGCCGCGCCGCCGCGGTTGTCGATGAGCACCTGCTGGCCCAGCAGTGCCGAGAAGCGCTCCTGCACGATGCGTGCGATCACGTCGGTGCCGCCGCCGGGCGGGTAGGGCACGACCAGGCGGATCGGCTTCGTCGGGTAGTCGCCGCCGTTGTCCGCCTGCGCGGCGAGAGGCGATGCAAGAGCTGCAAGGGCAGCCAGAGCCAGCATCCCGGCGCGATGCCAGGGGGCGAAGAACAACTTCATTCGGGTCTCCTTCTCTTCATGGTGGACGTCGGCGACGGCCCGGCCGGTGCGGCGTCCACGCGATAGCCCAGCGTGACGCTGGCATCGCGCGCGCAGGCCATCAGGTGGTCGGCCAGCCCGCGCGCCTGCGTGCGCGCGAAGCGGATCGAGGGCACGCTCATGCCGACGGCCGCCACGGCCTCGCCGCGTGCATTGAGCACGGGCACGCCGAGGCCGCATACGCCGATGCGCCATTCCTCGCGGTTCTCTGCATAACCGCGGGCGCGGGAGCGTTCCAGTTCGTTGAAAAGGGTGTCGAAGTCGGTGATGCTGTTCTTCGTGTGTGCCTCCAGCGTGCCCAGGCACTCCTGCAGCGCCGGCACGCCGAGCCCGGCTGCCGCGAGCAGCGCCTTGCCCGAGGCCACGCAATAGGCCGCGGCGCGGCCGCCGATGCGCGAGTAGGCGGCCACCGGCAGGGGGCTGTCGAACTTGTCGAGGTAGACGATCTCGGCGCCGTCGAGCACCGCGAGGTGGATGGTCTCGCCCGTGGCCTGCGCCAACTGCGCGAGGTGAGGGCGCAGCAGCGAGCCGATGTCGGAGGCCTCGGAGACCATCGCTCCCAACTCGAAGAGCCGCAGGCTCGGCCGATAGGTGCTCGTTTCCGGGTCCTGCACCGCCCACCCGCACTCGACCAGCGTCTGCAGCGTGCGGTGCGCGTTGCTGCGCGCCATGCCGAAGGCCTGCGCCAGTTCTGTGACGCGGCAGTCGCGCTGCTGGCGCACCATCCACTCGAGGGCGGCAAGGCCCTTGGCAAGCGTCGAGTCCATGAGGCTGGGACTTTCTTTGTTGTTCTAAATAATGGAACAACGTTCTTGAATTTGAAACGCAATGTATGGACCCGATGCGCCTTTTGTCAATCGGGGACTTGGATGTAGTCCCAAAGACTTCAGCGGATGGCCTGCCCGGCGGCTCAGCGCCGATGCCGCCCGGCCATGAGTTCGATGACTTCGCGAAAGATGGCGTTGCCGTTCGCGTTCGCCAGGTCGAGCACATGGCTGCGGCTGTAGTAGGGGCTCAGGTCGAGGCCCACGCCGATGCCGGCGATCTCGATGTCGCCGCGCTGCTCCTGCCGCGCGATCACGTCGCGCAGGTGGTGGTCGAGGTAGTGCGCGTCGTTGGCAAGGTGCGTGGCGCTGTCCATCGGCGAGCCGTCGGAGATGGCCAGCAGCAGCTTGCGCGCCTCGCCGCGCTGGCGCAGCCGCAGGCAGGCCCAGTCGACCGCCTCGCCGTCGATGCCTTCGCGGAACAGGTCGGCCTTGAGCAGGGCTGCCATGGCAGGGCGCGCGCGCCGCCACGGCGTGGCAGCTGCCTTGAAGACGATGTGGCAGCGCTCGTTGAGCCGCCCCGGATGCGGCGGCCGGCCCGCGCGCACCCACTCGCGCTGCGGGCGTCCGCCGTTCCACGCGCCGGTGGTGAAGCCCAGCACCTCGCAAGCCACGCCCGCCTGTTCGAGTGCGCGCGCGAACACGTCGACCATCATCGCGACCGGCTCGGCATGCTCCTTCATCGAGCCCGAGCAATCGATGAGGAAGGTGACGATGCAGTCGGCCAGCGGCTCCATGCGCTCGATGCGGAACAGCCGGCGCTCGGTGGGCGAGGCCACGAGCTGAGCGAGCCGGCGGCCGTCGACGAGGCCTTCTTCCTGCGCGCCGTCCCAGCCATCGCGTTCGGGCTCGGAAAGCAGTGCGCGCAGCTCGCGCGCCAGGCGTGCGATGTTCACGCCCTGAGCGACGATGCGGCGGTCGAGCTTCTCGCGATGGCCTGCGAGCACTTCCTTGCGCGCGAGCGTGGCGGCATCGTGTTCGCGGTCGTAGGCGTCGGTGAAAACGCGGTATGCACCGCCCGCGCCGTCGAGCACTTCGCTGCGGCCCGAATCGGCGGTGGTGAAGCGCTCGACGATCTCCTGGTCCATGTCGGCCACGAGGCTGAACACGCTGCGCTTGTCGTCCACGTGCGCGTCGCGCGCGGCGTCGCCTTCTTCTTCGCCAGCCTCATGCAGCATCGCGGCGACGGTGCGTGCGATGGCGCGGGCGTGCACGGCGTAGGCGGCCTGGTCGGTGCGGTCCTTGCGCAGGCCGGCCAGCGCGTGGCCAATCAGCGGCGCGAGCGCGAAGCGCGTGGCTTCGAGCATGTCCTCGGTTTCCTCCACCACCTGCTCGCCGCTGACGCGCGCGCGGCAGATCTGCGCCACCGCGTACAGCAGCAGGCCGCGTGCGGTGTCGGTCAGGCCGGAGTGGTGGAAGGCGAGCGACCATTGCTCGTGCCGATGCCGCAGGTTGTGCCGCATGCCGGCCATGACTTCAGGCGCCATCGCCTCGGCGCGGAACTGCTCCAGCATCTCGAACAGCATGCGCTCCACCGGCTCCTCGGGGCGCAGACTCTGGTGCAGCGCGGCATCCGAAGCGGTGAGCCGCAGCGCGAGCCCGTCGGCCACGCCACGAAAGGACGCAAAGTCGTCGGTGTCGGGCGAGGGATGCAGGTGCGGCGCGAACCAAGGCAGCGCCACGCGGCCGCGGTGCAGGCGCCTTCCGCGAAAGTGCAGGTCGCGCTCGCCGCTGAATGCGCGCACCACGCCCGCGCACAGCTCCGCGACGAGTTCTTCCTGCCGCACGCGGCGCTGCATCGCGCTCGCGGGGCCGGCGGTCATTCGCTCGGGCCCGCCGAGAGCTGGTGCGACTCTTTCAGTTCGCGGTCGAAGCAGCGCTGGAAGTATTCGGCCACCAGCGGGCGCTCCGCGTCGTCGCACTTGTTGACGAAGGAAAGGCGGAAGGCCAGCGCCGGGTCCTTGAAGATCTCGACGTTCTCGGCCCATGTGATCACGGTGCGCGGCGACATCAGCGTCGAGAGGTCGCCGGCCGCGAAGCCCTTTCGCGTGAGGTCGGCCACGGCCACCATCGAGGCGACCAGCTTCGTGCCCGCCTCGTCGGCCAGCGAAGGCACGCGCGCCTGCACGATGGCGATCTCTTCCGCTGCCGGCAGGTAGTCCAGCGAGGCCACGATGTTCCAGCGGTCGATCTGCGCGTGGTTGAGCCGCTGCGCGCCGTGGTACAGGCCGTTGAGGTTGCCCAACCCGACGGTGTTGGCGGTGGCGAAGAGGCGGAAGAAGGGGTGCGGGCGCAGCACCCGGTTCTGGTCCATCAGCGTGAACTTGCCGTCGCGCTCCAGGATGCGCTGGATGACGAACATCACGTCGGGCCGGCCCGCATCGTACTCGTCGAAGATCAGCGCCACCGGCCGCTGCAGCGCCCAGGGCACGATGCCTTCCTGGAATTCGGTGACCTGCTGGCCTTCGCGCAGCACCACCGCGTCTTTTCCCACGAGGTCGAGCCGGCTGATGTGGCCGTCGAGGTTGAGCCGCACGCAGGGCCAGTTCAGCCGCGCCGCCACCTGCTCGATGTGGGTCGACTTGCCGGTGCCGTGCAGCCCCTGCACCATCATGCGCCGGTCGCGCATGAAGCCGGCAAGGATGGCGAGCGTCACGTCGGGGTTGAAGCGGTAGACCGCGTCTACCTCGGGCACATGGTCGTCGCGTTCACTGAAGGCCGGCACGCGCAGGTCGGAGTCGATGCCGAATACCTCGCGCACGCTGAGCATCCGGTCGGGGCGAAGGTCGGCGGTGTCGGTCATGGCGGTTCCTGCGAAAAGGTTTGTTCAGGCCTGCGCGCGGTCGGAGGCCGCGTCGGCGTCGATGCGGCTCAGTGCCTGCGCGGCGCGCTGCAGCGCGGGCAGGAGCGTCTTCGCCTTGGCGGCGTCGAGCCGCATGACCGGCGCCTGCACCGCGATGCAGAGGTTGGACGGTGCGTCGTCGCCCGAGGGCACCAGCGTGGCGATGCACAGCAGGCCGGGCAGGAACTCCTCGTGGTCGATGGCGTAGCCGTCCTTGCGCACGCGCTGCACTTCCTTCTCGAGCGCCTCGGGGTCGGTCAGCGTTCGGGCCGTGTAGGTTTCCAGCGGCGCATTCGACAGCAGCCTGCGGCGCTGCGCCGCGCTCATCTGCGAGAGAAAGATCTTGCCGCTGGCCGAGCAGTGCACCGGCACGCGCGAACCCGAGTGCAGGTAAAAGCGCAGCGGCGCGGCGGTTTCCACGCGGTCGAGGTAGACGACCTCGCTGCCCGAAAGGGCGGTGAGGTTGCAGCTCTCGCCGATCTCTTCCACCAACTGGCGCAGCACCGTGTGGCGCGCGCCGTGCAGGCTGTCGTTGAGCAGCAGGTTCTCGGCCAGCCGCCGCAGCCGCGTGCCGATGCCGTAGTGGCGGCCATCGCCTTCGCGCTGCAGCAGCCCCGCGCCTTCGAGCTGCTGGAGCATGCGGTGCAGCGTGGGCTTGGGCAGGCCGGTTTCTTCCACCAGGCCCTGCAGCGAGTAGCGCTGGTCTTTCGCGGCCATGACTTCGAGCAGCGCGAACAGACGCATGGTGGGAGAGTCACCACCCGAGCCGGCCGGTTCGGCGGCATCCACGGAGAGCCCTTTGACGATCTTCATGGCGCGAATCATAGGTGTTTTATAAAAAAAGAGACAAGGCGTTCCGATTTTTGTAAATTGTTTGACGCGATGCCGATGCCGTCCTATATTCCGCCGGAATGAATTCCGGAACAAGTCGTTCCGACTTTTAGAGCGCAACCTCGCCCCTTCATCCATCCAGGAGACGCCTCCCATGAGCCAGAAGCAAGCCGCCGCCCCCGCACGCGAAGCCGTCAAGGGCGTGCAGAAGATGACGCCCTCCGAGGCCTTCGTCGAGACCATGGTCGCCAACGGCGTGACCGACATCTTCGGCATCATGGGCTCCGCCTTCATGGACGCGATGGACATCTTCGCGCCCGCGGGCATCCGGCTGATCCCGGTGGTGCACGAGCAGGGCGGCGCACACATGGCCGACGGCTATGCGCGCGTGTCGGGCCGCCACGGCCTCGTCATCGGCCAGAACGGCCCCGGCATCAGCAACTGCGTGACGGCCGTCGCGGCCGCCTACTGGGCGCACAGCCCGGTCGTGATGATCACGCCCGAAACCGGCACCATGGGCATGGGACTCGGCGGCTTCCAGGAGGCCAATCAACTGCCGATGTTCCAGGAGTTCACCAAGTACCAGGGCCACGTCAACAACCCCAAGCGCATGGCCGAGTACACGGCGCGCTGCTTCGACCGCGCCATCTCCGAGATGGGCCCGACGCAGCTCAACATTCCGCGGGACTACTTCTACGGCGAGATCCAGTGCGAGATCCCGAAGCCGATGCGCGTGGAGCGCGGCGCGGGCGGCGAGAACAGCCTGAACGCGGCGGTCGAACTGCTGGCCTCGGCCAGGTTCCCGGTGATCCTCTCGGGCGGCGGCGTGGTCATGGGCGATGCGGTGGAGGAGTGCAAGGCGCTGGCAGAGCGCCTGGGCGCGCCGGTTGCCAATGGCTATCTGCGCAACGACTCCTTCCCCGCGAGCCACCCGCTGTGGGCCGGCCCGCTGGGCTACCAGGGCTCCAAGGCCGCGATGAAGCTCATCGCTCAGGCCGACGTGGTGCTCGCGCTCGGCTCGCGCATGGGCCCCTTCGGCACGCTGCCGCAGCACGGCATGGACTACTGGCCGAAGGATGCCGAGATCATCCAGGTCGAGGCCGACCACACCAACCTGGGCCTGGTGAAGAAGATCACCGTCGGCATCCACGGCGACGCCAAGGCCACGGCCAAGGAACTGCTCAGGCGCCTGCAGGGCAAGACGCTGGCCTGCGACGCCACCAAGGCCGAGCGTGCCCAGAAGATCAAGGCCGAGAAGGCCGCGTGGGAGAAAGAGCTCGACGAGTGGACCCACGAGCGCGACCAGTTCAGCCTCGACGCCATCGAGGAAGCCAAAGGCGAGAAGACGCCCACCGGCGGCAGCTACCTGCATCCGCGCCAGGTGCTGCGCGAGCTCGAGAAGGCCATGCCGCCGCGCGTGATGGTCTCCACCGACATCGGCAACATCAACGCCATCGCCAACAGCTACCTGCGCTTCGAGGAGCCGCGCAGCTTCTTCGCGCCGATGAGCTTCGGCAACTGCGGCTACTCGCTGCCGACCATGATCGGCGCCAAGTGCGCGGCGCCCGACCGTCCGGCCGTGGCCTATGCCGGCGATGGCGCCTGGGGCATGAGCATGGTCGAGATCATGACGGCCGTGCGCCACGATATTCCGGTGACGGCGGTGGTCTTCCACAACCGCCAGTGGGGCGCGGAGAAGAAGAACCAGGTCGACTTCTACAACCGCCGCTTCGTGGCCGGCGAGCTCGAGAGCGAGAGTTTCGCGGGCATCGCCAAGGCGATGGGCGCGGAGGGCATCGTGGTCGACAGGCTCGAAGACGTGGGCCCGGCGCTGAAGAAGGCCATCGACATGCAGATGAACGAGCGCAAGACCTGCGTGATCGAGATCATGTGCACCCGCGAGCTGGGCGACCCGTTCCGCCGCGACGCACTGTCGAAGCCGGTACGATTCCTCGACAAGTACAAGGACTACGTCTGAACTCAAGCCACTCCATGACCGGTTCGCTGCTGACGCTCAACGCGGGTTCGTCGTCCATCAAGGTCGCGCTGTTCGACGCGGCCGGCGATGGCGATGCCGCCGCGCTCCCGTCGGCGCGCTGGTCGGGGCAGGCGGATGGGTTGGGCGCGGGCCTGAAGGCGCGGCTGCGCGTTCGCGATGCGCAAGGGCAGACGCTGCACGACACGCCGCTCGAAGGCGCGCAGGCTTCGCACCAGGGCGCGCTTGCGGCGCTGCTCGACTGGCATGCGAAGCAATCGGCAGGAGGGCGCATCGCAGCCGTGGGCCATCGCATCGTGCATGGCGGCGCGGATTTCGTTGCGCCGGTTCGCATCGATGCCGGCGTGCTCGAAGCGCTGGCCAGGCTGGAACCGCTGGCGCCGCTGCACCAGCCGCACAACCTCGCGGGCGTGCGCGCGGCAATGGCCGCCTTCGATGGCGTGCCGCAGGTGGCCTGCTTCGACACAGCCTTCCACGCGGCGCAGCCCGAGGTCAACCGGCGCTTCGCGCTGCCGCGCGCATTGCATGACGCAGGCGTGCGGCGCTACGGCTTCCACGGCCTTTCCTACGAGTCGATCGTCGCGCAGTTCGCGGGCATCGCGCCCGGGCTGGCGCAGCGGCGCGTGATCGTCGCGCACCTCGGCAACGGCGCCTCGATGTGCGCCATCGCGCAGGGCCGCTCGGTCGCGACGACCATGACTTTCTCTCCGCTCGACGGCCTGACCATGGGCACGCGCTGCGGCCATATCGATGCGGCCGTCGTGCTTTACCTGATGCGATCGCGCGGCATGTCGGCCGACGAGGTCGAGGCGCTGCTGTTCCGGCAGTCGGGGCTGCTCGGCATATCGGGCGTGTCCAGCGACATGCGCGTGCTGGAGGCCTCGGCGGAGCCTGCCGCCGCCGAGGCCATCGGCCACTTCGCCGAACAGGTGGTCCAGCACATGGGCAGCCTCGCGGCGGCGCTGCGCGGGGTCGATGCCATCGTGTTCACCGGCGGCATCGGCGAGAACGGCACCGCGCTGCGCGAGCGCATCCTCGAAGACTGCGAATGGCTGGGCGTGAATGTCGATGCCGCAGCCAATCGTGGCAAGGGCGCAGCGCGGCTCACCACGGCGGAAAGCCCGGTCAGTGCCTGGGTGCTGCGCACCGACGAAGAAGCGGTGATCGCGCGGCACACGGCGCGCGTGCTGCGCGCCGCTGCCTGACACCTTCTTTCTAGCGCGACGAGGAGGCGCGCGGAACGATGGCGCCGCAGTGGCGCAGGAAGTCGGCCGTCGCGCGGCCCAACAGCTTGTCGCGGTGCATCACCGTCGCCAGCCGCCGCACGCCGGCCGGCAGCCGCGTGCGCAACTCCACCAGATGGCCGTCTTCCAGCGCCTGCGCCACTGTGTAGCGCGAGAGGCAGGCCAGCCCGGTGCCCGAGGCCACGACGCGCTTGATGGCCTCGGTGCTGCCCAGCTCGAAGCCCACGTGCACCTGCTCCAGGTTCTGGATCAGCCATGCGTCCGTCACCTGCCGCGTGCCCGAGCCGTGCTCGCGCAGCACCCACGTTGCCTGCGAGAGCTGCCTGTGCGTGGCGACGCGGCCCGCCAGCTCGTGGCCGGGCGCGGCAACGATCACCAGTTCGTCCTCCCGCCATGCCCGCACCACGAGGTCGGGGTGCGTCTGCGGGCCTTCGATGAAGCCCACGTCCACGTCGAAGCCCGCCACCGCCTCGATCACGTCGTGCGTGTTCGCGATGTGCAGGTGCACCTGGCTCTGCGGATGCAGCGCCGTCCAGGTCGACACCCGCTCCGGCAGCAGGTACTCGCCGATGGTGAAGCTGGCCGACACGCGCAGCGGCGCCGCGTGCTCGCCGCTGAAGAGCGCCTCGACCTCGCCGGCCTGGTCCAGCAGCGCCTGCGCCTTGGGCAGCAGTGCACGGCCGTTCTCGTTGAGCACCAGACGGCGCCCGAGCCGGTCGAAGAGCTGCACGCCCACCGACGACTCCAGGTCGGCCAGCGCGCTGCTGGCGGCCGACTGCGAGCGCGCGATGCGGTCGGCCGCCGCGCGGGTGCTGCCTTCGCGGGCGGTGGCGACGAACACCTCGAGCTGGCGCAGGTTCAGGCGAAGGCGAGCGCTCGATGCGGCAGCCTGCTGCTGATCAGTTTTTCCGGTCATGGTGAGCGATATTCTCTGCTTTTTCGTTTGATCGAGGCTGCATACCATCGAGCGCACCCCGCCTGAAAACAAAGGACCGCCAAGTGTTCAGCTTCCTGTCTCGCGAGCCCGTGCACGACCCGCTGGTGGCGCCCACGCCCACCGCCGACACCACGGTCAAGACCACCACCTGCTACATGTGCGCCTGCCGCTGCGGCATCCGCGTGCACCTGCGCGAGGGCGAGAAGGGACCGGAGGTGCGCTACATCGACGGCAACCCGAACCACCCGCTGAACCAGGGCGTGATCTGCGCCAAGGGCTCCTCGGGGATCATGAAGCAGGTGTCTCCCGCGCGCATCACGCAGCCGCTGCTGCGCAAGGCCGGCAGCGAGCGCGGCGCGGGCGAGTTCGAGCCGATCAGCTGGGAGCGCGCCTTCGACATGCTGGCCGAGCGGCTCGCGAAGATCCGCGCCACCGATCCGAAGAAGTTCGCGCTCTTCACCGGGCGCGACCAGATGCAGGCGCTCACGGGTTTGTTCGCGCGGCAGTTCGGCACGCCCAACTACGCGGCGCACGGCGGTTTCTGTTCGGTGAACATGGCCGCGGGAATGATCTACACCATCGGCGGCAGCTTCTGGGAGTTCGGCGGGCCCGACCTGGAGCGCGCCAGGCTGTTCGTGATGATCGGCACGGCCGAGGACCATCACAGCAACCCGATGAAGATCGCCATCAGCAAGTTCAAGCGGGCGGGCGGGCGCTTCATTTCCATCAACCCGGTGCGCACCGGGTACTCGGCCATCGCCGACGAATGGATACCGATCAAGCCGGGCACCGACGGCGCGCTCTTCATGGCGCTGCTGCACGAGCTGATCGGCAACGAGCTGGTGGACCACGCGTTCCTCAAGCGCTTCACCAACGCGCCGCAACTGGTGGTGCTCGACGACTGCGAGCGCGAGGGACTGTTCGCCTTCGACCCTGAGCGCGGCCCGCCGGGCGATGGGCGCAATCCGCACAACAAGCTGGTGTGGGACAAGGCCAGCGGCGGCGTGAAGCCCGCGTACCCCGAAGGCATCGAGGATGGCTGCGATCCCGCGCTCGAAGGCCACTACACGCTGGCCGACGGCACGCGCGTCGCGCCCTCGTTCCAGCTGCTGCGCGAGCGCGTGGCGAGCTGCACGCCCGAATGGGCGCAGGCCATCACCGGAATCGACGCGGCGCGCATCCGCAAGCTGGCGCGCGAGATGGGCGAGACGGCGCTGCAGCAGGCCTTCGAGCTGCCCATTCCGTGGACCGACGCGTGGGGCAAGCGGCACGAGACCACGCAGGCGCGGCCCGTGGCCTTCCATGCGATGCGCGGGCTGGCGGCGCACTCCAACGGCTTCCAGACGGTGCGCGCACTGGCGGTGCTGATGAGCGTGCTCGGCACCATCGACGCGCCGGGCGGCTTCAGGCACAAGGCGCCGTACCCGCGCCACATCGTGCCGAACTACAGGGCCTTCAACGACCCCGGCATGATCCAGCCGAACACGCCGCTCAATGCCGCGCCGCTGGGTTTTCCGGCTGGCCCCGACGAACTGGCGATCAACCCCGACGGCTCGCCGATCCGCATCGACCACGCCTTCTCGTGGGAGCACCCGCTGTCGGCGCACGGGCTCATGCACAACGTGATCACCAACGCGGTGAGGGGCGACCCGTACCGCATCGACACGCTGCTGATCTTCATGGCCAACATGGCATGGAACTCCAGCATGAACACCATGGCGGTGCGCGAGATGCTCAACCGCAAGGACGAGAAGGGCGAGCACATGATCCCCTTCCTGGTGGTGTGCGACGCCTTCCAGAGCGAGACCGTGGCATTCGCCGACCTCGTGCTGCCCGACACCACCTACCTGGAGCGCCACGACGTGATGGGCATGCTCGACCGGCCCATCTCGGAGTTCGACGGGCCGGTGGATTCGGTGCGCGTTCCGGTGGTGCCGCCCACGGGGCAGTGCAAGCCCTTCCAGGAGGTGCTGATCGAGCTGGCCTCGCGGCTGAAGTTTCCGGCCTTCACCACGCCCGAGGGCGGGCGCAAGTACAGCGGCTACCCGGACTTCATCGTCAACTTCGAGCCGCAGCCGGGCATCGGCTTTCTCATGGGCTGGCGCGGCAAGGACGGCACCGAGCACCTGCGCGGCGCGCCGAACCCGAAGCAGTGGGAGGCCTACGAAAAGAACAACTGCGTGTTCCAGTACCACATGCCCGAGGGCATGCACTACATGCGCAACTGGAACCGCGAGTACCTGGACTTCGCGAAAGACAAGGGTTGGCGCCAGCGCAACGACCCGGTGCAGCTGGCGCTGTATTCCGACACGCTGCAGAGTTTCAGGCTCGCGGCGCAGGGCAAGAGCCCGGGGCGGCAGCCGCCCGACGCGCTGCGCGAGCGCATCGACACGTACTTCGATCCGCTGCCTTTCTGGTATCCGCCGCTCGAAGAAGCGGCGACCGACCTCGATGCGTTCCCGCTCAACGCGCTCACGCAACGGCCGATGGCCATGTACCACTCGTGGGACTCGCAGAACGCGTGGCTCAGGCAGATCCACAGCCACAACTACCTGCACGTGAACCCGGTGACCGCGCAGGCCGCGGGCATCGCCGACGGCGGCTGGTGCTGGGTCGAGAGCCGCTGGGGCAAGGTGCGCTGCATGCTGCGCCACAGCGAGGCGGTGGAGCCCGGCACGGTGTGGACCTGGAACGCCATCGGCAAGGCCGACGGCGCATGGCAGCTCGCGCCAGGCGCGGACGAGGCGCGCAAGGGCTTCCTGCTGAACCACCTGATCAGCGAGGAGTTGCCCTGCGCAGGCACCGCGAGCGGCACCATCAGCAACTCCGACCCGATCACCGGGCAGGCCGGCTGGTACGACGTGCGCGTGCGCATACGGCCGGCCGAGCCGGGCGAGCCGCAGGAGAGCTATCCGCAGATCGCGAGCATGCCGGCGGTGCCCGGCGTGCTGGGCAAGGCGTCGAGCGTGCTGACCTACTTCGCGGGGAGGAACAGGAAATGATGCAGTGGCTCAAGGATCTGCTGTCCCCCGTGTTGCTCCCTCCCCCTCTGGGGGAGGGCGGGGGTGGGGGCATCGGCGGTGCAACGGGAAGCCTTGTTGCATTGAAGGCCGGCGTGCCCCCACACCAACCCTCCGGTGCGCGTCAACGTAGTTGTCGCCCGTTTACTCAGGCCGCAAGCGGCCGTTGGTTGAGTTCAATGTGGCTCTGCACGATTGCTTCTCGCTCAGGGTTGAGGGTGACAGCGTCGATGTAGGTCCAGTTGCGTGTCGCGCCACTCCAGCGTTCGGGATGGCTTGCGCGAGCCTGTTGGTAGAGGGCGTGGCGCTTGGCCAGGATCTCTCGATCTGCACCTGTGTGGCGCTGCTG
>NZ_JASMRZ010000062.1 GCF_030462475.1 Variovorax sp. CAN15
AATCATCGCCATCACGCTGGGCACCGTGCAGGGCCAGCCCTTCACCACGCAATTGACCGTGCTGGTGGGCATCGCGCTCATCATGACCGCCGGTGTCTACGGCCTCGTGGCCGGCATCGTGAAGCTCGACGACGCGGGTCTCTACCTGAGCCAGCGCGCAAGCTCTGGCGCACGGGCCCTGGGCGGGGGCATCCTGGCCGCGGCGCCAAGACCATTCCCGTGGAGAACTTCAACTACGAGGAAGACGTGGACGGCACCGACCACGGCAAGTACCTGTGGGCCAACGCGGCCTACCAGCTCGGCCTTCGCATCACGCAGGCGCACTCGCTGTACGGCTGGACCACCGCCATCCGCGGCGTCGAAGGCGGCGGCAAGGTCGACGGCATGGTGGCCCACGCCTACAAGACGGACGAAGGCGACATCGCGCTGAAGCCGCCGACGGAAGTGACCATCACCGACCGCCGCGAGAAGGAGTTGAGCGACCTGGGCTTCATCGCCATCGTCAACTCCAAGGGCTCGAACACCGCGGCCTTCTTCGGCGGCCAGACCGTCAACAAGCCCAAGGTGTACGACAAGGACGCGGCCAACGCCAATGCCGCCGTCTCCGCGCGCCTGCCTTACATCCTGGCCGCCTCGCGCTTCGCCCACTACCTGAAGGTGATCGTGCGCGACAAGATCGGCAGCTTCCAGACGCAGGCCGACATGCAGAAGCACCTGAACAACTGGGTCGCGAACTACGTGCTGGTGAGCCCGTCGGCGCCGCAGGCCATGAAGGCCAAGTACCCGCTGAGCCAGGCCCGCGTGGACGTGACCGAAGTGCCGGGCAAGCCGGGCTCGTACCGCGCCATCGCCTTCCTGAAGCCGCACTTTCAGCTGGAAGAGCTCTCGGCCTCGATCCGCCTGGTGGCCGACCTGCCGGCAGCGGCAGCAGCCTGATCGCCCATACCCCGTCGATCGACATCGACAACCAACCGACTGACAGAAAGAACTTTCGAAAATGCCTATCTACCTCAAGATGCCGGGCGTGACCGGCCAGACCCAGATCGAAGGCCACAAGGACGAGATGGAAGTGCAGAGCTTCCAGTTCGGCGCCGGCCTCGCCGTGACCTCGGGCACCTCCAACCAGGAGCGCACCGCGGGCAAGCCCAGCTTCTCCGAAATCACCGTGACGCGCACCAGCGACTCGGCCTCGCCCCAGCTGCTGCAGAAGCTCGCCGGCGGCGAAGTGTTCGGCGGCGACACCGTCATCACCTTCCCGCGCGAAGACAAGAGCGGCCTGCTGCCCCTGATGGTCGTGACCCTGACCGACGTGATCCTCAGCGGCTTCTCGGTGTCCAGCGGCGGCGACCTGCCCCAGGAAAGCATCTCGCTGAACTACGCGGCCATCAAGGTCGAGTACACGAAGCAGAAGGAAGAAGGCGGCCAGGAAGGCGTCGCACCTTTCGGCTGGGATATCTCCAAGAACGTCGCGGTGGCCTGACCGAGCGCCGCTGACCTCCGGCGCCAAGCACCGTGCCCGAACTCGTCAAAGGGGGCGTCGCCCCGCTGTTCGACCGGTTGGCGTCCGCGCAGTCCGAGCACGTCCGTGGTGCCGCGCATCTCGAGACGATGGAGTCCGTGCAGGACTCCATCGGCCGCGAGCTGCGCCGGCTCTTCAACACGCGCTCGCCGCTTTCGGCGGACGACTACGCGCAAGGCAGCGGCACCGTCCTGGAGTACGGCATTCCCGATTTTTCCGTGTTCAGCGCTCAGAACGCGGCCGACCTGCAGAGGTTGGCCGCGCTTCTGCGCACGGCCGTTTCGCGCTACGAGCCGCGCCTGTCGGAAGTGAGCGTGCAGGTCAGCCCCGCCCCCAACCGCCACGAGGTGGCGCTGGTGCGCATCGGCGCGCAGGCGCGCGCCGGCCTCGCGCTGCGCCGGGTGGACTTCGAGATGCTGCTGGGCGCGCCGGACAGCCTGATGAAAGTCGACTGACGTGTCCGACCTACAGCACAGCGACCTTCTGCAGTACTACAAGCGCGAGCTGTCCTACCTGAGGGGACAGGGTGCCGACTTCGCCCAGCGCTACCCCAAGGTCGCATCGCGCCTCTCGCTGCACGGCGGCGAGTCGCTCGATCCGCACACCGAACGCCTGATCGAGTCGGTGGCCTTCCTGTCGGCGCGCGTGCACCGCGACCTCGACCAGGAGTTTCCCGACGTCGCCTACGCCCTGCTCGACAACCTCTGCCCTTCGCTGGTGCAGCCGCTGCCATCGATGTCGGTGGCGCAGTTTGCCCTCGACCCCGCGCAGGGCAAGGTCACGGCGGGCTTCAAGGTGCCGCGCCACACCATGCTGCACGCGCGCACGACTTCGTCGTCTTCATCTTCTTCATCTTCGCCGTCCTCGCAGGACTGCCGCTTCCGCACCGCCTGGGACACCGTGCTGTGGCCGCTGCGCATCGCGCAAGCCGGCATCGATGCCGACGCCGTGCTGCGGCTGGTGCTCGAATGCGAGGCCGAGGCCGACTTCTGCGAGCTCGAGATCGACAGCCTGCGCATTCACCTGCAGGGCGACTGGATGACCACCATGCCGCTGTACGACGCGCTGGTGTCGGGCGTGAAGTCGGTGGCCGTCATTCCCGAAGGCGGCATGGCGCAAACGCTGCCGGCCGACGCATGGCGCGAGGTGGGCTTCGCCGAAGGCGAGGAAGTGCTGCCGCAGCCCGCCAACGCCCAGCCCGCCTACGGCCTGCTGCAGGAGTACTTCGCGTTCCCGCGCAAGTTCCATTTCTTCGACCTGCACCACCTGGGCTCGCGCCTGGGCAGCACTCGCCGCTGCGAGATCGCCTTCCAGCTCGATCGCTCCACGCGCGCGCTGCGCTACATCGACGCCGACAACTTCCAGCTCGGCTGCACGCCCATCGTCAACCTGTTCCCCCGCGTGAGCGAGCCGCTGGCGATGGACCAGCGCCACTACGAATACATGCTGGTGCCCGACCGCCAGCGCGACGCGACCACCGAGGTGCATTCCATCGTCTCGGTGGTGGCCTCCGACCCGGACGCCGACAAGCCCGTGAACGTGCCCGGCTTCGCCGCGCTGGGCCATGTGGACGGCGCACCGGGCGTGAAGGAAGGCGCGGTCTTCTGGTCCGCGCGCCGCGAGCCCTGCCTGCGCCAGAACATCCCGGGCACCGACGTCTTCCTTTCCTTCGTCGACCAGGGCAAGGCGCACACCCGCCCCGCGCAGCCGGTGGTCTACGCGCACCTGCTGTGCACCAACCGCCGCCTGGCCGAGCAGGTGCCCGTGGGCGCGCGCCTGCTGGCCGAGGGCCCGCCGCAGCCCACGCACGTGCGCTGCCTCTACGAGCCCACCGCTCAGCGCGATCCGCCGCTGGGCAGCGAAACGCTCTGGCGCCTGGTGTCGCTGCTCACGCTCAACCACCAGTCGCTGGTCGACGGCTCCACCGGCCGCGAGCAGCTGCGCGAAATGCTGCTGCTGTTCGCCTCCGACAGCCGCCGCGACCATGCGCAGATCCGCGGCATCGCCGGGCTCTCCGCGCGCGGCGTCACCGCGCACGTGGGCACGGAGGCCTGGCGCGGCTACTGCCGGGGCACGCAGGTCACGCTCGAATTCGAGGACGACGCCTTCGTCGGCGGCTCGCCGCTCATGATGTCGGCGGTGCTCGCGCGCTTCTTCGCGATGTACACCTCGGTGAACTCCTTCGTGCGCCTCGCGGTGCGCAGCGGCGAGGAGATCCGCAAGCAATGGGCCCCGATGACGGGCCGGCAGGTGGTGCTGTGATCGTCGAAGAGCTCGCCGCCCGCCCGCAGGACTTCAACCTGTTCCAGGCCATCAGCCTGCTCGAGCGCGCCGCGCCCGACGCGTTGCCGGTGGGCCGCTCGCAGGGCCCGCGCGAACGCGAGGCCGTGCGGCTGCACGCCTTCGTCTCGCTCGCCTTCGAGGCCAGCGATGTGCGCGAAGTCGGCACCGGGGCCGTCACCGGCGAGCCCTGGACGCTCACCACGCCCGCGCTCTCGCTGGCCGGCAGCGGCGGCCCGCTGCCGATGCCCTTCACCGAGATGCTGCTGGAGCGCCGCCAGCAGCGCGACCATGCCACTGGCGACTTCCTCGACATCTTCAACCACCGCTTCCTGGCCTTTCTCTACCGCAGCCGGCGCAAGCACCACGTGGCGCTCAACCCGCAGTCGCCCTCGCGCTCCACGCTGGCCAGCACGCTCGATGCCGCCAGCGCGCTGGGCCTGCGCGCCGGCGTGCGAGCGCCCGACGGCTCGGCCCTGTGGCTGCGGCATGCCGGCCTGCTCGGCGGCGCGCCGCGCGGCATGACCGCCCTGCTCGCGCTGCTGCGCGACCGCCTCGGCGTGCAGGTGGACGGCACGCAGTTCCGCGGCCGCTGGCTGGCGCTGGAGCCCGATGCCACGGCGCGGCTGGACATGCGCACGCCGCTGGGCGGCGGCGCGGTGCTCGGCAAGCGCGTGTGGGACCAGGGAGCGGGCATCCGCCTCGTCTTCGGCAACCTGAGCCAGCAGCGGCTGCGCGAACTGCTGCCCAAGGGCGCCGACCACGCGCTCGCCAAATGGCTGGTGCGCCGCTTCATCCCGCAGGACCTGAAGGTCGAGATGGAGCTGCGGCTGGCGCCCGCCGAGCGGCGCAGCAGCGTGCTCGGCGCTGCCAACCCGATGCGGCTGGGCTGGACCTCGTGGGTCGCCGGGCCGGCCTTCCGCGGCGCGCTGCCGCCCGTTCAACACACCCTGACCAGCGACGGCGGCGACGCGCCCCTCGCCTGATCCGAACATCCCTATGGACATCGACATCCGCACCCTGCTCGGCCGGCTCAACCCGGAGTGCAAGCGCGCCATGGAGCAGGCCGCCGAGCTGTGCGTGCAGCAGACGCACTACAACGTCGACATCGAGCACCTGCTGATGAAGCTGGTGGACAACGAAGCGCCCGACCTGCGGCTGGTGTTCGGCCGTTTCGGCATCCGGCCCGACACGGTGCAGGCGCAGCTGCAGAAGTCGCTGGACACCTTCAAGCGCGGCAATGGCCGCACGCCCAGCCTCGCGCCCGACTTCGCACCGCTCTTCCAGGAAGCCTGGCTCATGAGCTCGATGCTGCTGGGCCAGCAGCATGTGCGCTCGGGCACGCTGATGCTGGCGCTGCTCGAGGTCGATCGCCTGCGCGGCCGGCTGGTCGACGCGGCGCCCGCGCTGCTGCAGATTCCGCGCGGCTCGCTGCGTGACGAGCTTGCCGGCCTGCTGCAGTCTTCGCCCGAAGAGGCGGCTGGTGCCGCGCTGGCCGCCGCGCCGATCGCGCCGGCGCCCTACACGCCTGCAGCGCACCAGCCCGCAGCGCCGCAACCTGCTCCCGAAGCAGGCGCGATGCAGATGCCCACCGCGCGCCGCAGCAGCTCGGCCACGCCATCGCTCGACCAGTACACGGTCGACATGACGCAGCTCGCACGCGACGGCGCCATCGACCCCATCCGCGGCCGCGACGGCGAGATCCGCCAGATCATCGACGTGCTGCTGCGCCGCCGCCAGAACAACCCCATCCTCACCGGCGAGGCCGGCGTGGGCAAGACGGCCGTGGTCGAGGGCTTCGCGCAGCGCGTGGTGCAGGGCGACGTGCCGCCCGCGCTGCGCCAGGTTTCGGTGCGCTCGCTCGACCTGGCGCTGCTGCAGGCCGGCGCGGGCGTGAAGGGCGAGTTCGAGAACCGGCTCAAGTCGGTCATCGCCGAGGTCAAGGCTTCGCCGACGCCGGTGATCCTTTTCATCGACGAGGCGCACCAACTCATCGGCGCGGGCGGCGCCGAGGGCCAGGGCGACGCGGCCAACCTGCTCAAGCCCGCGCTCGCTCGCGGCGAGCTGCGCACCATCGCCGCCACCACCTGGGCCGAGTACAAGAAATACGTGGAGCGCGATCCGGCGCTGGCGCGGCGCTTCCAGGTCGTGAAGGTGGAAGAGCCCAGCGAGGAAGTTGCGATCGACATGCTGCGCGGCATGGTCGAGACGCTGGAGAAGCACCACGGCGTGGAGATCGTCGACGACGCGGTGCGCGAGGCGGTCAAGCTCTCGCACCGCTACATCACCGGCCGCCAGCTGCCCGACAAGGCCATCAGCGTGCTCGACACCGCCTGCGCGCGCGTGGCCATCGGGCAGAACGGGCTGCCGGCCGAACTCGAATCGGCCGCGCGCGACATCGCCACCGGCGAGAGCGAGCTGCGCGTGCTGCGCCATGAAGCGGCCACGGGCGGCGACCACCAGGAAGCCATCGCCGCACTCTCCGGGCGGCTCGAGGCGCTGCGCCAGAAGCACAAGCGCCTGTCCGACAAGGTCGACGAGGAGAAGCACGCGGTAATGGAGATCGTCGCGCTGCGCCGCAAGATCGCCGAGAACCTGCGCAGCGACGCGCCGCCGGCCGACGAGGAGAACGACCCCGCCCTGCTCACCGCCGCGCTGCGCCGGCTGGAGAAGGGCCTGGAAGCGCTGCAGAACGATGAACCCATGGTGCCGGTGTGCGTCGACGGCGTCATGGTGGCCGAGGTCATCTCCGGCTGGACCGGCATCCCGGTCGGCAAGATGATGACCGACGAGCTGCACACGGTGCTCAACCTGAAGGAGAAGCTGGCCGAGCGCGTGGTCGGCCAGGACGACGCCCTCGACGCCATCGCGCGACGCATCCGCACCTTCCACGCCGACCTCGACGACCCCGGCAAGCCCGTGGGCGTGTTCATGCTGGTGGGCCCGAGCGGCGTGGGCAAGACCGAGACGGCCTTCGCGCTGGCCGACCTGCTGTACGGCGGCGAGCGCAACGTCATCACCGTGAACATGTCGGAGTTCCAGGAGGCGCACACCGTCTCCAGCCTCAAGGGCGCGCCGCCCGGCTACGTGGGCTACGGGCGCGGCGGCGTGCTCACCGAGGCGGTGCGCCGCCGGCCCTACAGCGTGGTGCTGCTCGACGAGATGGAGAAGGCGCACCCCGACGTGCTGGAGCTGTTCTTCCAGGTGTTCGACAAGGGCACGATGGAAGACGGCGAAGGCGTGCTGATCGACTTCAAGAACACGCTGATCCTGCTGACCTCCAACGCCGCGCAGGACGTGATCACGCAGGCCTCGCAGGGCGGGCGCAGGCCCGACCCCGAGGAGCTGGTGGAGCGCCTGCGCCCCGAACTGCTCAGGCAGTTCAGCCCTGCCTTCCTGGGCCGGCTGGCGCTGGTGCCGTACCACCACCTGGGCGACGGGCAGATCCGCGCCATCGTCACCCTCAAGCTGGGCAAGCTGGCGCGGCGCTTCTCGCTGAACCATCACGCCGAATTCACCTGGGATGCGCAGGTGGAAGACGCCATCACCGCGCGCTGCACCGAGGTGGACAGCGGCGCGCGCAACATCGACCACATCCTCGCGCACGCGGTGCTGCCCGAGCTTTCGCGCCAGGTGCTGGAACGCATCTCGATGGCTGCAGCCTTCACTGGCGTGCACATGAGCGTGGGTGCCGGCGGCGCCTTCGCCTTCGGCTTCGAGCCGTCGACGCTGAGCTGAGCCGGATCGGAACGAAAAGCGATGAACATGCGCGAAGGCTTCACCCAGAACGCCGCCTTTCTGACGGTGAGGACGGCGCTCGGGGCCGACGGACTGCTGCTCGACACTTTTCAGGCCACCGAGGGCCTGTCGCAGCTTTTCGCCTGCTCGCTCACCATGCGCTCGCACGACGGCACGCTGCAGGCCGCCACCCTGATCGGCACCTCGGCCACGGTCGTGCTGCAGCGGCCCGAGAAGGAGAGCCGCTTCTTCAACGGCATCGTCTCGCGCTTCACCTACCTGGGCAGCAGCCGCGACTTCGCGACCTACACGCTCGAACTGGTGCCCCGCATGTGGCTGCTCACCCTGGGCCGCGACCGCGTGATCTACCAGAACCTGAGCACGCCCGACATCGTGCAGAAGGTGCTCGACGAGTTCGGCGTGGAGTTCCAGCTCCAGCTCACCGGCAGCTACACGCCGCGCGAGTACTGCGTGCGCTACGACGAGACGGCCTTCGACTTCGTCTCGCGGCTGATGGAAGAGGAAGGCATCTTCTACTTCTTCACCTTCACGGACGGCGCGCACAAGCTGGTGCTGGCCGACGCCAATTCGGCTTGCGCGCCGTGCACGCACGCGGAAAAACTGGTCGTGCGCAGCGGCGAGGAAGGCTTCGCGCACGCACATGCCGTCACTCGCTTCGAGTCGGACGCGCGGCTGGTGACCAAGTCGCACTCGGTGGACGACTACGACTTCCTCACGCCCGACACCAGTCTGCTGAAGCAGATCGACGGCAAGTCCGGGCGCGGCGCCGACTACGAATACCCCTCGCGCGTGGCGCTGGCAGCAGGCGAGCCGCGCGCGCGCCTCCGCCTGGAAGAACACCAGACCGGCAGCCAGTCGGGCCGCGGCGACAGCCATTGCCACTACCTCACGCCCGGCACCACCTTCACGCTGGAAGAGCACCCGCGCGCGGACCTCAACGTGGAGCACCTGGTGCACAGCGTGCGGCACCACGCCGACCTGGAGCACTACGGCAACAGCTTCGAGACCCTGCCCCCGGCCATGCCCTTCCGCCCGCCGCGCGTCACGCCGCGGCCGGTGGTGGCGGGCAGCCATACGGCGCGGGTGGTGGGCCCCGCGGGCGAAGAGATCTGGACCGACCAGCACGGGCGCATCAAGGTGCAGTTCCCATGGGACCGCCTGGGCAAGAAGGACGAGAAGAGCTCGTGCTGGATCCGGGTGTCGCAGATGTGGGCCGGCGAAGGCTGGGGCGCGCTCTTCCTGCCGCGTATCGGGCAGGAAGTGATCGTGAGCTACGTCGACGGCGACCCGGACCGGCCGCTGGTCTCGGGCAGCGTCTACAACGGCACGCACGCCACGCCGGTCGCGCTGCCGGGATCGTCGTCGCAAAGCACCATCCGTTCACGCTCGACCAAGTCCGGCGAGGCCGGCAACGAACTGCGCTTCGAGGACAAGAAGGACGCCGAGGAGCTCTACATGCACGCGCAGAAGGACATGCGCGTGGAAATCGAGAACGACCTCACCACCACCGTGATGGCCGGCAACGAGCTGCACACCGTCACCAAGGGCAATCGCACCGTCAAGGTAGACACCGGCAACGAGACCCACTCGGTGAAGGGCACGCGCGCGCTCGACGTCACCGGCAACGAGACGCACGACAACAAGGCCAACTTCACGCAGACGGTGACGGGCAACTACGAGCTCAAGGTCACGGGCAACCTGGTGATCGACGTGACGGGCACGCTGCTCATCAAGTCGGCGCAGACGCTGGACCTGAAGGCCGGCACGAACCTGGGCGCCAACGCCGGCATCAACCTCAAGGCCGAGGCCGGTGTATCCCTGGCGGCCAAGGGCGGAGTCACGCTGTCGAACGAGGCGCCTTCGATCAGCAGCAAGGCCTCCGGCATGCACGAGGTCGAAGGCAGCATGCTCGCGCTCAAGGGCGGGCTGGTGAAGATCAATTGAGTGAGCGGCGCCATGGCACTTCCATCCATCCCCGCGAAAGACCTTGCCTCGCTACCCGAGCCCGTGGTGCGCGAGACGCTGGACGGCGCCGGCCGGACGGTGGTGCGCGCCGTCTTGCTGGGCGACCTGCCGCACGGGCCGATGCAGGTCTTCTCGGCGCCGGGCATGCCCATGTTCGACGCCGCCTACCAGGCGGGCCTGCCGCACGGCGCGATGCGGATGTTCGACGAACGTGGCCAGCTTCTGCAGGAAACGCAGCGCCTGGGCGGCCTGGCCGAAGGCATCACGCGCACCTACTACCCCACCGGCAAGCTGATGCAGACGCAGCAGCACGTGCGCGGCGTGCTGCACGGCGAGGCGGTGTCGTATGCCGAATCGGGCGACGTCACCGCGCGCCTGCCCTATGCGGCCGGGCGCCTCGAAGGCGAGGCCAGCTACTTCCACGAAGGCCGCATGCTGCGGCGCGAGCGCTACCGCGCCGGGCTGCTCGACGGCGAGGCCGTCGACTACGCGCCCGGCGGCGGCGTGGCGCAGTCGTCCACCTACGTGGCAAACGTGCTGCACGGCCCGCTGCGCCGCTTCTGGCCCAACGGGCAGCTGATGGAAGAGATCGCCTACCGCCAGGGCAAGCCGTACGGCGGCGCGCGCCGCTTCGACCAGGCGGGCCGCGAGATCGTGGAAACCGCCGCATCGCCGGGCTTCATGAAGAGCCTGGAAAAACTCGTGAGGGGAGGCTGAGCCATGGGCATGCACGTCTGCATGGGGGCCACGCTGCAGTGCAGCTTCGGCGCCGCGCCCTCCAATCTCGTGGTGCTTCCGGTCAGCAGCGTGCTCACCGGCGGCGTACCGGCCGCCAACATCATGGACAACAAGCCGATAGTCAACGTCATGCCTTTCGGCACCTGCAACAGCATGTCGAACCCGATGGTGGCGGCGGCCACCGCCGCCGCGCTCGGCGCCTTCACGCCCATGCCCTGCATCCCGGTGACGGCCGCGCCCTGGGCGCCCGGTTCGCCCACGGTGCTGGTCGGCAACATGCCCGCGCTGCAGGACAGCTCCAAGCTCGCCTGCAACTGGGGCGGCGTGATCCAGGTGGTCGCGCCCGGGCAGTTCACCTCCATGGTTCCCTGAAACGAACGAATAACAACGAACGGCACGCCCGACCACCCCATGTCCCAATACGTTTTCACGATGAGTTCGCGCATGGTCGCCATCACGGCGGCCTGCCTGGTGCTGCTGTGTGTCCTGCTGTTCCTGATGGGCATCGAGATCGGCAAGCTGCTGGCGCCCGCGCCCGCCATCGCCGCCCCGGCGCAGCAGCAGGCACCGCCCCAATCCCCTCCCCCCGCGCCGGCCCCCGTGGCTCCAGCCCAATGACCCAACCGACTCCAAGCATGTCGAACAACGCACGACACCTCACGGGCATGCACAACGCGCTGCGTCGCCTTGCCCTTCCCACCCTGCTGGCGCTCGCCGGCCTCTGCGCCGGCGCGAGCGCTCTCGCAGCGGGCGAACGGCCTGTGGTGCAGGGCACGCTCTCGGTACCCGCCAGTGCAAGCGCCACGACCGCCACGACCGTAGCGGCCGCGGCGCCAGCGGCAACGCCCGCACCGGCAGCGGCCACCTTCGCCGTCGAACCCACCTCCACCGCCGCGCCCCCCGCGCTCGTGAACGGCCTGGTGCGCGTGGCCGACGGCCGCCTGCTCGCGCCGGACATCGCCCGCATCGTGAACCGCGGCGAGCTGGTGGTGGCCATGCTCAAGGTCGATACGCCGCCCTTCTTCTTCTTCGACGACAGCGGCCAGTGGACAGGCCTCGAAGTGGGCCTGGCCCAGTCGCTGGCCAATGAACTGGGCGTGAAGCTGCGCTTCAACCGCGAGGCCGGCACCTTCAACGCGGTGGTCGACCTGCTCGCCAGCGGCCAGGCCGACCTGGCGATCAGCAAGCTCTCGCGCACGCTGGCGCGCTCGCAGACCATCGCCTTCAGCGACGCCTACCTCACGCTGAACCACTCGCTGATCCTCAACCGCGTGAAGTTCGCGCAGCTCGCGCGCGGACGGCCGCTGCCCGAGGTCATCCGCAACTTCGACGGCAGCATCGGAGTGATCGCGAAGTCTTCGTTCGCCGACTACGCGCGCGCCAACTTCCCGCGCGCCAGGGTGCAGGAATTTCCCACCTGGAACGACGTGCTCGTGGCCGTGTACAAGGGCGAGATCGTGAGCGCCTACCGCGACGAGTTCGAGGTCAAGCGCGTGCTCAAGACCGACCCCACCGTCTCGCTGGTGCTGCGCACGGTGACGCTGAAGGACCTGGAGGACACGCTGGGCATCGGCGTGGCCGTGACCGACACCACGCTGCTGGCCTTCGTCAACCAGTTCCTCGCGCAGCGCGCCGAGAAGCTGGACATCCAGAAGGTGCTGCAGGCACTCGACCGCTGAGCGGCACAGCACGCCCGAACCATCATGAACACCTCCAAGATTTACGCCTTCGTCCTCAACCCCTGGGTCGTGATCATCAGCCTCGGCGCCGGCGTCGCCTTCGGCATGCTCGCGCCGTTGCTGGCCACGCCGCTGGCCTTCGTGGGCGACATCTACGTCGACCTGCTGAAGATGATCACGCTGCCCTTCATGGTCTCGGCCGTGATCTTCAGCCTGCAGCGCCTGTTCCGCGACGGCGGCACGGCCAGCCTGCTGGGCCGGGTGGCGCTGGTGTTCCTCGCGTTCTCGGCCTTCGTGGCCATCGCGGGCGCGGCCACGCTGCTCATCCTTCGCCCCGGCGAGAACCTGCCGACCAGCACCATGCATACCTTCGGCCAGATCGTGGGCGGCGACTTGAGCGCCAGCGACACGGCCATGAACCTGCGCGGCGTCGACGAGCCCAAGAAGACCGCCAGCTTCGCCGACATGCTGGTGAGCCTGGTTCCCGCCAACATCTTCTCGGCGCTGGCCAATGGCGACACGCTGAAGACGCTGGTGTTCGCGCTGCTCTTCGGCCTGGCGGTGGGGCACGTGCCCACGCGCATCTCCGACGGCCTCACGCAGGCGCTGGAAACCGTCTACCACGCCTGCCAGACGCTGATGCGCTGGCTGAGTTTTCCGCTGCCGGTGGTGCTTTTCTGCATGAGCGCGGCGCAGCTGGGCAAGACCGGCATCGAGCCGCTGAAGGCGATGGGCGCCTTCGTGCTCGCCTTCCTCATCGTGTCGGCACTGCTGCTGGTGGTGGCGGCGGTCATCATCTGGAAGCGCTCGAACGGCACGCTGGGGCAGACGCTCAACGCGCTGCGCGGTCCCTTCGCGCTGGCACTGGCCACGCGCAGCAGCGCCACCTGCATGCCGATCATGATCGAGAGCCTGGTCACGCGGCTGGGCTTCGCGCGCTCGCGCGTGGAGCTGCTGGTGCCGCTGACGGTGTCGCTGCTGCGCATCGGGCCGGTCGTGTACTACGTGTGCGCCACGCTCTTCATCGCGCAGATCTACGGCCGCTCGCTGTCGCCGGTCGAGATCGGGATCGTGCTCACCTCTTCCGTCCTGGCGGGCTTCGCCTCGGCCGGCATGACGGGACTGGTGACGGTGTCTCTGATCGGGATGACCTGCACCTACCTGGGCCTGCCCTTCGAGGCGGCCTTCATCCTGTTCCTGGCGGTGGACCCGGTGTGCGACATGCTGCGCACGCTGGTGCTGGTCATCGGCAACACGGCCGCGGTGGCGGTGGTGTGCCCGCGGCCGTTGAAGATCTGAGGAAGGCGCCTTCATGTCACGCATCGGCGTCCTAGGCGGCATGGGTCCATCGGCAACGGTGGACTTCATGGAGAAGATCATCCAGCTCACCCCCGCCACGCGCGACCAGGAGCACCTGCCGGTGATCGTGGCGAACCTGCCGCACGTGCCCGACCGCTCCAGCGCCATCCTGGGCACAGGCCCCGATCCGCTCGATGCGCTGCTCGCGGGCATCGACGTGCTCAACGACGCCGGCGTGGGCGTGATCGCGATCCCCTGCAACTCGTCGCACCACTGGTACACGCAGATCGCGGCCCACAGCCGCGCGCCGGTGATCCACATCGCGCAGTCGTGCGTGGCCGCGATCGCGACGGCCTCCGAAGACCGGCCGGTGCGGGTCGCGGTGCTGGCCACGCGCGGCGCGCTGGCCTCGGGCTTCTACCAGCAGGCGCTGCGCGAGCGCGGCATCGACTTCCTCGTGCCCGATGCGGCCACCGGCCAGGACCACGTCGACGCCTGCATCCGCGCCGTGAAGGGCGGCGACGTGCGGGCCGGCGCGGCCGCTTTCGCGATGGCGCTCGAAGCACTGGCCGCCACGGGTGCCACCGCCGTGATCATGGGCTGCACGGAGTTGCCTATAGCGGCACATGCCGCTCAGGCCGCCGAGCACACGCCGCTCGCGCTGGTCGACAGCTCGCTGGAGCTGGCCCGCGCCACGGTCGCCTTCGCGCTCGACAAGGGATGGAACAAGCCGGCATGGGTTTCCTGACGCGCATGTCCCACAGCCTGCTCGCCCTGCTGGCCTGCATGGCGGCAGGCGCCGCCGCGGGCATCTACCTGCCAATGCTGGGCGAGGTCGCGTACACGGCGGCACAGGTCTACCTGGCGATCGTCAGCATGGCGGCCATTCCGCTGCTGGTGGTCGCAACCTTCTTCGGCCTGCGCCAGACCATGGGCCTGCCTTTTCCGGGACGGCGCATCGCGATGATCGCGGGCCTCGCGCTGCTGCTGGTGGTGAGCTGCGCCGCCACCGGGCTCGCACTGGGTTGGGTGAACGCGCCGGGCGCGCAACTGGACGCCGAAGCGCGCGAACACCTCGGCGAGCTGGTGCAGAGGGCGGGCGATGGCGGCGACATCGAGATGCGCCTGTACGACCAGGGCACGCAGGCCACTTCCATCGAGCGCCCGCGCGCCAGCGTGGTGCCCGACAACTTCTTCCGCGTGCTGGCAGAAGGCCGCTCGCTGGGCATCCTCTCGTGCGCGCTGCTTTTCGGACTGGCCTTCGCGGCACTGGCGCGCACGCAGCACGCGGCGCTCAACCACATGTTCGAGGGCATCTACCGCACGCTCGAACTCATCATCGCGCGCGCCAACATCCTGCTGCCGGTGGTGGCCTTCGGCATGTCGGCGCACGTGCTGTCGCAGACCGACGCGGTGACCATCCGCGCGATGAGCGGCTTCCTGCTGCACTTCGTGGTGCTGGTGGCGCTGCTGGGCGGGGCTGCCATCGCCGTCATCCACCGGCGCGGCAACCAGCCGCTGGCCGAGGTGCTGCAGCACCTGAAGACGCCGATGCTGGTGAGCCTGACGTCGTCGAGCACCACGGCGAGCATCCCGCACACCATCGAGGCGATGAGCGCGCGGCTGGGCTTCAGCCGCGGCATCGTCGAGCTGGTGGTGCCCACGGCGTCGGTGTTCCTGCGCGCGGGCTCGGCGCTCTACTACGTGCTTGCGGCGCTGTTCGTCGCCAACATCTACGACCGCGCGCTGGTGCCGGCCGACATCGCCACCATCGGCATCGGCGCGACCATCGCGGCCTTTGCCTCGGCCGGCAACAACAGCATGACCAACGTGGGCTACGCCGGCATCGTGCTGTCGATGCTGCAGTTGCCCATCGAGGCGGCGCTGGCGCTGTTCCTGGCGATCGACCTGATCTGCGAGGGGCCGCGCAACCTGCTGACGCTGCTGGCCACCTGCGCGCTGATTTCCGTGGTGTCGGCCGGCCTGCCTTCGGAGCGCGTGACGGCGCCGGCCGCCGAGATCAAGCCCGCCCAGCCGCTGCGCTTCGTGTTCGCGCGCGGGCACGTCGCGCTGCTGGCGGGCTGCAGCGTGCTGGCCTCGGTGCTGATTCTGCTGATGGGCATCGCCGTGGGTGTGCGGCAGGCGCAGCCGGCGGTCACGCAGGCCTCTTCCGCCACGGCGAACACAGGAATCCAGCGATGAACCGGACGAACAACCTTTTCAAATGGATAGCTGCGCTGCTGCTCCTCGTGGAGCTCGCCGCATGCGGCAGCCTCTTTCCCAAAGGCACGCGCGTGAACTGGAGCGAACTCACGCTCTCGGCCGCGCCCGGCGCCAACCAGAACAGCCCGGTCGCGGTCGACGTGGTGATGGTGCTCGACGACGCGATGCTCGCACGCGTGACCGAGCTCACGGCCGCCAAGTGGTTCGGCGCGCGCGCCGACCTGCAGAAGACCTTTCCGCAGAGCCTGTCGTACCTCTCGTGGGAGCTGGTGCCGGGCCAGACGATCCGCGTGCCGTCGAGCGCCATCGGCTCGCCGCGCGTGGCGGCGGTGCTCGTCTTCGCGAACTACACCACGCCCGGCGCGAACCGCGTACGGGTGGAAGACCTCAAGGGCCCGATCGTGGCCCGCTTCGATGCACAGAGCTTCGACGTGTCGGCCGCGTCACGTTGAACAACCCGGATCCCTTCAAGTGAACCAACAACTCCAACACAGCCGCGCGGGAGAGCACCATGTCTGACCTGCACCGCGCCGCCCCCATCACCGACCGCGTCGAGTGGCATGAAGGCATGCTGCTGTCGCCGCAGCATTTCCAGCAGTTCTCGGCGCGCATGGACACCCTCGTCGCCTGGCAGATGCTGGCCGCCGCGCCTTTCGCCTGGGGCGTGCGCCGCCTGGTGTTCGACCAGGGCCTGCTGCCCGCCGGCCTGCTGCGCGTGCTGGCGCTCGAAGCCATCCTGCCCGACGGCACGGCGGTGCAGTTCTCGGCCGCCGAGGCCGCGCACGGCGCGCTCGAACTCTCGCTTGCGCCCTACGCCGAGCGGCTGGCCAACGAGCCGCTGGACATCTACCTCACGCTGCCCGTGACCACGCCCAACCGGCATCGCGCCGCGACGGTGCGCTTCCGCTCGGTGGCCGGCGCTCCGGTGGAGGACGCGGTGTCCGACGCCGAGCCCGCGAACATCCCGCGCATGCTGCCGCGCCTCGCGCTGAGTGCCGGCGCGGTGCCGCCCGGCACGCACGTGCACCTGCGCCTGGGCCAGGTCTTCAAGGACAACGAGGTCGTGAAGCTGGGCGACGCGCAGCCGCCGCTGCTGGAGGTAGCGCGCGACAACCCGCTGTGGACGGCCGCGTCCGCCCTGCTGGGCCAGTTGCGCGGCAAGGCCGCCTTCGTGGCCAAGCAGACGGCAGTGCCCTCCTCGCGCGTGGACGACCGCCTCGCGCACCTGGAGCTGAAGGACCGGCTGCGCAGCCTGCTGTCGGGCCTGCCCCATGCGGAGGCCGTGATGCGCACGCCGCACCTGCATCCGCTGCCCATGTACTGGTCGCTTTGCGCGCTGCTGGCCTCGCTGAGCCTGCTGCGCCCGGGCGGCGTACCGCCGGTGCCGATGGACTACGACCACGCCGACCCTTCGCGCGTGTTCCGGCCGCTGCTGCTGGCGCTGCGCGATGCGGTTTCGGAGGTGAGCCAGGAGTACCGCGAGCACAAGTTCGATTTCCGCCAGGGCGCCTTCGAGACCACGCTGCAGCCGCAGTGGGTGTCGGGCGCGCGCATCGTGGTGGGCCTGCGCGGGCAGTCCGACAAGGACCTGATGGCCTGGATGGACAGCGCCATCGTCGGCTCGCAGTCGGCCTACCCCTCGCTGCGCGAGCGCCGCGTGCTGGGCGCGGTGCGCCGCTGCATCGAGTCGGCCGACGAGCTGGGCCTGCGCCCGGGCTCGGGCTACCTGCTCTACGCGATCCAGACCAGCGCGGCGCTGACCGTTCCCGGCGAGCTGCTGGTGATCGCCAATGCCAACGAAGGCGCCACCGCGCAGCCTCCGCAGGAAATCGTGCTGTTCATCAAGGATTGACCGGACCATGGCACGCAACCTCCCCGACCTCGCGGTCGACGACCACATCACGAGGCAGTTCCGCGCCTTCTACGACGAGATCGTGAAGGCACGCGACCGCACCGCCGAATCGCGCGAGAGCGACATCGACGCGGTGGCGCAGACGCTGGCGCGCCACCTGGAGAACCTGCTGGAGCTGCAGTCGCTCGAATCGCGCCGCGAGAGCACGCGCTTCGAACTCGAGAACGTGGCCGACGCCCGCTACCTCAAGGCCGCGCTGGCCGACGAGATCCTGCTGCACACGCCGTGGATCGGCCGCGAGCGCTGGACGGGGCACCTGCTGGAATCGTCACTGTTCCGCACCAACATCGCGGGCGACCTGGTGTTCAGCCGCATCGAGGAACTGCTGTCGGGGCGCGAGCCCTCCAAGCGCGACATCGCGCGGCTGTACCTCTTCGCGCTGGCGCTGGGCTTCCAGGGCAAGTACCGGGGCGCGGGCGAGGAGGCCCGCCTGCTCGGCTACCGCGAGGAGCTCTTCCAGTTCGTCTACCAGCGGCCGGCCGATTTCTCGGGCCGCGACCGCGTGGTGTCGGAGCGGGCCTACGCGAGCACGCTCTCGCACATCGCGCCGCGCAAGCTGCCCACGCTGAGCCGCTGGACGGTGCTGTTCCTGCTGGGCGTGGCCACGCTGCTGGCGGTGTCGGAGCTGCTGTGGCTGTGGCAGTCGTGGCCGGTGCGGCAGGTGCTGCAGCCGGGCGCGGTCGAAGCATCGGGGGCCTACCTGCGATGAACGGCATGCGTCTCCACAAGGTTTCCGGAGGGTCGTCGCGATGCTGACCGACCAGCTCTTCCTCATTTCCATCGCGGTGCTGACGCTGGTGGTGCTGCTCGTGCTCGGCATGGTGCTGTACTTCGCGGCGCGGCGCTCGCATGCCAGGCCGTCGAGCGACCCGAAGGTCGCGCGCATCCGCTTCGACTCGCTGCGCAGCTCGTTCCGCCAGGCGGTCGAGCTGATCGAGGGCAACATCGCCTCGCGCGCGGACCGCTACGGCATTCCGTGGATCATGCTGCTCAACGAGGGCGACGACCACCGGCAACTGCCCATCGAGCAGTCGGGCGTGGCGAGCGCGCTGAGCACCGAGTCGGCCTCGGCGGCGGCCACGCAGGGTATCTCCTGGCACTTCTTCGACCGCGGCGTGGTCATCGACATCCAGGGCGCCTATCTGGGCTCGCCCGATGACGACGACGCCTCCGAGAAGCCGTGGGACGAGTTCCTAGGCATGTGCCGCGCCTACCGGCCGCAGCGGCCCTTCGACTCGGTGGTCATCACCATTCCGGCGGCGCTGCTGCTGGACGACAGCACCGACGGGCGGCTCGAACTCTCCAAGCGCGCCAAGCTCGCGCACCGGCGCCTGTGGCTGGCGCAGAACCGCTTCGCGATGCGCTTCGCGGTGTACGTGCTGGTGACCGGCGCGGAGCAGCTCGAAGGCTTCAGCGCCTTCGCGAGCGCCCTGCCCGAGCCGCTGCGCGCGAGCATGCTGGGCTGGTCTTCGCCCTACGACCTGTCGACCACCTATCAGCCGGCATGGGTCGACGAGGCCGTGGGCACGATGGTGCGCTCGGTGTCGGACGTGTCGGCCGAACTCTTCGCCACCGGCACCGCGCCGCAGGGCACCGGCCCGCAACTTCTGCTGCCTTCGCGCATCGAGGCGCTGCGCGGGCAGCTGCAGCTGTACGTCGACGAGCTGATGCGCCCGAGTGCGTACCACGAGCCCTTCTTCTTCCGAGGCATCTACCTCACGGGCGACAGCGGCGAGTCGGCACAGACCGTCGCCGCCATCGACGCCCAGCACGACGCCTACGGCCACAAGGACCTGGAGCCCATCGGCGGCGACCTGATCGCGCAGCTGATGCGCCAGCCGGCGTTCCTGCGCGACCTGTTCGAGAAGAAGATCTTCCTGGAGTACGGCCTCACGCGGCCCTCGCGCACGCAGACGCTCACGCGCCCGGTGCTGCACCGCGCGCTGCGCTGGGCGGCGGTGATCTTCCTGGGCGGCTGGGGCGTCGGGCTGATGGTCGCGACCTGGCAGCTGCACCGCCACAACGCGACGCTGGTGCCCGCGCTGGCCCAGCTGCAGAACGACGCGCAGTACCGCATGCGCGCGCAGCAGCGCGGCGAGACCATTCCGACCGCCTGGTACCGCAACAAGGCGCTGTCGCTGCTGGCCATGAACGAGCGGCTGCGCACCGACGGCACGTATTCCTTCTTCATGCCCGGTTCGTGGCAGCCCTTCGACGACCTGAACGAGCGCGTGATCGAGCGCATCGAGCGCGAGTTCGGCGACATCGCCGTGAGCACGCTGCGGCGCGAGCTGATGGCGCGCGTGAGCCAGTTGAGCGGCGTGGAGCAGGACGAGGCGACCGGCGAATTCATCGTCGGCGCCAGCTGCGGCCTGCCGCCCAGCTTCAGGACCATCGGCGACGCGCCGCGCAAGAACGGACTGCTGGTGGAAGACCAGCCCGAGTTCGGCGCGCTGCAGCGCTACCTGGGCTCGGTCGAGCAGCTCGATGCAGCACTGCAGGCGGTGGAGCGGCTGCGCCAGCCCGCGACCGGCAATGCCGACGACCTGCGCGTGGCCGTGCGCTACGCGCTGGGCGCGGAGCTGCCGGCCGACCTGAGCCGCAACCTGCGCTACTTCCGCCAGGCGGCCGAAGGCAATGCGCTGGCGATTCCGCTCGCGCCCGTGCAGTCGGCGCTGCGCTGCGCGCTCGACAAGGGCATGGCGCAGCTCGATGCGCGGCTCTTCGTCAACAACGAGCTGCTGGTGTCGGAGCAGTCGCTGGCGCGGCTGCTGCCCTCGCTGGCGAGCACCGGTACCTTCGCGCGCACCACGGCCAGCTTCCGCGAAGTGATCGCGGCCATCAAGGACCAGGAAGACCTGGTCGCCTCGGGCAAGGGCGGCTGGATGCGCCAGCCGGTGCTGGTGCTGGGCTCTTCGTATGACCGCACCATCGCGCGCATCGAGCAGAACCGGCTGCTGGGGCTGGAGTCGGCCGATGCGGCGCGCAGCCGTGCGCAGGATGCCTTCCAGAAGTTCCGCGTCGAATTCAACCTGCGCTTCGGCGGCGCCCAGCCCGGCCTGGTGTGGCAGGACAAGGACGGCCGCTTCGCGCTCGCGCCCGAGCGCATCGCCCTGCGCGACGCACTCACCGCGCTGCTGGCACAGCCCTTCATGGCCCCGGCGCGCGACCGCGAACTGCCCGGCACCAGCACGCGCACGCTGGCCGTGTGGGACCTGCCGCGGCTCGACCAGGCGCTGGCCGTGGGCGACATCCGCAAGCGCTACATGAACGAAGGCATGCAGGCCTTTCCCGCCACGCTTCGGCCCGGCATCGAGGGCGCGCTCAGCGCGCACTTCGCGCAGCTGGTGGTCGACCAGGTGGCCGATGCCGCCAACGGCATGGGTGATGGCGGCCGCTCCATCGACACCCAGGCGGCCGCTTACGAGGCCTCTCGCCAGCGCCTGGTCAAGATCCAGGCGCTGCTTTACGAGCTGGGTGCCGGCTCCCGCGCCGAAGATCTTCGCGCGATGATCTCGCGCGATGCGATGCAGCGGCTGGAGGCGGTCGACGAGGCCTTCAACCAGTCGGAGCTCTACGCCATGCGCGGGCGCGACTTCCAGGCCTGGCGCGGCGAGCGCGGGCCGATGCTGGTGGCCTTCGGCGTCTCGGACGCGGGCTCGCTCGCGGCCTACCTGGGCCAGCAGTTCAACCGCGTGGAAACACTGGGCAAGCTGGCCGACAGCTACATCGCCGCACTCGACGGCGTGGGCGCGGGCTCGGTGCTCGCGCAGCGCTGGCAGGCGATCAACCGCGACCTGGAACGCTACCGGCTCAAGAACCCGAACAGCAGCCTGCTGCTGCTCGAACAGTTCCTGGGCACCACCGGCGCCGAGATCGACCGCGAGACCTGCGGCGCGAAGCTGGCGGGCAAGGCCCCGGCGACGCGCATCGGCGACTACTTCTCCGACCGCCACCAGCAGATCTACGGCGCCTTGCTCGCGCGCTGCCAGGAACTGCAGTTCGGCGACCAGCAGGAGCTGTGGACGCAGTTCTCTACCCGCTTCAACCGCTCGCTGGCGGGCCGCCACCCGTTCGGCCCGGCGACGGGACGCGCCTTCGAGCTGGCCGACCCGGCGGACGTGAACGATCTGCTGCGGGCTTTCGATCCCCTGGCGCGCGCGCTCAAGGAGAACCGCGGCACGGACGCCGGCTTGCGCAACGCGGGCATGCCCGGCGCCGGTGCGCGACGTTTCGCCGAGCAGTTCGCGCGATCGCGCGACTTCCTGCTGCCGCTCTTCCCGACCGAGGAAGGCGCCGCGCCCGGCTACGACCTGAGCGTGGAGTTCCGCGCGAACACCATGGCCGAGATCGAAGGCAACAAGATCATCGACTGGTCCTTCGAGGTCGGCGACCAGGTGCTCAGGCTGCGCGACGCGCCGCGCACGCTGCGCTGGGAATACGGCACGCCGGTGGCGCTGGTGCTGCGCATCGCGAAGGACTCGCCGCTGATCGCGCGCGCCGATCCGCAGCAGCATGCGCTGATCACCGACGGCCAGACCGTGAGCTTCCGCTTCGCCGATCCGTGGGCGCTGTTCACGCTGGCGCAGCGGCAGCGCGAAGGCGACCCGGCCCAGCGGCCCGACGGCCGCTCGCAGCTGCTGAAGTTCGAGTTTCCGCTGGTGGCCCAGTCGGCCGGCGACGCGGCGCAGGCACCCGACGGAGGGCGCGCGCGCGTGTTCCTGCGCGTGGCGGCCAGCCCCGCCGGAAAGAAGAACGCCCTCATCTGGCCCGCCGCGTTCCCCGCGCGCGCCCCCGAATGGAACATGCCCTGATGGCCGCCCTGCTGTCCCCCCTGAACGCCGATATCGACGAAGCCACCGGCGGCTTCGCGCCCGACCTCGCGATCTTTCTATCGCCGCTGGAGGGCCCCGAGGGCCCGGCCGGCCCGCCGCTGCGCTACGACCCGGTGTGCGCCCGTATTCGCGAGGCGCGCACCGAGGAAGATGCCAGCCTGCCTATGGGCGAATGGACCCGTCCGCTCAAGAAGGCCGACTGGCGTACCGCCGAGATGCTGTGCACCGAGGTCCTGCAGCGCCGCAGCAAGGACCTGCAGATGGCCGCCTGGCTCACAGAGGCCTGGGTGCACCGCCATGCGATCGACGGGCTGGCCGCCGGGGCGCGGCTGCTCGAAGGCCTGGCGCGCGAGTTCTGGGAAGACGTGCATCCGCGCATCGGAGACGACGGCGACGCCGACATGCGCACCGCCACCTTCGTGTGGGTCAACGACACCATCGCGCACGCGCTTCTGATGCGCGTGCCGCTGCTCGAATGGCCGGATTTCTCGCCGCCCTTCATCACGCTGGGCGACTGGCAGCGTGCACTGACCAGCGAGTACGGCACGGGCGCGGCCGGGGCCGCGGGCAACGCCAAGGCGAAGGCGAAGGAAGTGGCCGAGGAGCCGAGCGCGCAGACGGTGTCGCGCCAGGACATTCTCGACCGCGCAGCGCGCGACCTGCATGCGCTCGCCGCGCTCGACGATCGGGTCGCCGTGGCCACCGACGCGTGGCAACGCCTGGAAGCCCTGCTCGACGAGCGGCTGGGCATCGATGCGCCCAGCCTGTCGAAGGTGAAGGAGATGCTCGCCCGCATGCGGCAGGCGCTGCGCAGCCTGCTGCAGGAGCGGGATCCGCGCGATGAAGAGAAACCGGTCATGCCGACCACGCCGGCCACGGTTGGCTGGATGCCGGATGCCGAGCCGCTGCCAGCCGAAACCCCGATGGACGACAACGACATGAGCAACGCTCCTCCTCCCTCCTTTCCTCCCGTGTCATCCGAGGCACTCCCGCAGGCGCTGGCAAGCGGCCGCATCGGCAGCCGCGCCGAGGCCTATCGGCTGCTCGAACTGGCGGCCGCCTACCTCATGCGCGAGGAGCCGCACAGCCCGACTCCCTACCTGGTGAACCGCGCCGTGGCATGGGGGCGCATGCCGCTGCCGCAGCTGATGCAGGAAGTGCTGCGGGAGGACGGCGATCTGAACCGGTACTTCTCGATGATCGGCGTCAGGCCGGAGTGAGCTGACCATATCCACCCTAGCTATGAAAGACATTCATGCTCTACACATCTGACATTCCCACGATTCAAAAAATCCTGGTAGACCGGGTTGCCCTCGAACAGGAGCTTGCCTTCAATCTGGCCGCGGAATTCAGCACAGGCGAATTGCATCGGCGCCTGCAAGCAGCCGTAACGACGGCCTTCAAGTTTCTCGTGAGTTGCTCGACCTCCAATGCGGTGGTTGAACAGACAGTCGCGCGCCTCGAAAGAGAAAACGCGTTCCTCTTCCACACCTCGAAAAAGACAGTGACGGGCGTGCTTGAAAGCACTGCCCCCTTGACTCCTCAGCAATGCGGAAATTTGATCCGCTTCTATGGAGAAGTGATCGACTCATGCGCTTCGCTTTCCACCTTTTTCACGAGCGAAAGAGCCAAGCAGATTGGATGGCGCTATGGCGGTGGCGGAGAGGCTTTCAAGGCAAACACGACCCCTTCCCATGTGGCCAAGGCGGACAAGGGGATGGTGTGGCAGAAAACTCCCACCAAGAAGGGAACTTCATGGCAGAACGTCAACGGAGCCTGGACCAAGGTGGCGAGCACCGCTGAAGTGAGCGGCGGTCGCATACGAGTAAAAGCAGGGGAGTTCTTCGGTAAAGACACGAAAACCGCCAACCCCTACTACGACTTGATTCCAGGCGGTCTCTTCCAGAACGACGAACTTCGCAGACTTAACGTAGGCACCAAGTTCGGCGGCGTGATGGTCTGGAAGATCGAAGACACCAGCACGATCGGCAAGATCGACCGGACCTTCGGGCTGCCCTATGGTGCGGACATCTCCGGCACCACGACGGACAACCTCTACTTCCTGACAGGATGGGCCGACATCAGCAGCGGTGACCCGTTGCTCATGATGCTGCCGCTGGCGGCCATCGTCGGTGAATATCACCATTCGCTGCTGGAAGTCGCCGCAGCCATGACGCTTCGCAAGGTCGTCAACTACAGCATCGGCTTCTATACGACATTGATGCCCAAGCTCCCGGGGGGCAAGACGGCGCTGGATCAACGCGGCACGATCCAGACTATTCTTTCTGCTGCAGAGAATGATCTGCGCAACAAGCACGTGCTCATTCACTACAACCGGACCAACCAAATTGCAGGCTGTTTCCTCGCAGAGGCCAGCGAATACGATCTTTTCAAGAAGCTCGGGACAATCGACATCAGCATGTGGCCACGATTCAACGGCATGAACTCGTACCCGCAAGAAGATGACATCATGCGGCTGCTGAGCGAAGTCGGTCTGGTCAACGCCGCACTGAGTTCGAGGCGTGGAGCGCTGCGCAATGACGCTGCTCAAGCTGTGAGCGAGGCAGCGCGACTGGCCCGGCACGGCCTGTACTGACGGGCTCGCGGCGCAGCGCCCCGCCGAAACCGCGCCGGGCACGTTCGCATCTGCGGGCAGTACCTGGAGCCCAATGAGCGGGACCTCGCCGCGCCTCACCCCAGCGCGTCGTTCACCTGCTCCCTGAACTCGCTCAGGCTCACCGCCGCGCCGATCTCCCTGGGCAGCGCGTCGCGCACCGAGAACACGCCCAGCACCTTCGCGCCCGCCACCAGCGGCAGGTGGCGAAAGCCCCGCTCCAGCATCAGCACCACGGCGTCGGAGACCGGCGTCTCGGGCGGCACGCAGATCGGGTTGGGCGTCATCACCTCGCGCACCGAGGTGCCGTCGGGGTCGAGCCCCTTGGCGAGCACCCGGGTCATGAGGTCGCGCTCGGTCAGGATGCCCAGCAGCGTGTCGGGCAGCTCCATGACGAGCACGCTGCCGCAGTTGGCGCGCGTCATCGCGCAGGCTGCGTCGCGCACGGTGGCCTGCGGTGCCAGGCTGAGCACGTGCTTGCGCGAGATCGATTGGAAAACAGTGCGCTCGGACATGATGCGCCCTCCGTGAGTCGAGCCCTGGATGTTGACGCCGGCCGTTGCTCAGCGCAAGGAGGCGTTGAGCCGTTCCAGCGCCCGGGCGCCGGGGCACAGCTGTTGCGGCCCCAATGCATTGAGCGGCCGGTCGCTGGTGTTGAGTGCAGTGTGCAGGTCGGTGGCCAGCGGGTCGACGTAGAGCAGCCCCGTCACCACCTCGCCCATCTCGTGATGCCGCTGCATGTAGGCCATGGCGGCGAAGCGGTCGCCCGGGTCGTAGTCCGGGTGCAGGCTGCGCAGGCGCAGCAGCGTGCCGTCGTGCTGGCGCACGTCCATCACTTCGCCGGGCTCCATGTCCACGGCGATCTCCTCCCGCCCGCTGATGAAGTCGATGCGGCTGACCGTCTCGTTGTGCTCCCGGATGTAGTCGTAGCTCTTGGTACTGCCCGGGTGGTTGTTGAAGGCCACGCAGGGGCTGATCACGTCGATGAAGGCGGAGCCGCCGTGGCTGATCGCGCCCTTGATGAGCGGCACCAGCTGCGCCTTGTTGCCCGAGAAGCCCCGCCCCACATAGCTCGCGCCGAGCTGCAGCGCCATGGCCACCAAGTCGACCGGGCTGTCGGTGTTGACCACGCCCTTCTTGCTCTTGGAGCCCTGGTCGGCCGTGGCGGAGAACTGGCCCTTGGTGAGGCCGTAGACGCCGTTGTTCTCAACGATATAGGCCATGCGCACGCCGCGCCGCATGGCGTGCGCGAACTGGCCCAGGCCGATGGAGGCCGAGTCGCCGTCGCCCGAGACGCCGAGGTACAGCAGGTCGCGGTTGGCCAGGTTGGCGCCGGTCAGCACGCTGGGCATGCGCCCGTGCACCGTGTTGAAGCCGTGCGATGCGCCAAGAAAATAGTCCGGCGTCTTCGAGCTGCAGCCGATGCCCGAGAGCTTGGCCACGCGGTGCGGCTCGATGTCGAGTTCCCAGCAGGCCTCGATGATCGAGGCCGAGATCGAGTCATGCCCGCAGCCCGCGCACAGCGTGGAGATCTTTCCCTCATAGTCGCGCCGCGTGTAGCCCACCTTGTTGGTGGCCAGCGTCGGATGCCGCAGCTTCGGCTTGGCGAGGTAAGTCATGCGGCCTCCTTCGCATTGGCGGTTGCGCTGCCTTGCGCGCTCGTCTTGCCGGCGTGCGCCTCGATCGCCTGCACGATGAAGCGCGCGGTGATGGGCGTTCCGTCGAAGTGCAGCACCCGCACCAACTTCGCCGGATCGGCATCCAGTTCGTTGACCAGCAGGCTACGCATCTGCGCGTCGCGGTTCTGCTCGACCACGAACACGCGCGAATGCTGCGCAAGAAACTGCACCACGCTGTCGGGAAACGGAAAGGCCCGCAGCCGCATCGCGTCGAGATGGATGCCGTGCTCTTGCAGCGCCTGCAGCGCCTCGTGCATCGACGGGCTGGTCGATCCGAAGTAGATCACGCCCAGTTCGGTCTTCTGCGCGGCAGGCCGCAGCACCGGCTGCGGAACCAGCGTGGCCGCGGTCGCAAACTTCTTCAGCAGCCGCTCCATGTTGTAGATGTAGTCCGGCCCGCGTTCCGAGTAGCGCGCATAGGCATCGCGCGTGGTGCCGCGCGTGAAATAGCTGCCCTTGGTGGGGTGCGTCCCCGGCAGCGTGCGCCACGGGATGCCGTCGCCGTCCACGTCCTTGTAGCGGCCGAAGTCGCGGCCCGCCTCCAGTTCCTCGGCGCTCATGACCTTGCCGCGGTCGTAGGCCTTGCTGTCGTCCCACTCGAAGGGCTTGCACAGGCGCTGGTTCATGCCGATGTCCAGGTCGGTCATCACGAACACCGGCGTCTGCAGCCGGTCGGCGAGGTCCAGCGCGGCCGCCGCATGCTCGAAGCACTCGTGCGGGTCTTCGGGAAACAGCAGCACGTGCCTGGTGTCGCCGTGCGACGCATAGGCGCAGCAGAGGATGTCTGCCTGCTGCGTGCGCGTCGGCATGCCGGTCGAAGGGCCACCGCGCTGCACGTTGATGAGCGTGACGGGAATCTCCGCGAAGTAGGCCAGCCCGATGAACTCGGTCATCAGCGAAATGCCCGGCCCCGAGGTCGCGGTGAATGCCCGCGCGCCGTTCCATCCGGCGCCGACCACAACGCCGATCGACGCGAGTTCGTCCTCCGCCTGCACGATGGCGAAGCGGTGCTGGCCGGTGGATGGGTCCACGCGGAACTTGGTGCAGTACTTCTGGAAGGCCTCGGCCACGGAAGACGACGGCGTGATCGGATACCACGCCGCCACCGTCGCGCCGCCGTACACGCAGCCCAGCGCGGCCGCGCTGTTGCCGTCCACGAAGATCCTGTCGCCCACGCGGTCGGCGCGCCGCACCTTCAGCCCCACGGGTTCGCGCAGGTTCTCCCGCGCGAAGTCGCAGCCCAGGTGCAGTGCCTGCACGTTGGAGGCGAGCAGCTTCTCCTTGCCCTTGTACTGTTCGCCGAAGAGCTTCTCGACCACCTCGGGCTCGATGCCCAGCAGGATGGCCAGCGCGCCCACGTAGACGATGTTCTTGAACAGCTGCCGCTGGCGCGGGTCCTGGTAGACGGCATTGCAGATCTCGGTGAGCGGCATGCCGATCACGCGGATGTCGTCGCGGAACTTCGAAGGCGGCAGTGGCCGGGTGCTGTCGTAGAAGAGGTAGCCGCCGGGCGCCAGCTCGGCGATGTCGGCGTCCCAGGTCTGCGGGTTCATCGCCACCATCATGTCGGTGCCGCCGCGCCGGCCCAGGTGGCCCTCTTCGGTCACGCGCACTTCGTACCAGGTCGGCAGGCCCTGAATGTTGCTGGGAAAGATGTTGCGCGGGCTCACCGGCACGCCCATGCGCAGGATGGCCTTGGCGAACAGCTCGTTGGCCGATGCCGAGCCCGAACCGTTGACGTTGGCGAACTTGATGACGAAGTCGTTGACCGCCTCTATCTGCTTCATGCGGCCTCCTTCAGGCCTTGCTCCCGGGTCTTCTCCTGGCCCGCGAGCGTCATCTTCAGCAGGAATTTCTGCATGTCCCACGCACCGGTCGGACACCGTTCGGCGCACAGTCCGCAGTGCAGGCAGACGTCCTCGTCCTTCACCATCACGCGGCCCGTCTTCAGCCCGCCGGACACGTACAGGTCCTGCGCCAGGTTCAGCGCCGGTGCCTTCAGGCGCGAGCGCAGCCCTTCTTCATCGGTGTTGTCGACGAAGTTGATGCAGTCCATCGGGCAGATGTCCACGCAGGCGTCGCATTCGATGCAGGCGGGCTCGTTGAACACCGTCTGCACGTCGCAGTTCAGGCAGCGCGCGGCCTCCTTGAAGGCGGTGGCGGCGTCGAAGCCCAGTTCCACCTCCACGCGGATGCTGGCCAGCGCCGCTTCCGCCTTGGCCCACGGCACCTTGTAGCGAAGGTCGTTGGAGGTGTCGTTGTCGTAGCTCCACTCGTGGATGCCCATCTTCTGCGACACCAGGTTGGTCATGGGCGGCGGACGAACGTCGATCGGCTCCGCGCGCAGCAGCTTGTCGATGGACACCGCGGCCTCGTGGCCATGCGCGACGGCGGTGATGATGTTCTTGGGCCCGAAGGCTGCATCGCCGCCGAAGAACACGTTGGACACCGTCGACTGGAAGGTGTTCGCGTCCAGCGCGGGCAGGCCCCACTTGTCGAAGTCGATGCCGCAGTCGCGCTCGATCCAGGGGAAGGAATTTTCCTGGCCCACGGCCACCAGCACCTCGTCGCATTCGAAGTAGGCCTCGGGTTCGCCCGTGGGCTCCAGCGTGCGGCGGCCCTTGTCGTCGTACACGGCCTTGACGATCTCGAAGCGCATGCCCACGAGCTTGCCGTTGTCGTGCACGAAGGCCTTGGGCACGTGGAAGTTGATGATCGGAATGCCCTCGTGCGCGGCGTCTTCCTTCTCCCAGGGCGAGGCCTTCATCTCGTCGAAGCCGCTGCGCACGATGACCTTCACGTCGCTGCCGCCGAGGCGGCGCGCCGACCGGCAGCAGTCCATGGCGGTGTTGCCGCCGCCCAGCACGATCACGCGCCGGCCGATGCTGCTGACATGGCCGAAAGAGACGGAGCTCAGCCAGTCGATGCCGATGTGGATGCCGGCTGCCGCTTCCTGCCGGCCCGGAATGTCCAGGTCGCGCCCGCGCGGCGCACCGCAGCCGACGAAGATCGCGTCCCAGCCCTGCCCCATCAGCGCGGCCATCGAATCGATGCGCTCGCCGCCGCGGAACTCGGCGCCGAGGTCGAGCACGTAGCCCGTCTCCTCGTCGATGATCGACTCGGGCAGCCGGAAGCGCGGGATCTGCGTGCGTATGAAGCCGCCGGGCTTGGCCTCGCCGTCGAACACCGTCACCTCGTAGCCCAGCGGCGCCAGGTCGCGCGCGACGGTGAGCGAGGCCGGCCCCGCGCCGATGCAGGCCACGCGCTTGCCGTTCTTCGGCACGGGCTTGGGCATGCGCGCGCGCACGTCCTCCTTCATGTCGGCGGCCACGCGCTTGAGCCTGCAGATGGCCACCGGCTCCGGGGCCTCCGTATTGCTTTCTTCCACACGTCCACGCCGGCAGGCCGGCTCGCAAGGCCTGTCGCAGGTGCGCCCCAGGATGCCGGGGAAGACGTTGGAGACCCAGTTGACCATGTACGCATCGCCGTATCGGCGCTGCGCGATCATGCGTATGTACTCGGGGACGGGCGTGTGCGCCGGGCAGGCGTACTGGCAATCGACGACCTTGTGGAAGTAGGCCGGGTTGGCAATGTTCGTTCGCTGCAACACGTGTCTCCTGGCTGTCGCCCGGAACCCCGCAGGGGCCGACGAGTGGCTTGTGGCGCTTTTGGCGGAGTATGCGCCGCCCAGGCTGGAGCGCAAGCTTGGTGAAATCCCGCAGCCGCCGAGGCTTCATCCGGGCCTCGGCCGGGGCTCATCAGAGCGCGACAGCGAACAGGGCATCGATCAGCGGCCGCTCCCTGCGTATCGAGAGGCAGCACAGCGAGTAGCTGATCGACAGCTGCTCGTCGTCGATGGCAACCGCCGCGAGGCCCGGCAGCGGAATGAACTCCACCTGCGTGACGAAGGACACGCCCATGCCGTTGGCCACCGCATGCTGGATGGCCTCGCGGCTGTTGATCTCCATCGCGCAGTGCAGGCTCACGTCCTGCTGGCGGCAGGCGCGCTCGACCCGATGCCGGGTCTTGGAGCCGGGCTCGCGCAGGATGACCGTCTCGCCCTCGATGTCGCGGGTGGAGATGGACTTGCGCCTGGTCCATGCATGTCCCTCGGGCACCACCGCGACGATGCGCTCGTTGCGGTAGGGCTCGATGTGCAGCCCCTCGGCCGCGGCCGGCTCGACGACGATGCCAACGTCGATGCTGAAGTCCTGCAGCCCCTGCAGCGTCGATTCCTCCGAGCCGATCGACACCGTGATGTCCAGCGGCGGATGCGCCTGCTTGAAGTTGCGCGCCAGCTCCATCGCGATGGGTGGAGAGACCGAGCCGACGCGGACCATGCCCACCTTCAGCTTGCGCGCGCCCTGCAGGAAGAGCATGGCCTCCTCTTCCTGCCCGAACAGCCCCTGCGTGATGGCATAGAGCCGCTCGCCCGCCGCCGTGAGCTTCACGCTGCGGCCGCTGCGCAGGAAGAGCTCCACGTTGAACCGTGCCTCCAGCGACTTGACCTGGTCCGTCACCGTCGGCTGCCCGATGTGCAGGTACTGCGCCGCCGAGGTGAAGCCGCCCGTCTTCGCCACGGCGTGGAAGCATCGGATCGATTTGTAGTACTGGTGGAACATGGATTCGGCCCCGGGGGAGCAGAGCCTCTCACAGGCCAGGACACCCGCGAATGGGCGCTTACCCCGTGTCGCGGTGCGGGAGCGGGCATCGATCCATCGGTTTTCGGCCATGCACCCAACGGAAATGCGATTGGACGCAGCCTCGGGCCGCTTCGACACTGCCTCCAGACGAAACGCGCGGCACAGCGCGATGCGCAGGCAGAAACCGACAAACGCCAACACGAGACAAGCCCGATGCCCCACGCTTATCACAACCCCGTATCCATCCACAGCGGCCGAGGCAGCCTGCAACGGCTCCCTTCGATACTCGCCGGCCGCCGCGTCGCGGTCGTCACATTCCCCGAAGCACGCGAACTCGGGCTGGTCGAGCGCCTCGAGAAGCTCCTGCCCGGCTCGCTGGTCGAGGTGATCGACGATGTGCGCCCCAACCCCGACGTGGCGCACCTGAGCGCGCTTTACGATCGCTTCTGGCAGTCGCCCGATGCCTGCGACGCGATCGTCGCCGTGGGCGGCGGCAGCGCCATCGACACCGCCAAGGCGCTGATGGTCGGCACCGCGAGCCGCGGTTTCAGCGAGCTGGTGGATCTGCTGGCGGCAGGCAAGGCGTTCGAGCCCGCCAGCGTCAAGCCGCTGATCGCGGTGCCGACGACGGCTGGCACCGGCAGCGAGGTGACGCCTTGGGCCACCATCTGGGACGCCGCAAGGCAGAAGAAGTATTCGCTGCACCTGCAGGCCACCTGGCCCGAGGCCGCCATCGTCGACCCGGAGCTGATGCTCTCGGTGCCTGCGGGCACCACCGTATCGACCGGGCTCGATGCGCTCTCCCACGCGCTCGAATCGGTTTGGAACGTGAACGCGAACCCCGTCTCCGACACCTTCGCCATCTCCGCCGTGCAGGACATCTTCGAATGCCTGCCTGCGCTGATGCAGGACCTGGGCAGCATCGAGCTGCGCGAGCGCATGGCGATGGCCGCGCTCAAGGCCGGGCTCGCGTTCTCCAACACGAAGACGGCACTGGCTCATTCGATTTCGTACGAGATGACGCTGCGCTACGGCCTGCCTCACGGCATCGCCTGCTCGTTCACGCTGCCGATCGTCCTGGAGAAGGCATGGTCGCGCTCGCCCGAGCGCGACCGCACGCTGCAGCGCCTCTTCGGGCCCGACCTGCGCGCCGGCTCGCTGCGCCTGCGCGGCTTCCTGCAGGGGCTGGGCGTGAAGACCGAATTCGCGGACTACGGCGTGGCGGACGCCGAGGCCGCCGCCATGATCGCGCGCGCCATGGACGGGGCGCGCGGCAGGAACTTCATCGGCGCGGTGCCGGCATAGCCGGCCGAAGCCGCGAAACTTCGAGCAAAACAATGCCGGCGCCGCAGCCGGCCCCCCACGGGTCCACGCCCGTCAAGCACAGGAGACGAACATGCAATTGGCGAACCAGGGTTTGCAGGCGGGCACGTACGCGCCGCCCCACGAGCTTTCATTCCGGCGCGCGCAGTGGCGAATGCTGCTGGCCGCCATGTTCTGCTATCTCTTCTTCTACACCGGCCGGCAGACCTTCGGCTTCGCCATTCCGGGGCTGCAGAAGGAGTTCGGTCTGTCGAAGGAGGTGCTGGGGTGGGCCTCGGCCAGCCTGCTGTGGTGCTACGCCATTGGCCAGGCGATCAACGGCAACCTCGCCGACAAGTTCGGCGGCCGCCGCGTGATGACCGCCGGTGCCATTCTGTCCTGCGCGGCCAACTGGGTGGTGAGCTTCGCGGTCGGCTTCAAGACGCTCGCGATTCCATGGGGCGTCAACGGCTACTTCCAGGCGCTCGGCTGGGCACCGGGCAGCCGCCTGCTGTCGAACTGGTGGGGCACGGGCGAGCGCGGCAAGGTGTTCGGCTTCTACACCTTCGCGGCGGGGTGCGCGTCGATCCTGTCCTTCGTCACTTCCATCGTGGTCGTCAACGTGCTGCACCTGGACTGGCGCTGGATCTTCAGGCTCCCGGTGCTGCTGATGCTGGTGGGCGGCATCGTCTTCTACCTGATCGCACGGGAACGCCCCGAGGACATGGGCTTCAAGTCGCCCGACACCGGCATCGCCAACGCGGAGGACGCGAAGGCCGCCGCCGCGAACCACGCCGCGCCCGAGGAAAGCTCGTGGAGCCGCTACAAGGCCGTGCTCAGCAACCCGAAGCTGCTCATCGCGGCACTCGCCATCGGCTTCCAGAACGCGGCGCGCTACGGCCTGATCGTCTGGGTGCCGGTGCACTTCCTCGGCAAGGACTGGAGCAAGATGGCCGACGGCATGATCAATCCGGTCTGGATCTCGGTGGCGCTGCCCGTTGGCATGGCCTTCGGCGCGCTCACCAACGGCTGGATCTCCGACCGCGTCTTCGGCTCGAAGCGCTACAAGGCCATCGTGCTCTACATGCTGCTGGGCGCGGCCGCCTCCATCGGCATGTACCTGACGCCCACGAGCATCGCCGGCCTGGCGCTGCTCTTCCTCGCGGGCTTCTTCGTGTACGGCCCCGCCTCCTCGTTCTGGGCCCTGTGCCCCGACCTCGTCGGTGCAAAGCGCTCGGGAACGGCCACCGGCGTCATGAACTTCTTCTCCTATCTGCTGGCGGGCCTGGGCGAGCCGCTGATCGGCCGGCTGCTGGACCACTCGGGCAGCACGGCGATGGTCTTCCCGATCGTCGCGACCGCCTGCCTCGTCAGCGCGGCCATCGCGGTCTTCATCCGGCGCTGATGCGGACCGCCCTTCGCCTCATTCGAGCGATCCATTCATCTCCATCAAGGAATCTTCAGCCATGAAACCTGAATCGCTGGAAGTCAACGCCCGCAGCTACCGCTGGATGTCGCGCCCGGTGGTCGTGGTGTGCGTCGACGGCTGCGAGCCCGCGTACCTCGACGCGGCGATCGCCGCCGGCGTGGCCCCGTACTTCGACCGCATGCGGAAGTCCGGCGCCGACCTGCTGGCCGACTGCGTGGTGCCCTCGTTCACCAACCCCAACAACCTGTCCATCGTGACCGGCGTGCCACCCGCCGTGCACGGCATCTGCGGCAACTACTTCTTCGACCGCGAACTCGGCCAGGAAGTCATGATGAACGACCCCAAGTACCTGCGCGCGGGCACCGTGCTGGCCGCCTTCGCGGATGCGGGCGCCAAGGTCGCGGTGGTGACC
>NZ_JASMRZ010000063.1 GCF_030462475.1 Variovorax sp. CAN15
GGCGAAGGCGAGCACCTCGCCCGCGTCCTTCACCGGATCGGCCGTGCCCGCCACCAGCGGCGCGCCCACCTTCATCGCGAGCTTGCGGGCCTGCACCTTGTCGCCCAGCATCGCAATGGCGGCCGGCGACGGGCCGATCCAGGTCAGGCCCGCGTCGATGACCCTCGACCACGCGGCGCTGCGTGGCCATGAGGATCGCGAACACCGTGTCGGCCACCGTCTCGGTGAGCACGTCGGGCGTGTGGCACAGCACGATGCCGCGCCTGTGCAGCTCGGCCAGCGGGTAGTTGTCGACGCCGACCGAGACGCTCGAAATCACTTCGAGCTGCGGCGCGGCATCGAGCAGCGCGGCATCGACCGTGTGGCTGGAGCCGATCAATCCGTGCGCGGTGCGCAGCGCGGCGGCGAAGGCCTCGGGCTCCTTGCGCGGATCGGCCACGGTGACGTTGTGCGCGGCCTGCAGGCGCGCGAGCTGGTCCTCGGGCAGCGGCCGGAAGACGAGGATGTTCTTCTTCTGCATGTTCGACGTGTTCGCCATGGCGTTCAGAGCCCCGCTTCTTCGAGTTGAGCCCGCGTTGGCAGGCCTTCGGTATCACCCAGCACCTGCACGGCGCGCGCGCCGATCCAGGCGCCGCGGCGCACGGCGTCGGGCACGCTGCGGCCTTCGAGCAATGCGCTCACCACGCCGGCCGCGAAGCCGTCGCCCGCGCCCACGGTGTCGATCACTTCCTTCACCGGGAAGCCGTCCACGCGGCCGGTGCCGGCCACGTCGCTGTCGTAGTAGGCGCCCTCGGCGCCTAGCTTGACCACCACCAGCTTCGCGCCGCGCTCGCGATAGAACTTCGCCACGTCTTCCGGCTTGCCGTGGCCGGTGAGCAGCAGTCCCTCTTCGATGCCGGGCAGCACCCAGTCGGCGCGCGAGGCGAGTTCGTTGATCCAGTGGCGCATGGTCTCGGTGGACGACCACAGCGTGGGGCGCAGGTTGGTGTCGAAGGAAATGGTGCGGCCCGCGGCGCGCATCACTTCCATGCTCTTGAGCGCGGCCTGCAGGCTGGTGTCGGAGATGGCGGCGAACACGCCGGTGGCGTGCAGGTGGCGCGCCGAGCGCAGCCATGCCTCGTCGACGTCGGCCGGGCCCATGTGGCTCGCGGCCGAGCCCTTGCGGTGGTATTCGATCGGCGGGTCGCTGCCGTCGGTGACGCGGCCCTTGAACTGGAAGCCGGTGCGCTGCGTCGCGTCGGTGATGACGTGCGAGCAGTCGATGCCCTCCGCGCGCATCGCGGCCAGCAATGCGCGGCCCATCGAGTCGGTGCCGAGCCGGCTGGCCCAGCCCACCTTGAGGCCCAGGCGCGACAGGCCGATGGCCACGTTGGTCTCGGCGCCGGCGGTGCGCTTGTGGAAGGACTGCGCGTCTTCCAGCGGGCCGGGCCGGTCGGCCACGAGCAGCAGCATGGCCTCGCCGAAGAGCGCGACATCGAAGGCGGCGGGTTCTGTCATCTGTTTTTTCGTCCCTATGCGCGCGCGGCGCGGATGAAGTCGATCTGCGAGCGGGTGACGGCCAGCAGGTGGTCGCCCACCAGAGGGTATTCGATGGCGTGCGGCACGTCGGCCGGCAGCGCGCGCAGCACCGAGCGCCACGGCGCGACCGAATCGCCCAGCGGCACCGCCACCCACTTGTGCGGCAGCCGCTGCACGCCCTTGCAGTGCACGTAGCGCACGCGATGGCCCAGCGCCTGCGCGGCCTGCAGCGGGCACTCGCCGAGCCAGTGCCAGTTGCCCATGTCGAAGGTCATGCCCAGCGAAACACCCGCGCGGTCGGCCGCGTCGAAGAAGGCCTGCAGCGCGGGCAGCGTGCCGGCGCGCACTGTCTGGTCGTTCTCGATCAGCAACTCGACGCGGGTTTCGGCAAGCTCCACCTTCAGGCCCCAGAGCGAGCCATGCGATGAGGGCTGGAAGTCGCCGATGGACATCTTCAGCCGCTTCGCGCCCACGCGCGTGGCCGCGGCGATGCCGCGCTTGAGCGCGGCGCTGTCGAGCCAGCCGCCTTCGGCCCACAGGCCTTCGGGGCTGGAGTACACCGATGCCAGTCCGTTCAGCGCGGGCAGTTCCGCGTCGGCGTCGCGCAGCATCTCTCCACGCACTTCCACCGAATCGGCACCGGCCGCGCGCGCAAGCTGCGAGCACCAGAGCTGGCCGTGCCGGCCCACCTCGGCCGCACCGAAGGACGACAGAGAAATCAGGACCTCGAAGGACATCAGTGGCCTTGGTGCGAACTCAGGATCTGGCCGAGGAACTGGCGCGTGCGCTCGTCCTTGGGGTTGCCGAAGAACTCCTGCGGCGGCGCCTGCTCGACGATCTTTCCTTCGGCCATGAAGATCACGCGGTCGGCCACGCTGCGGGCAAAGCCCATCTCGTGCGTCACGCACAGCATGGTCATGCCGTCTTCGGCCAGGCCGATCATGGTGTCGAGCACTTCCTTGACCATCTCGGGGTCGAGCGCGGAGGTGGGCTCGTCGAACAGCATGATCTTGGGCGCCATGCACAGCGCCCGCGCGATCGCCACGCGCTGCTGCTGGCCGCCCGAGAGCTGGCTGGGGTACTTGCCGGCCTGCTCGGGAATTCGCACGCGCGTGAGGTACTTCATCGCCACCTCTTCGGCCTGCGCCTTCGTCATGCCGCGCGAGCGCATCGGCGCGAGCGTGCAGTTCTCGAGGATGGTGAGGTGCGGAAACAGGTTGAACTGCTGGAACACCATGCCGACTTCGGCACGCACGGCATCGACATTCTTGCCGCCGGCCGTGAGGTCGATGCCGTCGACCACGATGCGGCCCTTCTGCACTGTCTCCAGACGGTTGATGCAGCGGATCAGCGTGGACTTGCCCGAGCCCGAGGGCCCGCAGATCACGATGCGCTCGCCCTGGCGCACCGACAGGTCGATGCCGGTCAACACCTGGAATTCACCGTACCACTTGTTGACCGCTTCCATGCGGATGATCGATTCCGTCGTCATGCCAGGATTTCCTTCAGCCCGCGTCTCAGTTCATTTTCGGCAGGTCGGCCTGCAGCCACTTCTGATAGAGCTTGTTCAGCTCACCGTTGGCGGTGTTCTTCTGCACGAACTCGTTGACGGCCTTGTGCAGCTCTTCCTGGCCGGGGCGCATCGCGATGCCCATGGACTGCTGCACCAGCGTGAACTTGTTTTCGAAAGTGTTGGCCGGCACGCGCTTGGCGATCTGCGCCGCCACGGTGACCGAGCAGCCGATGGCGTCGACCTGGCCCGAGATCAGCGCCTGCATGGCCGAGGCGTCGTCGTCGAAGCGGCGGATTTCGGTGCCTTCGGGCGCGGCCTTGGTCACGGCCACGTCCTGCGTCGAGGCGCGGGCCACGCCCACGCGCAGGCCCTTCAGGTCGCCCGCGCCCTTGATGGAGGTCTTGGTCGCGCCGTACAGCACGATGGTCGCCGCCGCGTAGGGCTGCGAGAACTGGACCTGCTTGGCGCGCTCGGGCGTGATGGCCAGCGAGGCCACCAGCAGGTCGACCTTGTTGGTCAGCAGGAAGGGGATGCGGTTGGGGCCCGTCACGGGAACGATGTTGGCCTTCACGCCCCAGTCCTTGGCCAGCAGCTTCGCCACGTCGGCGTCGTAGCCGTCGGGCTGGTTCTGCGCATTGGTGGTGCCGTAGGGCGGGAAGTCGACCAGCATGCCGATGGTGATCTCGCCCTTCTTCTTGATGTCGGCCACGCTCTGCGCCGAGGCGAAGGGAGCGAACACGGTGAGGGCGGCGCCGAGGCCGAGGGCTGCGAGCGCGGCACGGCGGGAGGTGGTACGGGTCATTGGGTATGTCTCCTGGACGATGAAAGGAAGGACGGGAACGAAAAACGAAAGAGCAATGGGGTCAGCGTGCGAGTGCCCGGGCGCGCTTGCGCTCCATGCTTGCGGCCAGCAAGGACAGCGGCCAGCAGATCGCGAAGTAGATGGCCGCCACCACCGAGAACACGATGAGCGGCTGGAAGGTGGCGTTGTTGACGATCTGCCCCGCGCGCGTGACCTCGACGAAGCCGATGATGGCCGCCAGCGAGGTGCCCTTGATGATCTGCACCAGGTAGCCCACCGTGGGCGCCAGCGCGATCTTGAAGGCCTGCGGCAGCACCACGTCGCGCATGCGGTCGACGTACCTGAGGCTCAGGGCCTGCGCCGCCTCCCACTGGCCGCGCGGAATGGCCTCGATGCAGCCGCGCCAGATCTCGCCGAGGAAGGCGCCGCTGTTGAGGATGAGCGCCACGCCCGCGGCGACCCATGGGTTGATGTCCAGCCCCAGCACCGGCGCGCCGAAGAACACCAGGAACAGCTGCAGCAGCAGCGGCGTGCCCTGGAAGATCTGGATGAAGGTGGTCGAGGCGCCTCGCGCCCACGCCGATTCCGACGTGCGCATCAGCGCGAGGGCCAGGCCCAGGATCGCGCCGCCCACGAAGGCGATGGCCGACAGCGCGAGCGTCCACTTGGCCGCTTCGAGGATGAAAAGGAATTCGGGAAAGCCGAAGGTGCGCATGGTGTCTGCTCCGTCCGTGGTCTGGGTTTACCGGCGGTCCGGGTAATTGAGCGTGCGCTTGTAGATCAGCTTGAACATGGCCGAGAAGGCCAGCGCCAGCGCAAGGTAGATGGCGGCCACGACGATGTAGATCTCGAAGCTGCGGAAGGTCTGCGACTGCAGGTTGGCGGCCACCGAGGTCAGGTCGTCGGCCGAGATGACCGAGACCACCGCAGAGCTCAGCATCAGCAGGATGAACTGGCTCGTGAGCGCCGGGTAGATGGCCTTGAGCGCGGGCTTGATGATGACGAAGCGGAAGATTTCCCAGGGCTTGAGGTTCAGCGCCCTGCCCGCCTCGATCTGCCCCTTGGGAATCGACTCGATGCCCGCGCGGATGATTTCCGTGGCGTAGGCGCCCAGGTTCACCACCATGGCCACCAGCGCGGCCGTCTGCGGCGACCAGCGCAGCCCGATGGCCGGCAGCGCGAAGAAGAAAAAGAACAGCTGCACGAGGAACGGCGTGTTGCGGATCACCTCGATGTAGGCATTGATGATGAAGCGCAGCCAGCCCGGCCCCGAGGTCTTGCCCCAGGCGCAGAAGATGGCCACCACCAGCCCCAGCACCGTGGCAACGAGCGAAAGCTGGATCGTGATCCAGGTGCCCTTGAGCAGCAGCGGCCAGGCGGCGAAGACGGCGTCGAATTGAAACTGGTAGTTCATGGTGGGCGGAGCCGGAAGCTGCGCGGCGCGAACGCGCGCATACCCTGAAAGCAAGGCTTGCAGCTTATATGAAACCGGTTTCAGGAACGCATAGGGATTCCCCTAGGTGGTCGTTTTGACCCACCTTCTGCCTACTTCAAGTCCATGCTGAACCCACCCATGGCCGACATGCCCGCAGAGGCGAATGCGCTTGCCACAAGCGCGCCCACCGTGCAGCACTTCAGGCAGGCGCTGCTGTGGCCGCTGCGGCTGATGCCCGCACCGCACGCCGGGCACCATCACGCGCCCTGGCACGTGCTGCGCGAGATGGGCGATGCATCGCCCTGGCGCGAGGAAGTCGACGAATACACGGGCGACAGCAGCCGCTTCCACGAGCGGCACTACAACGAGTTCGTGAGCTTCCTGCCGTATGTGCAGCGCTTCCTGTATGGAGAGGGCCGCTCGCGCGGCAACGGGACTGGCGGCGACGGCGATTCGCCGATGCGCATCTTCCGCCGCCACGACGTGGCCGCCGTGCGCCTCGTGTCGAAGCCGGGCGACGCGCCGGTCACGCTCGACGTGATCCATTGCGACCTGTACTTCTTCTTCGACATCGACGTGGTGATGCTGAATCTCGAAGTCGGCGCCAGCGACCTGAGCCTCGCGCAGGCGCAGGACGTCCTCTACCGCTTCGGCCGCGCCTACCCCTCTGGCTGGGAGGCCGACGGCTCGGCGCTGCACTGCATGGCCAGCGTCGAATGGCTGGGCGCCGACGGCCGCGTGCTCGCGAGCTCCGACGCGCAGCAGCGCGAGGCCTTTCTCTCGCATGTGGCGCAGCACCGCGCGCCGCGCATCGCCGCGCACTGGGCCCATCTGATGCAACCGCTGGTGAGCGACCATTCCGAAGATGCGGGCGTGCTGCGCTACCGGCAGATCGAGTACTACCGCATGCCGGTGATGGCCTACCTGTCGCTGGACGACCCGCGCCGCCTCACGCGCGACGACTTCGTGCGGCTCGCCCTCGTCACCGGCGCGGGCGCTACCGATGCCCACCTGCCCTACGCCGAGCACCATCTCGCCGACTTCGAGCACAAGTACTGCTACGACCGCTTCTGGGTGAACGCGGGCGCCGCGCCCAACACGCGCTACCTGTGCAACGGCCACGCGCTCATCGTGGTGGGCGACGCGCGCTCCGAGTTCTTCTGCTGCCGCGACCGCGGCGTGCTCGCGCAGTTCAGGCACCAGCACTTCCTGCTGTTCCTCATCGCGCACTTCCAGAAGGCCTCGCTGCTGATGTTCTCCGACCAGCTGGTGGAGGCGCTCAAGCGGCTGGACATCCGCAGCACGCCGAGCGTGAAGCAGTTCAAGCGCGCCATCCGCGCGAGCTTCGAGCGGTTTTTGCGCTTCACGCACCGCTACTGGTTTCACGAGATCTCGGAGCAGGCGCAGGTGCGCGCCCTCTCCCACATGTGCGCCACGCACCTCGGGCTCGACCCGCTCTACGACGAGGTCAAGGCGCGCATCGCCGACATGAATACGTACCTCGACGCCGACAGCCTGCGCCGCCAGGCCGCCACCGTGGTGCGGCTCACGGTGGTCACGCTCTTCGGCCTCATCGGCACCATCACCACCGGCTTCCTCGGCATGAACCTGCTGGCCGAGGCCGAGGCGCCGCTGTGGCGAAAGGCCGTGTGGTTCGGCGTGGTGTTCGTGGCGACGACCTGGCTCACCATCTACACGATGGTGAAGTCGCAGCGGCTCTCCGACTTCATCGATGCGCTGTCGAACGACAGGCTGGGGTTCAGGGGCAAGCTGGCGGCGCTGGCGAAGGTGTGGCGGCCTGGGGCGGATTGACTGATTTCCCCAGAGCATCGCGCAAGGAAGCGATCGTGCTGTCAGCAGCGTCGATTCGCCGATGCAGCTCCTCATTGACCAGGCGGAACAGAGCACCGAATTCGGATCGGGTCGGATAGATCTCCTCGCGCTCGTTCATCTGCACCGGAACGACGAGCTTTTCGAGGCACACATAGGCGCTGTGCACCTGGCGAATGCCCTCGACGTCGTCGCCTGCCTGCAGGGCAACCGACTCGGCATTTGCATTTGCATTCGAATGGGGAGGAACCGGCTTCGGTGTCGAGGCGGTATCGGTTTTCGGCGCGTGCTTGAGCACGCGGGCAGACTTGGTCACGGACGACCTCCAGAGGTTGCGATTTGCAAAAACCGCCGCTCTCGCTGTCAAACGAGGGCGGCAGCTCGGACGGGTTGACAGACCGGGCAACCTCTTGCGAGAAACCGGCAGGGCGCGAGCCCTCCCATCCGAGCCGCCAAAACTGGAGGCGCGAACGAAAAAGCCGCAGATCCTGCGGGAACTGCGGCTCACGTCGCAGAGATTGCTTCAGGCTGTCAAACCCGATCACGCCTTGCTAGGCGTGACGGGCGCAGTATAGCCACGCAGTTGGCTCGCGGCCGTGTGGCTCGGCATTGGTGTCCGTGGCGGCGACTCGGTTCGCGATTCCCTCAGAATCGGCGCATGCGCATTGCCATCGTCTCGGACATCCACGGAAACCTTCCCGCACTCGAAGCCGTCGTCGAGGACATCGGCCGACGTAGCGTCGATGTCGTCGTCAACCTGGGCGACAGCCTCTCCGGCCCGCTGATGCCGCTGGAAACCGCACGTTTCCTGATGGCACGGGACTGGATTCATCTCGCGGGCAACCACGAGCGCCAGGTGCTCACCCGGCCCGCAGGCAAGCGCGGCGCATCGGACGAATTCGCCCATGCACGGCTCGGCCCGCAGGAGTTCGCGTGGATGGCTTCGCTCGAACACAGCCTGCGATTGAACTCCGACGTGCTGCTGTGCCACGGCACGCCGGACAGCGACCTGCACTACTTCCTGGAGACGGTCGAGCCAACGCTGCTTCGACCGGCCACGATGCCCGAGATCGATGCAAGGCTCGGCACGGTCGATGCGCAGGTGCGGCTCGTCGCCTGCGGGCACACGCACGTGCCGCGGGTGGTTCGCGCTTCGGGCGGGCAGCTGATCGTCAATCCGGGCAGCGTCGGGCTGCAGGCTTACGACGACATCCACCCGCATCCGCACATCGTCGAGACGGGCTCGCCCGATGCGCGCTATGCCGTCGTCGAGCGACTGGCCAACGGAGATTGGACTTCGACGCTGGTCTCGGTGCCCTACGACCACGCGAGCATGGCGGCGCTTGCGATGGCCAATGGCAGGCCGGACTGGGCGAGCGCGCTCGCCACTGGCCGGATGCCCTCAGGCCGTTGACGCTACGCGCGGAATACATGCCGACTCGGCGGGCAAAGAAAAACCCGCCGAAGCGGGTCGATTGCGTCGCAGAGGTTGCTTCGGGCTGCCAGACCCGATCACGCCTCATTCGGCGTGACGGGCGCAGTACAGCCAAGCAGCTCGCTCACGGGCCGGGTGCTACCAGGCACGAAGCCTTTCATTGGCAGCTGAAACTCTCTGCCTTCTCGATGTCACCCGTGCCCTTGTAGCGCGCAACCTTCGGGTAGGCGCAGAGCGGCCGGGTGCGAGTGGGCGACCAGCCGGAAGGCACGTCCGCGTTCACGCCGCCCGCGTTGCCTGCACCGCGCGCCGAAGCGACGACGGAATCGGCGGCCTCGCCCTTCTCCACCCAATTGACGAGCGGTGCGAGCATGTCGAACTGGTCGGTGGTCGGCCCGCCGGCGCAGTGGTTCATTCCGGGCACCCGATAGAAGCGTGCGAAGTTGGATGCATCGCCGCCGTTGGCCGCCATCAGCTGGTCATACCAGTGCTGCGTGTCGTCGCTCGAGAAGATGGGGTCGCTCGTTCCGTGTGGCCATGACCTTGGCGCCGCGCTTCTTCAAGCGACTCAGATCGGTAGGGTTCGGCGGCGTCATGAACGAAAGCGAGTTCTCGGTGTAGAGGCCGTCGGTCGACGTGATCTTCGCGAGGATCGAATCGATGTTGGCCGTGAGCGTGAAGTTGGGGCCGTTGAAGCCGGACGGGTTCTCTGGCGGCACCTGCCAGACGAAGGCGACCGCGCCCGAGTCGAGGTTCAATGAATTCGAGAACTTCCAAGATGACCAGCCGGTGGTGTTCAGGCCCGCGTCGAACGGAAAGCTCGCATAGATCTTCTTTCCGCCGCCGTCGAGCGCACCCGCGAAGAGCTGCCCGATGCGAAGCTTCTGGTCGGCCGAGAGGCATGTGCCATCGCGCGAGCCGCTGCAGGTGGGAACGTCACGGTCGAGGGAGAAAGCCGCCTGGCATGCGCCGGTGTCCTGGACGATGCCGTCTGTGGTGCCGTCGAGGGCGTCGCACTTGGCGAGGACCGCATTGGAGACCAGGGTGCGTTCGGCGAGCGTGAAGCCCGTGCCCGGATCGCCCGGGGTGGTTGCCAGGGCGTTGTAGTTCTGGGCGCCGACGATGTTGGCGGAGGCCGCAAGGGGAAGCCGGAAACCGGGGTCGCCCACCAGGAAACCGTCGTAGTCGTCCGCATAGCGTGACATGGCGACCATGGTGTGGCGCCCGCCGTTGGAGCAGCCGCCGATGTAGGAGCGGTCCGGCCCCTTGCCATAGGCCGACGCGATCAACGCCTTCGCCATCGGCGTGAGCTTGCCGACCGCCTGGTAGCCGTAGTCGAGGCGGGCCTGCGGATCGATGCCGAAGAACGGCGTGGGCGCCTGGTGCCCCGCGTCGGAGCTGATCACCGCGAAGCCCTTGTTCAGCGCGTTGTCCAGAACGCCGCCTCCGCCCACAGGCCCCGCGGCGGTGCCGATGCTGCCGTCGAGCCCCCCGTTGGCCTGATAGAAATACCGCCCGTTCCAGTTGACCGGCAAACGCATCTCGAAGCCGATCGCATAGCTCTGGCCATCGACCGGACTCGTGCGCTGATACATCGCTCCGCGCACCTGGCAATGCGCCCCCACCGGCTTGCCGGCGACGCTCAGGGTGCCGGCGGCAATCGAATTGGCGGCAGTGATCGTCGTGTTGGCAAAGGTGAAGCCGGCGAGCGAGGCGCAATCGATGAGCGCCGCGCCGGTGGCCGCGCCGAGCACCGGCAGTGTCTCGACGGGCGGCGCCGGATTGTCGGGGGGAGTCACGGGATTGCCGTTGCCGGCCGGCGGGGTGTTCGTCGGCGTACCGGTCGTCGGGAACGAACCGACGAAGCCGCCACCGCCATTTCCGCCGCCGCAGGCGGTCAGCAATGAAGCGACAAGGATCAGGGATGCGGGGGTCTTCAAGAATGTCTCCTTCGACGCCTGGATGCGGCGCCTATAGTTAATCTACTTAACTATCAAAGATAACCAGTTATGGTTTTCCATTAAGCAGTTTTCACTCCAGAGACGATCTCCCGATCAAGTTAGATCAGGCAGTGAATCACTTGGAGGCAGAACGACAATGCCCGGAATGCCCAAGAACAGAAGCAATCCGGTAGATGCCACACCAGCGGGCCGGCTGGTCGAAGCGTCCCTGCACCACGTGCTCGGCTATCAGCTCGCGCAGGCGACGATCGTCACAGACGCAGTGTTCGCCGAGCGAGTGGGCGCACCTTTCGACCTGCGCCCCGTCGAGTTCACGGTGCTGTGCCTCATTCACGAAAATCCCGACGTGTCGGCCGCCCGCCTGGCGAAGGCGCTCGCGGTCACGGCGCCCAACATCGCGGCATGGCTCGAACGGCTGGAGAGGCGAGAGTTGATCCGCCGCACCCCGCACGCAACGGATCGAAGGGCCCAGTACCTTCGCACCACCCCGACCGGCGCAACGCTTGCCAGCAGCGCTACACGGTTGGTGATCGAAGGCGAGCAGCATGTGCTCGGCAACCTCTCCAAGGGCGAGCAATTGATCCTGATCGAGCTCCTGCACAAGGTTGCCGTGTCACGCCGGGTGTGAGCATTCAGGCATCCATTCGATGCAGGCTCTTTCGCCTGCCGGCGCGCCCGTGCCGCGCGCGGTTCGTGGAGGCGTTCAGTCGCCGAACGCGACTTCCGCGCTGGCCACTGCGCGGATCGGCACGCCGAAGCTCGTGATGCCCGACAACGTGGCGTTGTGATGCTCGCGGATCTTCGCGCCCGTGGCGTGCTGCTTGTCGTGCGAAGTGTGCGCATCGGCCGCGAGCACCACGTGGTAGCCGAGCGCGGCGGCGCGGCGCACTGTCGTGTCCACGCAGAACTCCGAGGAATAGCCGCAGACCACCACGCGCTTCACGCCGTGCTCGGAGAGCCAGGCTTCCAGCGGTGCGGCATGCGGTTGGCGCGAAGCCCGTCGACCTCGGCGGCGCCCAGCTGGAGCGCGTGATAGCCGAATACATCGGCCACCGCCTGATCGAACTGGGCCTGCTCCCAAGCCAGCAGGTACCGCCCCGGGGGGGTCGCGAACCAATCCTGCAAACCTATAATTTGACCGCTCATGACCCTTGTTCCGCTGCCCGCCTTCGCTGACAACTACATCTGGATGCTGCACGACGGGTCCCACGCCATCGTGGTGGATCCGGGCGATGCCCAGCCGGTGTTCGACGCGCTGGCGCGCGACAAGCTGCAACTGGCCGCGATTCTAGTCACGCACCATCACCCCGATCACACGGGTGGCGTGGCCGCGCTGCATGCAGCCACCGGGGCCAAGGTATGGGGTCCCGCGCGCGAGCGCATCCCCGAGCCCTTCACGCCGCTGGCGCAAGGCGACGTCGCCGAGGCGCTCGGACTGCGCTTCGAGGTCATCGACGTGCCAGGCCACACCGCCGGGCACATCGCGTATTTCCTGCCCGTCGGGCAGACCTCGCGCGAAGACGCGCCGCTGCTCTTCTGCGGCGACACGCTCTTCTCCGGCGGATGCGGGCGTCTCTTCGAGGGCACGCCCGCGCAGATGCTGGCTTCGCTCGACGCGCTCGCCGCATTGCCCGGCGACACGCGCGTGTGCTGCGCGCACGAGTACACACTTTCTAACCTGCGTTTCGCTCAGGCCGTGGAACCGGCCAACACCGAGCTGACTCACTACAACGCGCGCTGCGAAAGCCTGCGCGCGAAAGGGCAGCCCACGCTGCCGTCGCAACTGGCGCTCGAACGCCAGATCAACCCCTTTCTTCGCAGCCGCGAAGCCACTGTCCTTAGAGCGGTGCGTGCCTACGCCGAGCTGGCTGCCGATGCGGCGGAGGCCGATGTATTCGCTGCGCTGCGCCAATGGAAAAACGACTTCCGATGAAACTGATCGCTGCCACCTGCATTGCAGGTTCACTGGTGCTCGCGGGCTGCGCGGGCACGAACAACAATAACTCCTCCTCCTCTTCTTCCCCCACCTCGTCGTCACAGGCCGGCGGCACCGGCTCCAAGGTCGCCGGCAGCGCGGCCCCCGTCTATCCGCGCGACGCACTCTCCCCGCTGGCCAGCGGCCAGGCCCACTCGCAGAGCGTCGTCACGCTCGCGCCGCCGGTCGACATGTGGGACCGCATCCGCCGCGGCTTCAAGATGCCGGACCTCGACAACGACCTCGTGCGCGACCGCGAGCAGTGGTACGCCAGCAGGCCCGACTACATCCAGCGCATGACGGAGCGCTCCAACAAGTACATCTTCCACATCGTCGAGGAACTCGAGCGGCGGAACATGCCGACGGAGCTGGCGCTGCTGCCCTACATCGAGAGCGCGTTCAATCCGCAGGCCATCTCCAGCGCACGCGCCGCGGGCATGTGGCAGTTCATGCCGGCCACCGGCAACGACTTCGACCTCAAGCAGAACATCTTCCGCGACGACCGCCGCGACGTGGTGGCCTCCACCCGCGCCGCGCTCGACTACCTGCAGAAGCTCTACGGCATGTTCGGCGACTGGCAGCTCGCGCTGGCCGCCTACAACTGGGGTGAAGGCAGCGTGAGCCGCGCCATCGCCAAGAACCAGCGCCTGGGCCTGCCCACCACCTACAGCGACCTCACCATGCCGGCCGAGACGCGCATGTATGTGCCCAAGCTGCAGGCGGTGAAGAACATCGTGGCGAATCCGCAAGCCTTCAACACCGAGCTGCCGCTGATCGCCAACCACCCCTACTTCCAGACCGTCACTCTCACGCGCGACCTCGACGTGGAGCTCGCAGCCAAGCTGGCCGACGTGCGCCTGGAGGACTTCCGCGCGCTGAATCCCGCCGCGCACAAGCCGGTGCTGATCGCCGCCGGCACGCCGCAGATCCTGCTGCCCTGGGACAACGCCGCCGTGTTTCAGCGCAACTTCGACGCCTACGCGCAGGGCCAGTACGCCAGCTGGACCGCCTGGGTCGTGCCCAACACCATGACGGTGGCCGACGCCGCCCAGCGCTCGGGCATGAGCGAAAGCGACCTGCGCTCCATCAACAACGTCCCGCCGCGCATGCTCATCAAGGCCGGTTCGACGCTGATCGTGCCGCGGGGCGCCCGCGTGAAGGAAGACGTGGCGGCCGTGGTGGCCGATGGCGGCCACCTGAGCTTCCAGCCCGAGATCGTCACGCGCCGCACGACCGTGAAGGCCGGCCGCGCCGACAGCGTCGCGAGCATCGCGCGCCGCTACAACCTCAAGCCCGCCAGCGTGGCCGAGTGGAACGACGTGAAGCCGAACCACGCATTCAAGCGCGGCTACAGCGTCGTGGTGTACCTGCCAGTGCACGCAACGGTGGCCGCCCGCGCGGGCAGCGGCGCCAGGGCAACCTCGCATGCGGCTGCCGCCCCGGCCCGACGTGGTGGCGCGCGCTCACAGTCGGCCACCGCGCGGGGCGCTGGCAGCGTGATCAAGGTGCCTGCCAGCAGCAAGCGGCAGGTCGTGCGCGAGAAGCGCGGCGGCACGCCGTCCAAGAAAAAGCGCTGAGGCGCTGAAGATGAGGAAGAAGGCTCAGTGAGCCTTCGCGGCCTGCTGCGCCCGGCGGCGCACGATGGCCTCCATCGCCGCAACGCCGATCATGATGACGGTGGTGAGCGTTCCCACCACCAGCACCGTCAGGTGCGATGCGAAGACCGCGAGCACCGCAAGCAGGCCCAGCCCGAAGAGATGCGACTGCGGCAGGAAACCACGCACCACCCGCTTGAAGAGCGCGTTGCCGAACAGGTAGATCGCCGGGCCGCCGATCAGCGCGCCCAGGTACTTGAGTTCGGCATGGTGCGAGCCCTCGCCGATCGTCAGTTCGTCCGCCACGGCGCACACGATGATGCCGGCCACCAGGATCACGTGCGTGTAGTGGAACTTCGCGCCGATGGCGCCCGGGTCCTGCGCATGCTCGATGACGTGCGTCGCCTCCCTGGCGCTGGTGTCGAAGTACATCCACCACATCGCCAGGCTGCCCGCGAAGCCCACGAGCAGCGCGAACAGGTCGATGCCGTGCCATTCGACGTGATGCCCGAAGGCGATGCCGGTGGCCAGCACCGACTCGCCCAGCGCGACGATCACGAAGAGCTGGCAGCGCTCGGCGAGATGGCCGCCGTCGATGGTCCAGTCGCTGGTCAGCGAGCGGCCCAGGCCCGGAAAGCGCAAGCCGATCATCGGCGCGATGTACTCGCACAGCACGCCGCCGAACCACAGCGCGAGGCGCGCCTGCCCCTCGGCGAAGCCGCCGGCGATCCAGAACACGCCGGCCACGCAGTTCCAGGCCAGCAGGCGGCGGAAGTTCGGCGTGAGCGGATCGTTCGGGCCGATGGCGATCAGCATGCAGAAGGTGCGCCCCGCCTGGATGCCCACGAAGCACAGCGCGAACACCAGCCCGCGCTCGGCAAAGGCGCCCGGCAGCGCCGAGGCCATCACCATCGCCAGCAGCATGATCGCGAACAGCACGCCGCGGATGCGCAGCGTGCCGGGGTTGAACCAGTTGGTGGTCCAGGCCGTGTACTGCCAGCCCAGCCAGACGGCGAACCACATGACCAGCGTCTGCAGCGCCCCCATCAGCGTGAGGTGGTCGAGCAGGTAGTGGGAAAGCTGCGTGACGGAGAAGGCGTAGACCAGGTCGAAGAACAGTTCTTCGTTGGAGACCCGTGCCGCCTCGCCGCGCGAGCGCAGGGTCGTGGCCCGCCTGTGGTTGTTGTCGTGGCTCATTGTTCGTTACCCCCATGAATCGTTGCGGCGCTCCGCGACGCCGCGCGCGATCATCGCACGGGGAAGAACTAGAGCTTCTCGGTCTCGCCCGTCCTGGGCTGCCACTTCATCAGGTGTCGCTCTATGATTCCGACGACCCCGTCCAGCGCCAGCGCGAAGGCCGTGAGCACCACGATGCCTGCGAATACCGTGTTGACGTCGAAGGTGCCCTCGGCCTGCAGGATCAGGTAGCCCACGCCGCGCGCCGAGCCCAGGTACTCGCCCACCACCGCGCCCACGAAGGCCAGCCCCACCGAGGTGTGCAGGCTGGAGAACACCCAGCTGGTCGCGCTCGGCAGGTACACGGTGCGCAGCAGCTGCCGCTGGTTGGCGCCCAGCATCTTCGCGTTGGCCAGCACCACCGGGCTCACCTCGCGCACGCCCTGGTAGACGTTGAAGAACACGATGAAGAACACCAGCGTCACCGCCAGCGCCACCTTGCTCCAGATGCCCAGCCCGAACCACAGCGCGAAGATGGGCGCGAGGATCACGCGCGGCATCGAGTTGGCGGCCTTGATGTACGGATCGAGAATCAGGCTCGCCGTGGGCGCGAGCGCCAGCCACAGCCCGCAGGCCAACCCGAGCACGGTGCCGATGCCGAAGGCCAGCACCGTCTCCAGCAGCGTGGTGCCCAGGTGCTGGTAGATGTCGGCGTTGCCTTTCAACCCATCGGGAAAGAGCGCGTTGGCCGGCACCTCGAAGGGCAGGAACCAGCTCCAGATGCGCCCCGCCACCTGGATCGGCTCGCCGAGGAAGAAGGCGATCTGCTGGTTGCGCGAGGCGACATGCCACGCAACCAGGATCACCGCCAGCAGTGCCAGCTGCCAGAAGCGCGCGCTGCGTTCGTTCAAACCGAACCGTGCCATCACGCGGCCTTCCTGAGCTGCTGCGCATAACCCTTGAGCACCTCGTCGCGCAGCACTTCCCATATCTGGGTGTGCAGCTCGACGAAGCGCGGCTGCGTGCGCACCTCGGCCACGTCGCGCGGACGCGGAAGATCGATGGCGAACTCGCCGATGGGATGCGTGGCCGGGCCAGCAGACAACACCACCACGCGGTCGCTCATCGCAATGGCTTCGTCGAGGTCGTGCGTGATGAAGAGCACCGCCTTCTTCTTCGCGCTCCAGAGCTCCAGCACCTCGTTCTCCATCAGCTGGCGCGTCTGGATGTCGAGCGCGCTGAAGGGCTCGTCCATGAGGATGATGTCGGGATCGAGCACCAGCGTCTGCGCCAGCGCCACGCGCTTGCGCATGCCGCCGGAGAGCTGGTGCGGATAGCGGTCGCCGAAGCCAGAGAGGCCCACGCGCGAAAGCCATGCCTCGGCCTGCCCGCGCGCCTCCGACTCGGGCACGCCACGGTACTGCAGCCCCACCATCACGTTGTCGATGGCGCTGCGCCATGGCATCAGCGCCTCGGACTGGAACATGTAGCCGGCGCGCGCGTTGATGCCAGAGAGCGTCCGGCCGAAAACCTTCACCGTGCCCGAGGAAGGCTCCAGCAGGCCAGCGCCCACGTTCAGCAGCGTCGACTTGCCGCAGCCGGTGGGGCCGACCACCGAGACGAACTCTCCGGCCTTCACACGCAGCGTGGTGTCGGCCACCGCCGTGTAGCGCTGGCCCGGGTCGTCCTTCGAGACAAAGGTGCAGCTGATGGAGAGGAGTTCGAGTGCGTGGTCGGACATGGCAGAAAAAACCCGGCCTGAGCCGGGTCGCGGGACGTGCGCGGTCAGGCTTTGAACCTGTCCTTGGCGCGCCTTGCAAAATCGTTGGTGTAGGTCTTTGCGAGGTCGATCTTGTCGGCCTTCACGGTGGTGTCGAAGCTCGCGATCGCGTTCAGCGCGGTCTTGGGTCCATCGGTGGGCACGAGGCCATCGGTGGCGATCGCCTCGCGCACCTTGTCGAACGATGCGAGGTACAGCGCGCGGTCGCCGAGCAGGTAGGTCTCGGGCACCGTCTTGATGATGTCGCCCGGCCCCGCCGTCTGCAGCCACTTGAGGCCGTGCACGATGGCATTCGCCAGCGCCTGGCAGGTGTTGGGATTCTTCTGGACGAAATCGGACGAGGCATAGAGGCAGGCCGCCGGCATCGTGCCGCCGAACACCTGCTGCGTGCCCTTGAGCGTGCGCGTATCGCTGATGATCTTCACATCGCCCTTCTGCTCCAGCATCGTCATCACCGGGTCGGTGTTGCTGATGGCGTCGATCTGGCCCGAGCGCAATGCGGTGAGCGCGCCGGCCGCCACGCCCACGCCGATGTAGCTCACGTCGCTGGCCTTGAGCCCGCCGCGCGAGAGCACGAGGTTGGCCACCATGTTGGTCGACGAGCCCGGTGCCGAGACACCGATCTTCTTCCCCTTGAGATCCTGGATGCCGGTGTAGCCGGCCATGTTCTTCGTCGATACGCCCACCGCGATCTGCGGTGCGCGGCCCTGCAGCACGAAGGCCTGGAAGAACTGGTTCTTGGCCTGCAGGTTGATGGTGTGCTCGTAGGCGCCCGAGCACACATCGGCAGAGCCGCCGACAACCGCCTGCAACGCGCGGGCGCCGCCGGCGAAATCGGAAATCTCCACGTCGAGCCCTTCGGCCTTGAAGTAGCCGAGCTGCTCGGAAATGGTGAGCGGCAGGTAGTAGAACGCTGCCTTGCCACCCACCGCGATGGAGACCTTGGTCTTCTCCAGTTTGGCCTGCTGCGCAAAGACACGCGGCAACGCAACGGTTGCGGCGGCGATGGCGGAAGCAGAAATGAGAGTGCGGCGATGAAGCATGAAAACCAGCCTGAAACTGTTGCCCGAAACTGTTGCTTCTGGGCTCTGTGACTCGTAAGAAACTGAATCGAGCTTAGGGGCCGCAACACGCTGCTGCATCGGGGTCATCCCGTGCGGGTTTCCACGTAAGCACGAAGGCCTCGCCGAGAAGCCTTCGCCAGGCCTTCAGCGAGCCAGAAAAAGTATCGCGATATTGACCAGAAACGCGAGTGCCCAGACAGCACTGCGCGCACTGCCGATGCCCTTGATGTAGAGCGCGAGATAGATCGCGCGCAGCACCACGTAAGCCACCGCGAGCATGTCCAGGCGCGCCTGCGCCGCGCCGAGCTGGTGCGCGATGATCACCGCGCCGATGAAGAACGGCAGGCCCTCGAAGCTGTTGGCCTGCGCGCTGTTGGCGCGTGCGCGCCAGCCGCTTTGCTTCGCGGCCCATTCGCGCGGATGCTGGTTGTCGCGCGGACCGAAGCTGCCTGCCTTGGCGATCCATGCCGAGAGATACGGCAGCACGCAGGCGATGAGCACGCACCAGTAGGCGACGGTGAGCAACGAGAGGGTCATGCGTCGTTCGTTGTTCTACCTGCGATCCACCAGCGCGTGCGCGATGGTGCCGAGATCGACGTACTCGAGCTCGCTGCCGGCCGGCACGCCGCGCGCGAGGCGCGTCACCTTGAGGCCGCGTTGCTTCAGCCCCTCACCGATCACATGCGCGGTGGCCTCGCCTTCGGCCGTGAAGTTCGTGGCGAGAATGACCTCGCTCACCGTGCCGTCGCGCGCGCGGTCGAAGAGCTTCTGCAGCCCGATGTCCTTCGGACCCACGCCGTCGAGCGGACTGAGCTTGCCCATCAGCACGAAGTAATAGCCGCGGAAGGCTCCCGTGCGTTCGAGCGCAGCCTGGTCGGCCGGCGTCTCGACCACGCAGAGCTTGGTCGCATCGCGCCGCGTGTCGAGGCAGACGCTGCAGATCGGCGCTTCGGTGAAGGTGTTGCAGCGCTCGCAGTGCCGCACCTGCCCTGCCGCCTGCTGCAGGGCGCGCGCGAGCAGCTGCGCACCCTCGCGGTCGTGCTGCAGCAGGTGGAACGCCATGCGCGAGGCCGACTTGACGCCGACACCGGGCAGGCGGCGCAGCGCATCGACCAGGGCGTCGAGCGAACTGGCGTCTGCCATCTATGCCTGCAGCCTGTTCAGAACGGCAGCTTCATGCCGGGCGGCAGGCCGGGCATGCCGGCCGTGAGCTTGCCCATCTTCTGCTCGCTGGTTTCCTCTGCCTTGCGCACGGCGGCGTTGAAGGCGGCAGCCACGAGGTCTTCGAGCATGTCCTTGTCGTCCGCCAGCAGGCTGGGGTCGATGGTGATGCGCTTGACGTCGTGCTTGCAGGTCATGACGACCTTGACGAGGCCTGCACCGGATTCGCCTTCGACCTCGATGGTGGCCAGTTCTTCCTGGGCCTTCTTGAGGTTGTCCTGCATTGCCTGCGCCTGCTTCATGAGGCCGGCCAGTTGTCCTTTGTTGAACATCGTTGGTCCTGATCTGTCGGGTTGGAAAGTGGGTGAAGGATACGGGAGACGCGAACTCAGGCCGGCTTGAGCGTGCCGGGGACGATCTTCGCGTCGAAATCGCGCATCAGCGCCTGTACTTCGGGGTCGCTCATGATGGCCTCCTCGGCCAGGCGCTGGCGCTCGTCGGCCGCCTGCTTGTTGCGGCGCGCGGGGCTGTCGACCACGCCGCCGACCTCGATGGCGAGCTTGACGTTGTGGCCGGCGCTGTTCAGCGCGACGGTGAGCTTTTCGCGGGCGGACGGCTGGTTGAGCGTCTCGCGCTCGATGCGCAGCAGCCACTGATCGGTGTCTCGGCCCACCAGTTGCGACTGCAGGGCGAGCTCGCGCGCCAGCGCCGTGATGGCCTCGGCCGCGACCAGCTGCGTGACCGTGGCGTACCAGAAGTCGCCGTCCTCGCTGGTCGGAATGGGGGTGAAGGTGCTGCGCGGCTCACTGGGGCCCGGGGTATCTCGGGCACTTGGCGGCGGCTGCACGCGGATGGGCACGCCGACGACCTTGGCGGGAGCATCCCCGGCGCTGCCGGGCCGGGGCTCGGCCTGCCGGGGTTCGTCGACCACGGCGAGGCGGTGGCCTGCGGGAACCGGTGCCGATTGCGTTGGGGCGGATGCAACCGGCGACTCCAATGGAGGCCTGGCAGCCATGGGAGCAACGGGAGCCGGGGCTGGCGCAGGTGGCGCAACGCGCACCGCAGGAGCCTGCGGCGGCACGGCCGCAGCTTCATTCAGAGTTTTTTTTTCCGGGGTAGCCGTCGAAGCGGCCGCGCTGGATGGCTTGAAGGCCAGCAGCCGCAGCAGCACCATGGTCAGCGCGGCGTACTCGTCGGGTGCCAGGCCCAGCTCGCCACGGCCGTGCAGGCACAGGCTGTAGAGCAGCTGGGTTTCGTCGGCCGGCATCAGCGCCGCGAGGCGCGCGGTGTCGGCCGCGTCGGGATCGGTGGCGGCATCGGCCGATTCCGCGCGCGAGGGCACGGCCTGCAGCACCGCCATGGCCTGCAGCACGGCCGTCATTTCTTCCAGCGTGGAGGCGGCGGACATGCCGTCGACGCGCAGCGCTTCGGAAGTCTCGACCACCGTCTTGCCGTCGCCCTGCGCCAGCGCCTCGATCAGGCGGAACACATGGCCGCGATCGACGCTGCCGAGCATCTGGCGCACGCCGGCTTCAACGAGCTCGCCGTTGCCGAAGGCGATGGCCTGGTCGGTGAGCGAGAGCGCGTCGCGCATCGAGCCGCGCGCCGCGCGCGCCAGCAGGCGCAGCGCCTGCGGCTCGGCCGGCACGCTTTCGGTCTGCAACACGGCAGTGAGGTGTTCGAGCACTGTCTCGGGCGCCATCGGCCGCAGGTTGAACTGCAGGCAACGCGACAGCACCGTCACCGGCACCTTCTGCGGGTCGGTCGTGGCCAGCACGAACTTGAGGTACTCGGGCGGCTCCTCGAGCGTCTTGAGCATCGCGTTGAACGCGGTGTTCGTGAGCATGTGCACTTCGTCGATCATGAAGACCTTGAAGCGCCCCTGCACCGGCTTGTAGACCGCCTGTTCGAGCAGCGACTGCACCTCGTCCACGCCACGGTTGGAGGCCGCGTCGAGCTCGGTGTAGTCCACGAAGCGGCCCGCGTCGATGTCGCGGCAGGCCTGGCAGACGCCGCACGGCGTGGCCGTGATGCCACCCTGCCCGTCCGGTCCCTGGCAGTTGAGCGACTTCGCAAGAATGCGCGAAACCGTGGTCTTGCCGACACCCCGGGTGCCGGTAAAGAGATAAGCGTGGTGCAGGCGCTGCGTCGTCAGCGCGTTCTCGAGCGCCTGAACCACATGCCCCTGGCCGACCATCTCACCGAAGGTTTTCGGGCGGAACTTGCGGGCGAGCACGAGATAAGACATTGCGGGCATTCTAAAAGGCGCGAAGCTCCCCTCCCGATACCTCGGCAGGGGCTTTTCGCGGGACACCGAGGATCCGGCTTTGCCGGTCCTCCGGTGTCGCCCCCAGCAGGGGGTTGGCGAAGCGACACGAAGTGCGCGCAGCCTGGGGGGTTACAATATGCCCTGACGGGCCTCCCTGCATGGTGAAGTGGCCAACCGGGTCAGGTGGGGAACCAAGCAGCCCTAACTGCGTAGTCAGTGCCAGGGGTAAGGCTCGTCAACTTCTTCAGCGGTTTCGTTTCATTCCATGCGAAATGAAACGGGGCCCGCAAAAACAGCTCTCCAGCGACAAAGAACTCCGGCGGCACAGGGCCTTTTCTTCAAAGGCCTAGCCGCTGGATGGCGCCGCGCGCAGCCGCGGCGCCGCTGGCCATCGAAGCCGTCAGCAGGTAGCCGCCGGTCGGCGCTTCCCAATCGAGCATCTCTCCCGCCACGAACACGCTTGCCAGTGCCTTCGACATGAGCTGCGCGTCCAGCGCATCGAAGCGCACGCCGCCCGCCGTGCTGATGGCTTCGTCGATCGGCCGCGCCGCGGCGAGCTTCAACGGCACGGCCTTGATGGTCGCGGCGAGCTGCTCCGGGTCGTGCATTGCCTCACGGCTCAGCGCCTCGTGCAGCACGCCGGCCTTGATGCCTTCCAGGCCGAGCCTGCTCTTGAGATGGCTGCTGAGCGACCGCGCCCCGCGCGGATGCTTCACCGCGGCCAGCACCTGCTCTGCACTGCGATCCGGCAGCAGATCAAGCAACAGCGTCGCGCTTCCCTTTTCGGCGATCTCGTCGCGCAGCAGCGCCGAGGCTGCATAGATCAGGCTGCCCTCGATGCCGGTCGCGGTCGCGACGAACTCGCCCTTGCGCGCGAAATGCCGTCCGTGGCTGTCGGTGAACGAAATCGCGACCGACTTGAAGGGCTGGCCTGCGAAGCGACTGGAGAAATGCTCGCTCCAGCCCGAGCCGTCGAAGCCGCAGTTGGCCGGCTGCAGCGGCGCGACTTCCACGCCCTTCGCCTCCAGCCAAGGCGCCCAAGCACCATCGGAACCGAGCCGCGCCCAGCTTGCGCCGCCCAGCGCCAGCACGACGGCATCGGCGCTGGCCGTGGCCTCGCCGGCCGGCGTCGCGAATCGCAGCGATGCCGGGTCGAAGACTCCCTCGCCCACCCAGCGATGCCGCATGTGGAACTGCACACCCGCCGCGCGCAGCCGGTGCAGCCACGCACGCAGCAGCGGCGCGGCCTTCATGTCGGTCGGAAACACGCGCCCCGAGGTGCCCACGAAGGTCTCGATGCCCAGGCCGCTCGCCCATGCACGCACCTGCTGCGGCCCGAACAGCGCGAGCATCGGCTCCAGCTGCGCGCGGCGCTCGCCGAAGCGGCTCATGAACGCATCGAAGGGCTCGGAGTGCGTGAGGTTCAGCCCGCCGCGGCCGGCCAGCAGGAACTTGCGTCCCACCGAGGGCATCGCGTCGTAGACGTGCACTTGCGCGCCGGACGCGCTCAGAACTTCAGCCGCCATCAGGCCGGCGGGTCCGCCGCCGATGACGGCGACGGTGGGGGAAACAGTCATTCGAGATTCACCAGTTCGCCCAGCCCGGTGAGGAACGCGACACGCACGGTGGCACCGGGATAGGCATGTTGCACTGCCACGCGATAGCGCTGCATCTGTGCGATCAGCGCGGCGTCCTTTTCGGGGCGCGCCGCGGATTTGTAGTCGAGCACCCACCAGACGCCGCTGTCGCGCTCGCGCACCAGCCTGTCGATGCGCAGGGTCTCGCCTTCGTGCACCAGCGTGACTTCATTGCCATGCCAGTCGACCCTGCGATCGTCCCACACCCAGGCCCCCTCGCCCGCGCGGATGCGCTGCGCCAGCGCGGCAGCACCGCGCGCCTGCTGCGCATCGAGCAGGAATTCGCGGGCGGCGGCGCGAACATGGGCAGCCGGCAGCGGCTCGCCCGGCACGGCCCATTCGAGCAGCCGGTGCATGGCCTGCCCGAAGGCGGCGGCTCGCGCGTCGACCGTGGTGGCGGCCGCCTTCTTCGCGGACGGCTGCTCGGCAGGCTCGGGCGCCTCCGGCATGCGCTTCATTGCAAAGCTGCCCGCACCGGCTTCGGTCGGCAGCGCCACCAGCGGCTCGTCAGCCTCGGTGGGCTCGCACAGCGGCTGCAGTCGCGACCACCAGCTGCCTTCATTGGCACGCGCCGGCTTCACCGACGAGAGCACCAGCCGCTCGCGCGCCCGCGTGACGGCGACGTAGAGGCCGTTGAGCTCCTCGCGATGGCGCGCGCGCTGCTCCTCCTCGAGCAGCGCGACGGCGCAGGCCGGCGGCGTCTTCTCGCTCGCGAGGAATACGAAGCGCGTCGGCGCGCTGTCGCTGCCCTTCCACTCGACCAGCACGCCCATGGTCTGGGCCCGCGGCGCAGGAGCGTCGCAGTCGAGCATGAGCACCGTATCGGCCTCCAGCCCCTTGGCGCCGTGCACGGTCAGCAGTTGCACCGCCTCAGGCGCGGTCACGGTCGGCGCCCGCACGCCGCCTGCGCGCAGCGCGCGCACCAGCGCATAGGGCGTTGCGAATCGCGCGCCGTCGATGTCGAGCGACGCCGACAGCACGCCCCGCAGGTTGGCCAGCGCACTCTGACGCATCGCGGCCGGCACGGCGGCGCCGAACTTCGCGAGCAGGTCGCCGTCGTGGAAGATCGCGTCGAGCGCGTCGTGGGGCGGCAGCGTCATCAGCCAGCGCTGCCAACGCTTGAGCCTGACGCCGGCCTCGACAAGCACCGGCGGCAGGCTTTCGTCCTTCTGGATCAGCGAGAACCAGCTCACGGGGCCGCGCTCGCGCTGGCGCAGCGCGAGCTGCACCAGGGCCTCGTCGTCGATGCCGAACACCGGTGACTTCAGCGCCCTGGCAAGAGAAAGATCGTGCGCGGGCGACACCAGCGCGTCGATCAGCGCAACCACGTCCTGCACCTCGGGTGCGTCGTGGAGGTCGTTCTTCTCGGGCTGCTGCACGGGAATGTGGCGCTGGCGCAGCGCGTCCTGCATGGCCGAGAGTCGGCTGCGCCTGCGCGCCAGCACCATGATGCGGCTGGGCTGGGTGCCGTCAGCGATGCGCTGCGCCACCCATCGGGCGGCCTGCTCGCATTCCGTCTGCAGCAGCTGCTCCTCGGGCAGCACGCGCGGCGTGATGAGGCTGTCGCGCCAGTGCAGCATGCCGTCGTCGGCGGGAGCGGCTTCGGCCGTGCCGCCGCCGACCGCGTCGCGGTCGATGGCCGGCAGCCGCAGCAGTTCGCCATCGTCGCGGCGCTCGGTGGTGTGGGCGCGGTAGCCATCGAACTCGCCGGCCTCCTGCGCGGCAAGCATCGCCGCGTTGACCAGCCCGACCACCGACTGCGCGTTGCGGTGCGTGTGGTCGCAGTTCAGCAGCTCGCCATCGAGCCCTTCGCGAACGAACTTCTTCGCGGCGATGAACACCTGCGGCTCGGCGCGGCGGAAGCGGTAGATGCTCTGCTTCGGGTCGCCCACGATGAACACGCGCGGCGCACGGCCCTGCGCGCCGGTGTAGGCGCTGAGCCACCCATAGAGCGCCTGCCACTGCAGCGGGTTGGTGTCCTGGAATTCGTCGATCAGCAGGTGCGCGATGCGCGCGTCGAGCCGCTCCTGCACCCAGCCCGAGAGGGCCGACTGGCCCAGCAGCAGCTGCGCCGCCTGCTCGACGTCGTTCATGTCGACCCAGCCGTGCGCACGCTTCACATCGGCGAAGGCAGCGATCAGCAGGCGCGTGAGGCGCGTCATGCGCTGCTGGTAGAGCCAGGCGGCGTGCTGGGCCTGCGCGGCGCACAGCACCTGCAGCTCGGCCTCGGCCTCCTGCGCGGCGGGGAACTTCTGCAGGTTCTTGTTGAGGCGGTCTTCCGTCGCCACGAAGAAGTTCTTGCGCAGGTGGGCGAACGCAGCGACCAGCGCATCGCCGGCCGGCTCGCCCGAGCCGAACACGTCGATGATCGCTTCGGCCGCCTTCTGCGGCGTCTTGTTGCTCTCGCGGCCCAGCGCGGCGGCTCGGTCGAGCCAGCGGCGGCGGACCGGCTCGCCGCGCAGGGCTTCGGTCGGCTCGTCCAGCCCTTCGAGCGTCGGGTGGAGCGCGCTGAAATGCTGGACCGCGTTCTCCGCGTCGGCCAGCGAGAACTCCACGCGCTTCGACAGCGCCTCGCCCAGCGCCTTGGCCGTCTGCGAGCGGCCGTGCGTGGCGACGACGGCGTAGTAGTCGGCCAGCGCCTCCTTGCTGGCGGTCACGGCCTCGAAGAAAGGCCGCCAGGTGTGGCCCCGCGCCTCCGCGTCGTCTTCGAGCAGCTCGTAGTTCGACGGCAGGCCCAGTTCGCGCAGCACCGCGAGCGGCGCGTTGCGCAGCAAGCCCGCGAACCAGGCGTGGAAGGTACGGAACTGCACCGGCCTGCCGCCTTCGAGCAGGCGCCGGTAGAGTCCCTTGAGGCGCGGTACCGCGGCCGAGGCCGCAACCGGCTCCATGCCGCGCATCACCAGCTGGGCGACCAGTTCTTCCTGCGGGCGCTCGGCGAAATCTTCCAGCCACTGGTCGAGGCGTTCGCGCATCTCGCCGGCAGCCTTCTTCGTGAAGGTGATGGCCAGGATCTCGTGCGGCTCGCAGGCGGTGTCGCCTTCTTCGAGCAGCGCGCGCAGGATGCGCGAGACCAGCATCCAGGTCTTGCCCGCGCCGGCGCAGGCCTCGACCGCGACAGAGCGGCGTGGATCGCAAGCGACGGTGTAGAAGGCCTCGCGCGTGACGTGCCGGCCGTTGTGTTCGTAGGCTGCGCCGCTCATTGCGTGTCGCCTCCAGTGGCTTCGACGCCCGGCGGCGGGGCCGCCTCGTCCCAGAAGTCCTTGCGGCACAGGCCCCGCGCGGCGCAGTAGTCGCAGACGGCGCCCTCGCCCAGCGGCGGCAGCGCCGCGCCCTGCGCGATGCGCCTGAAGTCTTCGATGATGCCGGCCACCAGCGCATCGCGCGCCTCGACCACGGCGGGCTGCTCGACGGTCTGCGTGCCGGCGGCCTTCTCGCCCACGTTGACGTAAGCCGCGCGCAGGGTGTCGTCGGCCACCAGCGCGGCGTAGAAGGCCAGCTGGGTGTCTTCTGTGGGGTCCTTCACGCGCTCCTTGCTGACGGCGGCGGACTCGGTCTTGTAGTCGATCACGAAGGCCTGGCCATCGGGCATGCGGTCGATGCGGTCGAGCCGGCCGATCAGGCGCAGGTCGCCCAGCGCCTGCTCCTTCCAGGGCTCGGACTCGGCGAAGACGGCGCCGGCCGCCTCGTGCCCTGTGAGCCAGGCGAGGTAGCCGTCGCGCACGGCGGGCCATGCGGCGGCGAAGGGCAGGAACTCGGCGTCGGAGAGTCCTAGTTCCTGCGTCGAAAGGCGGGCCGCCTCTTCGATGAAGGCGATGCGCTGCTGCGCATCCTGTGTCGGTGCTTCGGCCAGCGCCTCGTGGAAGTGGCCGAGCACGGCATGCAGCCAGTTGCCGAAGTCTCGCTTGTCGACCTCGGCATCGAGCTCGTCGGCGCTGCGCAGGCCAAGCTGGCGCAGCGCGAAAAAACGATAGGGGCAGCGGCGCAGGTCTTCGTAGACGCTGGTGGAGATGTTCTGCAGCGGCAGGAGCGCGCCGGAGGGCATCGGGTAGCCGGTCGGCTTGATGGCCACTTCGCGCGGCGTGCGCGGGTCGGCAGAGGGTTGCAGCGCGTGGTCGAGCTGAAGCGCCTGCACGAGCGGGCTGGGTCGCACCGGCTCACCGCTGGCGTCCGAATGACGCCAGATGAGCTCGCACGAGGGGTTGCGCAGGGCCGCGGCCCAGGCTGCGCGCTGCGCGGTTTCGAGCGCCTCGCGCGACGGCAGGCCCAGCTCAAGGCGCTGGGCGGCGCTCCAGTTGCCGGGCGGTTCCGGCGACGCAGGCAGGCGGCGGTCGTCGCAGCCCGGCACGACCACCGCGCCGAAGGAGCGGCCCAGCAGTTGGTAGAGAGGCAACACAACGACCCGCGGAGCTTCGTCCCCCGCCGGAGGCACGAAGCTGGCGTCCTCCAGCACGTCGCGGACCCAGGCGGTGAACTCGGCCAGGGTGTGGCGGCCGCCGGGGAACTCGTCTTCGTCGTCGCCGTGCGCGCCGGCGTCGAGCCATAGCGCGCCGATCACCTTGCCGCCGGCCAAGTCCTCCTCGAGCAAGGCCCATTGGCCGCTGGCCTCCAGCAGTTCGCGCAGCGCGCGCAGCCATTCGGCCAACGGGCGCGAGCGGGCCATGGGCGCGCGGCGCACCTCGATGGCCTCGGTGAAGACGAGCAGCGCGCTGTCCTTGGACTTCTCGCTGCGGGTCATCAGGGCGCACCAGGTCGACCAGTCGCGCATGGCCTCCTGGCGCAGGCGGGCTTCGAGCGACTGGACGGCGGGCGCATCGCCGTCGGCGCCGCTCTTGAGCCATTCGAGCACCTGGTCGCTGGTGGCGTCGTGGGCGCAGGCGCGCAGCGCGCTCATCAGCGTTGCGGCGGCGCGGGTGGTCGAGAGCTTCCAGCCCGTTTCGTCGTGCGTGACGACGCCCTGCGCGGCGAGCTGGGCGCTGATGCGGCGCGTGAGCGCGCGATCGGTCGCCACCAGCGCGACAGGTGCGCGGCCTTCGGCCAGGTGGCGCAGCACGCAGGCGGCGGCAAGCTCGGCCTCGTCCTCGGGGTCGAGGGCAACGTGGGAGGCGCAGACCTGTGTGGGCGCGCCCGAAGGCACGAGCGAGAGATGAAGCGCGTGATCGCCCCACAGCTTGCAGAGCGACTGGGTGAGCGGATCGGCCTGGAAGCCTTCGAGCACGATCAGCGCGTCGACCTGGGCCCGCGTGGATTCGCGCTGCAGCACGTCGGTGGCATAGCCCGAGGTGGAGGTCCACGCGACGGCGATGCGGATCAGCGCGCTTTCGATGCGGAACCATTCCGACTCGCTGCCGGCATCGGCCACGCTCGCCGCGCGCCGGGCCCATTCGCCGCCGCGCTCCTCCGGCGTTACCGCCGCAGCCAGTGGGCCGAGCTGATAGGCAAGCTCGACGACGCGCCCGGCCAGGGCGAAGCGCTCGGCATGGAAGCCCGCCTGCGAGAGCAGGGCCTGGGCCGTGACCAGGTCGCGCGCCATGTCATGGGCGATGTCGTAGCCCATCGGCACGAAGCCGCCCGCGCTGCGGGCCCAGTTGTGGGTGGTCTCGAATCGCGGCACGAAGCCGGGGCTGCCGCAGCGCGCCCACATGGCGCGCGCCACGCCCATCAGCTGCGCATAAGGCACCAGCACCACGGTTCGGGCGGCATGCAGCTGGCGTTCGGCGAGCGCGCGGACGATCCGCGCGACGACGCCGTCGGCTGGATCGCACCACAGGGCCTGCACGGGGTGGCCTTCGTTCATTCAGTTCTATCGAGGGGTTGGAGAGCGCATCGTGCAAGGGCTTTGGCTATCGCCGCCATAGCGTCTCCGCACGGAACGCCACCCCTTGGTTTCTGTCACAATGACCAGCACTTTAGCTGCACCGAAACTCTCTGCGCACAAGGATCCACACATGGCCAGCGAACTCATCAAACACATCTCCGATTCCTCCTTCGAGGCCGACGTGCTCAAGTCCAGCCAGCCTGTTCTGGTCGACTACTGGGCCGAATGGTGCGGCCCCTGCAAGATGATCGCGCCCATCCTGGACGAAGTGTCGGCTGCATACGAAGGCAAGCTGCAGATCGCCAAGCTGAATGTGGACGAGAACCGCGACATCCCCGCCAAGTTCGGCATCCGCGGCATCCCCACCCTGATGCTGTTCAAGGACGGCCAGTTGGCTGCCACCAAGGTCGGCGCGATGAGCAAGGCCCAGCTCACGGCCTTCATCGACCAGCAGCTCGCCTGAGCGACATTTCAACCGGCCAGCGCGCAATGCGTTGGCCGGCGCGTTTTTCCTGTCATAATCACGCCCAGATCACCGGTCCTTCCACTCAAAGGCAACCGGTTCGAGTTCCCCGGTTGGTGAGGCAGTTCTAGCTTCACGTTCAACCTCCCCCCGTTTTCCGTTCGATTACCCCGCGAGGGGTCATTCCATGCACTTAAACGAACTCAAGGCACTCCACGTGTCTGAAGTCCTCAAGCAGGCTGAAGCGCTCGAGATCGAAAACGTCGGCCGCATGCGCAAGCAGGAGCTGATGTTTGCGATCATCAAGAAGCGCGCCAAAGCCGGCGAGCAGGTCTTCGCCGACGGCGTGCTCGAAATACTGCCCGATGGCTTCGGCTTCCTGCGCAGCCCCGACACCAGCTTCACGGCCAGCACCGACGACATCTACATCTCGCCCAGTCAGGTGCGCCGCTTCAACCTGCACACCGGCGACATGATCGAAGGCGAGGTGCGCACGCCCAAGGACGGCGAGCGCTACTTCGCGCTGACCAAGCTCGACAAAGTCAACGACGGCCCACCCGAGCAGAACAAGCACAAGGTGATGTTCGAGAACCTGACGCCGCTGTTCCCCAAGGAGCAGATGAAGCTCGAGCGCGACGGCATCAAGGGCGACGAGAACATCACGGGCCGCATCATCGACATCATCGCCCCCATCGGCAAAGGCCAGCGCGCCCTGCTCGTCGCGCCGCCCAAGAGCGGCAAGACGGTGATGATGCAGCACATCGCACACGCCATCAGCGCCAACTACCCGGACGTCCACATGATGGTGCTGCTCGTGGACGAGCGCCCCGAAGAAGTGACCGAAATGCAGCGCACGGTGAAGGGCGAGGTCATTGCCTCGACCTTCGACGAGCCCGCCGCGCGCCACGTGCACGTGGCCGAAATGGTGATCGAGCGCGCCAAGCGACTGGTCGAGCTCAAGAAGGACGTGGTGATCCTGCTCGACTCCATCACCCGCCTGGCCCGCGCCTACAACAACGTCGTGCCCTCGTCGGGCAAGGTGCTGACCGGCGGTGTCGATTCCAATGCGCTGCAGCGTCCCAAGCGCTTCCTGGGCGCCGCGCGCAACGTGGAAGAAGGCGGCTCGCTGACCATCATCGGCACCGCGCTGATCGACACCGGCAGCCGCATGGACGAAGTGATCTTCGAAGAGTTCAAGGGCACCGGCAACTCGGAAATCCACCTCGACCGCCGCCTGTACGAAAAGCGCGTGTTCCCTTCGATCCAGCTCAACCGCAGCGGCACGCGTCGCGAAGAACTGCTGCTGGCCCCCGAGATCCTCCAGAAGACCCGCATCCTGCGCCAGCTCATGTACAACATGGACGAGATCGAGTCGATGGAGCTGATGCTCAAGAACATGAAGGCGACGAAGACCAATGTCGAGTTCTTCGACATGATGCGTCGCGGCGGCTGAGCAACACGCTCTTGCGCAAAAGCGCGTTGGCCCTTGCGGGTCAACGCGCTTTTTTCATGGGCGCCGTGTTGGCAAGGCGCGGCCTTCAAGTGCGCTTTGGCGGCCGAGGTCGAGCAGTTCCATCAGCTCGACAGCCTGTTCGGGCGGCACCGGATTCGGGCCGCGGCCGAGGATGGCGTCGCGCACTGCGGCGTAGTAGTTGACATAGTTTCCGGGATGCGTGGGAACGCTGCGCCTGGCAGGTACCCCGTTGCTGTCGATCAGCGTGAGTTCGCCATCCAGCGGATCGGCGCCCCAACCTTCCGTCGGCGGCCTCTGCCCTGCGCGCAGCGCATCTTCCTGGGTATCGACGCCATGCTTGACGTAGCTTCCGCGCGTGCCGTGCACGATGTAGCGTGGCGCGGCATGCGCCGCCAGCGTCGTCGAATGCAGCACCACGCGCAGCGGCGCATGCGGCCCCGTCTCATAGCGCAGCACGGCATGGAAGTAGTCCTCGACCACGGCGCCGTCGCGCAGGACCGCGGTGTCGAGCTGGATCGTGTCGGGGCGGCTGAAAAGCTGCACCGCCTGGTCGATCAGATGGGAACCCAGGTCGACCCAGAGGCCCGAGCCGGGCACCGCCTGTTCGCGCCAGCGCTCCTTCACTTCGGGACGGAAACGGTCGAAATGGGACTCCAGGTACACCGGGCGACCCAACTCGCCGGAGGAGAGGAGTTTCTTGAGCGTCAGAAAATCGGAATCGAAGCGGCGGTTCTGGTAGACCGCCAAGAGGCGATTGTTGCGTTTCGACAACAATTCAAGCTCCCTCGCCTCGGCCACGTCCAGCGTGAAGGGCTTGTCGACCACCACGTGCTTGCCGGCCTCCAGCGCCGCCTTGGCGACCGGATGGTGCTGGGCATTGGGGGTGGCGACCACGATCAAGTCGATGTCGGCGCGACCCACAAGCGCGGAAACGTCGGGAACGACCGCCGCGCCGGGCCAGTCTGCATGCACCTTGTGCGGCTGCGAGCTGGCCACGGCTGCCAGCTCCAGCCCCGGAACGGCTGACAGAACGGGAGCGTGGAAGGTCTGGCCGGCAAATCCATAGCCGACAAGGCCCACGCGCAGGGCTGTGGAAGTCATTGGGAGCCTTCGGTTTGCTCGAAAATGGGGCAGTATGCGATAATCGCTGGCTCCGCGAAAAGTGCGGTCAGGCAGCTTCGCCTGGCTCCTCGGGTCTTCCCCGGGGCAGCGCGCCAATCCCGGCACGCTGGTGGCTCTCGCATCGACCGCGCATTGATTCCAAAAGCGCAAAAGGAAACACCATGGCAAAAGAAGGCATCCACCCGAATTACCGCGAAGTCCTGTTCGTCGACATGTCGAACGGCTTCAAGTTCGTGACCCGTTCGTGCGCGAACACCAAGGAAATGGGCAAGACCGACGACGGCCGCGAACTGCCGCTGTTCAAGCTCGATACCACGAGCGAATCGCACCCGTTCTACACCGGCACGCAGAAGTCGGTCGACAACATGGGCGGCCGCGTCGAGAAGTTCCGCAACCGCTTCGGCAAGACCACCGGCGCCGCCTCGAAGTAAGGCTCGCGCTTTTGCGTCGAGGGCAGCCCGGTTTACCGCGCTGCCCTTTTTCTTTCCCACTCCCGCCTTTGCCCACCACTTGAACCAGCCCACCCCCGCGATCGTTGCCCAGAGCGCCGTGCGCCGGCTGCCGCGCATCGCGTTGCTTCTGCTCTGCGCGGCCTATCTGCTGCCTGGGCTGGTTGGCCGGGGTCCGTGGAAGAGCGCCGACATCTCTGCCTTCGGCTACATGGCCGAGTTGGCTCGCAGCACCGAAGGCATCGCACGCTGGCTCGACCCGATGCTGTTGGGCCTGCGGCCGGAAACGCCCGCCCTGGTCCCGTATTGGATCGGCGCCGTGGCCATCAAGATCGCCCCCGCGTGGCTCAACCCTGATCTGGCTGTTCGTATCGCGTTCGCGTTCCTGCTCTGGGGCACCTTCACGGCCACCTGGTACGCCGTGTACTACCTGGCCCGCACGGCACGCGCTCAGCCCGTGGCCTTTGCCTTCGGAGGAGAAGCCCGGCCGACCGATTACGCGCGAGCCATTGCCGATGGCGGCCTGCTGGCGCTGATCGCCTGCCTCGGCCTCGCACAGCTCGGCCACGAGACAACACCCGCGCTGGCCCAGCTCTTCTTTGCCTCGAGCCTCTTCTATGGCGTGGCCGCACTGCCCTATCGCCGGGCCGGCCCGGTGACCGCGCTGGCCGTGGGCACCATGGGCATCACGCTGAGCGGCGCGCCCACCGTCGGGCTCGCGCTGGCCATCGGCTGCGTAATCTACGTCGCATACGAGCGCAGGCTGGCGGCCCGGTCCGCCAGCGAAGACTTCGGCATCGACGATGAGAGCGTCGGCCCAGGCTACACGCGGGGAGCCCTTCTCACGATGATCGGCATCACCGCGCTCGCCGCGGTGATGGTCTTCAGCCTGAAGCTACCGAC
>NZ_JASMRZ010000064.1 GCF_030462475.1 Variovorax sp. CAN15
CGTCGCCGAAGGTATCGATGCGCCGCTGCGGAAACTGCTTGCGCCATTCGGCCGCCGTCTCCTCGCAGACCGACTGGCGCCGGCCGCAGATGGCCACGTCGGCGCCGAGGCTCAGGAAGCGCTCGGCCATCGCGCGGCCGAGGCCGGTGCCGCCGCCGGTCACCAGAATGCGCTGGCCGCTCATGAGGGAAGCTTCAAACATGGGTCGTCTCCTTGGTCGATGGGAAGGTGGGAAGGCGGCATGAAGAAAGGAAGGGGAAGCTGGCGCCGCCACCGGCACATGCTACGCGCGCCGTGCTTTCGCGGCTTGCGGGAAGTGGCTCCGCCCCTCGGGCGAGAATGCGCGAAACGATTCTTCCGGAGACCAGGACCGATGCCGAGCCCCGCCGACGATCAAGCCTTCGCACCGCTGGAGGGCGTTCGCGTCCTCAGCCTCGCGCTGAACCTGCCCGGCCCCGCCGCGCTGCTGCGCTGCCGCCGCATGGGCGCCACCTGCCTGAAGCTGGAGCCGCCGGGCGGCGACCCGATGGGGCTCTACAACCGCCCGGCCTATGCCGCGCTGCATGAGGGCATCGAGATCCGCGCCCTCGACCTGAAGTCCGAGGCCGGGCAGCAGCAGCTGCACGCCGAGCTGGCCTCCACCGACGTGCTGCTCACCTCGTTCCGCCCCTCGGCGCTCGCCAAGCTGAAGCTCGACTGGGCCACACTGCAGGCGCGCCATCCTTCGCTGTCGCAGGTAGCCATCGTCGGCGCACCAGGCGAGCGCGCCGAGGAGCCGGGCCACGACCTGACCTACCTCGCCGAAAGCGGCCTCGTCACCGGCACCGAACTGCCTCCAACGCTTTACGCCGACATGGGCGGCGCCCTGCTCGCCAGCGAGGCGGTGCTGAAAGCCATGCTGCTGCGCTCGCGCAAGACGGGCGGCGTTTATCTGGAAGTGGCGCTGAACGCCTCGGCCGACTGGCTCGCCCTGCCCCGCACCTGGGGCCTGACGCAGCCTTCGGGCACGGTCGGTGGCGCGCACGCCGGCTACCGCGTCTATCCCTGCGCCGATGGCCGCGTGGCGGTGGCGGCGCTGGAGCCGCATTTCGCCGACCGGCTCTGCGAGGCCGCGCAGATCGCCTCGCGCGACATGCTGGCGCCGGCCACGCGCGAGGCACTGGCCGCCTGGCTGCTGACGCGCACACGCACCGAACTCGACGCCATGAGCCGCGAGCGCGACGTGCCGCTGCTGACGCTGGCCGACTGATCCGGCTCAGCGGCTGTAGCCGTCGCGCCGCCGGTCTTCCCGCTTGAGCGCGAGATACGTGTCCAGATCGATCTCGTGCAGCTGGCGCGGGTACTGCTCGGCCCCCGCGAACCAGCGACGCTGGCGACGCTCGGCCTGGTCCGGCCCCGGCGCCGAGAGGTAGGCGTCGAGCGTCAGGAAGTAGCGCATCGCATTGCGCTCCACGAGTCCCCGCAGGCCGCGGATGTAGTCGGGCTGGCCCTCGGGCGTCTTGCCGATCACGGTGAAGCCCACCTTGTCGCTGCCGAAGGTCGCCAGATAGGCCATGGTGCCCAGGCGCACCATCGTGTTGTGGTCGTAGCTGTAGCTGAAGTGCAGGAAGCTCTTGCGCTCGTCGAGCGCCACGGCCTCGAGCTTTACCCGGTAGTTGCTGGTGCCCAGCGGGCCGCTCTCGGCCGACAGCTCCACCAGCAGGTGATCGGGCGAACTGCCGGCGACGCGGTAGACGAAGGGCAGCTCGAAGGCCTGGTCCACGGGCTTGTCGTAGCGGCGCACCACGTAGAGCGTGAGCATCTCGCTCCCCTGAGGGCCGCTGCCGGTGCGGCAGCGCCGGTTGTTGACGTGCAGGGTCAGCACGTCGCACCAGTGGGCCGGGTCCTTGAGCGCGGCGGCGATCTCGGAGAGCGGGTGCTCGACCACGGCGTAGACGTCGCCCTGCAGGCCATCGGCCGTTTCCATGGAATCGAGCTGCACAGCCCGGCCGAAGCTGCTGTGGTTGAGCTTGTCGCTCATCCGCTGGTGGACGGCGCGCAGCGCCTGCGCAGCAGAGTTCTCCGGCGCGGCCGCGAGGGCCGACACCGAGAAAACCGCCAGCGACAGCGCTGCCGCCAGGATGCGCATCCACGAAGCCGGCGAGTGGGGCGAGCTGCTCATGGGACCACACCATACAACGGAGCGCCCCGCCCCTGGCTTCAGTCGGACTGCGCCTGCTTGCCGCGCCGCACCATCAGCAGCATCGCGCCAGCCAGCAGCAAGGCCCCTGCCCACTGGCGCGACGTCATGGGCTGCGAGAACAGCAACGCGGCCAGCAAGGCCGCCACCAGCGGCTCGACCAGCGTACCGACCACCGCCGCCGTCGGCGACAGCCGCCGCGCGCCCCAGGCGAAGGCCAGGTAGGCCACAGAGGTCGTCACCACGCCCGTGTAGCCCACGCCCAGCCATTGGGCGCCGCCGGCTGGCCAGGTGATGCCCGAAGGCAGCGCCACGGCCAGCATGCACAGCGCCGCTGCCGTCATCCCCCAGGCCGAGGCCGTGACGGCCGGCACCCGCGCCGGCATGCGCGCGTTGCCCAGCACCACCATCGCGTAGCAGAAAGCCGAGCCCAGCGACCAGGCCACGCCAGCCGCATGCCCCGGGGCCAGCGGGCCCCATCCTCCGGCGGGCATCACCAGCAGCAGCACGCCGGCCAGCGCAAGCAGCAGGCCGGCGATCAGCCTGGGGCCGAGATGCTCATAGCCGCGCAGCACCGAAACCAGCGTGACGATCACCGGGGCGCAGCAGATCGAAATGACGGTCGGCAGCGCCGCGCCCAGGTGCACGATGCCGGCGAACCAGCAGCTCACGTTGAGCGCCATTGCAGCGCCTGTAGCCAGCATCTGCAGCCGCTCCCGGCTGCTCAGATCGGCCCAGCCGGCACCGGGGATCGCCGGCGTCCGCCATTGCAGCCACCACAGCAGCGGCAGCCCGAGGGCGAAGCGCGCCAGCGACAGGCTCTGCGGCGCGATGCCGCCATCGATCAGGAATTGCGCCACCAGCGCACCACCGCCCCAGAGGGCGCCAGCCAGCAGCACGCCGCCCCAGGCCAGGGCGGCAGACGTTCTTGCGTTCATTGATGAGAGTTCTTTCTCCATGACGCCCGCCATGGCCGATCGCTTCGGGATCGGGTTCAGGAGGCGGGCGTGACCATCCGAGCCGCTGGCCGGCCCAGGGGGCTCGGCTGGCGGCAACCACTTGGGCCTGAGCGCGAAGCGCGCTTCAGCAGCGGACTACGGAAGGGGGAGAAAGATGGCGGGCCATGTCGCGTATCTTAGGCGCCCGAGACTTTTTCAAGGAACAACACATGCCACTCGTGCGGATCGAGCTTTCCAGCGACAGTCCCGAAACCCTGGGCCCGGCCATCGGGGATCTCGTCTACCAGGCCATGCGGGACACCATCAACGTGCCGGAGCACGACAAGTTCCAGGTCATCACGCGGCACGCCCCGCACGAGCTGGTGCATCCGGCGAGCTATCTCGGCGTGGCGTACTCGCCGGGCTTCCTGCTGATCCAGATCACGCTGAACCAGGGGCGCACCACCGAGATGAAGAAGGCCTTCTACAGGCGCGTGGCCGACGACCTGCACGGCCAGCTGGGCATACGGCGCGAGGACGTGTTCATCAACCTCGTCGAGGTGGCGAAGGAGAACTGGTCCTTCGGCAACGGGGAGATGCAGTACGCCTGAAGGCGCAAGCCCGCCGCTCAGCGCGGCTTGCGGATGTTGCCGCGCACCGGGCCGGCAAGCTTGCGCCCGGCCGGCCCCGAACCCGAGCCGTTGTCGCGCGGCGGCAGGCCGGTGTGCTGCGTGAGGATGCGGCCCTTGGAGGGCTTCACCGGTGCCAGCTTGACCGGCGCAGCCTTGGCGGTTGGCGGTGCCGCGGTCGAATTCTTGCGGCGCGCGCTGGTGTAGCCGCCATCGGTCAGCGGCTGCCAGGTCGGGATGAGGTGGTGCTTGCCGTTGCCGATCAGGTCGGCGCGGCCCATCGCCTTGAGCGCCTCGCGCAACAGCGGCCAGTTGTTGGCGTCGTGGTAGCGCAGGAAGGCCTTGTGCAGGCGGCGGCGCTTGTCTCCGCGCACGATGTCCACCGCTTCGCTCTCGCGCGTGATCTTGCGCAGCGGGTTGCGGTTGGAGTGGTACATCGCGGTGGCCGTGGCCATCGGGCTCGGATAGAAGGTCTGCACCTGGTCGGCGCGGAAGCCGTTCTTCTTGAGCCAGATCGCGAGGTTCATCATGTCCTCGTCGCTGGTGCCCGGATGCGCGGCGATGAAGTACGGAATGAGGTACTGCTTCTTGCCAGCCTCGGCCGAGTACTTCTCGAACATCTGCTTGAACTTGTCGTAGCTGCCGATGCCGGGCTTCATCATCTTCGTGAGCGGGCCCTGCTCGGTGTGCTCGGGCGCGATCTTGAGATAGCCGCCCACGTGGTGCTGCACCAGCTCCTTCACGTACTCGGGCGACTGCACGGCCAGGTCGTAGCGCAGGCCGGAGCCGATCAGGATCTTCTTGATGCCCTTCAACGCGCGCGCCCGGCGATAGATCTTGATGAGCGGGTCGTGGTTGGTGTTGAGGTTCTGGCAGATGCCCGGGTACACGCAGCTGGGCTTGCGGCAGGCGGCCTCGATCTCGGGCGACTTGCAGCCGATGCGGTACATGTTGGCGGTGGGGCCGCCGAGGTCGGAGATGGTGCCGGTGAAGCCCTTCACCGAGTCGCGGATGGCCTCGACCTCCTTGATGATCGAGTCTTCCGAGCGGCTCTGGATGATGCGCCCCTCGTGCTCGGTGATCGAGCAGAAGGTGCAGCCGCCGAAGCAGCCGCGCATGATGTTCACGCTGAAGCGGATCATTTCCCAGGCGGGGATCTTGGTCGCGCCGTCGTGGCTGCCGTTCTCGTCGGCGTAGCGCGGGTGCGGGCTGCGCGCGTACGGCAGGTCGAACACGTGGTCCATCTCTGCCGTGGTGAGCGGAATGGGCGGCGGGTTGATCCACACGTCGCGCGCCGTGGTGCCCTCGCCGTGCGCCTGCACCAGCGCGCGGGCGTTGCCGGGGTTGGTCTCCAGGTGCAGCACGCGGTTGGCGTGCGCGTAGAGCACAGGATCGCTGCGCACCTGCTCGTAGGCCGGCAGGCGGATCACCGAACGCTCGCGCGGCGGCACCTTGGTCTTGCCCTTGCCTTGCAGCGCGGGGTTGGGCACGAAGTTCAGCGGCTTGATGGCGAGATTGACGGCAGTCGAGCCCGCGGCTTCGGCCGCCTTGGCCACCGCCTGGGCCTCGTCTTCCTTCGCGCAGGTGGCGCCGTTGGCCTTCGCCTGGTCGGACACCATCAGGTACGGGTTGACGTGCGCCTCGACGCGGCCGGGTTCGTCGACGCTGGTGGAGTCGATCTCGAACCAGCCCTCGGGGGTTTCACGGCGCACGAAGGCGGTGCCGCGCACGTCGGTGATCTGCTGCACCGGCTCCTTGGCGGCCAGGCGGTGCGCGATCTCGACGATGGCGCGCTCGGCGTTGCCGTACAGCAGCAGGTCGCACTTGGCGTCCACCACGATGGAGCGGCGCACCTTGTCCGACCAGTAGTCGTAGTGGGCGATGCGGCGCAGGCTGCCTTCGATGCCGCCGAGGATGATCGGCACGTCGCTCCAGGCTTCCTTGCAGCGCTGCGAATACACGATGGCCGCGCGGTCGGGGCGCGAACCGCCGACGTCGCCGGGGGTGTAGGCATCGTCGCTGCGGATCTTCCGGTCGGCCGTGTAGCGGTTGATCATCGAATCCATGTTGCCGGCGGTGACGCCGAAGAACAGGTTCGGCTTGCCCAGCACCTTGAAGGGCTCCGCGCTCTGCCAGTCGGGCTGCGCGATGATGCCCACGCGGAAGCCCTGGGCCTCCAGCATGCGGCCGATCACCGACATGCCGAAGCTGGGGTGGTCGACGTAGGCATCGCCCGTGACGACGATGATGTCGCAGCTGTCCCAGCCGAGCGCTTCCATTTCCTTGCGCGAGGTCGGCAGGAACTTCGCCGTGCCGAAACGGGCCGCCCAGTACTTGCGGTAGCTGGTCAGCGGCTTGGCGGCACGCGCGAAAAAGGAGACGTCGACGGGGGCGTTCATCGGTGGGATCGGACAGCGCCGGGGCGCCGCCGTTGTGGGCAACCCTAGATTTTAGGGTTTTCCATCATCCCTGTCGCTTCATGACATCCCGGAGCCAAGTTCTCTCCCCAGCCAATTGATTGCCAAAGTCAAATATCTAAATGACAATGGCAACCATGCCAGAGCTTTCGCCCCCCATCGACACCGCCGCCGTCAAGGCGATCCGGCAGTTCAACCGCTTCTACACACGCCGCATCGGCGCCCTGGACCCCTACCTCGGCAGCGCCATGTCGCTGACCGACGTGCGCGTGCTCTACGAGCTGGCGCACCGCGAAATGGCCGTCGCGAGCGAGATCGGGCGCGACCTCGGGCTCGACGCCGGCTACCTGAGCCGCATCCTTCGCCGCTTCGAGAACGAGGGCTGGCTGGTGCGCGAGCCGCATCCGCGCGATGCGCGCCAGAGCGTGCTGCGCCTGACCGACGCGGGCCATGCAGCGTTCGCGCCGCTGCAGCAGAAATCACGCGAAGAGGCTGCCGCCCTGCTCGCCTCGCTGGCGCCGGCGCAGCGCCAGCAGCTGGTGCGCGCCATGGGCACGGTGCAGTCGCTGCTCGACCCCGAAGCGCCGCCCGCGAAGCCGCAGGCGGCCGTCCTGCGCGGCCCGGCTCCGGGCGACATCGGCTGGGTGGTGCAGCAGCACGGCGAGATCTATGCGCGGGAATACGGCTGGAACAGCACCTTCGAGGCGCTGGTAGCCGGCATCGCGGGCGAGTTCCTGCTCAAGTTCCAGCCCGAATGGGAGCGCTGCTGGATCGCCGAGCTCAACGGCGAGCGTGTGGGCTCGATCTTCGTGGTGCGCAAGTCGGCCACGGTCGCGCAGCTGCGCCTGTTGATCCTCACGCCCGGCGCGCGCGGGCTGGGGCTGGGCGGCAAGCTGGTCGACGAATGCATCGCCTTCGCCCGCCTCAAGGGCTACCGGAAGATGGTGCTGTGGACCAACAGCTGCCTGACCGCCGCTCGCGGCATCTATGCCAGCCGCGGCTTCCAGCTCACGGCTTCGGAGCCGCACGAGGGCTATGGCACCCCGCTCGAGGGCGAGACCTGGGAATTGAAGCTGTAGTGCCAGGAACACCGCGGAACCGGCTTTGCCGGGCCGCAGGTGTTGCCCCCGGCAGGGGGTTGGCGAAGCGACACGAAGTGCGCGCAGCCTGGGGGCGAGCAACAGTTACTGCATGAACCAGCCGTGGCTCACCACAAGCGACTGCCCGGTCAGCGCATTCGTCGGGAAGCCCGCGAACAGCAGCGCCACGCGCGCCACGTCTTCCGTGGTCGTGAACTCGCCGTCGACGGTCTCCTTCAGCATCACGTTCTTGATGACTTCCTGCTCGGTGATGCCCAGCGTCTTGGCCTGCTCGGGAATCTGCTTCTCGACGAGCGGCGTGCGCACGAAGCCCGGGCAGATCACGTTGGCGCGCACGCCGTGCTTGGCACCCTCCTTGGCGACCGTCTTGGCCAGGCCGATGAGTCCGTGCTTGGCCGTCACGTAGGGCGCCTTCAGCAGCGAGGCCTCCTTGGAGTGCACGGAGCCCATGTAGATCACGCTGCCGCCGCGGCCCTGCGCGTACATGTGCTTCAGGCAGGCCTTGGTGGTGAGGAAGGCGCCGTCGAGGTGGATGGCCAGCATCTTCTTCCAGTCGGCGAAGCTGAATTCCTCCACCGGGTGCACGATCTGGATGCCGGCGTTGCTGATCAGGATGTCGATGCCGCCGAAGGCAGCCGCGCCCTCTTCCACCGAGGCGTTGACCTGGTCTTCGTTCGTCACGTCCACGCCCACGCCGATGGCCTGCGCACCCGTGGCCTTGAGCTCGGCCGCGGTGGCGTCGGCCGCTTCCTTGTTGAGGTCGGCGATGATGATCTTCGCGCCTTCCCGCGCGAACAGGATGGCGATTTCCTTGCCGATGCCGCTGGCCGAGCCGGTGATGTAGGCGACCTTGTCCTTGAGTTGCATGGTGATGTTCCTTGAGGGTTGGGGTTGGGAAGCTGGCGGCGTGAAAACTGAAGCCGCCAGCAAGAATCAGGCGAGGTAGTCGTGCTCGACCGTGCCGAGCGCGAGCGTCATGTCGGCGATGTAGTGCACCGCCGACTCGACCTTTCGCACCGGCAGATCGGCCACCGGCGCCAGCGCGTGCGGGTGCAGTTCGAGTGAACCGGGCCCGCCCCACGCGCCGTGCAGCGTCACGTCGACCATGTGATAGCGCACCAGCTCGCAGATGCGGGCCGTTCCGTCGACGTGCGGAATGATCTTGAGCAGGAAGTTCGGCTGCGCGATGCCCGCGAGGATGGGCGCCGGGTCGAGCATGCGGTGCTTGAAGCCCATGGTGGCCTTGGCCACGCGGACCTTGCCGTAGTCGAGGGTGCCGACGACCACGTCGGTCTCGTAGTCGAGCACCGGCGAGGCCAGCTTCTTCGGAAAGCCCCAGAGCTCCCGCCCGCCGGCAATGGGCGGATGGTCGTTCAGGTACATCGCATGCACGTACGCGCCCTTCTCCACGCCCCTGGCGGTGCGCAGCTGCACCGGAATGACCTGGCCCGACTCGGTGTAGTCGCCGAAGCCGGTGGAATCGGGCATGCGGATGAATTCGTACTTGACCAGCGGCTCGACCACTTCGAGCGGCTCGGGCACCACGGCGCGCAGGGCCTCGATGTCGGTGCGGTAAGTGATGATCAGGAATTCGCGCCTGATGAAGCGGTAAGGCCCTGGCGGAAAGGCCGGACTGGTCAGCGGCATCGCGAATGCCGTTCGTCGCACGTCTTCAATGTTCATGATGCAAACATTTCCTCCTGGTGAAGCTGGAACGGTGAAGTGACGGCCCAGTCTCGCGCTGGTTTCTTAGCCGGGGCTGAATCGCCGGTCGTCCCTGAAGCTCATCGCGAAAGCCCCGGCCGCTTGACGCGCCCCGAGCCATGCTCGCCGAGGTCGAAGGTGGTCACGCCATTGACCGTGGCGTCGGCGCGCAGCGTCTCCGGATGGGCCAGCGTCACGCGCATGTCGCGCGCGCCAGCTTCCCAATGCTCTTCCACCGCGGCGCGCGAGAACTCGTAGTCCTTCGACTCCAGCTCGTAGGGCTTGTCACGGTAGATCAGGTGAAAGATGTCGATGGGCTCGTGCGTGAGCTGCGACTGCACCTCGTGCACGCTGGGGTCGTTGCGCAGGCTGGCCGGCAGCTTGGAGATCAGGTCGGCAATCGCCTGCTGCAGGTTCATGTTGGCGGCCAGCGCGTCGGTGTTCATGCGCGTGCGGCTCGAGTAGGTGATGTCCTTCTGCCGTTCCAGCACGCCCGCCATGGTGCGGGGCATCTCGCCGCGCGCGTTGAACAGGTCGACCTGCAGCACCACCAGCGGCTCGTTGCGCGGGTGCATGTCGAGCACGTACTGCAGCGGCGTGTTCGACACGATGCCGCCGTCCCAGTAGTCGTCGCCGTCGATGCTCACCGGCGCGAAGCCCGGCGGCAGCGCGCCGCTGGCCATGATGTGCTCGGGCCCGATGCGCTGGCGCGTGTTGTCGAAGTACACCGAATTGCCCGTGCGCACGTTCACCGCGCCCACGCTGAAGCGGGCCTCGCAAGCGTTGATGCGGTCGAAATCGACGAGCCGCTCCAGCGTGGACTTCAGCGGCGAGGTGTCGTAGTAGCTCAGCAGCGGCGCGGCGCCGCCGAGCAGGAAGGCCGGCGAGTAGCGCGGCTCGAAGAAGCCCGGAATGCCCACCAGGGAGGCCATCGTCGCGCTGTACTGGTTCTGCATGGCCCGGTCGCCCAGCCATGAAGGCAGCCGCTGCGAAGGCCCGGAGGACACGAGGTGCCAGAACTCGCGCAGCCGGTCGACGCGCTTTTCCTGCGCGTTGCCCGCGATCAGCGCGGCGTTGATGGCGCCGATGGAAACGCCGGCGATCCAGTCCGGCTGAAGCTCGGTTTCGCTGAGCGCCGCGTACACGCCGGCCTGGTAGGCGCCGAGCGCGCCCCCGCCCTGCAGCACCAGCGCCTTGCGGGCGGTGCGCATGTCCTCGCGGCGCGAGGCGAAAGGATCGAGGGGCTTGGAGGCGGCACGGGTTTTCTTCTTCGGGGGTGTCGTCGTCATGCGTTCATTTGACACCAGCCCCGAGACACAAACCTGACCAGGGGCTCTTGCCCCTGGAACGATTTCACATCTTCGGCAGCATCTGCCCGCGGATCTCGCCACCGGGGTTGGCGGCCGTGTGGATGTTGGCGTACCACTTGCCCGCCGACAGGTCGGCGGCCTGCGCCGGCGTGAGCGTGGCCTGTCCCTCGATCGGGCTCGCAGGATTGGCGAAGGGCAGCACCACGCCCGCATTGGCTCCCGCCGCGGCCGGGCCGTGGAAGTGCGCCATGGTCGCCGGGCCGCTCAGGCCGGTGTAGGTGATCTTGTACTTGAGCACATTGGTGTCGCGGTTGAGCCAGGCCTCGGCCATGCCGCTGCCACGCGTCATGTTCGGCGGGACTTCGCTCGCCGCGTTCATCGCGCCGCTGAAGCTCGCGACGTTCGATTTCGACATCATTCCGCAGCCGGCCAGCGCGGCACTGGCAACGCCAGTGACGAGGGCTGCGCGCAAGAGGGCGCCATATTTGGTCATGAGCTTTATCTCCTGGTTGTGAAAAGCGTCCACAGCATAGGCAGCTCCACGGGCGCTTTCCTGTCGGCCATCGCCCCGACTTGGCCCGGCGCACACAACCTGAAAGAGAATGTGTCGATGACTTCATCAGCCCCTGCCGCCCCTGCAGTCCCTTCGGCCCGCGACGTGGTCGGTTTCTGGAGCGAAGCCGGCCCCGAGCGCTGGTTCGCCAAGAACGACGCCTTCGATGCCGACTTCATCTCCCGCTTCGCCGAAGCCCATCAGGCCGCGGCCCGCGGCGAGCTCGACCACTGGGCGGCCGATGCCCAGGGCGCGCTGGCCCTGCTCGTGCTGCTCGACCAGTTCCCGCGCAACGCCTGGCGCGGCAACCCGCACATGCTGGCCACCGATGGCAGGGCGCTGGCCGTGGCCAAGCAGGCAGTCGAGGCGGGCTTCGACCGGCAATGCGAGCCCGTGCTGCAACGTTTCTTCTACCTGCCCTTCATGCACTCCGAGGTGCTGGCCGAGCAGGAGCGCTCGGTGGAACTCAACGCCGTGCTCGACGACAACACCCGGCGCTATGCCGTGCTGCACCGCGACATCGTCGCGCGCTTCGGCCGCTTTCCGCATCGCAACCGGATGCTCGGACGCACCAGCACGGCGGAAGAACAGAAGTTCCTGGACGAAGGCGGCTTCGCAGGCTGAGCCGCCAACAAGACAGTGCCGCTCAGTCGTCGTTGTGCGGCAGCGGCAACTCGCGCGTGGGCGACGGGTTCAGCTCGGCGATGCCCGCCGTGTCCTTCATCGAGCCGTAGGTGCGCGCATAGACCCAGGTGAACTCCGCGCCCAGCAGGAAGATCTGCGCCGAGTAGTACACCCACACCAGCACCACCACCAGCGAGCCCGCCGCGCCGTAGCCCGAGGCCACGCTGCTCTTGCCGATGTACAGGCCGATCAGATGCTTGCCCACGGTGAACAGCAGCGCCGTCACCGCCGCGCCCACCCACACGTCGCGCCACTGCACCTTCACGCGCGGCATGATCTTGTAGATCATCGCGAAGATCACGGTCACCATCGCGAAGCTGAAGACGAAGTTGACGACCTGCGCCGTCGTCTCCCAGGCGCCGAACATCGGCGACCACCACTTGCCCAGCGCCGCGAGCGCCGCGCTCGCCACCAGCGACACCATGAGCAGGAAGCCGATGCCCATGATCATGCTGAACGACAGCAGCCGCACCCGCAGCATGTTGAACAGGCCCTTGTTCTTGGTGCGCGCCGGCGCGCGCCAGATGCGGTCGAGCGCATCCTGCAGCTCGCCGAAGACGGTGGTGGCGCCCACCACCAGCAGCCCGATGCCGATCACCGTTGCCACGATGCCCTCGGCCGGCTTGTTGACCGCCTTCAGCATGCCCTGCACCGCCGCCGCGCCCTGCTCGCCCATCAGGCCCGAGAGCTGGGCGAATATCTCGCCGCGCGCGGCCTCCTGGCCGAAAACTAGGCCCGCCACCGCGATCACGATCAGCAGCAGCGGCGCGATCGAGAACACCGTGTAGTAGGCCAGCGCCGCGCCCATGCTCGGGGCGTAGTCGTTGGACCACGAATTGAAGGCCCGGCGGCAGAGATCGAAGAGCGCGCGCAGTTGCGTGACCATGCTGGAATGTCCTCCTTGAAACGCGTGAAGCAGCCGGGCGCCGTATCGTCGCGGCGGCGCCCGGCAAGGCGAATGTCCGCCTACGATAATCGCTCGACATGCAACCGTCTCCCCCCGCAGCCCACCCGCAGTCGCCGCGCGACCTTTTTGTTTCGTTCACCTGGCTCGCGCTGCAGGGCTTCGGCGGAGTTCTCGCCATCGTCCAGCGCGAGATGGTCGAGAAGAAGAAATGGCTCACGCCGGAGCAGTTCCTCGAGGACTGGGCCGTCGCGCAGGTGATGCCCGGGCCCAACGTGATCAACCTCGCGCTGATGATCGGCGACCGCTACTTCGGCCTGCGCGGCGCGCTGGCGGCGGTGGCGGGCATGCTGACCATTCCGCTGGCGGTGATCCTCGCGCTGGCCGTGCTGCACGCGCACTATGCCGGCAACCCGCAGGTGGCGGCCGCGCTGCGGGGCATGGGGGCGGTGTCGGGTGGGCTCATCGCCGCGACGGGCGTCAAGCTGGTGCCGCAGCTGCGCAAGCACCCGCTGGGCTTCGCGGCCTGCCTGGCCATCATGGCGCTGGTGTTCGCGGCCATCGCGGTGCTGAAGATTCCGCTGGGCTGGGTGCTGCTGGTGGTCGGCGGCGTGGCCTGCATCTGGACCTGGAAGAGGATCGCCCCATGACCATCGCCATGCAATGGCACGACTGGCTGGCCCTCTTCGGGCAATACATGCTGCTGTCGCTGCTGTCGATCAGCGGCGCCATCACCACGGTGCCCGACATGCATCGCTACCTCGTCACGCAGCACGGCTGGCTCACCGATGCGCAGTTGACCTCCTCGGTCGCCATCGCACAGGCGGCGCCCGGGCCCAATGTGCTGTTCGTGGCGCTGATGGGCTGGAACGTGGGGCTCAATGCCGGCGGCGGCGTCGGCGCGGGGCCGCACGCCTGGGTGCTCGGCCTCTTCGGTCTGCTGGTCACGATGCTGGGCATCATGCTGCCGAGCACCACCCTCACCTACTTCGCCACCCGCTGGGGCCACCGCAACCGCACGCGCCGCGAGGTTCGCGCCTTCAAGCAGGGCATGGCACCCGTGGTGGTGGGCCTGCTGATCGCCACTGGCTGGGTGCTGGCTGCGGGAAACCATGCCGGCGATGCGCCCGCATGGCACCTGTGGCTGCTGACCGGCGCCGCCGCGCTTATCGTCTGGCGCACGCGCATCCACCTGCTCTGGCTGCTCGGCGCCGGCGCGGTGCTGGGCGCCGTGGGCTTCGTCTGATCGTTCTTCCCTCCCCTTTCATCAGGAACACATCGCCATGTCGCAACTTCGTCCGCTCGGCCGATCCGGCCTCCAGGTTTCCCCGCTCGCCTTCGGCGGCAACGTGTTCGGCTGGACCGTCGACGAGGCAGCCTCCTTCAAGCTGCTCGATGCCTGGCTGGACGCCGGCTTCAACTTCGTCGACACCGCGGACGTGTATTCGGCCTGGGTGCCGGGCCACACCGGCGGCGAATCGGAGACCATCATCGGCAAGTGGCTCAAGCAAAGCGGCAAGCGCAACCGCGTGGTGCTGGCCACCAAGGTCGGCAAGCCGATGGGTGAAGGCAAGGTGGGCCTTTCGCCCAAGTACATCCGCGAAGCCGTGGAGGCCTCGCTCAAGCGCCTGCAGACGGACTACATCGATCTCTACCAGTCCCACGACGACGACGCCAACACGCCGCTGGAAGAATCGCTGGGAGCCTTCGACAAGCTGATCAAGGAAGGCAAGGTGCGCGCCATCGGCGCGTCGAACTACACCGCGCCGCGCCTGGCCGAGGCGCTCGACGTGTCGGAGCGACTGGGCATCGCCCGCTACGAGAGCCTGCAGCCGCTGTACAACCTCTACGACCGCGCCGTGTTCGAGGACGCGCTGGAGCCGCTGTGCATCCAGCGCGAGGTGGGCGTGATCAACTTCTACGCGCTGGCCGCGGGCTTCCTCACGGGCAAGTACCGCACCGAGGCAGATGCGGCCAAGAGTGCGCGCGGCGCCAACACCACCAAGAAATACCTCAACGAGCGCGGCCTGCGCATCCTCGACGCGCTCGACAAGGTGGCCCAGCAATACAACGCCAAGCCGGGCCAGGTCGCCATCGCATGGCAGATCGCGCGCCCGGGCGTGACGGCGCCGATCGCCAGCGCGACGTCCATCGCGCAGCTCGAGGAACTCGTGGTCGCCACCCAGCTGAAGCTGGACGCGGGCACCATCGAGATGCTCGACCGCGCCAGCGCAGAAACGGCGAAGCCCGCGGCCTGATCCGATGACCATATTCGACTCCATCGCCGCTCCCACGCTGGAGCATTTCGCCGACCTGAGCATCCAGGTGGGCATTCCGCAGGTGCTGGGCAACAGCCCGCGCGGGCTGCGCCGCGTGGTGCCGATCACCGGCGGCGAAGCCATCGGCCACGGCTGGCGGGCACGCGTGCTGCCGGGCGGCAGCGACTTCCAGCTGATCGTGAGCGACACGCTCTCCGAACTCGACGCGCGCTACGGCCTGGAGACCGACGCCGGCGACCTGGTCTACGTGCACAACAGCGCGATGCGAAGCGCCTCGCCCGAGGTGATGGCCAAGCTGCTGCGCGGCGAGCCGGTCGACCCGTCGCAGGTGTACTTCCGCTGCAGTCCGCGCTTCGAGACTGCCTCGGCTTCGCTGAAGTGGATCAACGAGCGCATGTTCACCGGAGCCGGCGTGCGCCATCCGGCCGAGGTGGTGATGCGCTTCTTCGCGCTGAACTAGCCGTCGACGGGGTTCAGCGGCGTCGACAGGATGCGCTGGTAGAAGGCCACGTCGAGCCAGCGCCCGAACTTGAAACCCGCCTGACGCACCGTGCCCGAGTGCTCGAAGCCCAGGTGCTCGTGCAGCGCGATGCTGCCGGCGTTGGCCGCGTCGATGGCGCCGACCATCACGTGCACGTCACGCTTCACGGCCTCTTCGACGATGGCTTCCATCAGCGTGCGGCCCAGGCCCTTGCCGCGCTGGGCGCTGTCGACGTAGACCGAGTGCTCCACCGTGTACTTGTAGGCGGGAAAGGCGCGGAAGCTGCCGTAGCTCGCGAAGCCCAGCAGCTTGCCGCTCTCGTCCTCGGCCCCGATCACCGGGAAGCCGTTGGCGCGCTTGGTGGCGAACCACGTAGCCATGTTCTCGGACGTGCGGGGCTTGTAGTCGTACAGCGCGGTGGAGGTGACGATGGCCTCGTTGAGGATGGCCAGGATCGCGGCGGCGTGGGCTTCTTCGGTGCAGGAGATGAGACGCATGGTGCGGGTCCTCGTTCGGGTCTCGTTGAAATTTCGTTCAATATAGGAGAATAATAATCTCATATGAGAAACGACTCATCTCCTGACCCATCCCCTGCCGACGTTTCCGGCCAGAACATCGACCTGCTCATCGCCACCCGGCTGCTGGCCCTGCGCCAGTCGCAGGGGCTGAGCCTCGCGGACCTGGCCGAACGCTCGGGCGTGAGCAAGGCCATGATTTCCAAGGTGGAGCGCGCCCAGAGCAGCCCCACTGCCGTGCTGCTGGGCAAGCTGGCCGCCGGGCTGGGCGTGCCGCTGGCGCAGTTGCTGACCGAGGAGAAGGGGCGGCCGAAGCGGCTGCGCACGCGCGCCGAGCAGGAGGTGTGGCGCGACCCGCAGGCCGGCTACCTGCGGCGGCAGGTGGCCGAGCGCCAGGCGGGCAGCGGCGTCGAGATGGTCGAGATCGAACTGCCGCGCTCGGCGCAGGTCGACTACCCGCGCTGGAGCGGCAAGCCGTACCGGCAGTGCCTGTGGATGCTCGAAGGCGAACTGCGGGTGGACTACGGCGACGAGCGCTTCGAGCTCGCGCCGGGCGACTGCCTGGACTTCGGCGTGGACCGGCCGCTGGTCTTCAAGGCGCTGGGGCGCGGCGCCTGCCGCTATCTGCTGGTGGCAAGCCCTGAGTAGGCCGCACGAGCAAGGGAACGTCGCACCCACGGGGTAGGCACGCTCCCACATGCACATCCGGCGCTTGCCGGTGCTGCGGGCAGCCTCGCCCTGAATACTGCAAGGCATCCAGACTTCCGGAGGAACGAAGATGTCATTCGCGCTCTACATGATCGGTTTCCTGATTTTCCTGGCCGGCGTCGCATGGGGCGCCTCGGTAGCCGGCGTGCCCACGCTCTACATCGGCATCGGCGCGGTGATCCTGCTGGGCATCGGCATCTTCAGTGCGGTGGGCCGAACGCGCGGCAAGGACCCCTCCTGAGTTCACGCGGGCTTCACGCCGCCCGCACAGAGGGTCGCTAACTTCGCAGCGCGCATCGCGGCACGCGGTGCGCATTGCTTCAAGTCAGCGGCCCCATGCATACATCACCAAGCTTCTTCTCCCCGCTTCTCCCCTCCGCCTCCTCGACGGCCCCCGCTCCGGCCCCTTCGGCCGGCAGCGGCATGGGCAACATCAAGGTCGACCTGCTCGTCGTCGGCGCGAGCTTCGCGGGCCTCGCCKGTGCCCGTGCCGCGGCGCTCGCGGGCCTCAGCGTGATGGTGCTGGAGAAGAAGAACGCCGCCGGCGCCAAGCTGCACACCACCGGCATCATCGTCAAGGACGCGGTCGACAGCGTGCCCTGGCTGGCCGAGGTGCCGCCCGCGCTGGTGCGGCGCATCGAGGGCGTGCGGCTCTATGCCCCCGACATGCACCACGTCGACCTGCACGCGCCGGGCTACTGGTTCTGGGCCACCGACGCGCCCGCCCTGCTCGACTGGATGGTGGGCTCGGCCCGGGCCTGCGGCGTCGACGTGCAACTCGGCACGCTGTTCGAGCAGGCGCTGTGGCTCAACGGCCGCTGGGAAGTGCCGCTGACGCACGGCCCCTGCATCACGGCCACGTATCTCGTCGGGGCCGACGGCCCGCACTCGCGCGTTGCCAAGGCGCTGGGCCTGTCGCGCAACACGCGCTTTCTCTACGGTGTGGAGCACGAATACCAGGGCGCGAAGATGGCGCCCGACCTGCTGCATTGCTTCATCGATCGCAAGCTGGCGCCCGGCTACATCGGCTGGGCGCTCGAAGGCGTGGGCGTGAGCCAGATCGGGCTGGCGCGCCGCGTGGGGCACGGCGATGCGGGCGCGCTGAAGCTCGATCCGCTGCTGCGCAAGATCGCCCCGGTAGTCACGCCCGGCGATGCGCCGCCGGTCGCGGTGCGCGCGGGCATGATTCCCTGCGGCGGCGTGCTGCCGGTGGTGGCGCGCGAACGGGCGCTGCTGGTGGGCGATGCGGCAGGCATGGTGTCGCCGGTGACCGCGGGCGGCATCCACACCGCCCTGCTGCACGGCCAGCGCGCGGGTGAGGCGGTGGCGCGCTTCATCCGAGGCGAAGTCGGCGATCCGGCGACGTGGTTCGTTCGCGGCTACCCGGGCTTCAGGCTCAAGCGCGCGCTGCGCTGGGCCTTCGACCACTTCCAGAACGACTGGATGTTCAACCGCCTGCTGGGCACGCCGCAGATGCGGCGGGTCGCGGAACTCGTCTACTTCCACCGCAAGGGTGGATCGCTGCCGAAGGTCTAGCCGCCGCGCTGCCGCATTGCCTCGTAGAGGCACACGCCGCTGGCCACCGAGACGTTCAGGCTCTCGACCGCGCCGGCCATCGGGATGCTCACGAGCTCGTCGCAGGTCTTGCGCGTGAGCTGGCGCATGCCCTCGCCCTCGGCGCCCAGCACCAGCGCCAGCGGACGCTTGAAGTCGCTCTGGTAGATGGTGCCCGGCGCGTCGTCGCTGGTGCCCACGCACCAGATGTTGCGCTCCTTGAGCTCGTTCAGCGTGCGCGCGAGGTTGGTGACCATGAAGTACGGCACCGTCTCGGCCGCGCCGCTCGCCACCTTGGCGACGGTGGCGTTGATGCCGGCCGCATGGTCCTTGGGCGCGATGACCGCGTGCGCGCCGGCACCATCGGCCACGCGCAGGCAGGCGCCGAGGTTGTGCGGATCGGTCACGCCGTCGAGTACCAGCAGCAGCGGCACGGTGCCGGCCTCTTCGAGGCCTTCGAGCAGTTCGTCGAGGGAGCGGACCTGGGCCACGGGCTCGACCCGCGCCACCACGCCCTGGTGGCCGTGGCTGCCGCTGAGCTTGGAAAGCCGCGCGCCGTCGGCCTCGATGAGCCGCACGCCTGTTTCCTGCGCGCGGGCAAGGAACTGTTTCATGCGCGCGTCGCGCCGGCTGGCGTCGAACAGCACTTCGAGCACCGACTTCGGCGCGGTCTTGAGGCGCACGCCCACGGCATGGAAGCCGAAGATCACTTTGGGGGAAGACATCCGTGGATTATCCCTGCCCCCTCGGGGCCGCCCTCGCCCCGTGCTCAGGCCAGCGGCAGGCCGCTGAGCGCGCGGGTGCGCTCGTCGTGCAGCTCCTGCACCGCCAGTGCGCTCGGATGCACCTTCGCGGCGTTGCCCACGCTCTCCAGGTACTGGCAGGCGGCGTGGCCCTCGGCGGCCTTTTCGTAGCGGGCGATCCAGGCGTCGCGCGCGGGCAGCTTGTCGGGCGACACCGGCCACACGCCCGGACGGGGCCGCATGTGGTCGCCGATGCCGATGCGCCAGGGCTTGGCGCTCAGGCGGGCGCGAAAGCAGTTCTGGTTGCGGCACATGCGCGCATAGACCTTGTCGACGCCCAGCGCATGGAAGCAGTCGGCCACCGCCATGTCAGAAGGATTGAAAACATCGTGCATCGCCAACAGCCGGAAGCCCGCCGGCGTGCGGTAGATGCGCAGGTTCCAGTCGGGATGCTGCTGCATGAAGCGGGCGATGCGCTCCGCGGCCCGCTTCTCGGGCGCCGGATTGCCGCTGTGCTCGCCGCGCTTCTTGCGCTGGCCGATGACCCAGGCCACGGCGAAGACGATGAGGCCAGCGATCAGCCCGCCAAGCCACGTCCTGGCGGCCCAGCCTCCGACGACGCCCGCGATCAGCGCCGGCACCAGCGCGTAGCCGAACACGCTGCCGCGCAGGGGCTCCTCGAAGTCGATGTCGACGAACAGCACGTCGGGCGTGTTGAGGCAGCGCGCGCCGTAGCCGTTGCGCGTGACGACGGTGTCGCCGTGCCGCTCGACGATCTCCTCGCGGATCGGCACGCCCTCGGCGCCGTTGTAGGCAAGCTTGCGCTCGCGGCGCTCGAGCTTCTCGCCCTGGTGGGCGATGCGGTCGAAGGCGTCTCGGGTGCGCTGGTCGGCGTGCGCCTGCGCGGCCACGGGGCTCTCGTCGGACCAGCCGTAGCGGCGCACGGTAATCTGCTTGCCGGCCACGCGCTCCTGAATGCGGCCTTCGGCCCAGAACTGGGGAACGATCATTGATTGGTTGCTTTGTCTTTCTGGCTCATGCCTTCTGCCCGAACAGCAGCCAGGCCATGACCGCCGCCAGCAGGACGATGAGCACGGGCAGCCACTTGTAGCCGCCGTCGTGCACGCGGCCCGGCTCCTGCACGGGGCGCCGGGGCATGTGCTGGGTCAGGGGGCCGAAACCGCCCAGCGTCGGGTCGTCGTGGTTGTCGACCAGCCGCTTCGCTGCCGCCAGGCTCAGCCCGGTGGCTTCGCGAGTGAGGCGTATGGCCTCGATCTTGTTGCCCTGCGCCAGCGCCATGAGCGCGATGGAGGGCATCGACGCGAAGCCGCGGTCCTGCCTCGCCGCCGCCGGCCCGCCGCGGCCGCCCGCGGCGATGTTTTCGTCGTCTCCCGCCTCCTGCCGATCGGCGAAGCGATCGACGGCTTCCTTGGCCGACTTGAGGTCCATGCCCGTGCGGGTGCGTACGATCTTGATGGCCTCGATCATCCGGCCCCGTTGCAGCGCCAGGACGGCGTCCGGCGGGATTTCCTCCATGAACATCTCCTCGAATGTGGCTTGCTATTCATTTGGTAGCTTATTGCTCTTGTCAGGCAGGCGCCAGAGCCACTTTTTCATTAAGCGCGACGCGTCCGGCCTCGATGGTGATGCGTCGTTCGCAACGCGCCGCGATGCCACGGTCATGGGTGACGAGCACGAGCGTGGTGCCGAGCTCGCGGTTGAGGTCGAACATCAGCTGCATGACCTGCTCGCCGGTGGCGAAGTCGAGGCTGCCGGTGGGCTCGTCGGCCAGCAGCAGCGCGGGCTGCACGACGAAGGCGCGGGCCAGCGCAACGCGCTGCTGCTCGCCGCCCGAAAGCACCTTCGGATAGTGGCCCAGCCGCTGGCCGAGGCCGACGCGGCCGAGCATTTCGGTGGCGGCCTTGCGGGCGTCCTTGCGGTTGGCCAGCTCCAGCGGGAGCATCACGTTCTCCAGCGCGCTCAGGTTGCCCAGTAGCTGGAAGCTCTGGAACACGAAACCCACGCGCTGTGCGCGAACCGCGGCGCGCTCGTCCTCGTCGATGGCGAAGATATCCTGCCCCGCGAGCCTCACCGTGCCGCGCGTCGGCGTATCCAGCCCCGCGATGATCGACAGCAGCGTGCTCTTTCCGGAACCCGAGGCGCCGACGATGGCGGCGGTTTCCCGCGCGCCGAGGGTGAAATCGATGTCCTGCAGAATGTCCAGCGTGCCGGTCGAATCGGTGACGGACTTGAACACATGCTCGACGGCGACAATGGCATCAGACGGGGGTTGGGACATGGAAAGGCTCTGGTTTTGAATCGACGTGACTTTATCTTGACCACCACCGCGCTCGGCAGCGCGGGGATATGGACGACGGCGGCGCAGGCCTCGTCTTCCACGGCTGCCTCGGGCAAGCCGGTGATTCTGGTGCTCGGCGATTCGCTGAGCGCAGAGTACGGCCTCAAGCGCGGCGAAGGCTGGGTACCCTTGCTCGAAAAAAGACTTGCGCAGCAGAAGATCGCCGCCACCGTGGTCAACGCCAGCATCAGCGGCGACACCAGTTCCGGCGGACGCGCCCGCTTCGCGCCGCTGCTCGCACAGCACAAGCCCAGCCTGGTGGTGCTCGAACTCGGCGCCAACGACGCGCTGCGCGGCCTGCCGCTCGCGGACACCGAGAGCAACCTGATGCAGATCACCAAGGCCGCGCAGGCGGCGGGCGCGAAGGTGCTGATCGTCGGCATCCAGGTGCCGCCCAACTACGGCGCCGACTACACGCGGCGCTTCGAGGCGGTGTTCTCCAAGGTGGCGACCGCGACCAGGTCGGCGCTCGTGCCCTTCCTGCTCAAGGGCGTGGCGGATGCGCCGGATGCGCTCTCGCTGTTCCAGGCCGACCGCATCCACCCGACGGCGGCCGCGCAGCCGCAGCTGCTGGACAACGTCTGGACCGAGCTGCGCAAGCTTCTGCCCAGGCAATGAAAAAGCCGCCGCAGGCGGGTGCCTGCGGCGGCTTTGTTTGATGGATCGGCGAGCCTGGGTGGAATCAGCCGTTCTTGGTGGGCAGGTCCGGCACCGTGGGCGGATCGTGTTCGAGCGAGGCCACGTCGGTTTCGGGATCTCCGGGCGCCAGCCCGTCGCTGCTCGGGTTGAGCTTGCGGTTTGCCTTTTCGCGAAGCTTCTCTTCCTTCTTCTTCTTCTTGGCCAGCTCCTTCTGTCGCTTTTCGTAGCCGTAATTGGGTGTTGCCACTGCTTCTCCTTGAGGCAAGGCAGTCGGGCTGACTGCCGTGGCCTACTGTAAGCGATAACGGTGCAGTCTCAAGGAGGTACCCCATGACGCGCCCGAGGCGACAAGGCCAGTCGACGGGATGCGATTTCTTACATCCGCGCAAGCGCCTGCCGAAGATCGGCACGCAGATCTTCCACGTCTTCGAGGCCGATGGAAAAACGCACCAGCGTGCCCTTGCAGGGCCAGCGCGCCACGCTCGCGTCACGCATCAGGCCGATGTCGTAGGGCACGACGAGACTGATCGGCCCGCCCCACGAATAGCCCAGGCGAAAGAGCTGCAGGCCGTCGCAGAAGCGGTCGACCTGCTCGGTGCTGTAGCGCTCGTCGAACACCACCGAGAACAGGCCGGCGGCCAGGTTGGTTTCGCCGCACAGCGCGCGCCAGTGGGCGTGGCCGGGCGAATCTTCCAGCGCGGGATGCAGCACCTGCGCGATCTCCTCGCAGCCGTTGAGCCAGCCGGCCAGTTCGCGCGCCGCGCGGTCGTGCGCCGCATAGCGCAGCGCGATGCTGGGCAGCGAGCGCAGCAGCGTCTCGACGTCGCCCACGCCGATGCCGAAGCCCATGCGCATGTGCGTGAGCTTGAGCGCGCGGTGCAGGCGCTCGTCGCGCGTGGTCACGCTGCCCATGAGCACGTCGCCGCCGCCGCTGGGGTACTTGGTGAGGGCGTGCACCGAGATGTCGACGCCCTGCCCGCTTCCGTTGAAATCGAAGGGCGCGAAGGCCAGGCCCGCGCCCCAGGTGTTGTCGAGCACGGTCATCACACCGCGCGCGCGGCAGATGTTGACGAGCGCGGGCAGGTCGGGAAACTCCATGGTCACCGAGCCCGCCGCCTCCACCCACACCAGCCGCGTGCGCTCCGAGAGCTTGGCCGCAAGGTCGGCCGGATTCATCGCGTCGTACAGGCGGTGCGTGATGCCGAAGTTCGCCAGTTCGCCGGTGGCCAGCGCCTTGTTCGGGCCGTAGGCGTTGTCGGGGATCAGCACCTCGTCGCCGGTCTTGAGAAAGGCGAACGAGACCAGCGAGATGGCCGCCAGCCCGCTGGGAACGAGCAGGCATTCGGTGCCGCCTTCGAGCGTGGCCAGGCGCTCTTCCAGAGTGAAGGTGGTGGGCGTGCCATGCAGGCCGTACGTGTAGCCGGCCTTGGTGCGCCAGTCGCGCGCGCGCATCGCGGCGACGTCGGCGAAGAACACGGTGGATGCCTTGAACACGCCGGGCTGCGGCGCGGCGAAGGTGGCGGGCGGAACGTAGGGGTGGTGGATCAGGGTCGTGGAAGGCTTGCTCATGGGTGCATGCTAGCGCGACCCGACCCGGGGGCCCTCGGGGGCTTTTCCTGCGGACGTTCCGTCGGACAATGCGCGGACCGGCCGGAGCCCCATGTCGTCCCCGTTCCATGGAAGAAGCCCGAGACAGTGCAACTGACGCGCCTTGCCCCTCCACACCTGCGGCCTTTCGTGCGGCTGATGTGGGCTTCGTCGCCTGAAGGCACTCCCGACGAGCAGCCGGGCGCGCGCGAGCATGTGCTGCCCACGGGCGGCATGCACCTGGTCTTCAGGCTCTCGGGGCCGTCGTTGCGCCTCTTTCGCGACGATGCCGATGCACAGGGGTTCACGGTGGGCTACGCGATGGTGGGAGGAACCCGCTCGGCCTTCTTCGTGCGCGACGTGTCGGTGACGACGCGCACGGTCGGCGTCATGCTGCAGCCGGGAGCGGCCCGGGCCTTGCTCGGCGCGCCCGAAGACGCGCTGGCCGAGCGGCACACGCCGCTCGAAGCGCTCTGGGGCGCGGATGCGAACTTCGCGCTCGAACAACTGCACGGCACCGATTCGCTGCAGCGGCAGCTCGCCATCGTCGTTGCGCTCCTCGAAGCGCGCCTTGCCTCGTCTTCGATGCACGGACTGCACCCCGCGGTGGCGCAGGCATTGGCCCGCATGTACGGCGCGAGTGTCAACGACGACGACGGGCAGGCCGGCGCCATCGGTCAGCTTGTGCAGCAAAGCGGCTACAGCCACCGACGCTTCATCGCGCTCTTTCGCGGCATGACCGGCCTGGCGCCCAAGCAGTACGCGCGCATGCTGCGCTTCGACCATGTGCTCGGGCAGTTCGCCATCCAGCCTGACCGCCCCTGGGTCGAGCTGGCGCTGGAGGCCGGCTACAGCGATCAGGCGCATTTCAACCGCGACTTCAAGGCCATTGCCGGCATGTCGCCGCAGGCCTACCGGCGAGCGGCGCCGGTTTCTTCGAGGCACGTGCGTATCTGAGCGCCGGACCGGGTGCCGCGGAGCAGTTCAAATTTGTTCAAGACGACGCGAGCGGCGAACACCAGAATCGCGCCCATCACAACCCGAAGGGACAACCAGGCCATGGCCATCCACGAACTGTTTCCGTACCTCTGCGTCCACGATGCCGGCGCAGCCATCGAGTTCTATTGCAAGGTCTTCGAGGTGAAGGAGATCTTTCGCCTGACCGAGCCCAGCGGGCGCATCGGCCATGCGGAGCTGGACTTCCACAACGGCGCGATCCTGATGATCTCGGACGAGTTCGCCGAGTTCAACATCCACAGCGCGAAGACGCTGGGCGGCACGGCCGTCACGCTGCACCTGCATGTGGACGACGCCGATGCCGTGGTGGCGCGCGCCGTCGAGGCCGGCGCCACGCTCGACATGGCACCGCAGGATCAGTTCTACGGGGAACGCTCAGGCGTCTTTCGCGACCCCTTCGGCCATCGCTGGAACGTGGGGCACAGCATCGAGAAGCTGACGCCGGAGGAAATGCAGCGGCGCTACACCGCGATGCTCACCGACGCCGGGCAGTAGGCCGGCGCCGGCGGTCGGTTCAGATCAGACCGACCACTTCTCGAGCAGTTTCTCGGCGCCCATGGAGTCGTAGCCTTCGAAGGGCTGATGGATCCACGGGTTGGTGGCCAGGAATTCCACCTGGTAGTCGGGCGTGAAGGTGGACAGCGCCTTGGTCCAGATCACGGCGCTGCGCAGCTCGGTGATGGGTGGATAGTTGTTGCGCAGCATGTCCATCACCGCGTGCAGCGTATGGCCCGAGTCGGCCAGGTCGTCCACCAGCAGCACCTTGCCGGCGATCTCACCTTTGGGCGTGGTGATGTAGCGGGCGATGTCGAGATGGCCCTGCACGGTGCCGGCGTCGGCGCGGTACGAGCTGGTCGACATGATCGCCAGCGGCTTGTCGAAGATGCGCGAGAGCACGTCGCCCGGGCGCATGCCGCCGCGCGCCAGGCACAGGATGGTGTCGAACTGCCAGCCCGACTGGTGCACCTTGATCGCGAGTTTCTCGATCAGGTTGTGGTACTCGTCGTAGCTGACGTAGAGATGCTTGCCGTCTTCAGTCAACATAGCGTGGGTTTCCTTCAATGTCTCTTCTTTGGGAACACCGCGGAACCGGCGTTGCCGGGCCGCTGGTGTTGCCCCCTGCAAGGGGGTCGGCGGCCACACGAAGTGGGCAAGCCCAGGGGTTGATTGGCCTGATCAGTCGGCCAGGTAGGGGTGACGCATCATGATCGTGTGGTCGCGGTCGGGGCTGGTCGAGACCATGTGGATCGGCACGCCCGTGACCTGCTCGATGCGCTGCAGGTACAGCCGCGCATTGATCGGCAACTTGTCGTACTGCGTCACGCCCACGGTGCTCTCGGTCCAGCCTTCCAGCGTTTCGTAGATCGGCGTGCAGCGCTCGATCTCGTCCGCGCCCATGGGCAGGATGTCGGTGGTCTCGCCGTCGAGCTCGTAGCCGGTGCACAGCTCCAGCTTCTCGAGGCCGTCCAGCACGTCGAGCTTGGTGATGCACAGGCCCGACAGGCCGTTGACCTGCGCAGAGCGCTTGAGCAGCGCGGCGTCGAACCAGCCGCAGCGGCGGCTGCGGCCGGTGGTCACGCCCTTTTCGGCACCCACTGTGCTCATGTGGTAGCCAGGAGTGCCGGGCGTGGCCCAGTCGAGTTCGGTGGGGAACGGACCGCCGCCCACGCGGGTGCAGTAGGCCTTGGTGATGCCCAGGATGTAGTGCAGCATGCCCGGGCCCACACCCGAGCCGGCAGCGGCATTGCCGGCCACGCAATTGCTGGAGGTGACGTAAGGGTAGGTGCCGTGGTCCACGTCCAGCAGCGTGCCCTGCGCGCCTTCGAACAGCAGGTTGGCGCCGTCGCGGTTGGCGTCGTTCAGCTCGCGCGAGACGTCGGCCATCATGGGCTTGAGCAGTTCGGCGTGCTTCATCGCCTCGTCGAAGACTTCGTCGAAGTCGATGGCGGAAGCGCCCAGCACCTGGGTCAGCACGTGGTTGTGCAGTTCGAGCAGCACGCGCAGCTTGGCGGCGAATCGCTCGGGGTGCTTCAGGTCCTGCACGCGCAGCGCGCGGCGCGCGATCTTGTCCTCATAGGCCGGGCCGATGCCGCGGCCGGTGGTGCCGATCTTCTCGATGCCGCCCTTCTCGCGGTAGGCCTCGCGCGCGATGTCCAGCGCGGCGTGGAACGGCAGGATCAGGGGGCAGGCTTCGCTGATGCGCAGGCGCGAGCGCACCTCGACGCCGGCCTTCTCCAGCCCTTCGATCTCCTCGAACAGCTTGGCGGCCGACAGCACCACGCCGTTGCCGATGTAGCACTTGACGCCGGGGCGCATGATGCCGCTCGGAATCAGGTGCAACGCGGTTTTCACCCCGTTGATGACCAGCGTGTGGCCCGCGTTGTGGCCGCCCTGGAAGCGGACCACGCCCTGGGCGCTTTCCGTCAGCCAGTCGACCAGCTTGCCTTTGCCCTCGTCGCCCCACTGGGTGCCGACGACGACCACGTTTCTTCCGGTGGTTACGCTCATGCTCGTTCCATTACTTCAAAAAATCAGATCGCTCGGACACTCCACTGGCCGGCTTGCTCGACGAGCTCGCGGTCGCAGTGGAATTCATCGATTTCGCTGCCATGGCCGGGCAGCACGCAGACTACCGTTTCACCGGCCTGGCGCAATCGGGCAATGGCCTGACGCAGGCCGGCCGCATCGCTCCAGGGCGCGCGGATGGCGGCACGCAGCGGACGGGCCGGCAGCACGCCGACCAGTTCACGCACGTCGAGGCTGAATCCGACGGCCGGACGATTGCGGCCGAACACGGCACCCACCTCGTCGTAGCGGCCGCCGCGCACCAGCGAATCGGCCGCGCCGGGTGCGTAGATGCCGAAACGCATGCCACTGTAGTACGCATAGCCGCGCAGGTCGGCCAGGTCGAAGCTGATCTGGCGGCCGGCCACGCCTTGCAAGCCAGCGGCGAGTTGCTTCAGGTCGGCCAGCGCGGCGCCGACTGCCGGCGTACCGTTCAGGGCCTTGGCAGCCTCGTCGAGCACCGCCTCGTCCCCATAGAGCTGGATCAGCGCGCGCAGGCCGTCGCGCGAGGCCGCGGGGAAGTTCTTGGTGAGCGATTCGAGCTCGCTCGCATCCTTGGCCGCCAGTGCAGCGTGCACCAGCGCCAGAGTGGTGCCATCGACCGGCACGCCGGCGAACAGGGCACGCACGATGCGGGCGTCGGCCAGGTCGACGATCACGCCCTCGCGAAGCCCGGCGGCATCGAGGCAATCAAGCGCCAGCAGCAGGATTTCGGTGTCGGCCTCGAGGCCGGCGTGGCCATAGATCTCGGCGCCGAACTGCAGGGGCTCACGGGTCGCGTGCGGGCGGTCCGGGCGGGTGTGGAGCACCGGGCCGCAATAGCACAGGCGGGCCACGCCGTCGCGGTTCAGCAGGTGGGCATCGATGCGCGCCACCTGGGGGGTGGTGTCGGCGCGAAGGCCCATGCTGCGGCCGGAAAGCTGGTCGACGAGCTTGAAAGTCTGGAGGTCGAGCGCCTCGCCGGTACCGGAGAGCAGCGATTCGAGATGCTCGAGCAGCGGCGGCATCACCAGCTCGTAGCCATAGCCACGGGCGGTATCGAGCAGCTGGCGTCGAAGTTCTTCGATGTGGCGCGCCTCGGAGGGCAGCACATCGGCAATGTGATCCGGGAGGACCCAGGCGGACATGGGGATCGGGGGCGTGGTTAAAACGGGATTCTACCGGCAGCGGGCACCCGGTCCGGCCCGGACGTCGATCGTCGGGCTGAATCAGCCCAGTATCCAGAGCAGAACCAGGCCCAGAACGATGCTGCAGAGCCCGAAGAAACGAAGCTGGCCGTCGCGCAACTGCATGAGCTGCCCGAAGCCGCGCCGCCACCCTCCCGGCGACAAGAAGGGCAGGATGCCTTCGATCACCAGGACTAGCGCAAGCGCGCTCCAGAAAGTGTCGGCGCTCACGGCTCCCAAAGACTGCTGCTGAGGCCGAAAATCAACGGCGGGGAGCGTTGGTGGTGGAGCCCGAACCCTGCATGGCACGGAAGAAGTCCGACGACGGATCGAGCACCATCACGTCGCTCTTCTTGTTGAAGCTCTGCTTGTAGGCCTCGAGGCTTCGGTAGAACTGGGCGAACTGCGGGTCGCGCCCGAAGGCCTCGCTGTAGGTGGCGGCGGCCTGGGCGTCGCCCTCGCCCTTGATCTTCTGGGCGTCGCGGTAGGCGTTCGCCACGATCACTTCGCGCTGGCGGTCGGCGTCGGCGCGGATCTTCTCGCCCTCGGCCGTACCGGTGGAACGCAGCTCGTTGGCCACGCGCTTGCGCTCGGCTTCCATGCGGCGGTAGACCGATTCGGTGATGGCTTCCACGTAGTCGACACGGGTGATGCGCACGTCCACCACATCCACACCCCAGGGCTTGGCGCCCTTCACAACCGACAGCACCTCGCGCTGCACGTCGGCCATCAGGGCCTCGCGGCGCACCGAGATCAGGTCGCGCACCGTGCGCTTGTTGATGTTTTCCTGGAAGGCGTTGCGCACCACGCGGTTGAGCTGCATCGCACCTGCGTTCTCGTCGAGCCCGACGTTGCGGATGTAGGCCTGAGGGTCGCTGATGCGCCAGCGCACGTACCAGTCGATCACCACCCGTTGCTTCTCGGCGGTGAGCATGGGCTCGGTGTCCACGCTGGAAAGCGTCAGGAGGCGCTTGTCGATGTACGACACATTCTGGAACGGCGGCGGCAGCTTGAAATTGAGGCCGGGCTCGGTGATGACCTGCTTGATCTGGCCGAGCGCATAGACCACGCCGAACTGGCGCTGGTCGACCACGAAAAGCGTCGAGCTTGCCAGCACGAGCAGCACGAGGATCGAGGTGGCGATGAATCCGATTCTGTTCATGTTCTTCCGGGCCTTTCTCAACGCACGTCGCGGTCACGCGAGCGGCCGTCGCGGCCACGCACGTCGTTCGTGGCGGGGGCCACCGGGATGACCGAGGACTGTGCCGGCGCGGTGCCGGCAACGCTGGGGCTGGCCGCATCGACCGGCGTGGCCGTATTGCCGCCGCTTTGCTGCATGAGCTTGTCGAGCGGGAGGTACAGCAGGTTCGAGCCCTGCTTGCTGTCGACCAGCACCTTGGTCGTGCTGGCGTAGATCTGCTGCATGGCGTCGGTGTACATGCGGTCGCGCGTCACCTGCGGGGCCTTCTGGTACTCCGACAGCACAGCGCTGAAGCGGCCTGCGTCACCCTGCGCCTGCGCCACGATCCGCGCCTTGTAGGCCTCGGACTCCTCCTTCAGCCGCGAGGCCGTACCGGTGGCCAGAGGCACCACGTTGTTGGCGTAGGCCTGCGCATCGTTCTTGGTGCGCTCGCGCTCCTGCCCAGCCTTGAGCACGTCGTCAAAGGCGGCCTGCACCTGCTCGGGCGGACGCACGCCGCCCTGCTGCAGGTTGATGCCGACGACTTCGACGCCGATCTTGTAGCGGTCCAGGATCGTCTGCATCAGCGTGCGCACGCGCGGCGCGATCTGATCGCGCTCCTCGGCGAGCGCAGCGTCCATCTTCATCTTGCCGACCACCTCGCGCACGGAGGTTTCGGCCACCTGCACAACCGTGTCGGCGGGCGACTTGCTCTCGTAGAGCCATGCGCGCGGATCGCTCAGGCGGTATTGCACGGCGAACTTGATCTCGACGATGTTCTCGTCCTCGGTCAGCATGGCCGATTCCCGCAGGCCGGTGGAGCGCACGATGGCGTCGCGGCCCACGTCGGCGGAGCGGATCTGCGTGGTCACCACGACTTCGTGACGCTGGATGGGGTACGGCAGGCGCCAGTTGAAACCCGCACCCACGGTGCTCTTGTACTTGCCGAACTGTGTGATGACAGCCTGCTGGCCTTCGTTCACAATGAAGAAGCCGGTGCCGAGCCAGATCAGGACGGCCACCGCTGCCACGAGGCCAATGCCGAAGCCCGCGTTCTTCATGTCGGGCTTGTAGCCGTTGCCACCGCCGCTGCCGCCGCCATTGGGACGGTTGCCGCCACCTTTGCCGCCGAAGAAGCCGCCGAGCTTGCGGTTGAGGTCGCGCCAGAGTTCGTCGAGGTCTGGCGGGCCCTGGTTGGGGCCTTGCCCGCGGGGGCGATTGTCATTGCTGTTGTTGCCTTGGGGCGGGGGCGTAGGGCCACCGGGGGGATTGGCATCGGGGGGGCGGTTGCCGGCCGGGCGGTCACCGCTGGAGGAGGACGGCTCGTCGCCGCGCCCCCATCGGCCGTCGTTCAGGTTGAACATGCCCAGAAACCCTCTCCGCGCTGGCTTTGAATTCATTCGCTTCGTTCTCTTGTCAGTGGCGGGATTGTGCCCAATCCATCGGTGGCATCGTGCAATTCAGCGTCTGCCGCAGGGGTCATCGTATCGACTGCGGAGCCCGACTGCCGCGCGAGCTCGGCGCGCAGCAGCGGCACGCCCTCGCCAGTCCTGGCGCTGAGGAAGATGCGGGGGACCTGCACGCCGTCGATTTCCATCTCGTCCTGCAGATGCAGCGGATGCTGCGTGCTTTCAAGGGCATCGAGCTTGTTGAAGACCAGAAGCTGCGGCACGGTGTCCGCGCCGATCTCGCGCAGCACCGTCTGCACCTCAGCCATCTGCTCGGGATAGTGCGGGTTGGAGGCGTCGACCACGTGCAGCAGCAGGTCGGCATCGACCGCCTCCTGCAGCGTGGCCTTGAAGGCATCGACCAGCCCGTGCGGCAGGTCGCGGATGAAGCCCACCGTGTCGGAAATCGACACCTGCCTGCGCGCATCGCCCAGATAGAGATGACGCGTGGTGGTGTCGAGGGTGGCGAACAGCTGGTCGGCCGCATAGGCTCGTGCCTTGACCAGCGCGTTGAAAAGCGACGACTTGCCAGCGTTGGTGTAGCCCACCAGCGAGATGTTGAAGGTGTCGCGCCGCTCGCGCTGCCGGCGCTGCGTGCCGCGCTGCTTCTGCACCTTGGCGAGGCGCTCTCGCGTGCGCTTGATCGACTCGCTGATCATCCGGCGGTCGAGCTCGATCTGCTTTTCGCCAGGGCCGCCGCGCACGCCCGCGCCGCCAGTCTGGCGCTCCAGGTGCGACCAGCGGCGGACAAGCCGCGTACTGAGGTACTGCAGCCGGGCGAGCTCCACCTGCAGCTTGCCCTCATGCGAACGCGCGCGCTGGGCGAAAATTTCGAGAATGAGGAAGGTGCGGTCGTAGACCGCGACATCGAGCTGGCGCTCGAGGTTGCGCTGCTGCGCGGGGCTCAGGGCCTGGTCGAAGATGACCTCGCTCGCCCTGTACAGGGCAGCCAGCTCCTTGATTTCTTCGGCCTTGCCGCTGCCAACGAACAATGCCGCATCGGGAGCCTTGCGCTTGCACGCGAGGCGGGCGACGGGTGTGAGGCCCGCGGTCTGCGCGAGCAGGCCGAGTTCCTCGAGTTCGCTGTCGAAATGGGGCAGCCCGAAATCGACGCCGACGAGAACGGCGGCGCCTTCCTGGCGGGAAGTCAGTTCAGACAAGCGGGATCAGAAATTGGGAAAAAGCGCGGCAGCAGCGCTGCCGCGCTCCGCGCGATCAGGCTGCGGCGTCGTCGTTCTCGGTTGCCGAGAAATTGACGGCACGGCCTGGCACGATGGTGGAAATGGCGTGCTTGTAGACCATTTGCGTCACCGTGTTGCGAAGCAACACGACGTACTGGTCAAAAGACTCGATCTGGCCTTGCAGCTTGATACCGTTCACCAAATAAATGGAGACCGGCACATGCTCGCGACGCAAGGTGTTCAGAAACGGGTCTTGTAGAAGTTGCCCTTTATTGCTCACGATATTCTCCGTGTTCAAGAGTAGTTGTTRGAGGAGATGACCTTAACACAGGGTTTCCGCGCCGCAGCAATCGCGCTCAAAAGCCTTTGAAAAATAACGTCTCTCAAAAGCCGGAACTTACACCCTGGCCAGAACTCAACGGCGGCCATCCGCCGCCAAACATGGCTCAGCCGTCCTTGTCGACGAAGGGATTGTGGGAACTCTTGAACTCGATGCGCAAGGGGGTACCCACCAGATCGAACTCCTTGCGGAAGCGCCCCTCTAGAAAGCGCTTGTAAGCATCGGTCACATGTTCGAGCGAATTGCCGTGAATCACGATCACCGGCGGATTCATGCCCCCCTGATGCGCATAGCGCAGCTTGGGACGGAACATGCCGCCGCGCTTCGGCGCCTGGAACTGCACCGCCTCCAGCAACAAACGGGTAAGCACCGGCGTCGACATCTTGCGGGTGGCCGACTTGTGGGCCTGCGCGATGGCCTGCCACACCGGGCCCAGCCCCTGGCGCTTGATGGCGGAGATGAAATGCAGCGCCGCGAACTTCAGGAACGGCAGCCGGGTCTCGATCTGCCTCTGGATCTGTTCGCGCTGATAGCTGTCGACTGCATCCCATTTGTTGATGGCGATAACCACGGCGCGGCCGCTCTCGAGGATGTAGCCCGCGATATGCGCATCCTGATCGGTCACGCCCTGCGTGGCGTCGAGCAGCAGCAAGACGACATTGGCCGACTCGATGGCCTGCAGCGTCTTGACCACCGAGAACTTCTCGATCGCCTCGAACACCCTGCCCTTGCGGCGCAGTCCGGCCGTGTCGATCAGCTCGAAGCGCTGGCCGTTGCGCTCGAAAGGCACGGAGATCGCATCGCGCGTAGTGCCTGGCATGTCGAAAGCCACCAGGCGCTCTTCACCGAGCCAGGTGTTGATCAGTGTCGACTTGCCCACATTGGGACGCCCAGCCACGGCCAGTTTGATCGGCTTGTTGACGTCGTCCTCTTCCTCCTCGTCGTCGGGATCGGGAAGGTTCAGTGGTTCCAGCGCCAGCTCGACCATGTCACGCATGCCCTGCCCGTGCGCCGCGGACACACCGTGCACCTCGCCCAGGCCCAGCTCGTAGAAGTCCACCAGCTTGGTGCCGTCGTGCATGCCTTCGGCCTTGTTGGCCACCAGCAGGCAC
>NZ_JASMRZ010000065.1 GCF_030462475.1 Variovorax sp. CAN15
ATGCGATCTGTGGAGGCCCTGGCGTGACGGAGTATGCGAGGACATCGTGCTTTCGCATGTCATCAGGCTTCAACGGAATGCCGCGCCGCGCCCAGTAGCGCGGCGTGGCGCAAAGTGTGAGACCCATCCGGCGCAGGCGCCGCACGATCAGGTTCTCGTCGCCGATCCGCCCGAACCGCAAGGCGATGTCCACTCCCTCGTCGACAAGATCGATCATGCGGTTGCTCAGTTTCAGGTCGAGCTGCACGTCGGGATAGCAAGTGAGGAAGTCTCCCAGCAGGCGCGGAAACGCCGTCTGGACCATTCCGTGGGGCGCGGTGATCAACAGGCGACCGCTGGGGTGCGAGCCGCGTGCCTGCAGTTCGCTCGTGGTCTGCTCGATCATCTCCATCAGGGGCGCACATCGCGCCTGCAGCAAGCGGCCTGCGTCGGTGAGGGAGACTGAACGCGTCGAGCGGTTGAGCAAGCGGACATTGAAGCGCGACTCCAGTGCTGCAACGTGCTTGCTCACGCTGGCCTTCGAGATACCGAGCCTGCCGGCCGCGCGCGAGAAGCTGCCTTGGAAGGCCACTTCCGAAAATGTCCTGAGAAGCTCGAATCCGTCCATCATTCATCCCGTCACTCGCGAAGCGTCCCATTGCAGATAACTGCCCTTCACCCTCACGGGTGCGACGCAGCGGGGCCACTCTCCCATCCGCCACCCAGGGCCATGAAAACCCCGACTTGGTACTCCGCCAGCCGGGCGTCGGACTCAGCCAGCGCGGCTTCGTGCGAGGCCAGGGTGCGTTGGGCGTCCAGCGCATCGAACTGGCCGACCTTTCCGTTGATCAGCAACGCCTGCGCCTGGTCGGCCACGATCAGGCTCTGGTCACGCGCGGCAGCCAGAGCCGCATGCCGATCGAGCTCGCGGCCGTAGGTGTCCAGCGCGGCTTCGGCTTCTCGCAGCGCATTCAGCACGGTGCCCTCGAACCGCGCGACTGCGACGTGAGCCGTTGCTTCTGCCTGGGTGATGCGCGCTCGTGCGACACCCGTGTTGGGAAAGGACCAGCTGATCAGCGGGCCCACGCTGTAGCTGAAGGCCTCGCGGTTGGCGAACCGTTCGACAAAGCCGGTGGACGCCGATGAGAGGCCCAGCGTCACCTTGGGATACAGATCGCCCGTCGCGACACCGATTCGCGCCGTCGCGGAGGCCAGGCTTCGCTCGGCCTGCCGCACGTCGGGGCGCCGGGCGAGCAGCGCCGCACCGTCGCCCACGGGCAGCAGTCCGGCTACGCGTGGAGGCTGCTCGCAATGGCCGACGGCCTCGGGAAGGTCGCGCGGCGGCGCACCCGTGAGCGTGGCGAGCCGATACAGCGCCTGCTGGCGCCGGGATTCCAGCGGGGGAATCGCGGCGCGGAGGGTTTCGAGCTGGGCGCGCGCACGCGCGGCGTCCATGGTGCCGGCCTTGCCCGCGCGCTGCAGCCGCAGCGCCAGCCCGAGCGCGTCCTCCTGCAGGCGCATCGACACCTGTGCCACGCGCAACTGCAGCCCGGTGGCGCACACTGCGCCATATGCCTGCGCCGTGCCGCCGGCAACGCTCACGCGCACCAGGTCCACCGCGGCGCGCGCGGCGCCGGCATCCGCTTCGGCAGCCTCGATGGCGCGATGCAGTTGGCCGAAGAGGTCCAGCTGGTAGGACACGGCCATGCCCATGCTGTAGTTGAGCCGGCTCGGCGGCGCATGGCCGGGTTGCAGCACCGACAAGCCCGAGCTATGACCGAAGCTCGGACCGCCATTGAGGGTGATCGAGGGCTGTTCGCTCCCGTGCGCCTCTGCCTCGAGGGCCATGGCACGCTCGAAGGTAGCCAGGGCTTGCCGCAGATCGGTGTTGTGCGCCAGGGCCCGGGCGATCAGGCCCTCGAGCTGCGGGTCGTCGAAAAGGCGCCACCAGTGCGCGGGCATCGTTGCATCCGATGTGGCCGCGCCGCCGGAGAGGAACGGCCCGGCCGAAGCGGACTGCGCTGCGGTGATCGCGGCCGGTGCGACGTAGTCGGGGCCGACGGGACCATGTGCACAGCCAGCCAACATCACGCATGCGGCAGCGGTTGCAAGCGCGAGGACGAGAGGCGGCTTCATGACCGCGGCTCCTGAACGCGAGCCGCGGCGGCGGTGGAGGCTGCTCGGGCCTCCATCACCTCGACAGAGACAGTCTGCCCGACGACCAGGCGAGCATTGGCGGGCAGCGGGTCGAGCTTCACTCGCACCGGAACGCGCTGGGCGAGCCGCACCCAGTTGAATGTAGGGTTCACGCTGGACAGCAGGTTGGCACCGGTGCTGCGGTCGCGGTCGCCGATGCCTGCGGCAATGCTGTCGACCTCGCCTTCGAGCGAGGGCGCGTCCATGGGGGTCACTCGCACCCGGTCACCCAGCCGGATGCGCGACAGCTTGTTTTCCTCGAAGTAGCCCTCGACGTAGATCGAACCGTCAGCCACAAGCGCCAATGCAGGGTGGCCTGCGGTCGCATAGGCGCCCCGGCGCAGGTCGAGATTGGTGACACGGCCCGCCGCCGGCGCGCGCACTTCTGCGCGTTGCAGGTTCAGGCGCGCCACGTCAAGCGCCACCTGCGCCTGGCGCAGGGCCGTTTCGGCCGCCAGCAGCGCCCCCCTGGCTTGCTCGACACGCAGGCGCGACTGCTCGCGCACCTCCTGCGCGACAAGGCCCTCCAGTTCGTCGTTGCGGCGGCGCTCGCGCTGCGCCTGGGCCAGCGCGACCTGCTGATTGCCGATGACGATCCGCTGAGCGGCGACTGCAGCTTCGGCCTGCTGCAGCGCCAGCGCGAAGCGGGCTTCGTCGATCGAGAAGAGCAACTCGCCCGCCACGACCGGCTGGTTGTCGCGCACCGCCACGACGGCCACCATGCCGGAAACATCGGGCGCCACCTGGACGACGTCGGCGCGCACCCGGCCGTTGCGCGTCCAGGGCGCCAGCTCATAGTGGTCCCAGAGTTGCAGGCCGGCCCAGCAGGCTGCCGCAGCAACCAGCGCGGTCAACAGCATGCGCAAGAGAGATGGAGCCGGGTGCGACAGCCAGGCGGGAAGGCGGACGGATTTGGTATTCATGATCGAGCAGCAGGACAACGGATCAGTTCAGGAGGAGATGGCGCCGGCCAGCCGGACCAGCGCATAAAGCGACAGGAGATACAGCCCCAGATCGAAGAGCGGTGGATGCCACACCCACCGGTAGACACCGAGCAGCGACAGCAGGCGGCGAACCCACCAGGCGCAAGCCATCGCGCCTCCTGCAAGCAGGAGCAGGCCGGGAACGTAGATGCCGAAGAAGCTCGTTTCGATCATGGGTGGAGGTCCGAAGGCGCAGAAGGAAAGAGATCCCTGCGCAGCCCCACGAGGGCCGAGACAGCGGGTTCGCACCCGGTGCTTGCGAGGCAAAGGGCCAGCAGCCGGTCGATCTGCGGCAACAGCGCGTCTAGCCGCGTCAGCGATTCCGTGGCTTGGGCGAGGAAGGCTCGCTCGAGCGCGGCCAGCAGCTCGCGCACAGGCGTTTCGGGCAGCAGGTGGCGATGCTGCTGAAGGACGCCGATGCTCGCGCCGATGCGAAGTTCGCGCATGGCGAGCTGCACCGCCTCGCTGCCCTGGTCCGCCGCGCCGCCAGCCGTGCGCGGAACCAGCAGCGCGATGCGGTCCAGCATGCGGCCGGCGAATGCGTCACGCGCCAGCGCGCGCTTCGGGCGCGCCGCCATCCCGGAAAGATCGCGCCAGGTGGCCCGGTGGATGCGCCGCGCGCTCCATTCGCTGCTCACGCTGCGCACGATGGCGGTAACGCGTGCGGCAATCAGGGCACCGGCGAAGAGCGCCAGATTGCCCTCGAGAAAGCTGACCCAGTCGGCGCTGGCAATGTCGTGCAGGGCCAGCGTGCCGGCCACGCCGAAAAACATCCCAAGTGCCGTGAGGCTGCTTGCCGGACGAGCCAGGTAGCCGCCCACGACCAGGAACAGGGGCGCAATACACAGCACCAGCATGCCGAAGTCGTGCGCCAGCGGCATGACGCCAAGGATGTAGAAGGCAGACACCGGCATCGACCACAGCAGGGCGATCAGGAACTTGTGCATGCCGGGCACGGGGTCGTCCATGGTGGCGAAGAAACTGCAGAAGACCGCTGCCGCCATGGCCATGGACGATCCCGCGCGCCAACCGCTGAAGATCCACGCCGTGCATGCAGTGCAGGTGGAAAGCACGACCGTGAACGCGGAGCGCAGCGCCAGGCCCCTGTCCACGTGGAGGACCGAAGGCCGCGAAGCCTCTGCCCGCTTCGGAGGCGACGCATGGCCGACCAGCCCGGCGGCGATGTCGGCGCGAAGCGCGTTGCACCGGCGCCATCCCGCGACCAGCTCGTCGACATGAGCGGCCACGTCGATGCTCAGCGCACGCACCCAGAGCGAATTCCGCCAGTCCACGCCCTCAGCCCGGACAGCGGCGAGGACGCCGTCCACGGCCACGGGTGGTGCCTCGGCATCGAGGCAGGCGCTGCCTTGCGCCATGGCCCGCGTGACCGGTTCGGGCACACCGCCTGTTGCATCGCGCAATGCTGCGAGCCGGTCCTCCAGGGCCGAAAGCGATGGCGCCAGTGCCGCAAGGCCGTCGTGCAGGTCGCCCACGGCATGTCGAGTCCATCGCAGGCCGCCGGTATCGAAAGGCACGTGGGTTGCGAGCAGGCGCAACTGGGTGATGTCGGTGGCGATACGCCGCCTGTCCTGTGCCAGCCGCTTGCGAACCTCCTCCTCGGCACCAGCGCTCATCAGGTCGCCGGCCCACCGGCGTACATCGCCCAGCGTGCGGTCGATCAGCCCGAGGAGTGAAGGCGCAAGGCTGGTGGGCAACACGACGCTGTGCACGAGACTCGCGCAGACGATGCCGAGCGCGATCTCCTCGGTTCGGGCGATGGCGGTGTCGAACATCGCCGCGGGTGCCTCCACCAGCGGAAAGCCGATCAGCGCCGCAGAGTAGCCTGCGAGCATGAAGGCATAGGAGCGCGCGCTCCGGTCCATCAGCGACAGGTAGAGGCACGAGCCCACCCACAGCGCCAGCGCGAGCGACAGAAGCACCGGCGACCCGGACAGCGACGGGATCAGCACTACGGTGGCCGCGCATCCCAGCACGGTGCCGCAGAGGCGGTAGAGCGACTTCGAGCGCACATGGCCCGCCAGGGGATGGGCCACGATGTACGCGGTCATCATGGACCAGAAGGGCCGGGGCAGCCCGAAACGGCTGGACAGGTAGAGCGCGAGCATGGCCGCGAAAAAGCTCTTGAGCGAAAAGAGCCACTCCTGCCTGGAGAAACGAGGCCTCGCGCTCATGCGGCGCCCCTGGAGATCGTGTTCGAGGGCGTCGATCCGGCTTCGAATTTGTTGCGAATCATTTGCATGTGCAGATGCTAGGCATCCTCATGCGAGGCAAGAATCGTAAACTTGGACAAATGATTTCTCTTTTCGGTCACCGGGAATGAACCGCTCCGTCCGTACCACGTCTCGCGCCAACCTCGACCTGGACTACGAGCCGTCGGTGCCTGTCATGGCACATCGCGTGGATGTCGAGGAGCGCGAGCGCGAGGTTCCGATTCACGTGCATCGATCGGGCCAGCTAGTGATGGCGCTGCGGGGGGCGGTCTCCTGCGACATACCCGGTGCAATGTGGATGGTTCCGCCCCAGGCGGGCGTGTGGATTCCGGGCGGCACGCCGCACAGCAACCACAGCACGGCGAACGCGGTGATCTTCTATCTGTTCGTTGCGCGCGATGCCGCGCCCTTGCCTGCCAGCTGCTGCACCTTGCGCATCAGCCCGATGCTCGGCGAGATGATCCAGTACCTGGCGGAACAACCGCCCTCCTACGAGCCAGGCGGGCCGACCGATCGGCTCGCCCATGTGCTGCTGGACCAGCTCTGCGCCATGCCGAAGGAGGAAGTCTCCTTGCCCATGCCCGAGGATGCGCGGCTGCGAAAGGTGTCCCGCGCCATGATGCGGGATCCGTCCGACCGCCGTACGCAGCAAGATTGGGCGCGCCAGCTCGGCATGAGCGAGCGGACGCTGAACCGGCTGTGCACAGCCTTGACCGGCCTGAGCTTCGGACGCTGGCGGCGCCAGCTGCACATGATGGTCGCGCTTCGGGAACTGTCCGGAGGAGCGACCGTGCAGCAGGTCGCCTACGACCTCGGCTACGAGTCGCCCTCGGCCTTCATCACGATGTTCAAGAAGGCGTTCGGCAAGCCTCCCGCCACGTACATCAATGACCGGCTGATGACAGGAGGATGAGGACCCCCGGGCGCCCATCGGCCGGCATCACATCGTGCCGGCATGAACGCGGCCGAAGTTCCGCCTCAGGCCTTCACCGGTAGGGGCGCGCGTGGGTCACGCCGCCGTCCACCACCAGGGTGGCACCCATCACGTAGTCTCCCGCGCGCGAGGCCAGGAATATGGCGGCGCCTGCGATGTCGTCCGGCGTGCCGATGCGCCGCGCGGGAATGTGCTCCGACAGCGCTTCCCCATGGTCGCGGGCATTGCGGTTCATCTCGGAGGGGAATGCCCCTGGCGCAATGGCGCTGACCGCGATGTTGTCCTGCGCCAGGCGCATCGCCATGCGCCGCGTCAGGTGAACCAGTCCTGCCTTGCTCGCCACGTAGGAGTAGTTCTCCTGCGGGTTGAGTCCGATGCCGTCGGTGGAAGCGATGTTGATGATCTTTCCCACCCGTGCCTTGGCCGCGGCGCGCAGCGGTCCGGCGAGCGCCTTCGTCAGAAAGAAAGGCGTCTTCAGGTTCAGGTCGACCACCTTGTCCCAGCCGTTCTCCGGAAACGCATCGAAGTCCTCTCCCCATGCAGCCCCGGCGTTGTTGACCAGGATGTCCAGCGTCGACTCATGCCGGGCGTAGGCGTCGGCCATCGCCTGGCAGCCCGCGACCGTGGACACGTCGTACGGCAGCGATACGCAGCGGCCTGTGCTCGCGAGTTCCCGCGCGGCCAGGTCGCAGGCCTCGGCCTTTCGCGCGCCGATGTAGACGCGTGCGCCGTGCGCCAGGAACCCCTCGGCGATCATGCGGCCAATGCCTCGCGAGCCACCTGTGATGAGCGCCGTGCGGCCCTGCAGCGAGAAAAGATCCTGGGCACTCATGGCGACGTCACCGCCGTACTCGCGCGCATGGACGTGCTTTCTTTTGCGGGCACCTCGAGGCGCGATCGCCGCACATAGGCCGTTCCGTCGAACAGGCGCCGCGCCGTGCGCGTGAAGTGCACTTCGCGCACCGTCCATTCGTTCTCGCCCGCACGCTCGACATCCGCGAAGATCTTGAGCACCCCGCTCGGATGGCCGATGCGGATGCGCGTCGGGCCCGCATGCGTGCCCCGCGCTTCGGCCGGAACGGTTCCCGCGATCTGCGCCGCGACCGAGAGGCACACCGAGCCCCCGCCAGGGAACGCCTTGTGCATGGCGCCACCGTTGAGCACCATGCGCGCGACGAAGTCGATCTCCGATGACTGCACGACGCGGTCACCGGCGATGGTCCGGTAGTCCTGCGCTTCGCTGATCAGGATCTGGTACGGCGTCAGGATCCCCGACGACGGAAGATTGCAGCGTTCGACGACCCAGCGCCTCACCTCCTCGGCCATCTCGTAGATCTCGGGGCCAAGTTGGCCCGGCAGTTCGGTGCCGGTGATGCCCAGGTCCGCCGCGCGGATGAACACGCACGCCGTGCCGACGTCGACCACCGACACCGGTATTTCGCGGCCGAGCTTCGACACGTGGACCCAATCGCGCGCCTGGCCCGTGGGAAGGAGCTTGCCGGTCGTGGCGCCGCTGGTGTCGGAGTAGTCCAGTGCCACCTCTGCACCGGTGCCGGGCACGCCATCCACTTCGCTGTCTCCCTCCACGCGCGGCTCGCCATCGGCGCATTGCACCGTCATTCGAAGGATCTTTCCGGTGTTCGTGTTGTGCACCCGAACGGTGGTGACGGGCTCCTGCACGGGAACCAGCTTCTCCTGCAACGCATACACCCCCGTGGCCGACGAAATGTTGCCGCAGACGATCTCGAAGCTGACCGTGGGCTGGTCGATGCCGATCTGCACGAAGGTGTAGTCGATGTCCGCATCCGGGCGCGACGGCGGCCCGATGATGGCGCACTTGCTCGTCAGGATGTCTGCGCCGCCGAGCCCGTCGATCTGCCGCACATCCGGGCTGCCGAACAGAGCCAGCAGAAATCGCAGGCGCGCCTCGGCATCGGCGGGCACGTCCTGCTGCGAGAGGAAAACGGCCTTGCTCGTGCCACCGCGCATCAAGGTGACCGGTACGTTGATTTGTTCTTTCATCGACCCAGTATGCGGTTGCGCCCGGGCCGCCGTCCTATCAGTTTGACTGGCCTTTCTTTAGCCTGGCTACATGTTTTAGCGAGCCTAAAGAATGCCGAGCAGAAATCCAATGACCACGAGGGTGTGCGTCTCGATACTTCCTGTTGCTGTGGCCAGCTCCACACGAACAGGAGACACCTTTTGAAGATCATCAAGCGAACGGAATCCCCCTTCCGCGACACCCCCGGCGGCATGGTGCTTGTCGCCACACGCGTGGCCAGCCAGCCACCCCAGTTCCCGCCGATCGAATTCGTTCACGAAGACCAGCAGGTCGAAGAGATCGAGCTCGGCCCCACCGGCTCCCTCTACAGCTTCACGATCGTCCACCCCGGCAAGGAGAAGCCGCCCTACGGCCTCGCCATGGTCGACTTCGCGCCCGGCGTGCGGGCGTTCGGGCGGCTGCTGTTCGGCACCGAGCCGCCGGCCATCGGCAGCCGCCTGCGGGTGGTGCCCTTCGCGTTGCCGGACAGCACGCCCGACTATGCCTTCAAGGAGTGATGCGAGATGAAGCAACCACTGATCACCGGGGTCGGCATTACGGACTTCGGCCGCTTTCCCGAACTGACCGAAGAAGCCATGGCCCAGGCAGCGATTCTCGATGCCCTTGCCGATGCCGGCACGCAGCTCTCGGAGGTGCAGGCGTTCTACTGCGGCAACGCGCTGGGGGCCATGCTGCCCGGCCAGCGTGCATTGCGCGAGCTGCATGCCGAGGGCGGTGCCGTCTACAACGTGGACAACGCCTGCTCCAGCGGCGCCACTGCGTTGAATCTTGCGCTGCAGGCGCTCAAGGTCGGCCAGTACGACACCGTGGTGGTGTTCGGCATGGACCACCTGAGCAGCCTTGGCGGTGGCCCGCTGCAGCTCAGCCAGAAGGACTGGAACAACCGACGCGGAATGATCATGCCGGCCCTGTATGCCATGCGCGCCAGGCGATACATGCACGACCACGGCCTCACGCTGGAGACGCTGGCAGACATCTCCGTCAAGAATCGAAAGCACGGCGTCCTGAATCCCGTCGCTACGTTCGCCAAGCTGGCGAGCCGCGAGGAGATTCTGGCGTCCCGCCCGGTGGCCGAGCCGCTCACGCTGCTCCAGTGCTGCCCCGCGGTGGTCGACGGGGCGGCGGCGCTAGTGCTCAGCACCAAGCCCTCCAGGGGCGTTGCAAAGCCGGTCCGGGTCCTGGCATCGGTGGTGCAGTCGGGCCTGTTCGAGACCGCACCGGTCGACATGACTGAGGCCGAGATCACCGCGCGCGCCGCCAGGCTGGCCTATGAACAGGCCGGCATCGGACCGCAGGATCTCAGCCTGCTGGAGGTGCACGACGCGTTCACCATTTCCGAGCTGCTCTATTACGAGGCGCTTGGTCTTTGCAGCCGGGGCGAGGCGGCAAGCCTCCTGCAAAGCGGCGCGACCACGCTTGGCGGACGCGTGCCGGTCAACCCCAGCGGCGGACTGATCGCCAAGGGGCATCCGCCGGGAGCGACGGGCGTCGCACAGGTCGTGGAGGTCTGCGAGCAGCTGCAAGGCCGTGCCGGCGCACGGCAGGTGCGCGGAGCGCGCATCGGCCTCACGCAGGTGACCGGTGGCGGCATCTGGGGCGTGGACCACGCCGCCTGCTCCATCAACATTCTTTCGCTTTGATTGCAAGCATCATGAACCAGACAAGCACAACCACGCCGGCCTCGCTGCACGGCCTCGTTGCCGTCGTGACCGGTGGCGCCAAGGGCATCGGCCTCGGCATCGCCCGCGAGCTCGCACAAGCCGGATGCCGCATCGCGCTGTGGGACTTCGACGAGGCGGCGCTGCAGGCCGCCGAGCAGGCCCTTTCGGGCGAGGGCTTCGACGTGCGGACCTTCAAGGTCGACGTCAGCTCGGTGGAGCAGGTGGAGGCGACGGTGGCCCGGCTTCTCGCATCTCATGGCCGCATCGACATCCTGGTCAACAACGCAGGCATCGGCGGCGACAAGTTGGTCTCGAAGATGGATCTCGCGTTCTGGACCCGCGTGATCGAGGTCAACCTCCATTCGCAGTTCATCTGCTCGAGGGCGGTTTTGGCACAGATGGCGGAGAACCGGTTCGGCCGCATCATCAACATCGGCTCGCGCGCATGGCTGGGCAACCGCGGCCAGGCGGCCTACTCCGCCTCCAAGGGCGCGGTGGTGAGCCTGACGCGCTCGCTGGCGCTCGAATATGCGCGCAAGGGCATCACCGTGAACGCCATCGCGCCCGGCATCGTGGAGACGCCGCTGTTCGAAACACTGACCGAGGAGGTCCGGCAGGGGCTCCACAAGACCGTGCCGATGGAACGCATCGGCCAGCCGGAGGACATCGGCCGCGCCGTCCGGTTCTTCGCGGAACCCGGCTCGAGCTACGTCACCGGCCAGCTCCTGTACGTCTGCGGCGGGCGCAGCCTCGGCAGCCCCTCCGTATAGCGCGCCGACATCACGACATGAGCAATCCAACAAGACTGAAGATCGCATGCTCGCCAATGCATTGAGCGGTTTGAAAGTGATCGACTTCACGCAGGTGATGGCCGGTCCGACCTGCACGCTGTGCATGGCCGACCTGGGCGCCGACGTGGTGAAGGTCGAAGCGCCTGCAGGCGATCTCTCGCGGGCCCTTTCGCCCTGGGTGCGGGGCGAGGGGGTCGCCTTCATGGCGCTCAATCGCAACAAGCGCAGTGTCGTGCTCGACCTCAAGCACCCCGAGCACCTGCAGGCGGCGCAGGCGCTGGTCGCGCAGGCGGATGTGCTGGTCGAGAGCTTCCGCCCGGGCGTGATGGCGCGCCTCGGCCTGGACTACGCAACGGTGTCCGCGGGCAATCCGCGGCTCATCTACTGCTCGGTCTCGGCATATGGCCAGCACGGCGCCAGCAAGGATCTTCCCGGGGTCGACGGCGTGCTCCAGGCCGTGAGCGGCCTGATGAGCGTCACCGGCGCGCGCGACGGGGAGCCGTGCAAGGTGCCGGTGCCGGTGGTCGACCTGGTCACGGGGTCGCTGGCGACCATCGCAGTCCTGGCCGCCCTCTCGGACCGGCAACGCACGGGCCAGGGGCAGCACGTCGAAGCCAGCATGTTCGCAAGCGCCATCGCGCTTCAGCACGTGAGCTTCGCGTCCTACTTCGCGGACGGCCACGTGCCCGGGCCGCAGGGGCACGCCGCGCCGTATTCGACCCCGAACGAAGCCCTGCGCTGCGCCGACGGATGGATCATGGTGGCGGCCTATCACCCCGCACGGTGGCAGGCCCTGTGTGCCGCCATAGGCGCGCCTGAACTGGCCTGCGATCCACGCTTCGCCGACAACAAGGGCCGGCTCCAGCACCGCGAGACGCTGCTGCGCCTGCTCGAAGAGCGCATGCTCGCGCATCCCCGCGCCTTCTGGCTGGAGAAGTTCGCAGCCGTGGACATCATCTGCGGCCCCATCAACAACTATGCGGAGGTGGCGCAGTCCGCGCCCTTCCTCGAAGCGGCGCTCGCGGAGCAGCTGCAGCACCCGGTCGCCGGGTCGATGACGCTGCCACGCAGCGTCATCGGCGCGGTCGGGGAGCGGCCCCGGGCGCGACGCCCCGCCCCCACCCTGGGCCAGCACACCCGGGAGGTGCTGGCCGAGCTCGGCATGCCGGCCGCGGCCATCGATTCGGTGATCGCCCCCAGCCCTTCCCAGAACTGAAGCACAACCATGCCCATCGTCAAGAAAGTCCAGAACGGCGTCGCCGTCGTCACCCTGAATCGGCCCGAGGCCATGAACTCCATCGACCCGGAGTCGAACGAGCAATTGCTCGAGATCTGGGACGAGGTTTCGAACGACGAGGACGTCCGCGTGCTCGTCCTCACGGGTGCGGGAGAGCGCGCCTTCTGCACAGGCGCGGACCTCAAGAAGACCATGCCGCCCGCCGACAGCGCGGCGCGGCAGGTCTTTCGCTGCGGAACCGGACATTTCAACTTCGGCACGCTGCAGACCGACAAGCCCGTCATTGCCGCCATCAACGGTTACGCCCTGGGCGGCGGGCTGGAGCTGGCCTTGCTGGCGGACATTCGCATCTGCTCCGACAACGCACGCTTCGGTTTGCCGGAAGTGCGGGTTGGCAGCATCCCAGGCGCCGGTGGCACGCAGCGCCTGATCCGCGCGGTCGGCCAGTCGGACGCGATGTGGATGCTGCTCACCGGTGAACGCATCGACGCCGCGGAAGCGCTGCGGATCGGGTTGGTCAGCAAGGTGGTTCCCTTCTCCGAATTGCAGCAGGCAGCCCTGCAGCTCGCAGGCGCGATGGCAGCCAATGCCCCGCTGGCGATGACCGCCGCCAAGCGCCTGGCGATGAACGGACGCGAGCTGCCGCTAGCGGGCGGGCTGGCCCTGGAGCGCCAGGCCTTCGGGCTGCTCAGGGACAGCGAAGATCGGCTGGAGGGGCGCCGCGCCTTCGCCGAGAAGCGCCCTCCCGTGTTTCGCGGCCGCTGAAATGCCTCGCCCGCGAGACGGATGCGTTCTCTGGGCGAGCCTTCGATCTGCTCGCAAGCACGAGTCGACGCTCGAACAACCGATGTGAGCTTTCTCCTGGAGCATCCCGTGAATAAACCGCGTACCGCCTGGCTCAACAACCTCGCACTCATCGTTGCCGCGTTCGTCGGTGCATCACCGGCCATCGGGCAGCAAGCCGGCCGCCCACCCGCCAAGATCTTGGTCGGCTTCTCGCCCGGTGGCACGCTCGACGTGGTGACGCGCGCGCTTGCCGATCAATTGCATGGCCCGCTCGATCGCACTGTGGTGGTGGAGAACAAGCCGGGCGCAGGCGGGAAGATCGCGATCGATGCGATGCGCGCCGCTCCCACCGACGGCAGCGTGGCCATGCTGTGCCCCGACTTTCTCGCATCGATCTACCCCTTCGTCTTCAACAAGCTCAACTACGACCCGCAGAGGGACATCCTGCCGGTGTCGACGGTGGTCGAGTTCCCGATGGCACTGGCCGTGCCCTCCTCCTCGCCCGTCAAGACCTTCGCCGAATACGCCCAATGGGTGCGTACGCACCCGGAGAAAGCCAACTTCGGCCACGCGGCATCGGGCGGTCCGACGCACTTCCTGGGACTTCAGATCGCCAGGATTATCGGCACACCGCTGCAGGACATACCGTTCCAGGGCGCAGCGCCGATGATCGTGAACCTGACGGGCGCCAATGTCGCGGCGGGCACGTCCACGGTCGGAGACTTTGCGCAGCACCACAACGCCGGCAAGCTGCGCGTGCTGGCCGTCACCTCCGCACAACGCTCGCCGCTGCTGCCGAACGTGCCGACCTTTGGCGAACTCGGCCGCAAGGAACTCACCGCAGTCGGCGTGCTGGCCATATGCCTGGCCCCCGGCACGCCCGCGGCCGTAGTCTCCGAATGGAGCACCGCCGTGCGCAAGGCGGCTTCCACCGAGCAGTTCGCGAGCAAGGTCCGCATGCTCGGCTTCATGAACACGGGAAGCTCGCCCGCCGAAGCGCGCGCCAGGTTCGACGAAATGCGCGGGTTCTGGGAACCGGTCGTCAAGGCCTCAGGATTCAAGGCCGATTAGCGCGATGACGCGACCGCGCGCTCCCCGCGGCGCGCCTAGCGCACCGAGCGGATCCAATCCCGAAAAAGCCGGACCGGTGCCGTGGCCGCTTTCAAAGGGTCGCAGACGAGGTAGTAACCGAGCTCCGTCCTGGCGACATGGTCCACCGCAACCACGAGGCGCCCGGTGCGCAGGTCATCTTGCACGTAGGCCCGCTGCGCCATTGCCACGCCCAGGCCATCCGCTGCGGCCTGATAGCACAACGCAGCATTCGCCAACGCGATTCCCGGCAGGCATGGGGTATCCGACAGGCCGGCCGAGCCGAGCCACAGCGGCCAGGCCTGCGGGCGCAGCATGGAGTGCAGCAGTTCGGCCCGCAGCAGATCGCCAGGCACCTGGAACTGCCCCGCCAGGGCGGGTGCGCAGACCGGGACGAATTCGTCGTCGAACAGGTGGTCGAGCTCCACATCGGCCCACTCGCCCATGCCGTGCCGGATTGCGCAGTCGGCGCCTTCAAGTCGGACGTCATCCGCGAGTGCGATCGTCGCGATCTCCAGGCCGATGTCGGGATGAAGCGCATGGAAGCCGTGAAGGCGGGGAACCAGCCAGCGGATGGCGATGCTCGGAGGCACCTTGAGGCGGAGCCGTTTCTCCCGCTGGCTGTCGGCCAGGTCGCCCAGCGCGTCGTGCAGGCGATCGAAGGCGTCGCAGACGCGGGTGGCGAGTCGTTCTCCCACTGCGGTGAGTTCGATCTCGCGACCGGCCCTCTGGAACAGCTGCACGCCCAGCCCCGCTTCCAGCAGCTTGATCTGCTGGCTCACGGCCCCGGGAGTGACGTGGAGCAATTGAGCGGCTCGCGACACCCCCTTGGCCCGATACACCGCATCGAACGCACGCAGCGGGCTCAGGAGCGCGCGAAGGTTCTGCATGACAGGATTGAAACTTCCGGCAAACTCAGCGCTCCCTGAAGAGGCAAACTGCTTGTCTCGGCACTCGCACGCATCGGCTTCAGCATTTCTGGATGCCGATGGTGCGGTTCAGAAGGTCCTCTTCTTCGCGCAGGGCCGACGCGGAGCCGGAATAAGCGGCGACGCCCCGCTCCAGCACGATGACGTTCGTGGAGAAGTCGAGAACGACGTCGACGTGCTGCTCCACGAGGACGCAGCCGACTCCGAGCTGGTCGCTCATCCGGACGATGGCGTCCATCAGTTCCTCTCGCACCATCGGAGCGAGGCCCTCCAGCGGCTCGTCGAGCAGCAGTATGCGCGGCTGGCCGACGAGTGCCCGTGCCACGGACAGCATCTGCTGCTCGCCGCCCGACAGCTGCGTGCCACCGTTGCGCCGCCGCTCCTTGAGCCGCGGGAACAGTGCATAGACCGGCGGCAGGGCCACGCCGGCCGAGCGTCCCTGCAGGCCCGACAGCAGGTTCTCCTCTACCGTCAGCGAAGGAAAGATGTCGCGGCTCTGCGGCACGTAGCCGAGCCCTGCCCGTGCGCGCGCATACGTGGTAGCCCCGCCGATGTCGTTGCCGCCGAAGTGGATACGACCCTGCATCAGGTCGGCCAGGCCGATCGCGGTTGCCAGCGTAGTGGTCTTGCCGGCGCCGTTGCGCCCGATGAGGCCCAGACGCTCGCCTTCGCGCACGCTGAAGCTGAGATGCTCGACGACCGGCACGCCGCCGTAGCCGGTCGTGACATCGTCGAACCGGAGTTCAATAGGGAGCTTGGGCATGGCCGTCTCGTCCGAAGTAGATTTGCTTGACTTGTTCGTTGGCGGCGACCTCCTGCGGCGTGCCCTCGACCATCACCGCACCGGCAACGAGCACGATGATGTGTGAGGCGAAGCGGAACACCAGGTCCATGTCGTGCTCGATGAGCAGCACGGACAGTTCCTTCGGCAGGCTTTCGATGGCGTCCATGATGCGGCCGCCTTCTCCTTGCGGCACACCCGCGCCGGGCTCGTCCAGCAGCAGCACCTGCGGCTTCATCGCGAGCGCCAGGGCGATCTCCGCAAGCCGCTGTTCCCCGAGCGCGAGGTGTCCTACCACCCGGTTCGCGTAGGGATGCAGGCCCAGCATGCCGAGCGTCTCGTGAACCTCGTCGCGAACACGCGCCGAACGCGCCTGCGAGGGCCACCACTGCATCGAGGCCCGCAGCCGCTGCAGCACCGCGACCCTGACGTTCTCCGCCACGGTGAGGTCCTTGAACAGGCGGCTGATCTGGAACGTGCGGACGATGCCGCTGCGCACGCGTGCGTACTGCGGCAGCTGGACGATCGAGCAGCCGTCCAACCGGATATCGCCCGACTGCGGGCGCATCGCTCCACTCAGCAGGTTGACCAGCGTCGTCTTGCCGGCCCCGTTGGGACCGATCAGCGCCGTGCGTGCACCCTGCGGTAGGGACAGCGTGACGTTCTGCGTGACCGCCAGACCTCCGAAGGAATGGCAGAGATTCTGGGTTTGCAACCGGTGGGTCATCGGCCTCCCCCGCTGCGGCCCGGCCGCCTGGCGAATGCCACGGCCCGGTCAAGAAGCCCGATCAGGCCTTCCGGCAGAACGATGAGCACGACGATCAACATCGACCCGATGACGAACAGCCAGTGATACGGGTTCAAGGTCGACGCGATGTGGTGGATGGTCATGTACGCGACGGTGCCGAGCACCGCACCCGCCAGGCGGCGCGTGCCGCCCAGCACGATCATGACCACCACACCCGCGGACGTCGTGAAGTCCAGCATGGAGAGATTGGCCACCTTGCTGGTCTGTGCCGTCAGTGCGCCCGCGAGCCCCGCCACGACGCCGCCCACGGTGTAGACGGCCAACAGGTGCAGGTACACGCGCCCGCCCAGCGCCTGGACGCGCCCCGGGTCCTGCCGTATGGCCCTGGCCGTCAGGCCGAAGGGCGACTCGACCAGGTTGCGCACCAGGAAGTAAACCAGCACCAGCGCGCCGAGCGCGTAGAAATAGCCGGTGTGGCCCATGAAGTTGAACTCCCAGATGCCGAACAGCGGCGCAACCTCGAAGCCGGCAAGTCCGTCGTCGCCGCCGGTGAGCCACCTGGCCCAGTTGGCGAGCTCGAGCAGCAGCTGCGCCACGGCGATGGTGAGCATCACCAGCGTGAGCTTGGTCGAGCGCAGCATGACGGCACCGCTCAGCAGCGCGATCAGCCCTCCGCCCAGGCCGCCGAGTAGTAGCCCGGCGATGGGATCGGTCGTCAGGTACAGCGCGGTCCAGCCCGCGACATAGGCGCCGGTGCCGTACAGCGCGGCCTGGCCCAGGGTCGCGATGCCCGCCTGTCCGAGCACGAGGCTCAGCGACAGTGCAAAGATCGACATCGTGGCCATGTTGGTCAGCAATCCGAGGTCCTGCGGGAACAGCGCGAAAGCCAGCAGCCCCGCGAGCATCAGCACGATCTCGGCGCGCAACTGCTTCCACGGGCGCAAGCGCGCCGGCGCAGCCATTGCCATGGGTGGAATCACCGCGCTCATGCCTGCCTCCCGAACAGCCCCTGCGGGCGGACCAGCAAGACGATGATCATCGTCAGGAAAAAGGCAGCCGATGCGAGCTGCGGAACCATGTATTTCATCGAGGTCTCCACGATGCCGAGCAGCAACGCTGCGAAGAAAGAGCCGAACAGATTTCCGTTGCCTCCCACGGCGACGACGGCCAGGAGGATCACGAGGTACTTGGAGGCGTAGGTCGGCTCCATCGGCAGCATCTCTGCACCGGCGATGCCGCCCAGCGCCGCGAGCGCGGCACCGATCGCGAAGGTGGCCGCATAGATCCTGGTCGTGTCGATGCCGATGGCCCGGGCGATCGGCGCGTTGTCGACCGCGGCGCGCACCCGGATGCCGAAGGAAGACCGGTCCACGCTCAGCCACAGGACGCCGACGACCACGAGCCCGCAGGCGACGACGATGAGCCGGTGCCGGGGAATGGAGCGAAACCCCAGGTCCACAGAGCCGCCGAATGCCTCGGGAAGCGCGACGGATGTCACCGACGATCCGAACATCAGGTTGACCGCCGCCGTCGCGACGAACATCAGGCCGATGGTCACGAGCATCTGGTCGAGATCGTCGCGCCGGTAGAAACGGCGCAGCAGGATGCGCTCGAAAAGCACCGCCACCAGGGCCACGATGGCGATCGCCAGAATGAAACCCAGCCCGATGGGCACGCCCAAGCGCTGCGGAATGCTGGCCGCGAGAAAGCCGCCGAGCATCGCGAAGGCACCATGGGCCAGATTCACCACCCGCATCAGGCCCATGGTCATCGACAGGCCCACGGTGATCATGAACAGGATCATGGCGTACGTGATCCCGTCGACCAGGATGCTGCTGAGAAGCGCAACGGACATGCTGCAGCCTCTTCCTACTTGGTTGCGTTCTGGATGCGGCCGTAGTCGGGCTGCATCTCGAAGGTGCGGAACTCGCGATTGACGAAGCGCCCGGCCGCATCCTTCTCGACCACCCGCATGTAGACGTTCTGCACGAACTCGCGGGAGGCGGGGTCGATCTTCACCGGGCCACGCGGGCTTTCCCAGGAAAAGCCCTTGGCGGCGGCAATGGCCTTGGGCCCGTCGCGCTTGCCATCGGTCGCCTTGACCATGTGATAGATCACATGCAGGCCGTCGTACGCATTCGCGAGCTGGACGGTCGGGATGGCCTTGGGTGCCACTTCGGCCAAGGCCTTGACGGCGGCATTGCTCAGCGGCGAGTTGTGCGTCGCCGAATAGAACATGCCGGTCTCGATTCCCAGCAGTTCGGGGCCGATCGCGCGCAGTTGGTCTTCATCCGTCTCGCCCGTGCCCAGGAAGCGCACGCCCGCGGCCCTCAACCCCGCTTCGTTGTAGGCCTTGACCATCGCGTAGGTGGCCGGCCCCCCCGGACCGAAGACGTAGAGCGCATCGGGCTTGAGCGCCTTCACGCGCTGCATCAGGGGGCCGAAGTCCGTCGTCTTCAGCGGCGCACGGATTGCTTCGAGCAGCTTGCCGCCGCCGGCGACGAAAGCGGTGTTGAAGGCCTTCTCGGCGTCGAGGCCTGGGCCGAAGTCGCTGACCAGCGACACGACGTTCCTCACGTTCTTCTCGAGCGCGTACTTCGCCACCGGCACCGCCATCTGCGGCAGTGTGTACGAGGTGCGCAGCAGGTAGTCAGACTTCTCGAGAAGCGACGAGGTCGACGCATTGAAGATCACGACGGGCACCTTCGCCTCCTGTGCGAGTGCGGCGACAGCCAAGGTATCGGGCGTGAAATACAGGCCGGCGATGTACTGGGCGCCTTCCTTGATGATGAGCTCCTGGGCCAATGCCTTGGCCTGCGCGGGATTGATGTCCGGCAGGTCGCGGTAGATGACCTCGATCGTGTGTCCGCCCGCAGTGGTGCCGTTAAGCTTCTGATAGGCCTTGGTCGCACCCTCCCAGGTCTGCCCCACCGCGGAGAACGGTCCGGACATGGGTGCGATCACACCCACCTTGACGACGTCGGCGCGGCTTTGGAAGGCGAGCGTCGCGAGTGAGACCGCCATCGCGGCAATGAGTTTGAGGGTCATCTTCTTCTCCAGGTAGGGTCGCTGGCAGGGCATGCGCCCGGGTTTTGACGAGAGGTGGGTCGGGAATCGTGGGGCGAGGCTTGGCTTCAGGCCTGGGCGCCGTGGGGCAGTACCGCTTCGCTCGCCTGCAGGGCGGCGTCGCGGGGCATCAGGGTCGCGTACTTCTGTTCCATGTCGAACAGATTGGCCTCGTGCGCCTGAAGCGACCGGTCGCCCACGCAGTCCGTGACGACGAGAGGGCGAAAGCCGTGGCACATTGCGTCGACCACGCTGGCACGAACGCACCCGCTGGTGGTGCATCCCGCGATCAGCAAGGTCTGCACGCCGCGCTGGGACAACCAGGAAGCCAGCGAAGTGCCGAAGAAGGCCGAGGGATGGATCTTGCGCAGCACCAGTTCGCCGCTGCGGGGCTGCAGCTGCGGAACGATCTGGCTTTGCGGCGCGTCCTCCCGCAGGGCGAGGATCGGCGGCACCTTGAGCGCGAAGATGTTGGCGTCGGCTTCGTCGTCCTGGTACACGACCCGCGTGTGGGCGACCGGCCATCCGCGCTCGCGCGCGGCGGCCAGCAGGCCGCGCGTGCATTCGATGGCCGGCTCGATGTTGCCGCCGCCGAACGTGAGCGGATCGGCGAATCCGTTGACGAAGTCGATGATCAGCAGGCCGTACGGCGCCTTCGGCGCGACGGCATTGCCGAAGCCCTGCTTCTGGTAGATGTCCGGATCAGCGCTCATTGGAAGGCCTCGTCGATGACCTTGCCGTCGCGAACCACGACGACATCGTCGAGTTTCACCGTGCAGTTGCGCAAGGGAATATCGAGGTGGCAGGGCGTGGTGCGCGGCCCTCCGGCTTCGTTGTTCGGGCCCAGCGAGAACAGGAAGTTGCCTTCGAACGCGCGTGCGTCCTGCCCGGAAGTGGCTTCGCGGTCCACCAGCGACAGCGTGTGCCAGTAGCAGCGCGGCTGCATTCCCCAGCCGATGTGCGCGATGGCGTAGGCCTCGGGGTCCTTGTACGCTTCCATGAACTCGCGCAGCAAGGCGGCGTCGATGTCACCCTCGATGCTCCGCACGAAGCCTTCGCGCAGATGCATGGTGATCTTGTCCGAGACGTAGTTCTTCTGCGGCAGCAGGATGTCGCCTCGGTCGATCACGATGGTGCCGTCGCTGCCGCCCTCGTTGGCGAAGGTGAAGAGGAAGCCACTCGGCCAATGGTCCCAGCGCCCAGGCTCTTCGCAGAAGCCGTACTCGGAGATGGTCGGGAAATCGCCGAGCTTGAAAGTCACGTCCGTGCCAGCGGGCGACGTCACATGCATTTTTCTGGCCGACTTCAGCAGCCTGGACGCCGCCAGCACACGTTGGCGATCGGCCTCGGTGGGCACGGCCCGCACCAGCACCTCGGGCGGCTCGACCGCCAGGAGAATCTTCGTTCCCGACTCGAGGATCTCCATCTGCTCGGGCGAGAAGAGCAGCAGCATCAGGTCCAGCACGATGTCGCTGTTCTTCATCGCCGCGAGCGCAACCGGATTGTTGGTGAGCGGCGTCTCGCCCAGGTAGTTCATCAGGTCCCGGCTGGGGGCCTTCTCGGCGTTGATGGGCTGCAGCTCGATTCTGGTGACGACCGCGCCCGCGGCCTGGGCTGCAATCGTCGCGGTCTGAAGCGTCTGCGGATGGGTGTGGGGACCGCACAGGATCGAGACCTTCTGGCCGCGCTCCACCTTGCTGAGCTTCAGGACCTCGTCCCAGGCCTTGACCATTTGATAATCGCTGACTGGCATTTTTCGTCCTTTGTTTGAAAGTGTCAGATCTGCAGGAGCGCAAGGTCTTGCGGGCTGCCCAGCTTGAAGATCCGGCGGGCATTGCCGTAGCAGACTTGTGCACGGGTTTGCTCATCGAGCGGCGCCTGCTCGATGAAGGTGCAGGCCTCGGCGGTGGACTCGTAGGGATAGTCCACGGAGAAGAGCACGGCCTGCGCGCCGAGCTCGCCGATGGCGCCAAGCAGTGCCGGCGCGGAACACACGCCGGATGTCGTGATCAGGATGTTGCTGCCGATGTACTCGCTGGGCTTGCGGGCCAGCTTGATGCCCGAGGGATACGCGGCGAAGCGGCTGTCGATGCGCCAGCGTTGATACGGCAGGGCCTCGCCCATGTGGCCCAGCAGCAAGGTCAGTCGCGGGAAGCGGTCGAACACCCCGCCGAACAGCAGGCGCAAGGCGTGCCCTGCCGTTTCCACGCCCCATCCCCAGGCAGCTCCCTGGAGCACCGGCATGCCTTCGAGCAGCGCAGGTGGCTGGCTGAACGCGTTGGGGTGCAGGTAGATGGGCACGCCGAGCGCCTGCGCGCGCTCCCAGAACACGTCGAATTCGCTGCCCTCGTAATAGCGCCCCAGGGTGTGGCCATTGATCATGGCCCCCTTGAAGCTGTGCTCGACGACCGTGCGCTCCAGCTCTCGCGCCGCCTCGGTCGGATCCTGCAGCGCAACGTGGGCAAAGGCGCCGAAGCGCTGTGGATGGCGCGCCACGCGCTCGGCGAGGAACTCGTTGTTCTCGCGTGCGCGCCGCACGGCGGTGGTTCTATCCACCTCGGCCTGTACGCCGGGCATCGTCTGCGACAGCACGGCGTATTCGATGTTGCCGGCATCCATCTCGGCGAGGCGCCGGTCGTCGAAGTCGCTCAGCCTGGCGTCGAGCCGGGCCACGAAGTCGACCGGCAGCGCGCGCGTGTACTTGGCGGAGTACGCATCGAAGCCGGGGGCGGAGAAGTGCTCTTCGAGCGCGATCTTGGGAGTTCGATTCATCATTGTCCTCATCGGGTTCAGACCGGGTAGGCCAGGGCTGTGTCAAGAATCTCGGTGTCGTGCACCACTTCGCGGCTGGCGATGAGCAGCCTTGCGCCTTCGCGCACGAAACGGTCGTGGTAGATGCCCGCGAGATGCACGGTGGAAGGCCCCTCGACGAGGGTCTGCATCAGGATGAAGGGGGTCTGCGAGCTGACCGTGTCGCCCGTCTCCCGCAGCACCCGCGTGATGCCCAGGACATGCAGCATGTGCCGGGGCGCGAACATCTGCGAGTGCGCCACGGCGAGCGCGCGGTCGGTGATCATGTCCAGGCCCTCGCAGTACACGAGCCCCACCGGCATGTTCAGCAGCGCGTTCTGGCGCGAGGTGATCCGGTACGTCGCTTCCTTGCTGAAGAACTCGGGCCAACGCTCGACGTCATTGGCATCGAGCGCGGCGCAGTACTCGACATGAAAGGAGTCGATCTCGGCGCGCAGTTCGGCCGCGCGAAGGGGCAACACCACAGAGCTGGCGTAGGCGAGTTGCTCCCTCATGCTGCGTTCTCCGCGACACGGATGCCCATGACGGCCCGGTAGTACTCGTAGAGCGACCGGATGCACGACTCCGAGATCAGGTTGCGTGCCGTGCCCTGATGGCCGGCATCAAGCTTGACGACGTTGTTGTCCGTGGACGAATTGCGGATGCCCTCCTGCACGAACTTCAGCGCCTCGTTGTCCTCGAGGCCGAGGAAGCCCGACGGCCCCATCAGGTTGCCCTGGCGCAGGCGGTGCCGCGTCATTTCCGGCGTGTCGTCCTCATAACCGAACATGGTCCACTGCATCACCATGCTGTTCGGGCCATTCGGGATGATCTGGCGCACACCCATCGTGTTCATCTGGCGCTGCACGATCAGGTTCGGCCACATGGTCATCATGTTGGCGGACCAGGGGGAGTCGAACTCGCGCACATAGTCCAGGAACCGCTCGTCGCGCAGCCGGAGGTTGTCGCTGAACGACCGCATCTCCGCCTTGTCGTCGGCGGCGACGGTGGCATAGACCTGGTCGGGCTTGGACGACGCCATGTAGCCGTGGCGGCCATGTTCCTTGTCCGCGAAGACGATCGACTTGATGCCCGGCACGAGAAGGCCGAACACCACAAGGAACGAGTGCAGCAGCGTTGCGTGGTACGGATCCTTGAGGTTCTCGTGGTACATCTTCCAGTTGCACGGAAGCTCGTTGCGGCAGTAGCCCAGGATCCTGAGTTTCTTGCCCGAGAAGGGAACGTCGAACTCCTCGACGATCTCCTTGGTCATGTACTCTTCCAACGGCGGAGTGTTGTCGGAGTAGGTGGCGAACACCACGCCGTTGCGCGTCGCCACGCGCAGCTGGCGGGTACCGTGCTCCGCGTTCTTGAAGTCCGGCGGCATGCCGCCGATCTTGTTGATTCCGCGCTTGAACGGAACGCCCTGCAAATTGCCCTTGAGGTCGTACGACCACTGGTGGTAGGGGCAGACGAACTCCTTGGCGTTGCCGTGGCTGGAGCGGCAGAATTCGGCACCGCGGTGGGCGCAGCGGTTCTCGAAGACGGAGATCGTGTTGTCTTCCGCGCGAACAATCACTACCGCGGTGGCACCTACATAGCCGCGTTTGTAGTCGCCAGGGTTCGGAATTTCGGCTTCCAGGGCGACAAAGTTCCAGGTGTCCCCACGGAAGATGCGCTCGATCTCCTGGTCATAGATGGCTTGGCTGGTGTACACCCAATCGGGGATGTTGTTGAGCGCGTCGGCGGGCCAGACGCACTGCTCCAGGGGCGGGTTCTTTCGGGCATTGGTGATGCCGATGACCGCCTGCGATTGATACATGGAAAGCTCCTTGGCTCTGAGAGGTGGTTAAACGGTGGCAGCGGCGCCGGCCTGCATCTGCCTGGCCCAGGCGCGCAGGTTGGTGGCGTTCAGCGGGAAGTCGTCGAGCGGCACGGGCAGCCCCTTTTCGAAGAGCGGACGAATGGCGCGCAGATCGGCGCCCGCATTCAGGGCAACGCCATGAAGCGGAACGCCGCCCCGATGGCCGATCCACAGCGCTTTGCCGGAGGCCGGATCGCCTCGACGCAGGTAGTCCAGACCCGGCGCCGGCAATCCGAGCATCTGGATGTTGTGTTTGCCCTGGTCGGTCCAGAACCAGGGAACCGCTGGCGCGGGAATGGGCACGCCGAGCATGGCTGCAGCTGCGGTGCGTGCTTGGTCGTTGGCGTTCTGCCACGACTCCAATCGCGCGGGCGCCGTCTGTCCGGGGCGCTGCTGGCTGGTGCAGTCGCCGCATGCGAAGACGCGCTCGTCGCTGGTGCGGCACTGCGCGTCGACCAGGACGCCGCCGCCCGCCGCAATCGCCAAGCCCGCATCGCGGGCCAGCGAATCATTGGGCGAGAGGCCGACGGCGACGACGACTTCATCCACCTCCAGATCGCCCGCATCGGTGACCAGCCGCATGCGACCGCCAGGCATCGAATAGATGCCGCCGAGAAAGGTCCCGAGCAGCAGCCGTACACCGGCCTCGCGCAGCCCGGATTCGAGCCACGTCGACGCCTCTGGCGGCAGGAAGCGATCGAGCAAGGATGTCGCGCGCTCGAGCACTGTCACCGCCGCGCCTATCGACATCGCAGCGTGAGCGATCTCGAGGCCGAGGAAGCCGCCACCCAGAATGGCGACTCGCGGTTTGCCATGAAGGGCGGCGCGCAGCCTGCGCGCATCGTCCAGCGTGCGCACGTAGTGCACGTGCGGATGGCCAGCTGGAGCCGATGTCAGCGTGTTCGCCTCCCCACCCGTGGCAAGAAGGCACGTGTCGTAGGCGAGCATCTGGCCAGCGGCAAGGCGGACCTGCCGCTTCGAGACATCCAGGCCGACCGCATCGCTGCCTCTCAGCAAGTCGATGTCGCCGAGTGCCCAGACCTCCTGCGCCAGAACGTCGAGACAGGGCTCTTGCGCTGCCACCAGAACGGCCTTCGACAACGGCGGCCGCTCATACGGCTTGTGGCGCTCCCGCCCCACCATCGTGATGCCGCCGCGAAAGCCCAGTTCGCGCAGCGCACGTGCCGCAACTGCGGCCGCCTGGCCCGCGCCGATGATGAGAACGCCGGGCGACGTCATTTGGCTTCGGGCGACAACACATAGATGTCGTCGCCTTCCCGCTTGACGGGATGGGTGCGCAGATCCACGGTAACCGGCGTGCACATCGCCTTGCCCGTACGAATGTCGAAGCGGCCCTGGTGCAGCGGGCATTCCACGCAGCCGTCCTCCACATAGCCTTCCGAGAGCAGCGCAGTGGCATGCGTGCACATGCTGTCCGTGGCAAAGAACTCGCCGTCGATACGAAAGAGCGCGACACCTTGGCCCGCGACATTGACGGTCTTCGCTTCGTCGTTACTCAGCTCTTGCGCTGAAGCGACCTTGATCCATTCCATGATTCCATCCTGTCGATCTTGAGCATCGAAAGTAGTCAGTGTACTGACATAAATATCGATTTGTCTCGTGTTTTTTGTTCGGGTTTCTACGGAATTCCGATGCCCCAAGATGGACTTTGGAAATCTGCCAATTCGCCTCGATATGGCGCATTTTCATTGGAGAAATGCACCATGTTCGTGAGAACTTGCGCTCCCTATGCCGGGCTTCAGCGAAACATCTTTCCACGCAATCAAATGGCTCTTACACTTATGCAAGTTAACTGACTTACTCGGCAATGCCTGTTGACCGGATCACACTTTGGACCGAGGTGCCGCGCATGCGAGCCGGCGTCTCGATCCACGCGCCGAACCGCCTGCGAAGAAGCTTCGAGGCCGTCCCTTCGCAGGGGAGCGTGGCCGTGATGGATGGGCTTGATCGATTCGGCCGGTTCGTATCTCGCGTGTTCGATGCTGCACATCCGGTGCAGCCCGGCACATGGAAATCGGAAGGAGAAGGAAACGCATGGACCAAGCAGACATTCCTGCACGGCTGTTGAAGCGCGAAGGCATCGGCGCCCGGGTGCCTCGCAAGGAAGACGCGCGCCATCTGGTCGGCAAGGGCAACTTCGTGGGCGACTTCGTGCTGCCGGGGCTCCAGGAGGTCGCGTTCCTGCGCAGCTCGCTGGCCCATGCCGTCGTCACAGGCGTCGAGATTCCCGAGGCGCTGGCCGGGAAGGTGTTCCTGCGGGAGATGATGCCCGACGCGGCAGACATCGGCTCGCCGTCCTCGCTGCCCACCTACCAGTACTCGGCATTGCCGCCACTGGCCTCCGGCAAGGTCCGTCACGTCGGCGAGGCCATCGCGATGGCGGTTGCGCCGACGCGCGCCATGGCGGAAGACCTGTTGGAGGAAGTGCAGGTCTCATATGAAGAGCTGCCCGTCTATCACAGCGCCGAATCCGCTCTCGCAGCCACGGGAGAGTTCATGCATCCCGATTGGAAGGACAACGTGTTTCTCACGCTGCGCGCCAACCGCGACTTCGAGGAGCTTGCCGCGAAGGCCGAGGTGAAGGTCAGCCGCACGGTCGAGCTGTCGCGCCAGTGCATCGTGCCGCTGGAGGGCAAGTCGGTGCTCGCCTACTGGGACTTCCAGACCGATCAACTCGTGGTCGTCAGTGCGACGCAGGTTCCGCATCTGCTGCGCGTGGGAATCGCCCAGCACCTCTCGATGAACGAGGAAGCCGTGCGCGTCGTGTCGCCAGACGTCGGCGGCGCCTTCGGCTACAAGGGGCAGCTCTACCCTGAAGACCTGTGCGTTGCCTGGCTCGCCAAGACGTACCGCACGCCGTTCCGTTACCTCGAGGACCGGCGCGAGCACCTGATCGTCGGTGCCAATACGCGGCAGCATCACTATCGGCTCACCGCCTATGCGGACCGCACCGGAAAGCTGCTGGCGCTGGATGCCATCATCACCATCGACGGCGGCGCCTATTCCTACTATCCCTTCTTCGTCGGCCTGGAGCCCGGGCAGGCGATCGGCAACCTGCCCGGCCCCTACAGCTTTCGAGGCTATCGGTGCGAGACCCTCTGCGTCGCAACCAACAAGCCCGGGTTCATGGCCTATCGCGGCGTCGCGCGCACCGGCGTCTGCTTCGCGATCGAGCTGCTCATGGATGCAGTGGCGCGTACAGTGGGGCGCGAGCCCTGGGAAGTGCGAATGCAGAATCTCGTACCAGCCGCCGCCATGCCCTATGTCAACGTGGCCAACAAACACTTCGACAGCGGCGACTTCCCCGCAAGCCTGCGGCGCGCCGTGGAGATGATCGGACTGGACGCGGTACGCGAGCGGCAGGCACGCGGCGAGCCGGACGGCCGCCTCATCGGCTTCGGCACGGCCACCTATACCGAGCAGTCCGCCCACGGCACGACGGTGTTCGCCAACTGGGGCCTGCCGGTGGTGCCCGGCTTCGACCAGGCAGTGGTCAGGATGACCGCCGACGGTGGACTCGAAGTGCGTGTCGGCGTGCACTCGCACGGCCAGGGCATGGAGACCAGCTTCGCGCAGATCGCCAACGACGTGCTCGGCATCCCGGTGGCCAGGATTCGGGTGGTGCATGGCGACACCGCGCTCACCCCGTTCTCCTCAGGCACCTACGCCTCGCGCGCCACGGTCATGTCCGGAGGGGCCATCTCGGTCGCGTGCAAGGAGCTCCTGCCTCGCATCCAGTCGATCGCGGGCTACCTCATGGGCGTGGATGCGCCAACCGTCGCATTGATCGAAGGACGCGCCGTGGCCGGCGACAAGTCGATCCCCCTGTCGGAAGTCGGAGGCGCTTGGTACCTCACGCCGCAGGACCTGCCTGCCGACGTTCATCTCGGTGGCCTGGAGGTGTCTCGTGCGTACAAGCCCAACGTCGATACCGGCACCTTCACGTATGCGACACATGCGGTGGTGGTGGCCGTCGATACCGAGACCGGCGAAGTCGAGATCCTCGACTACGTCGTCGTCGAAGACTGCGGAACCATGGTCAATCCGATGATTGTGGAAGGGCAGACCATCGGCGGCATCGCACAGGGCATCGGCACCGCGATGTACGAGGAGAGCCCGTACGACGAACAGGGCCAGCCGCTGGCTTCCACCCTGGCGGACTACATCCTGCCCGGCGCCACGGAAGTGCCGCGCATCCGCATAGAACACTTCGAGACGCCTTCGCCGCACACCGAATTCGGTGCCAAGGGCGTGGGCGAAGGCGGCGCGATCGCACCGCCGGCAGTGATCTTCAATGCCGTGAACGACGCCCTGCGCGGCACGGGCGCCGCCGAAGTGCTGATGACGCCGTTGACGCCACGCCGCCTGCTCACGGCGCTGGAAGGCGCGAAGAGCCAACAGGAGCACGCTCGATGAAAGCGCCGAAATTCGCATACGCGCGCGTCCTCGAAGTGGATGAGGCGATCGCAGCGCTGGCCGCCGGCGCAGGCGCCACAAAGGCAATGAGCGGCAGCCAGTCGCTCGGACCGATGCTCAACCTGAGGCTGGCGCGGCCTGCACAGGTGGTCGACGTCGCACACATTCCCGACCTTCGGACGGTGAGCCGCAAGGCCGACTGGATCGAGATCGGCGCTGCCGTCACCCACGCCGAGATAGAGGACGGCGTGCATGCGCCGCTGGCGGAACACCCCATGCGCCAGGTTGCTCGCGGAATCGCCTATCGCGCGATCCGCACCCGAGGTACCGTCGGCGGCAGCCTGGCGCATGCCGATCCCGCGGCCGACTGGGTCGTAACCTTCGCGGCACTCGGCGCACGCGTGACGGTCAGGTCGCCGCGAGGCGAACGCACGGTCGAGGCCGACGCGTTCATGCTCGGCGCCTACACGACCGTGCTCGAGTCCGATGAACTCATCGTCTCCGTCGCGGTGCCTTCGCAGACTCACACGACGCGTTGGGGCTATCACAAGGTCTGCCGCAAGCCGGGCGAATTTGCAGAGGCCAGTGCGGCGGTCTATTTCGATGCCTCACGCAAGCGAGCGCGAATCGTCTTGGGAGCCGCTGACGGCCCTCCCCTGCTGCTGCATTCGCTGGCGGCCGAGATCGCGCTCAAGGGCACGGGCGCGGCGGGGCGCGAGGCACTGCGAGCAGCCGTGCAAACCGCACTCCCCGAACGCGACGCCATCGACCGCAAGCTCTTCACGGCCAGCCTGGAGCGCGCACTCGATCAGTCCGGCATCTTTGCCGACACCAGACAAGCGGAGTAAAAAGACTTGGACCCGATTTCCATTCAAGTGAACGGCCGCAGCTTCAGCCGGCAGACCGAGCCGAGGATGCATCTTGGCGACTTCCTGCGCGACGAACTGCACCTGACAGGAACGCATCTCGGCTGCGAACATGGCGTCTGCGGCGCCTGCACGGTGCTCGTCGACGGCCAGCCCACGCGCTCGTGCATCACGTTCGCCGTGGCTTGCGAAGGCCGCGAGGTCACCACCATCGAAGGCTACGAAGACGACGCGGTGATGCAGCGGCTGCGGCAGGCATTCACGCGCCACCACGCACTGCAGTGCGGCTTCTGCACGCCGGGGATGCTCACCACCGCGCGCGACATCGTGCTTCGCCTGCCCGAAGCTGATGAAGCGTGCGTGCGTCTCGAGCTGTCCGGGAACCTGTGCCGTTGCACCGGGTACCAGGGCATCGTGGACGCCATCCTGGACGTCCTTCAGCAACAGCGCATCAGCCCCGACGCGCAGTTCGAGCAACTGCGGCAACGATTGAGCGCGCCGCGCTCGGTCACGATGAAGCGTGTCGCCGCGGCGGCGCAGGCCGGATCGGCCACCCCGTCATCCACTTCGACATCCACTTCATCGACCGGGAAGCCGGCCGCCTCCGAACCGTCCGCTGCGGCGGACATGGCGGAAGTCGATCCGGTCGCGATGGCCAAGGCCAAGGCGAAGGGCAACGCGATCGAAGTCCATTTCGACGTGCCTTATCCGCTTGATCGGGTGTGGGAATTCATGGGTGACCTGCCTGCGGTGGCTTCGTGCCTGCCGGGCGCGACCATCGACTCGCACGAGGGCGAAAGAGTCAAGGGCACCATCGCCATCAAGTTCGGCCCGATGTCGGCGGCCTTCGCCGGCGCGGCGCGGCTGGAGCGCGACGACGCGGCCAAGCGCGCCGTCCTCCGGGGGGCCGGGCAGGACAGCCTGAGCAAATCGCGCACCCAGGGCGACATCAGCTATCGGCTGGAGGCGCTGTCGACCGACAACACCCGGGTGCACATAGACATGATCTACGCACTGCAGGGCCCGCTCGCGCAATTCTCCCGCTCCGGCCTAGTGAAGGATTTCGTGCGCCGCATGGTGGCGGACTTCGGCAAGCAGATCACCCGCAGGCTGGGCGGGCAGGCGGTGTCGGCCGGTGAGCCGCAGCCCACTGTCTCCATGGCCGCGATGATGTGGAGCGTGCTCTGGAACCGCATCCGCGGCTGGTTGGGAAGACCGCCGCGGCCTTGAGACAGGCCACGCCGGGTGCCGCAAGCCCCGGCGCAATGACAGGATTTTTCATCGATGCAATTTTCAACACCGGCCTGGAGCGAGAGCGACTGTGCATGGAACAGTTCGGAGTCGCAATGAGTTCCCTTCTTCATGGCTATCACGTACGCGCGAACGGGGTGCGGCTGCACTTGCTGCGCTATGGCGGGCACGGCTCGCGCATGCTCCTGCTGCCCGGCATCACGAGCCCCGCGATCACCTGGGGTTTCGTTGCCGAGCGGCTGGCTCGCCACTTCGACGTCCATGTTCTGGACTTTCGTGGGCGCGGCTTGTCCTCCAGCGCGCCCGGCATGGACGCGAGCCTCGATGCCATGGCGACCGACGTGCTCGCGCTGCTGGAGGTTCAGGGTTGGTCGTCCGTGACGCTGCTGGGTCATTCGATGGGCGCGCGCGTGGCGATTCGCGCAGCCGCGCGCGACGCCCGTCGCATCGACAGGCTGCTGCTGGTCGACCCCCCTGTCTCCGGTCCCGGCCGCCGGCCTTATCCGGTGCCGCTGTCCTGGTATGTGGAGTCGATCCGGATGGCCATCGAGGGTGTGACGGCCGACGAGCTTCGCCCCTACGCGCCGACCTGGACCGACGAACAGCTGCAACTGCGGGCCGAGTGGCTGCATACCTGCAGCGAGGAGGCCATCGTGCAGGCGCATGCCGGTTTTCACAGCGACGACATCCACGCCGACCTGGCCAAGCTGCAGACGCCCGGGCTTCTCATGACGGCGGGACGAGGCGGCGTGGTGCTTGCGGAAGACCTGACGGAGATCGAAGCACTCGCGCCAGGCCTGGTGCAGTGTCGGGTCCAGGGCGCCGGCCACATGATCCCTTGGGACGATGAGGACGGGTTCCATCGCCAGCTCGGCGAGCATCTGAAAATCGACCTGTCGTAGCGGTGGAGGCGCGATTGGCTATCCATTCACACACAGGGCAGCCGGTACACTCGCCGGCTGACTATCGGCGATCTCGAGATGATGACGAAGCGTTCCCCCGCTCAGAAGAAGACAGGTGGCGTAGCAGAGGCGGCAAAACCTCAGGGCCCCGAGCCTTTCAATCCGCTGCGCGAAGTGATGTGGCGTCGCCCGGGCTTCCTGATTCGTCGATTGACCCAGATCGGCCAGGCGATCTTCTTCGATCTGTGCAAGTCCGAGAGCATCACGCCGCTGCAGGTCGGCATGTTGACGGCACTTTCCATGAACCCCTGGCTTGATCAGAAGGCCATCGGCCGGGAGCTTTCCCTGGATCGGACGACGACGGCGGAAGTGCTCAAACGCCTTGGCGACAAGGGGCTCGTCGAAACGCGCGTCAATCCAGACGACCGGCGGTCAAGACTTTCGGTGATCACCAAGGACGGCCTGAACCTGATCAACGACCTGCAGGAAAGCATCCACCGATCGCAGGAGCTGTTGATCGAGCCGCTGTCGCCAGAGGATCGCGCCGTCTTCATGAAGCTGCTGGCGCAGCTCGTGGATGCACACGAAAAGATGGACAAGCAAGGCTAGTCCTTCAGATTCATACCGAGCGGCCTCTTGCCGCCTGGCTGCTGCCCCCTATGCGGCCCGGCCACATTTCCCGATTACTTTGGAGTTGCTGCAAAAGCAAGATAGAGATGGGTTACATAGCACCCCTGAAAGACATGCTGTTCGGCATCGAACATCTGGCCAACATCGGCGAGATCGCSAAGCTGCCGGGCTTCGAGGATGCCGGCCTCGAAACCGCACAGGCCGTGCTCGAAGAGTGCGCGCGCTTCAACCAGGACGTGATYGCGCCGCTGAACGTGCCGGGCGACCGCAATCCCTCGTCGTTCAAGGACGGCGCCGTCACCACCACGCCGGGCTTCAAGGAAGCCTTYGCGCAGTACGTGTCAGGCGGCTGGCAGGGGCTGCAGCATCCGGCGGACTTCGGCGGCCAGGGCCTGCCCAAGACCATCGGCGCGGCCTGCGGCGAAATGCTCAACTCGGCCAACATGAGCTTCGCGCTGTGTCCGCTGCTGAGCGACGGCGCCATCGAGGCGCTGCTCACGGCCGGTTCCGACGAGCTCAAGGCCACCTATCTCGAGAAGATCGTGAGCGGCCAGTGGACCGGCACGATGAACCTCACCGAGCCGCAGGCCGGCAGCGACCTCGCCATGGTGCGCAGCCGCGCCGAGCCGCAGCCCGATGGCACCTACAAGGTGTTCGGCACCAAGATCTTCATCACCTACGGCGAGCACGACATGGCGGAGAACATCGTGCACCTGGTGCTGGCCCGCGTGTATGCGTTTTCGCGGGCGATCGGCAGG
>NZ_JASMRZ010000066.1 GCF_030462475.1 Variovorax sp. CAN15
CGCGTGGCGGCGCGCGCGGCGCAACCGGCGCTTGCGGTGCTGAACGACGTGTTCAGCGCGCAGGAGTGCGAGGAACTCATCGCGCTCGCCAGGCCGCGCGTGGCGGCGCGCGCGGCGCAACCGGCGCTTGCGGTGCTGAACGACGTGTTCAGCGCGCAGGAGTGCGAGGAACTCATCGCGCTCGCCAGGCCGCGGCTGGCGCCGTCGACCACCGTCGACCCGCTGACGGGGCGCGACCTCGCGGGCAGCCATCGCAGCAGCTTCGGCATGTTCTTCCGGCTGCGCGAGAACGCCTTCATCGCGCGGCTCGACCGGCGGGTGTCGGAACTCATGAACCTGCCCGTGGAGAACGGCGAAGGCCTGCAGGTGCTGCACTACCCGGCGGGCGCGCAGAGCATGCCGCACTTCGATTTCCTGGTGCCTTCGAACGAGGCCAGCAAGGCATCGCTGGCGCGCAGCGGCCAGCGCGTGAGCACGCTGGTGACCTATCTCAACGAGGTGGAGGAAGGCGGCGAGACGGTGTTTCCCGAATGCGGCTGGTCGGTATCGCCCCGACTCGGCAGCGCCGTGTATTTCGAGTACTGCAACAGCCTGAGCCAGATCGACCACGCATCGCTGCACGCGGGCGCGCCTGTCTTGCGCGGCGAGAAATGGGTAGCGACCAAGTGGATGCGGCAGCGGCGCTTCGTGGCCGCGGGAGAAGCTTCGCCAGGCTGATTCGTCGATGCCGGTGGGTCTTGATGTGTATCGGTTTGACTTTATTTTAGATATATCTAAAATAGTTCAGACATACTCAAGAAGGACGCCCACCATGAGACATTTCCACTTCGCCCATCACCACTGCCACACCGCCCGCAGCGAGCATGAAGACGGTCTTTCGGGTGGCGGCCGAGGCCATCGCGGTGGTCGCGCAGGCGGCGGCGGGCGCGTGTTCGGCCATGGCGGCTTGCGCTTCGTGCTGCTGCGGCTCATCGCCGACAAGCCCTCGCACGGCTATGAGCTCATCAAGGCCATCGAAGACCGCCTCGGCGGCAGCTATGCGCCGAGCCCCGGCGTGGTCTACCCCACGCTCACGCTGCTGGAGGAGATGGGCTACCTCAGCGTGGAAACAGCCGACGGCAGCGGGCGCAAGAGCTACAGCATCACGGCCAGCGGCCGCGAGTTCCTCGAAGCCAACCGCGAAATGGCCGACGCGATGATGGCCCGCATGGGTGGCGGCGTCGATGGCGCCGGCCCGCGCGGCGGGCGGCCGCCGCAGGTCACGCGCGCGATCGAGAACCTCAAGATGGCAATGCGCATGCGCCTGACGGGCGCACCCCTCACCGAGCAGCAGGCGCACGAATTCGCCGCGGTGCTCGACGCCGCGGCCCAGCAGATCGAAAGGATCTGAGGAGCCGGCGGCAACACGAATCCCAACCAACCCTGTCTCGCAACAGGATTTACGCAATGACTGATTTCAGTACATCACCAGCGTCCACGGCGCCCGACCGCACGCCCCGCCGGGTGCGCCACGAGCTGCGCTTCCGCAAGCTCGCGGTGAAGACGGCTCAGCGCGTGACGCCGCACCTGATCCGCGTCACGCTCGCGGGCGATGACCTCGCGGGCTTCCAGAGCCCCGGTTTCGACGACCACGTGAAGCTGTTCTTTCCAGACCCAGCCACCGGCAAGCTGAGCCTGCCCACCATGGGCCCCGAAGGCCCGGTCTGGCCCGAAGGGCGCCCCACGATGCGCGACTACACGCCGCGCCGCCACGACGCAAAAGCCGGCACGCTCGAAATCGACTTCGCGCTGCACGAAGCCGGCCCCGCCACGCAGTGGGCCGAGCAGGCGAAACCCGGCGACATCCTCGGCGTGGGCGGCCCGCGCGGCTCGTTCATCGTGCCGACCGAATTCGACTGGCACCTGCTGATCGGCGACGACACCGCCCTGCCCGCCATCTCGCGGCGCCTGGCAGAACTGCCTGCCGGCTCGCGCGCGGTGGTGCTGGCGGAGATCGACAGCGAAGCCGATGAGATCGCGTTCGACACGCAGGCCGAGCTCACGCTGAAGTGGGCGCACCGCCGCGGCACCGAGCCGGGCCTGAGCCCGGTGCTGCTCGAGGCGCTGAAGGAGATGGCGCCGCCCGCCGGCGATTTCCATGCATGGGTGGGCTGCGAATCGGCCATCGCCAAGGCGCTGCGCGCGCACCTGGTGGGCGAGCGCGGCGCGAACCCGAAGTGGACCCGGGCCTCGGGCTACTGGCGCCGCGGTGCGGTGGCCACGCACGATACGCACGACGAGTGAATTGCCTCGCTCCTTCCCCCTCTGGGGGAAGGTTGGGATGGGGGCAGGCGGCGCCTGAAAAATCGCGGCCAACGATGGATGCGCCGCTTGCCCCCACCCCTGCCCTCCCCCGGCGGGGGAGGGAGAAATGCCGAGGTCAGTGCGGCACTTCGGCCGGGCCCGACGCCGCCGCGCTGCGCCTCGGGCTGCGGATCAGCAACAGCAGCGGAATCGCCAGCACCGTGATGATCATCATGATGGCGAAGTCGTCGAGGTAGCCGATCAGCGCGCCCTGCCGCGTGACCTCTGCGTTCAGCAGTGCGAGCCCGGTGGCCGTGTCGGGCGACAGCATCTGCGGCAGGGTCGACAGCGCCGCGTTGCCTGGCGCAACGGTCGATGCGATCTGCGCATGCGCCCTGCTCGAGCCTTCGGTCAAAAGCGCCTGCACGATCGAGATGCCCACGCTGCTGCCGATGTTGCGCAGCAGGCTGAAGATGGGCGTGCCCTGGTTGCGCAGCCTCGGCGCCAGCGTGGCGAAGGTGGCGGTGGAAAGCGGCACGAATGTGAAGCCGATGCCCAGCCCCTGGATGAAGCCAGAGACCACGATCAGCGTGCTGTCCATCTGCAGCGTGAGCCGCGTCATCTGGTAGAGCGAGAACGCCGTGAGGCCGAAGCCCAGCGCCATGATCGCGCGCACGTCGATGCGCTGCACCAGCCGCCCGACGATGATCATCGCGATCATCGTTCCCACGCCGCGCGGCGCCGTCACCTCGCCGGTGTAGATCACCGGGTAGCCCATCAGTCCCTGCAGGAAGTTGGGCAAGAGCGCCATGGTCGCGAACAGGATCATGCCGACGATGAACGCGAACAGCAGGCCGGTGACGAAGTTGCGGTCCTTCAGCAGGTCGCGGTCGAAGAAGGAAACGCCCTGCACCGTCCAGGTGTGGACCACGAAGAAGCAGAAGGCCACCAGCGCGGCGGCCGCTTCGAGCTTGATCTCCCATGACTCGAACCAGTCGAGCTGCTCGCCGCGGTCGAGAAAGAGCTGCAGCATGCCGATGGCGATGCTCAGCGCGACGAAGCCGAAGATGTCCAGCCTCTCGCCCTGCGGCCGGCTCTCGGGCAGGTAGCGCGCGATGCCCCAGAAGGCGAAGATGCCCACCGGCAGGTTGATGAAGAACACCCAGCGCCAGTCGAAGTTCTCGGTGAGCCAGCCGCCCAGCAGCGGCCCGAGGATGGGCCCGACCATGATGCCCGCGCCCCAGATGGCCATGGCCTGGCCGACCTTCTCGCGCGGGTTGATGTCCAGCAGCACCGCCTGCGACAGCGGCACCAGCGCCGCGCCGAAGATGCCCTGCAGCAGCCGCGCGGCCACGATGCCGACCAGCGAAGTCGCCAGCCCGCACAGCGCCGAGGCCACGGTGAAGCCGATCACCGAGATGATGAACACGCGCCTGCGCCCCCAGTGCCCGCACAGCCAGCCCGTGAGCGGCAGCGCGATGGCCGAGGCCACGATGTACGAGGTGAGCACCCAGGTGATCTGGTCCTGCGAGGCCTGCAGGCTGCCCTGCATGTGCGGCAGCGCCACGTTGGCGATGGTGGTGTCCAGCGCCTGCATGATGGTCGCCAGCATGATCGAGATGGTGATCATGCCGCGGTGCGGCACGGTGGTTCCGGGCGCGACGCTCATGATGGCCTGCGGCCCGCGGGCGATGCGATCTCCACGAGGCTCGCCTGCACCCTGGAGAGCAGGCCCAGCAGTTGCGCGCGCTCGGCCTGCGACAGCACCGACATCACGCGGGCGTTGAGCCCGTCGCTGATGCTCAGGGCGCTGTCGAGCGCCTTCTCGGCGCTGGGCTCGAGGTGGATCTTGTTGACGCGGCGGTCGGTGGGGCTGGGCTCGCGGCGTATCCAGCCGGCAGCCGCCATGCGATCGCACAGGCCGGCCACGGCCATGGGGGTGAGGTCGAGCCGCTGGGCGAGTTCGGCCTGCGAGAGCGGCTCACCTTCGTCGCCGTGCATCGCCAGCGCGCCGAGCAGGCGGCACTGTGCGCTGGTGAGCCCGATGCGCTCGCGCGCGAGGCGGTCGAACTCTTCGCTGTAGAGCTTGCCCACGCTCTTGACGAGGAAGCCGAAGCGCTGCGTGAAGTCCCTTTTCATAAGGGACTTGATTGTCTACATGTTTATTAGTTGGGCATTAGCAATGCGGGCGACCGAGGCTCTTGGAAGTCTTCAGAGCCAGCCGGCGCGCCTGAACCGGTAGTAGAGATAGCCGCAGGTGCTCACGATCAGCCCCAGCGCGATGCCGTAGCCGTAGCGGAATTTCAGCTCCGGCATGTTCTCGAAGTTCATGCCCCAGATGCCGGCGAAGGCGGTGCACACCGCGAAGATGCTGGCCCAGGCCGCGAGGCGCTTGGTGACTTCGCTCTCCTCGATGGTGACCATCGACAGGTTCACCTGGATCGCCGTGGCGATGGTGTCGCGCATCGCGTCGATCGATGCGTTGATGCGCACCAGGTGGTCGCCCACGTCGCGGAAGTATTCCTGCGAACTGACGCAGATCTGCGGCACGCGCCCGCCGTGCATCTTGCCGGCCGCCTCCACCAGCGGCGCCACGGCGCGCTTGAGCACCATGCTGCGCCGCTTCAGGTCGTACAGCTGCCTGATCTTGTCGCGCGCCGCGCCACCCTGGCCGAAGATCTGCTGCTCGATGGATTCCAGCTCCACCTCCAGCGCGTCGATCACCGGGAAGTAGCGGTCGACCACCGCGTCCATCAGCGCATACAGMACGAAGCCGGCGCCGTGGCGCAGCAGACCGGGTTCGCGCTCGCAGCGCTCGCGCACGCCCAGGAAGCCCTGCTTGCTGCGGTTGCGCACCGACAGCACGTAGTTCGCGCCGACGAAGACGTCGACCTCGCCCACGTTCATGCAGTGCTCGCCCTCCTGCGAAGGCTCCACCAGGTGCATGACGACGAAGAGCGAGTTGCCGTATTCCTCCATCTTCGGGCGCTGGTGGCCGTGGTGGGCGTCTTCCACCGCCAGCGGATGCAGGCCGAACTCCTTCTGCATCTCGCCAAGCTCCTCGTCGGAAGCGTCGCTGAGCGCCACCCAGACGAAGCAGCCGGGGCGGCTGATGTACTCGCTGATGTCCTCGACCGATATGTCGGCGAGCTTGGAGCCGTTCTCGTAGGCGACGCAGTTGATCAGCATCGATGCCCTCGCAGTTCACGTTGGTGGAATCCTTCGATGGTGCCACGGGCCTCCCGCTGCTGCCGGTGCGCCTGCCACCAGCGATTCAGCCGGCTCGGCTAGAGTTCGCGGTGGCCTGGCCGGCGCGAGAACCGGTAGACAGAGTCCAGCGGCGCACCACAGACGCCGCCACGCACAAGATGGGAAAAAGGGGAGGAAGTCGATGAGAAAAGGCTTGTTCGAGGAGTCGCTCAAGTGAAGCGGGACGTTCGCCTTGCGGAGTCCCTGCTCGTGGCCATCATGGTCTCGGTGTCGGCGGCCACGGGCTGGCAGCTCTGGGCATCGCACGACCAGACGCTGGCAGCGGCGGACACCAACAACCTCAACCTGGCCAACGCGCTGAACATCTACGCCGAAGGCATCTTCACCCAGAGCGACATGCTGCTGCAGGGCGTGGCCGAGACGCTGAAGGCCGATGACGATGCGCGCCTGCAACGCGTGCGGTCGCTGGTCGAACGGCAGAAGCGCCTGCTCGACCCGCTCGACGGCGTCGCGGTCCTCGATGCCAGGGGCGACTGGCTGATCTGCTCCAAGGGGCAGGTTCCGCGGGACACCAGCAGCGCCGACCAGGCCTACTTCAGCCACCACCGGGACACGCGTTCGAACAATGTCTTCATCAGCCCGCCGCTTCGCAACCCGGCCACCGGCGAATGGGGCATTACCGTCAGCCGCCGCCTCGAGGACGACAAGGGAAGGTTCGCCGGCGTCGTCGTCATCGGCCTGGGCCTGCAGAACTTCCTGCGCGCGTTCGGAACCATCGCCCTGCCCGACAGCGGCACCATCGGCCTGAGCACCAACACCGGCCAGATGCTGGTGCTCTACCCCTACAGCGAGAAATACCTCAGCCTCGACTTCTCGAAGTCGGCCAACTTCCAGCGCCACTTCGCGGGCACCTCGGGCACGGCATCGTTCCGCTCGAGCGTCGATGGCATGAAGCGGCTCTACGCCTTCCGCAAGAGCGACCGCTACCCGGTGCTGACCACCGTGGCGGTAGGCCGCGACCAGGCCCTGAAGGCCTGGAGGCGCCAGGCGCTGCTTACGGTCGCGGTCGTCGCAGCCCTGCTGACCGCGGTGGCCGCGGTGGGCTGGAAGCTGATCATCGACATCGGGCGGCGGATCAAGGCCGAAGCGTCGCTGATGGCCGCGCGCGAGGACCTGCTGCAGGCCAACCGCCGGCTGGAGATCCTGGCCACGCAGGACCAGCTCACCGGCCTGGCCAACCGCCGCAGCTTCGACGAAGTGCTGGCGCAGGAATCCCGCCGCGCGGCCAGAGAAGGCACGGCCCTGTCGCTGCTGCTGCTCGATCTGGATTGCTTCAAGAGCTTCAACGATGCCTACGGCCACGTCGCCGGAGACCAGTGCCTGAGGGCCGTCGCAATGGCGCTGAGGCGCAGCATCAGGCGCCCGGGCGACCTGGTCGCACGCTACGGCGGCGAGGAACTGGCGATCGTCCTGCCCAGCACCGGCCTGCACGGCGCCTGCAAGGTCGCGGGACTCATGCTCGAACAGGTGCGCGCGCTGGGCATCACCCACAGCAAGAGCCCGCATGGGCAGGTCACCGTCAGCATCGGCGTGGCGACCCTGCGGGACCCTCAGTCGCACGCACCGGAGCAGCGGCTCGTCGAGGCGGCGGATTCCGCGCTCTACAAGGCCAAGCAGAGCGGGCGCAACTGCTGGGTCAGCCAGGAAGAATGCGTGGAAGCCTGAGCCTCGCGCGGCTGGAGAGCCGAGGGACCCGGCCGGGTCCTCACAGCATGCGGCGGGTCGTGCGCCGTCCCAGCCAGCGCGCAAGCTCCACGAGCAGCGGCGTCATCACGGCCCAGCCGGCGCCCAACACCAGCATCGCCCGGCTGGGGTCGGGGAAGTGGCCCGCCCCCATCCGAACCGCCGCCGCGTAGGACAACGCTCCGCCCACGCCGCCGACCACGGCCGCGAGCAGCCAGCGCCCATGCAGCCAGCGCAGCGGGCCACGCAGCGTGGTCGAGAAGAGCGCCCACAGCCCCAGGATCCAGGCGGGCGCCAGCCCCGGCCATGGCCCCGGCGAGGCATACACGAGCACGCCGCCGCGCGCCATGCCGGTGTCCCAAGCGAAGCCCAGGAGCACCGCGCACGCCGCGAGCAGCAGCTCGTCGCGGCGCGCGTCGCTGAGCCATGCATTCAGCACAACGGCGCCGACGCATGCGGCCACGCCCCAGCCGGGAGCGCCGCGCGCCGCACCCAGCACACAGGCGAACCAGGCCGCCTGGAAAACCACGAGGTTGAGAACGGTCGGCCCGTACCGGCGCAGCGGGAGCTTCATGCGACCTGGGCGTGTCCGGCGGATCGACTCACGACGCTGCGGGTGCACCGTCATCGGCAGCGCGCAGCCGGTACAGCCCCACATCGATGCGTCCAGCGCGGAAGCCGGCCTCGCAGTACGACAGGTAGTAGGTCCAAAGGCGCTTGAACGCCGCGTCGAAACCCAGGGGCTCGATCCGCGGCCAGGACGCCAGGAACCGCCGGCGCCACTCGGCCAGTGTGCGCCCGTAGTCGGCGCCGAAGCAGTGCGAAGCCTCGATCACCAGCCCCGCGCGCCGCGCCTGCTCCCGCAGCACGCCCGGGCTGGGCAGCATGCCGCCCGGGAAGATGCAGTGCTGGATGAAATCGGCACCCTGGCGGTAGCCGTCGAAGTGCTCGTCGGCGATGGTGATCGCCTGCAGCACCACGACGCCGCCGGGCTTGAGGCGATCGCGCAGGGTCGCGAAGTACGTGGGCCAGTAGGCCTCGCCGACGGCCTCGATCATTTCGATGGAAACGATGCGGTCGAAGCTGCCCTGCACGTCGCGGTAGTCCTGCAGCCGCAGGTCGAGCTTGTCGGCCACGCCCCAGGCCTGGCCGCGCTCGCGCGCGAAGGCCAGCTGCTCTGCGGACAGAGTGAGCCCCGTCACGCGCGCCTCGTGCCGGCAGGCCAGGCTCGCCGCCAGGGTGCCCCAGCCGCAGCCGATTTCCAGCACGTCGGCGCCCCGAGGGGTGTCGAGCATCCGGTCGATGGCATCGAGGCGGCGCGCCTGCGCGGCCTCCAGCGTGTCGTCGGCCGCGTCGCTGAAGAGCGCGCTCGAATACAGCATGCTGTCATCCAGCCAGAGCCGGTAGAACTCGTTGCCCAGGTCGTAGTGGAAGGAGATGTTGTGCCGGCTCCCGCGCCGGCTGTTCCTGCGTGCCGAGTGCAGCAGCCGGGCCAGCCAGCGCGAAGGCCCGCGCCCCTTGAGCAGCGAGCCCCAGGCCGCCTCGTTGGCCATGCCGAACTCGAACAGGGTCAGCAGGTCGGGGCTTTCCCACTCGCCGTCGCGGAATGACAGGGCCAGCCCCAGATCACCCTGGAAGAGCAGCCGCGCGATCGGCCGCCAGCTCAGCAGACGCAAGCTGGCATGCGGACCGGGCTCGCGGCCGGCCACCTCGATGCTGCGCCCGCCCGGCAGGGTCAGGGCCAGCCGGCCGAAGCGCGTGCGCGCGAGCAGCCGCCGCAGCGGCGAGAAGGCCGGGGCCGCATCGAGGGTGGGATTGGTGGCGGGGGCGGAAGGCGTGGGCAGGCTCATGGAGTCTCGCTCGGGGAAACGATGGTGATGTCGCGCTCCGGGGCCGCCGGGCGCGGATGCAGTGGCACGCGCTTGATCCACAGGCGCAGTGCCTGCCAGTGGATGGCGGCGACGACCTTGAGGGTCAGCAGCGGATGGGTCAGGAAGACGCGAAGCAGCGCGAGGTCGCCCAGCGGCGCACGGCGGCCGTCCTGGCGCGCATTCAGCACGGCGCCGGAGGCGTCGTGCACGCTCACCCCGATCGACACCGACTCGCCCGGCGGTGCGATGCGGAAGCGGTAGCGCAGGTCCATGCCGTTGAAGGGCGAGACGTACATCTGCTTGTCGCAGCGCTGGTCGATGACGGCGGCGCCATCGTCGGCCACGGGGATCAGGTAGCTGTGCCGCTGCCCGAATGTGTTGTTGACTTCGTACACGATCGCCTGCAGCGCACCGCCCGGCGCATGGCAGAACCACACGCTGATGGGGTTGAAGACGTGGCCCAGCAGCCGGGGCATGGTCAGCAGCCGGATCGTGCCGCCCGTGGGCAGTCCGGCCTCGCGCAGCCGCGCCTCGACCTGGGCGCGCAGGTCGCGGCCCGAGCCGTCGCCGTAGTCGGCGGCGTGAAAGCTGAACAGGTTGAAGCGGTCCACCGAAAACAGGCGCAGCCGCGCGTGCAACTGCGGCAGCTCGTCGATGTCGATCAGCACGCTGTAGATGCGGTAGGCGAGCCGGTGGCGCCTGGGCCGCAGCCGCTGGTGCATGACGCGCCCGACATAGAGCGCCGAGCCGCCCTGGCCGCTCATCGAACGACCGCCCTCGCTGCCAGCGCCGCCTGGGGCAGGTGGATTCGTCCGGATTCCTCCGGCACGCGCCAGGGCCGACGAACGCCGCCCAGTGCTTCGGCAACCGCCAGGCCGGCCTGCAGTCCGTCCTCGTGGAAGCCGGAGCCGAAATAGGCGCCGCAGAACCAGGTGCGGCGCTGGCCCTGCAGGTTCCAGAGATGGCGCTGCGCGGCCATGGCGGCGGCATCGAACAGCGGATGGTCGTAAACCTCGGTGCGGATCAGGTGTTCGGGCCGCGGGCCGGTGATGGGGTTCAGCGTCAGGAACAGCGGCTCGGCCCCGGGGCCCTGCGGCAGGTGGGGCTGCAGCCGGTTCATCCAGTAGGTCACCATCGGTGCCGCGCCGCTGCCGCGCGTACCAAGATAGTTCCAGCTCGACCAGACGGCACGGCGAGTGGGCATCAGCGCCGGATCGCGGTGCAGCACGGCCAGGTTGCGGGTGTAGGGGAACGCGCCCAGCAGCGCCCGCTCGGCGCTGGAGGCGTCGGGCAGCAGGGCCAGCGACCGGTCGGCATGGGTCGCCAGCACGACGTGGTCGAAGCGCTGCGGCCACCAGCCGCCTGCCGTCCGCAGCCGCACGCCGTCGGGCTCGCGCTGCAGTTCGAGCACGGCCTGGTCGAGGTGGACGCGGTCGGCGAAAGGCTGGCTCAGGCGCCGCACGTACTCGCGGCTGCCGCCCGCCACGGTGCGCCAGACCGGCCGGTCGCTGATCTGCAGCAGGCCGTGGTTCTCGCAGAAGCGCACGAAGGCCGCCACCGGATAGCGCCCCACGCGCGCCGCCGGCGTGGACCAGATGGCGGCAGCCATGGGATAGAGGTGGTCGTCGCGGAATGCGCGGCCGTAGCCGCGCGCGTCGAGGTAGTCGTCCAGGGCCTGGTCGCCGGCAGCACCGGCACCGCGGGCATCGCGCGGCGCCTCGCGGTAGAAGCGCAGCAGTTCGCGCAGCATCGACCAGAACCTTGGACTCGCCAGGTTGCGCTTCTGGGCGAACAGGCCGCTCAGGTCGGTGCCGGCATATTCGAGGCGGCCCGCATCGAGGCTGACGGCGAAGGACATGTCGGAGGCCGCCGTCGGCACCTCCAGGTGCCGGAACAGCGCGGTCAGGTTCGGATAGGCGGGCTCGTTGTAGACGATGAACCCGGTGTCCACCGGCACCGAGCCCGCGCGCACGGGCGCATCCACGGTGTTGCTGTGGCCGCCGAGGCGCGACTCGCTCTCGAACACGGTCACCTCGTGGCGTCCGGAGAGCAGCCAGGCGCAGGAAAGGCCCGAGATGCCGGTGCCGACGACGGCGATTCGCTGGCGCTGGCCCGGCGAAACGGGTGTCGCAAGAAGGGTGGGCTGGTCGGGCTCGGCAGGCTGGGCGTTGAAAGGCGGCATGGTGCGTCTCGAAGTCTTGGTGCCTGTACGCAGGAAACCGCCATTTGGACCACGATTCGGGCCATGACGTGTTGTTGCGATGATCCGATCGCGGCCGGATTGCGTAAGGGTTAGCATGGCCGCCGTTCCCGATCCATCCACCCAATCTGCGGGCATTCCAGTGCCCCGCGGCCGCCGAGCGCCCAACTTGACCGTTGTTGCCACCGATTTCAAGCCGCGCCACCCCGACGACCTCTGGGCGCAGGCCCTGGCCGCCGTGGCCGAACGGCAGGACAGGGAAGCGTTCGCGCGGCTCTTCTCGCACTTCGCGCCGCGCGTCAAGCACTACCTGATGCACATCGGCAGCCCTGAGCTGCAGGCCGAGGAGCTGGCACAGGAGGCCCTGGTCAGCGTGTGGCGCAAGGCCGCGCTGTTCGACCCGGCGCAGGCCGCCGTCTCGACCTGGATATTCACCATCGCCCGGAACCTGCGCGTGGACGCGCTGCGGCGGCGCCAGGGCGTGGAATCGGCCGAGGAGGAGTTCGATTTCGACCTGCTCCAGGCCGGCGACGCCGCGCTCGACGACGGGCTGCACGCCTCGCGCCTGAACGAACGCCTTCGCAGCGCCTTTCGACTGCTGCCGCCCGAGCAGCAGCAGGTGCTGCACCTGTCCTATTTCGAAGACGAGCCGCATGCGCGCATCGCGGCCCAGCTGAGCATTCCGCTGGGCACGGTGAAGTCGCGCGTGCGCCTGGCGGTCGCCCAACTGCGCCGCCTGCTGGAACGCTGATGACGATGGATATCCAACACCACCCCGACGATGGCCTGCTGCTGGCCCGGGCCTGCGGCCAGCTGCCGGCCGGAACGCGGCTGGTCCTGGCCAGCCACCTGGAGCTTTGCCCGCTGTGCCGCGAGCGCGCGCGCACGCTCGACGCCCTGGGCGGCATCCTGCTCGACGAACTGGAAGCAGCGCCCATGGCCGACGATGCGCTGGCGCGCACCTGGGCCTCGATCGACAGGCTCGACGATGCCCGCCCCGCGCCCGTGCGGGTCAGCGCGCCCCCGCCGCTGCCGCCCGGCGCGCGCTGGCCGCGCGCCCTCGCCCACTGCAGCGCCACGCCGTGGCGCTGGATCGGCCCCGGCATGCGCTGGAGCCGCGTGAGCGTGCCCGATGTGCCGGACGCGAACGTCTTCCTCCTGCGCATCGCCGCCGGCAAGTACCTGCCGCAGCACACGCACCAGGGGCTGGAGCTGACCCAGGTGCTGCACGGCCGCTTCCATGACGGGCGGGCCCTGTTCGGCCCCGGGGATTTCGACGCGGCCGACGGCGAGATCCACCACCAGCCCGTGGTCCAGGACGGCAGCGAGTGCATCTGCCTCGCGTCGCTGGACGGCCGCCTGCGCTTCGACAGCGCTATCGCGCGCGTGCTGGGCTCGCTCGTCGGGATGTGAGGCGGGCCGACACCCAGGCCGCAGCGCCGCTCACGAAGCTGCCCCACATCAGGTCGGCAGCGGTGATGGCCCAGGGCCAGCCGCGCAGCGTGGCCTGGTTGGTGAGGTCGTAGGTGGCATAGGCGACCAGCCCGAAGAAGGCGCCGCGCCGCAGCGCAGCGCCCGCGGCCCCATCGGCCAGCGCCGGCGCGATCGCGAAGACCAGCAGGCCGGCCAGGTAGATGGCATAGAACAGCACCGCCGCGAGCCAGTCGACGTCGGGCGCCATCAGGTCGCCGAGCGCCGGCTTGTACAGGCGCGGGCCCATCAGCGACAGCCATGCGGCGTCAAGCACGAGAAAGCTCGCGAGCGCCCACAGGTAGGCGATGGACAAGGCGCGGGCGGAAGGTTTCATGGTGCGGCGGGAGTGGAAGTCAATCGGTAGCTGAGCTGGCGGTCGCCCTTGGTCTCGGCGTCGAGCCCGATCCAGCGCCCGCTGTCCGCGGCATACCAGATGCGGATGCGCTGCTGCGCGGCCTGCAGGCGCCAGCCGCGCGCCCGAACGGGCTGGCCGCGAACTTCGATGTTCGTATCGGGCAACTGCTCGAAGCGCACCGGCTCGAGCTTGCCGGTCTGCGGATCGACCAGGCGCTGCTGCTTCAGCAGCCTGGGATTCCAGTAGGCGAAAGTCATCTGGCAGTCGCCGTCGAAGCGGCGCGCGACCTGCTGCCGGGTGCCGTCGTCGTCGGTCTCGGAGCGCAGTTCGCGCAGGCAGTCGCCGGCCCAGCGCTCCTCGGCGTGATGGCGATACCGGTAGAGCGGCACGCCGAGCATGCGCACGACGAAGTCGGCGCGGCTGTCGACGCTGCGCGCCGCCGGGCTGCCGCCGACCACGAAGCGATGCGTGCCGATCGGCTTGCCGTCGAGCGTGGCGGTGAAGTTCCACTCGCCTTCCTCGATCCCGCCTTCCTGCGCCGAGGCCGCGCAGGCCGCCGATGCCAACGCCAGGGCAAGAGCCAGGGCGCGCGCCGGCATCAGCGCTTCTCGAACAGGTAGTGGCCGACCCACCACTGGCCGCCCTCGGCATAGCCGAACAGCTCTTCCACCGAGATGAAGAAGAGGCGCCAGCGGGTCCACCAGATCGGCGCGTCGCGCTCTCCGTAGACAGAAACCAGCAGCGGCATGAGCTCGTCGCGCCGGGCATCCATGCGCGACAGCCAGGCGGCGGAGGTCTTCGCGTAGTGGCGGCCATTCCAGCGCCACTGGTTCAGCAGGCGCAGGTCGTCCTGGCATCGCAGGGCGAGGTCGTCGCCGGGCATCATGCCGCCCGAGAAGAAGTAGCGGCTCATCCAGTCGCTCGCGTCGCGCACCTCGAAGGGGTACGGCGCCTCGCGGTGGACGAACACGTGCATGAAGAAGCGCCCCTGCGGATTCAACCAGTGCGCGACGTTCGAGAAGGCGCGCGGCCAGTTGCGCAGGTGCTCGAACATTTCCACCGACACGACCCGGTCGAAGCGTTCGGACGTCTCGAAGTCGTTGAAATCGCAGGTGATCACCTCGAGGTTGCGCAGGCCGCGTGCAGCCGCCTCGGCGGTGATGAACATGCGCTGCGAATTCGAGTTGGATACCGCCGTGATGCGCGAGCCCGGGAAGCGCTCGGCCATCCACAGGCTCAGCGACCCCCAGCCGCAGCCGAGTTCGAGAATGCGCTGCCCGTCCGCCAGCCCCGCGCGGGCACAGGTCTCGGCCAGGGCCGCCGCCTCCGCCTGCTCCAGCGTATCGACCCCTTCGGGCCACCAGCAGCAGCTGTATTTGCGATGCGGTCCGAGCACGGCGGCGAAGAAGTCGGCCGGGAGCTCGTAATGCTGCTCGTTGGCCTTCTCGGGCAGCAGGGCCAGCGGGGCGTCGCGCAGCTCTTCGAAGAATGCCTGCGAGTGGCGCGCCACGGCCTCGGGGTTGCCGCTGTCGAGCTCGACAAGGCGCTGCCGCAGCAGCCTGCGAACGCCCACCCGGACGGCGGCATCGGGCACCAGACCCTGTTCGACCCAGTGGATGGCGGTGGAAGTGCTGGAGGCTCGGGGCATGGCGGGTGCGTCGGCGGTGATGGAACCAGTCATACGCAAGACCGATCGCGGCGGATCACCGTCCGGCCGAATTCCGGTTCCCCCAAGGCGGCGGCCGCGGCATGCGCGGCGGGCCGGCCATACGCGCATTGAACGTAGAATTCCCGCGGCACTTTCACCCGTGCGCGGGTGTCACGGCGCCTCGCCTCCCATGCCTTCCCCGAACAAGCAATCCTGCCCCTCGCCCGCCGCCATCCGCGACGCCCGCCTTGCCGCCGGCCTCACGCAGACCGAGGCCGCGCGGACGGTTCAGGCCTCGCTGCGCGGATGGCAGCAGTGGGAGGCCGGCGACCGCTCCATGGCGCCGGGCCTGTTCGAGCTGTTCATGCTCAAGACCAGGCAGTGGCCGCTGGAGCTGGAGGGCGCCCGCCGTGCCGGATAAGGAGCGGCGGGCCGCACGGAAAATGCCGAGGAATGTCCCTCACCTGCCCCGCACGCCGGCGGCACGGATCGCAAGCAACTGATTGAAATGACCAAGACAGACCTCTCTGGGCACACGCCGATGATGGCCCAGTACCTGGGCCTGAAAGCCGACCATCCGGACACCCTGCTGTTCTACCGGATGGGTGATTTCTACGAACTCTTCTGGGCCGACGCCGAGAAGGCCGCGCGCCTGCTCGACATCACGCTCACCCAGCGCGGCCAGTCGGCCGGCCAGCCGGTGGTGATGTGCGGCGTGCCCTTCCATTCGGTCGACACCTACCTGGCGCGGCTCATCAAGCTGGGCGAATCGGTCGCCATCTGCGAGCAGGTGGGCGAAGTGGGCGCCGCCAAGGGGCCGGTCGAGCGCAAGGTGGTGCGCGTGGTCACGCCCGGCACGCTGACCGACACCGAGCTTCTCAACGACAAGGCCGATTCGCTGCTGCTCTCGGTGCACGCGGGCTCGCGCAACTTCTGCGGGCTGGCCTGGCTCAGCGTGACCGGCGCCGAGCTGCGGCTGGCCGAGTGCCCGGCCGACGCGCTCGAAGCCTGGATCGCGCGCATCGGCCCCAGCGAACTGCTCTACAGCGCCGAAGTCACGCCCGCCTTCGAGCAGCGCCTGAAGGCCGCGCGCGCCGCCACGCCCTTCACGCTCTCGCTGCGCCCGGCCTGGCAGTTCGACGGCGGCCTGGGCGAGCGCAAGCTGGCCGAGCAGATGGGCAGCAACAGCCTTGCGGCCTGGAATGCCGAATCGCTCGCCAATGCGCACGCCGCGGCGGCTGCGCTGCTGGGCTACGCCGAGCACACCCAGGGCCGGGCGCTCTCGCATGTGCAGCGGCTGTCGGTGGAGCGCGACGGCGACCTGATCGAGCTGCCGCCCACCACGCGGCGCAACCTCGAACTGGTGCAGACGCTGCGCGGCGAAGACTCGCCCACCATGTTCTCGCTGCTCGACACCTGCATGACCGGCATGGGCAGCCGCCTGCTCAAGCGCTGGCTGCTCTCGCCCCGGCGCGACCGCTCCGAGGCGCAGGGCCGGCTCGAAGCCATCGGCGCGCTGCAGGCCACGGGGCCCGGCGCCACCGCCGCGCCCTGGCGCTCGCTGCGCGAGCAGCTCAAGAACACCAGCGACGTGGAACGCATCGCCGCGCGCATCGCGCTTCGCCAGGTGCGCCCGCGCGAACTGCTGGCACTGCAGCTCGCGCTTTTGAAGGCGGAGCAGCTCGCGCCGCTGCTGCCGGGCTCGTCGGCGCTGCTCGCCCAGATCGCCGAGCGGCTCGCCCCGCCGCCGGGCTGCGCCGCCCTGCTGACCAGCGCCATCAAGCCCGACCCGTCCGCGCTGGTGCGCGACGGCGGCGTGATCGCCACCGGCCACGACGCCGAGCTCGACGAGCTGCGCGCCATCAGCGAGAACTGCGACGACTTCCTGCTCAAGCTCGAGATCAGCGAGCGCGAGCGCACCGGCATCAGCAACCTGCGGGTGCAGTTCAACCGCGTGCACGGCTTCTACATCGAGGTGACGCAGAGCGCGCTCTCCAAGGTGCCCGACAACTACCGCCGCCGCCAGACGCTGAAGAACGCCGAGCGCTTCATCACGCCCGAGCTGAAGGCCTTCGAGGACAAGGCCCTGAGCGCGCAAGACCGCGCGCTGGCCCGCGAGAAGTGGCTCTACGAGCAGCTGCTCGACGCGCTGCAGCCCTCGGTGCCCGCGCTCACGCAGCTCGCCGGCGGCATTGCCACGCTCGACGCGCTGTGCGCGCTGGCCGAGCGCTCGCACACGCTGCACTGGCGCGCGCCCAGCTTCGTGTCGCACCCCTGCATCGAGATCCAGCAGGGCCGCCACCCGGTGGTGGAGGCGCGGCTGGCCGAGAAGTCGTCGGGCGGCTTCATCGCCAACGACACGCAGCTCGGGCCGCAGCAGCGCATGCAGGTCATCACCGGCCCCAACATGGGCGGCAAGTCGACCTACATGCGGCAGGTGGCCATCATCGTGCTGCTGGCCTCCATCGGCTCGCACGTGCCGGCGGCCGCCTGCCGGCTCGGGCCCATCGACGCCATCCACACCCGCATCGGCGCGGCGGACGACCTGGCCAACGCGCAGTCGACCTTCATGCTCGAAATGACGGAAGCAGCGCAGATCCTGCACAGCGCCACGGCGCAGTCGCTGGTGCTGATGGACGAGATCGGCCGCGGCACCAGCACCTTCGACGGGCTGGCGCTGGCCGCCGGCATCGCGGCCCAGCTGCACGACCGCAGCAAGGCCTTCACGCTGTTCGCCACGCACTATTTCGAGCTGACCGAGTTCCCGGCCACGCACCACGGCGCGGTGAACATGCACGTGAGCGCCACCGAGGCGGGCCGCGACATCGTGTTCCTGCACGAAATGCAACCCGGCCCGGCCAGCAAGAGCTACGGCATCCAGGTGGCCCGGCTCGCGGGCATGCCTGCGGCGGTGGTCAACCATGCGCGGCAGGCGCTGGAGGCACTTGAATCGCAACATGCGCAAACTCGTGCACAGGTCGACCTGTTCGCTCCGCCTCCGGTGGCCGAAACACCCATGGCCAGCGCCGTAGAATCCGCGCTGGCCGCGCTCGACCCCGACACGATGAGCCCGCGCGAGGCCCTCGATGCCTTGTATGCCCTTCAGAAACTGAACAAACGTGAACTCGGCGCCGCATGACCCGGCACAGTTCATGCCAGATGAACCTGAACCCATGACTTACTGCGTAGGCATCAAACTCAACGCCGGCCTGGTGTTTCTCTCCGACTCGCGTACCAACGCGGGCGTGGACCACATCAGCACTTTCCGCAAGATGATCGTCTACGAGCAGCCGGGCGACCGCGTCATGGTGCTGCTGTCGTCGGGCAACCTGAGCATTTCGCAGTCGGTGCGCGAAATCCTCCAGATCGAGGAGCTGCGCGAAACCCGCGATGACGGCACCCAGGGCGACCCCATCACCATCTGGAACGCGAAGAGCATGTTCGATGCCGCGCGCGTGCTGGGTTCGGCGGTGCGCCATGTGTACGACCGCGATGCCGAGGCGCTGAAGCACGCGGGGCTGGACTTCAACGTGTCCTTCATCTTCGGCGGGCAGGTCAAGGGCGAAGGCATGCGCCTCTTCCTGGTCTACGCGGCCGGCAACTTCATCGAAGCCACCACCGAGACGCCCTACTTCCAGGTCGGCGAGTCGAAATACGGCAAACCCGTGCTCGACCGCGTGCTCACGCCCGAGACCCCGCTGGACGAGGCCGCCAAGTGCGCTCTTGTGTCGATGGACTCGACCATGAAGTCGAACCTCTCGGTCGGCCTGCCGCTCGACCTGGTGGTGTACGAGGCCAACAAGCTCGAAACCGACCGCGTGATCTGCATCGACGCCGACAACCCCTACTACCGCATGGTGCACAACAGCTGGGGCCAGAAGCTGCGCGAGGTGTTCGACAGCATCGAGGACCCGGTCTGGGACGACGCCCATACCGAGCATCCGCTGAAGATGCCGGCCACGCGCCACAGCCCGCTGCGCAAGATCTCTACCCCCGACGAAAAGCTCATCTAAGGAAGCCGTGCCACCCGTCGTCTTCTCGCACGGCAACAGCTTTCCCGCGAGCACCTACCGCGTCGTCCTCGACAGCCTGCGCAACCGCGGCTTCGAGGTCGATGCCATCGAGAAATTCGGGCACGACCCGAAGTACCCAGTCACCGACAACTGGCCGCACCTGGTGCAGCAGCTGGCCGACTTCGCGAAGGCGCGCGCCGACCGCGCGGGCGGCCCGGCGTTCCTGATCGGCCATTCGCTCGGCGGATTCCTGAGCCTGATGTGCGCCGCACAGCACCCCGAGCTGGCGCGCGGCGTGGTGCTGATCGACTCGCCCATCCTCGGCGGCTGGCGCGCGAACACGCTCAACATGGTCAAGCGCACGCCGCTCATGAAGAGCGTGTCGCCCGGCGCCATCAGCCGCAAGCGCAAGAACAGCTGGGAGCACCGCGAGGCGGTGTTCGAGCACTTCCGCGCCAAGAAGGCCTTCGCGAAGTGGGACGAGCAGGTGCTGCACGACTACATCGACCACGGCACCTTCGACGCACAGGACGCCCGCGCCCTGAGCTTCGACCGCGACGTCGAGACCGCCATCTACAACACCCTGCCCCACAACCTCGGCGCACTGCTGCGCGCGCACCCGCTCAAGTGCAAGGCGGCCTTCATCGGCGGGCGCCAGTCGGCCGAGATGAAGCGCGTGGGCATGGCGATGACCCAGAAGGTCACCAGGGGCCGCATCGCCATGATGGACGGCACGCACCTCTTCCCGATGGAAAAGCCGCTGGCCACCGCAGCGGCCATCGAGGCCGCGCTGCGCAACCTGCTCTGACGGGAAAGCAGCCCGTCACACCTGGGTGACGTGCACTCCCGGCCGGCGCCCCGCATTCCACTTGCCGCCCAGCGCCCGCTCGATCTGCGCGGCCAGCTGCAGCAGCAGCCCGTCGTTCGCCTGCGCCGCCTGCGCCTGGATGCCCAGCGGCAGGCCGTTTTCCTGCTCGGCCATCGGCAGCGAGATGCCCGGCATGCCGCACAGGTTGGCCAGCGGCGTGTACGCGAAGTTCTGCCAGAGGTTGGCGAACCAGTCGTATACCGAGGGGTTCGTGCTGGTCGTGAGGTACTCGCTGGTGCCCACCTTGGGCGTGGGCAGCGCGGTGACGGGCGTGAGGATGATGTCCCAGCGCTGGAAGAAGTCGCCGAAGGCGCGCGAGGTGGTGTTGAACACCGCCTGCATCTTCGCGCGCTCGGTGTACGAGGTGTGCAGTCCCGCTTCCCAGATCTTGATGTTGATCGGCTCCAGCAGCTCGGCCGGCGGGCGCTCCAGCCCCAGCCGGTGCAGGTGGCCGTCGATGACCTGCGCGAAGTTGCTGATGTAGCAGGTGGTCTGGGCGTCGAAGGCGGCCTTGAAGTCGACCTCGGGCAGCACCCATTCGACGTGGTGGCCCAGCCCTTCGAGAAACTTGCCGACACGCTCCAGCTCGGCCACGAAATGCGGCGTTGCACGGAAGTCGCCCCACTCGTGCGACAGAGCGATGCGCAGGCGGCCCGGGTCGCGCCGGATGAGCTCGCTGTACGGCTCGGCCGGCGACCAGAAGGGCATGAACTCGCCGGGCGCGCCGCCGCGGCAGTGGTCGACGAAGGCGGCCGTGTCGCGCACGGTGCGGCTGTGGCAGCCCTGGATCGACACCAGCCCCGAAAGATCGGACAGCCCCGGCGCCAGCGAGAACACGCCGCGCGACACCTTCAGCCCGATGTTGCCGTTCACGCCCGCCGGAATGCGGATGGAGCCGCCGCCGTCGGTGGCATGCGACAGCGGCAGAACGCCCGCGGCCACGATCGCCGCCGTGCCGGCCGACGAGCCGCAGGTGGTGTATTCGAGGTCCCAGGGATTGCGCGTGACGTGGAAGGCGTTCTCCGCCGAGCTGCACACGCCGAACTCCGGCGTGGTGCTGCGGCCCACGATGTTCAGCCCCGCCTTGCGCAGCTGCTGTGTGAGAAAGCTGTCGGCCGTCGGGCGGTGGCCCTGCATCATCATCGAGCCGAACTCCTGCAGCCGGCCCTTCAGCGTGGGGCCCAGGTCCTTCATCAGGTAGGGCAGGCCCGCGAAGATGCCCTCGGGGTTCATGCCGTCCTTCAGCGGATCGGCGACCACGTCTTCGAAGACTTCGACGACCGCGTCGAGCTGCGGATCGAGCCTAGCGATGCCGGCGGCCGCCTGCGCGGCCAGCTCCGCCGCGCTCACGTCGCCCTTGCGCACCCGTTCGGCCAGGCCGATGCCATCGTGCTGGGCCCATTCGCTCCAGCTCATTGCCAGCGTCATTCGCATTGCTCCGTTTCTTGTTCGTCGAGGAAAGTGCGTCCGATTTTGCCGAGCGTGCGGTCGCGGCGCCTGCCGGTGCGGGTTTGGCTGAGCGGGAGCGAAGGACAAGCGGGTAGCAGCCGCAGGCATGCGGGGCGCGGCCGGGGGGCGGCTGCCTAGAATCGCCCGGACCAATCCTGAACCCTGCCGATCCCGCATGCAGCCCGATTTCCCGTCAGCGCCCGCGCTGGCCGACGCACTGATCGTCGATCCTTTCTACCTCGCGATCTCGGTCGACCACGAGCACGACATGCCTCGACGCAAGGCGGTGCTCGCCGACTACTTCGCCTACTCGCTGGGCGAAGCCGCGCGCACCGGCCGCTTTCTGGCCACCGAAAACGCCCGCCTCGGCGCCGCGGCCTGGCTGCTGCCGCGCAGCGAGGCCGTCGACACGGCCGAGTCGGCCGCGAAAAGCGAATACCTCGCCGCCACGCTGGGCCCGAGAGGCAACGACAACTACCGCCGCATCGTCGACTTCATGGCCGCCCGCTCGCCGGCCGTGGTGCCCGCGCATGCGTGGTACCTGTCGATCCTCGGCATCTCCCCCGATGCGCAAGGGCGCGGGCTGGGCGCGCAGCTGCTGGCGCCCACGCTGGCCGAGGCCGACGCGGCGGACGCGCCCTGCTTCCTGGAAACCTTCACGCCGCGCAGCGTGGCCTTCTACGAGCGGCTGGGCTTCCACGGCGAGGCGGAGCACCTGGAGCCGGTCACGAATTCGGCGTACCTGATCATGTGCAGGCCTGCGCGGCAATAGTTGGCAACAAGTCTGGAAAATAGATAAATACCTCGCGCCCGGCTCACCGTGCCGCCCCAAGAATCCGACGCATGCCCCCTCCTTCCACCGAAGACGCCGAACCCGTTTCGCTGAGCCCCACGCTGATCGTCGAGGACGACCCGGCCATGCAGGAGCGCCTGCGCTACGTGCTCTCCACCCTCGGCTGCGACGAGAACCGCATATCGGTGACCGACAGCGTCGCCGGCGCCCGGCAGCTGCTGGACGAACAGGGCTACGGCGTGGTGCTGGTGGACATCGGCCTGCCCGACGGCAGCGGCGTGGAACTCATCGGCTGGCTGCAGGCGCACCACCCGGGCGTTCCGGCGGTGGTGATCTCGGCCTGGCGCACGGAGGAAATCATCTTCGCGGCCCTGCGCGCGGGCGCCATCGGCTACCTGCTGAAGGAGCGCGACGACATCGAACTGGGCATTGCGCTGCGCAGCATCGAACAGGGCGGCGCGCCCATCGACCCGAGCATCGCGCGCCACATCCTCGCCTGGCTGGCGACGCACCAGCCGCCGCCGGCCGAAACGGCGGTGCAGGCATCCGGGGAAGCACCGGCCGCGCTCACGCGCCGGGAACGCAAGATACTGGAGCTCGTCTCGCAAGGCCTGAGCAACCGCGACATGGCCGAATCGCTCTCGATCTCCAGACTGACCGTGGAATGCCACACCAAGAACATCTACCGCAAGCTGGCTGTGAGTTCGCGCACCGAAGCCGTCTTCGAGGCGCGAAGGCATGGCTTGCTGCGCTGACGGGCGCGCTGCTTTTTCTGCTCTTTGCAGTCGGCCCGGCCTTCGCCGCTGAAGAGCTCGCCGCTCCCGCGCTGCGCGTGGAGGCCGTGCGCGGCACTGGCTGGGGCGACACCGCCCCGCCCGCCGAGGGCTGGACGCCCGTCGCCCTGCCCGACAGCTGGGCCGCGCGCTGGGCCGGCTTCGACGGCGTGGTCTGGTATCGCCTCACTTGGGAGCAGCCCGAACAGCTGCGTGAAGCGGGCCTGCTGCTGCACTACCTGAACATGGCCGGCGAGGTGTCGCTCAACGGCACGACGATTTCGCGCGACCAGAGCCTGGTCGAGCCGCTCACCCGCGCCTGGAACACGCCGCGCTACTGGCTGCTGGCGCCGCCGCTGCTGAAGCCAGGCACCAACACCCTGCTGGTGCGCGTCTCGGGGCTGGCGCCCTACCAGGCGGGACTGGGGCCGGTCGAGATCGGCGAACCGGCGGCGATGCAGTCGCGCTTCGAGCGCGAGCGGCTGGTGCGGCACGACCTGCAGGTGCTGGGCCTCGCGGTCAGCGCGGCAGTCTCGGCCTTCTTCGCCGCCTGGTGGTGGCTGCGCCGGCGCGAGACGGCCTATGGCTGGTTCGCGGCGATGTCGGTGCTGTGGCTGCTGTTCGCCTACAACCAGATCGCAACCAGCCCCTGGCCTTTCAGCTCCAACCATCACTGGCAGGCGCTCAACACCTCGCTGCTGCTGGTGTTCAGCGTGTCGTACCTGCTGTTCGTGCTGCGCTACTGCGGGCGCCGCCTGCCACGGCTCGAAGGCGCGGCCGCGCTGGTGGCGGCGGCCGGCGTGCTCGACCTGTGGCTGGCGCCCGAGCCGTCGCTGGCGGCGCACAGGGCCATCTGGACGCTGGTGGGGGGCCTCACGGTCATCGTGGTGAACAGCTGCGCCCTGGTGTACGGCTGGCGCCATCGCGGCAGCCCGGTGCGCTCCATCGCGCCCTTCATGGCGATCTCGGCCGTGACGGGCGCGCACGACCTGCTGGTGTTCACGCAGGTGATCGACAGCAACGTCTACTACACCAACATGTCGTCGTACGTGCTGCTGCTGGGCATGGCGCTCACGCAGGCGGCGCGCTTCGCGCAGAGCCTGCGGCGCATCGAGAACTTCAACACCGAGCTGATCGAGGAAGTGAACGCGGCCAAGGCCGAGCTGGCCGCCACGCTGGCGCAGCAGCATGCGCTGGAGCTGGCCCATGCGCGCATCGGCGAGCGCGTGAACCTGGTGAGCGACCTGCACGACGGGCTGGGCGGCATGCTGGTGGGCAGCATCGCAACGCTGGAGCGCAAGCCCGGGAACCTCGGCGCGCCCGAGCTGCTGGCGATGCTCAAGCGCCTGCGCGACGACCTGCGGCTCATCATCGACGCCACCGGCCGCGACGACGGCACCCGCGCCCTGGGCGAGTTGCTGGCGCCGATGCGCCACCGCAGCGCGCAACTGCTGGACGCCAACGGCATCGACTGCCGCTGGCAGGTGTCGGGCATCGACACGCTGGAGCTGCCGCCCTCGCAGAGCCTGGACCTGATGCGCTTCCTGCAGGAGGCGCTGACCAACGTGCTCAAGCACAGCGCGAGCCGCCGGGTGGACGTGACGGTGGCGCGCGATGGCGCCGATCTGCGGCTCAGCGTGCGCGACGACGGGCGCGGCTTCGAGGTCGAGGGCCAGACGGCCGGCGCGGGCCTGCGCAACCTGCGCACGCGGGCGCGCCGGCTGGGCGCGGAGCTGCTGCTGCAGTCGCGCCCGGGCGAAACGCAAGTCGCGCTGCGAATGCCGCTGGCAGTCTGATCAGAGCTCCAGCACCAGCCGCCCTTCGCAGGCACGCGAGCAGCAGGCCATCATCTTGGTGTTGGCGTCGCGCTCCAGCCGCGTGAGCACCACGTCGCGGTGATCGACCTTGCCGGAGAGCACGCGCACCTCGCAGGAGCCGCACAGGCCTTCCTCGCAATCGCTCTGCACGTCGACGTTCGCGGCGCGCAGGGCCGTCAGCAAGGTCTGGTCGGGCGGCACCGTGAGGACGAGGCCGGAATCCTTCAGCTCCACCTCGAAGGCATGTTCCTTCGACGGATCGAGCGTGGCCAGCGTGGATTCGAAATGCTCCACGCGCAGCGCTCCCTCGGGCCAGGCGGCGCAGCAGTCTTCCAGCGCCTCGAGCATGCGCAGCGGGCCGCAGGCATACACCTGCGCGCCGGGCACCGGCTGCGCGAGCAGCGCCCGTAGGTCGTTGCGCCGGCCCTCACCGGCAATGTGCAGGTGCAGCCGCTCGCCATGCAGCGCGGCGAGTTCGTCGACGAAGGCCATGCTGCTGCGGCTGCGGCCGCTGTAGTGCAGCTCGTAGTCCATGCCCAGCGCCTTCGCGCGCCGCGCCATCGCACTCACCGGCGTGATGCCGATGCCGCCGGCGATGAAGATCGCCTTCTTCAGCGACTCGTCGAGCCTGAAGTGGTTGCGCGGGCCGCGGATGCGCAGCCGGTCGCCCGCCTTCACGCTGCCATGCACCCAGGCCGAGCCGCCGCGCCCCTCGGGCTCGTGCAGCACGGCGATCTCGAAGGCGCCCGCGTCGTCCGGGTCGCCGCACAGCGAGTACTGTCGCGACAGCTCGGGCGTGCCGCATTCCACGTCGATGTGCGAGCCGGCCGTCCAGCGCGGCAGCGGCTTGCCGTCGGGCGACACGAGGCGCAGCCTGACGATGCCCTCGGCCACGGGCGTCACGGCCTGCACCACCACGGGCCGCGCGATGGCGTGCGCCGAAGGCTCGCCGATGCGCACCGGCACGCGCACGTCGCGCAGGCCGGGGTTCGCGCGCTCGGGGTTGGCGGCCGGGTCCCATTCCACCCACAGGTGCTCGGGGCCGCGGAAGGAGGTGTTCGGCACGTAGGTGAAGCGCTGTTCGGAAAGCCGCATGTGCGGCAGACGGCGCGTGAACTCCTCCAGGAAGATCTGCATCTCCATGCGCGCCAGGTTCTTGCCCATGCACTGGTGCGAGCCGTAGCCGAAGGTGAGATGGTCGCTGGCGTTGTCGCGGCGGATGTCGAACAGGTCGGCATCGGAAAAATGCCCCTCGTCGTGGTTGGCCGACGAGGTGACGATCAGCAGGCGCGAGCCCGCCGGCAGGTCGACGCCGCCGACCTGAGTGTCTTGCGTGACCATGCGGCGCCACGCGGCCACCGAGCCGTTGTGGCGCAGGCACTCTTCCACCGCGTTGGGAATGAGCCCCGGGTCCTCGCACAGCTCGCGCCACACCTGCGGGTGCTGCAGCAGCAGCTTCACCGCGTTGGCGGTGGCGTTGGCGGTGGTCTCGTGGGCGGCGACGATGCCGGCCATCATCATCGAGTGCAGGTACGAGTCGGTCACCACCTCGGGGTGGAGCATCTGCTTGCGGATGCCGTACTGCATCCAGCCGGGCGCGTCGGGGTCCTGCCGCATCTTGGCCAGCACCTTGCCGGCGTACTGCCAGAAGTTGCCCACCGCGTGCGCCACGGCCACCTGCTCCTCGGGCTTCGGACGCCCCCAGGTGTTGACGGTGTGCGCGATGGAGTACTTGCGCAGCGTGTCCATGTCTTCCTCGGGCACGCCGAGGAAGTGCAGCGCCACCGTGAGCGGAATTTCCCACAGCATCTGGTCGACGAGGTCGGCGCGGCCGTCGTCGATGAAGCGGTCGACGTACTCGCGCGCCAGTTCGCGCACCATGGGCTCGTGGTGCTTCAGCGCCTCGGGCGTGAACGGGTCCATCAGCGCGCGGCGGCGCGGCATGTGGGCGGGCTCGTCCTCGTTCACCAGCGTGCGGTTGAGCGCGAAGCCGTAGGAGGCCAGCACCGCGTTGGCCTCCTCGCCGGTGGGCGTGATCTTCTCGAGCGCGATCGAGGGGCTGAAGGTGATGTTGTCGCGGAACACCGCCTTGATGTCCTCGTAGCGCGTGAGCACCCAGTAGCCCAGCTTGGGGCTGTAGAAGATGGGCTCCTGCTCGCGCGCCCAGCGCACGTACTCGGGCGGGTCCTGCTGGTAGCCGTCCTCGAAGGGGTCGAAGCCGGCGGCGCGCTGGCTCACCGGGCAGCCGGTGGGCGTGCGCCCGGAGGACGGCGCCCCGTGCGCGACGGGACAGCCGGAGGTGTGCGAGGACGTGGCGGTATCGGACATGGCGGGCAGCTTCAGTCGAGGGTGATCTTCAGGTCGCGGATCAGCTTGTGCCAGCGCACCGTCTCGTTCTTCAGCAACTCGGCGTATTGCGCGGGCGTGTTGCCCACCGGCTCCACGCCGAAGTCGACCATGCGCGTGCGCACCGAGGGCTCGTTGATGGCGGCGACCAGCTGGCGGTTGAGCGTGTTCACCACGTCGGCCGGCGTGGCCGAGGGCACCACCACGCCGACCAGCGCGGCGGCCTCGACGTTCTTGTAGCCCAGCTCGGCGAAGGTGGGCACGTCGGGCAGCTGCGGCAGGCGCGTGGGGTTGGCCACGGCCAGCGCGCGCACCTTGCCGCCCTTGATGAAGCCGGAGCCCGCGGCCAGGTCGACCATCATGGCCGGCAGCTGCCCGCCGACCACGTCGGCCAGCGCGGGCGCCGCGCCGCGGTACGGCACGTGCACCATGAAGAGCTTGGCCTCCACCTTCAGCAGCTCCATGGCCAGGTGGTGCGGGCTGCCCGCGCCGGCCGAGGCGTAGTTGATGCCGCCGGGCCTGGCCCGGGCCTGGGCGATGAAGTCCTTGGCCGAACTGAAGCCCGAGTTCGCGCCGACGACCAGGATCATCGGGAACTTGCCCATCAGCGTGACGGGCGCCAGGTCTTTCGTGGGGCTGTAGCTCAGCGACTTGTAGAGCGCGGGGTTGAACACCAGCGTGCCGTTGTCCGCGGAGAGCACGGTGTAGCCGTCGGCCGCCGCGCGCGCGGTTTCGGAAGCGGCCAGCGCGGTGTTGCCGCCCGGCTTGTTGTCCACCAGCACCGGCTGCGCGACCTGGGTGGACAGCGTCTGCGCCACCGTGCGCGCAAGGAAGTCGGAACCGCCGCCGGCCGCGTAGGGGACGATCCAGCGGATCGGCTTGGCGGGATAGGCCTGCTGTGCGCCGGCGCTGGCGGCGACGGCAGCCAGGGAAAGAACCGCGAGGCAGCGGGCGATGTGCTTCTTCATGAGGGAGTCTCCGTACCGGATTTTGTGTATTGCGTAATTATCATACGCATAGCGTAATTATCGGATCGCGGGTTTACCCGACCCCATCGTGCGAGCACCTAACATCCAGCCTTCATGACGCAGTCCACGGAATCCGAGCCCTCCTCTCCTCCCACCCGCGAACGCCGCCAGCGCGTGCAGTCCGCCGAGACCGGCATGTCCGTGCTCAAGGGGCTGGCGCACCTGGGCGGGCGCAGCAGCCTGACCGCGCTGTCGGCGCACGTCGCCGAGAGCCCCGCCAAGGTGCACCGCTACCTCGCGAGCCTGATGGAAGCGGGCCTCGTGCTGCAGGACGCCGCCTCGCAGCACTACTACCTGGGCACCGAAGCCATCCAGATCGGCCTGGCCGCCATGCGCCAGGCCGATCCGATCCGGGCGGCCGAGCCCTGCCTGATCCGCCTGCGCGAATCGCTGGAGGTGACCTGCTTCGTGGCGGTGATGGGAAACAAGGGCCCGACCATCGTGCGCTTCGAGGAGCCGGGCCTGCCGGTGACGGTGAACGTGCGCGCCGGCTCGGTGATGTCGATGCTGTGGTCGGCCACCGGCCGGGCCTTCCTGGGGCTGCTCGACGAGTCGCGCGTGCTGGCGCTGGCCGAGCAGGAGCTGGCCGATGCCACGCCGGAGATGCGCGCGCAGCTCGACGCGAAGGATCCGATCGGCCAGCTGCGCCACGAGGTGCGGCAGGCGCGTTGCGCGAGCGTCAGGGACACCTACCTGCGCGGCATCAGCGCCGTGGCGGCGCCGGTGTACGACTATGCGGGGAGGGTCTGCGCCGTGATCACCGCGCTGGGTGCCACGGGCGGCTTCGATCCGTCGATCGACGGACCCATCGCCGCGGCGGTGCGGCAGGAAGCCGCAGCCGCGAGCGCCCTGCTGGGCGCCGCGAGCTGAAACCGGATCAGTCCGCCCAGACCACCGTGCCGGTCCACGCAGTGACCAGCACCACGATGCCGAACGCGATGCGATACCACGCGAACGGCGTGAAGCTGTGGCTGCTGATGTAGCGCAGCAGCCAGCGCACGCACAGCCACGCGCTGATGAACGAGAACACCAGCCCCACCGCGAACAGCGGCACGTCGGCCATCGACAGCGCCGCGCGCTCCTTGTAGACGCTGTAGACGCCGGCACCGATCAGCGTCGGGATGGCCAGGAAGAACGAGAAGTCGGTCGCCGCCTGGCGCGAGAGGCCCAGCAGCATGCCGCCGATGATGGTCGAGCCGCTGCGGCTGGTGCCCGGGATCATCGCGAAGCACTGCACCAGGCCGACCTTGAGCGCGTCCCACGGCGTCATGTCGTCGACATGCTCGACGCGGATCGATCCGGGCGGACGCTTCTCGGCCCACAGGATGATGAAGCCGCCGATGATGAAGGTGCTGGCCACCACGGTCGGGATGAACAGGTGCGCCTTGATGACCTTGCCGAACAGCAGGCCCAGCACCACGGCGGGCAGGAAGCCGATGAAGATGTTCAGCGCCAGGCGCTGTGCCTTCGGTTGCCGCGGCAGTGCGACGACGGTCGATCTGATCTTCTGCCAGTAGACCAGGATCACCGCGAAGATCGCGCCGGTCTGGATGGCAATTTCGAAGACCTTGCCCCGGTTGTCGCCGAATCCGCCGAGCAGCGAACCCGCAAGGATCAGGTGGCCGGTCGAAGAGATGGGCAGAAATTCGGTGAGGCCTTCGACGATGCCCATGACGGCGGCCTTGGCCAGCAAAACAATATCCACGCGTAGTCCTTTCAAGTGCGGCCATTATCGCGAGGGGGCTGGTCAGCTCGGGCTCAGACTCCCCTGTTCCGGTGATGTTCAGGCAGGTCGAATTGACACACAGTCGAGGGTGTGCAAAGGCATGTGTGATGCCGAAGGAGCCCTTGGTAATGCGAACGTTCACGCCCGGCGACAGACTCGAAGAACACGCGTCGACTTTCGATGACCACGGCGAAGACCGCCGCAAGAACGCCCAGGATCTCGAGTGCGAGCAGCGCGCCTCGATGCGCCGGGTCACCGAGGCCACCGGCGCGTCGGCCCACGAGCTGCAGCAGTTGATGCAGCGGCTGCGCGACATCGACTTCTCGGGCTCCAGCGCGGGCATCGTCGCGCAGGGCCACATCGCGGCCGACCGCATGCAGTCGGGCATGGCGGCGCTCGACCTGGGCGACGGCAACGTGGCCGAGCAGCGCGGCGACGCGGTGCAGAGCATCGATTTCTGGCTGCTCGAGCCGCTGGACCCCGCGCATGACAAGAAGTGGTACGCGCGCTGGAAGTTCTGGAGCTTCATCCTCGGCGCGGCCGGCTCGGAAGCCGCGCTCACCCTGCAGGGGCTGGCGCTGCGCCCCACCGAGCCCGGCGACACGCACGCCGACCTGGTGGCCAAAGCGCGAAAGGTGCTCGAAAGCTGGCGCCGCACTTCCGAGCCGTTGTTCTKGGCCGCCGTCGAATGCTACGTGCGGCAACAGTCGTTCTCGCTCGAAACACAGGCCTACCTGATGCACTGCATCGCCTCGGTGTTCACCGGCGATCCGATGAAGCTGTCGAACGAGCAGAGCGAGCAGCTCGCGGCCGTGCTCGCCGACACCTACTGCGATGCGCTGGGCACCTCGGCGAGCATGCCTTCGGCCGACATCTACCGGCGCCTGTCGCAGGGCCTGGAAGCCACCGACCGCGAAACCGGCCTCACCCGCAACCTCGGGCGCAGCGACGCGGCGCAGATCGCGATGACGGCGCTGTTCTCGGTGATCGAGTTCTCGCGCCTACGCTGAAGAGCCCGCACCGGTGCGGCGGCGCAGCGCGCGCACCGCACTGTCGACCGTGGTGAGCACCGGCAGCCCGCTGGCCGCCACGCAGGCCGCGCGCGAGCGCGCCATGCTGAACTGCGCGAGCGCGATGCGCGTGCAGCCGCGCTCGCGCAGTGCCGCGGCCTGGGCGGCGATGAGCGCGTCGTGGCGTTGCACGTCGCCCGCGTTCAGCGCGTCGAGCGCGCCTTCGGCCAGCGCGGTTTCGAGCGCCATGCCCTGCGGGAACTCCGGCGGCATCGACGCCAGCGTGGGCGCGAAAGTGGCGATGAGGCCCAGCCTGCCCTCCCCTTGCATTGCCTCGTCGATCATGGCCTCGTTGGGCTTGAGCACCGGAATGCCCGCATGCCGCCGCGCCACCGCCTCGATGCACGGCCCGAAGGCCGAGCAGGTGAAGAGAATGCCCTGCGCACCGGTGTCGACCGCGTACCGCGCGAGGCGCTGGAAGCGCTCGTGCATCGCCGCGTCGAGCCCCTTGCCCTCGCGCGCCAGGTCGGCCGAGAGGCTGTCGTCGAGCAGGTTCATGCGCACGGCCTCGGGCCAGTCGCGCGCGAAGGCTTCGTTGATGGGCGCGACGGAATGCGAGAGCGCGTGGATCAAGGCAATGCGGGTCATGGATTCAGGCAGTGGCGCTCAGATGCCCTTGGAGGAGGGATTGGCGAAAGCGTCCTTCGTCTCGGCATTCAGCGGGTAGTTGATGTTGATGCCCTTGGGCGGAATCGGCGACATGAACCACCTGGCATAGAGCTTCTCCATCTCGCCCGACTTCATCATGCCCGAGACCACGCGGTCGACCAGCGCCTTGAAGGCCGGATCGTCCTTGCGGAACATCAGCGACTGGTTCTCGGTGCGCAGGCTTTCGCCGGTGATGATGAAGTCCCTGGGGCTGCGCGCGTTCGCGATCTGGCCGGCCAGCAGGATGTCGTCGAGCACGAAGGCCTGGGCGCGGCCGCTTTCCACCAGCAGGAAGGAGTCGCTGTGGTCCTTGCCCGCGAGGTTGGTCACCTCCAGGCTGCGGCCCCGGTCGGCCTCGCGCAGCAGGCGGAACGAGGTGGTGCCGCTGGTGGTGGCCACCGTCTTGCCCTGCAGGTCGGCGATGCTCCTGATGCCCGAATCGGCCTTCACCAGCATGCGCACGTTGTAGCGGAAGATGTCCGGCGAGAAAGCCACCAGCTTCTGGCGCTCGACGAGATTGGTGGTGGAACCGCACTCGATGTCGACCGTGCCGTTCTGCACCAGCGGAATGCGGTTGGCCGAAGTGACGGCCTGGTACTTGATCTCGACAGCCGGCATCTTCAGCTCGCTCTTCACCGCTTCGACGATGCGGTTGCAGATCTCGATGCTGTAGCCCACGGGCTTGAGATTGCCGTCGAGGTAGGAGAAGCCGAAGGACGACTCCCGGTAGCCGAAGGTGATGGAGCCGCTGGCCTTGATCTTGGCGAGCGTGTCGTTCTCCTGCGCCTGCGCGGCGGCGAAGGGCATGAGCGCGGCCGCAAGCACGGCGGCGAAGGAAAACAGCGGACGAAGCTTGGGCATGGAACGCTCCTCGGAACGGTGGGTGGGGGGAAGGAAACGGACGGACGGGAAAGTGGTGGCGCTCAGCGCGCCGCTGCTGCGCGCGTGACCGCGTCGATGGAGGCCGCGAGCCGCGCGGCGATCTCCTGCAGGTCCTGCCGGGTGGCCTCGGGCATCAAGCCCGATCCGACGCAGTTCGATGCGAAGTCGCCCTACTACGACGCGGGCTCGAAGAAGGACGATCCGCGCTGGCTGCTGGTGGATGTGCAGGCGCTGCGCAAGACGCGCCTGCTGGCGCTGCCCGAGCT
>NZ_JASMRZ010000067.1 GCF_030462475.1 Variovorax sp. CAN15
GCCCAGTGCGCCATCTCCTGCGCCAGGAAATAAGGGCAGACCTCGTGCGCGAGACCGATGTCGCGCAGCGCCTCGCGGTCCAGCCACGCCATCTGCGCGGCCTGCTCGCGCGCGGCGGGCAGGCGGTCGTAGAAGCCCCGGGCGAGCGGGCATGCGTCGCCGTGGCAGGCGCGGCCGGGGTATTCGCAGACTTTCTCGCGGGCCGCGAGTTCGAGCACGCGCAACCTGCCCCGCCCCCGGCCTTTGTCGAGCACGCGCAGCGCATCAAGCGCCACGGGCCGGCCCGAAGTCTTGGCCGTCAGGAAGAAAAGCTTGTCGACCTTGTCGGCGGCACGCGCCTTCAGCAGCGGGAAGATGGTGGCCAGCGTCTTGCCGATGCCGGTGGGCGCCTGGGCCATCAGGCACCGTCCGCCCGAACCCGCGCGGTAGACGGCCTCGGCGAGTTCGCGCTGGCCGGCGCGGAAGCTGCCGTACGGAAACGCGAGCGCGGCCAGCACATCGCTCAGCGCGGCACGGTGAGCTGCCTCGCTCGCGGCCCAGGCGGCGTAGCGGCTGCACAGCAGCTCGAAGTGCTCGCGCAGGGCCTCGCGGGTGCGATGCTCTTCGAGCACGGTTTCCTCGCCGGTGGCGAGGTCGAGGTAGACCAGCGCCACGACCATCTCGTCGTGGCCGTCCCGCTCGCACAGCATCCAGCCATAGGTGCGGGCCTGTGCCCAGTGCAGCGCGCGGTGGTTGCCGCGGATGGCGTCGAAGTCGCCGCGGAAGGTCTTGATCTCCTCCACCCTGCCCCGGTCGAACTCGTATCCGTCGGCGCGCCCGCACACATGCACTCCGCCGCAGTTGGCTTCGAGCGCAATCTCGCATTCGTACTCCCCTCCACGCCGATGCTGCACGAGCGCATGCCCGGCCATGCCTTCGAGCGCGCTGGGCGCCGGCACGAAGCGCAGGTCCAGGTCGCCGGCCTTCGCACCGAAGGCGCACAGGGCCTTGACGGAGATGGTGTGCCCGGCGACGGGAAACGGGTCTGGCGGATCGATGGTTTCGTTGCTCATTGCAGGACGGCTGGCGGATGCGGGGGGCGCCGCACGGTACCAGCAGCCGCAAGAATACTGTATGAACGTACAGATTTCCGCGACGATGAGGCGTCAACCGTCTCCCGGGCCTTTCAGGGCACAAAGTGCCGATCGAGGTCCCGGATGGCCTCAAAAGCAGTGACGAGGTCTTTTCCGACAGGGCCATGCGCATTTATCGGTCAGACTTCACAAGTTTTGCTTACAAATAGCACCGATGACGAAGACACCCAACGCGATCGACCCCGACGATTTCGAGCGACTGCTGAGCCGCAACATCAAGCTTCCCCTGATCGGCGGCCTGTTCGGCGCGGTGGTGTTCGTCGGGCTGATCCTGTTCCTGCTGTCGACCATCGGCTGGGTCGAGCACACCGACCGCGTCACCCGCGCCGCCACCGAACTGCAGCGCCAGAGCATCGACATGGAAACCGGCATGCGCGGCTTCCTGATCACCGGTGACGAGAGCTTTCTGGAGCCCTATCAGGACGCCGTGCCCCGCGTCAAGGCCGATACCACCGCGCTGCGCGAGCTGGTGGCGGACAACCGCCAGCAGGTGGAACGGGTCGACCGCATCGCCGCCATCCAGGCCAGCTGGAACCAGTACGCCGCGGACCTGATCGCGGCGCGCCGCAACGGGCAGGACACCCAGCTGCAGGTGCGGCTGGGCCGCGGCAAGCGGCTGACCGACAGCATGCGCGCCGAGTTCACCGCGTTCCTGGAAACCGAACAGGCCCTGCGTTTCCAGCGCAACAACGAGTCCAACCGCACCGCATGGTGGGTGATCGGGCTGTTCCTGCTGTTCACGCTGGGCCTCACCGGACTGGTGGCCTATTTCGGGCGCAGGCAGCTGGTGCGGCTGTCCGACAGCTATGACGTGGTGCTCAATGAACAGGCAAGCCACGCCGAGCGGCTGGCGCATGAGGCCTGGCTGCGCGGCGCGCAGACCGAACTGGTGGGCGATCTTGTCGGGGAGCTCAGCGCGCCCGACATGGGCCGCAAGATCCTTTCCTTCTTCTCCCGCTACCTGGGCACGTCGGTCGGCGCCATCTATGTGCGCGAGCGCCACGGCCCGCTGCGTCGGGCCGCGAGCTACGGCTTCTCCAGCGCCGCGGAGGCCATGCCGCAGGTGTTTTCACCCACCGAAAGCCTGGTCGGCCAGGCCGCCGCCGAGAACCGGCGCATGCTGATCGACCCCATCGACGCCGAATACCTCAGAGTCAACTCCGGCCTGGGCGAGATGGCGCCGAAAGCGGTGCTGCTTGTGCCGGTGGCAAGCAGCGGCATGGTCAACGGCGTGGTCGAGCTCGGCCTGCCGGGCGCACTGGACGAGCGCGGCAGCCAGCTGGTCGACATCGTGGCCGACGACATCGGCACTTCGCTGGCGGCGGCGCGCTACCGCGAGCAGCTTCAGGACGTGCTGGCGGAGACCCAGCAGCTCAACGAGGAGCTGCAGGTGCAGCAGGAAGAGCTGCGCACCGCCAACGAGGAACTCGAAGAGCAGTCGCGCGCGCTGCGCGCCTCGCAGGCCATGCTGGAGAACCAGCAGGCCGAGCTGGAGCAGACCAACAGCCAGCTCTCCGAACGCACGGAGGCGCTCGACCAGCGCAACACCGCGCTGCGCCGCGTGCAGCGCGACCTGGAAGACCGCGCCGACGAGTTGCAGCGCGCCAGCCGCTACAAGTCGGAATTTCTCGCCAACATGTCGCACGAGTTGCGCACGCCGCTCAACAGCGCGCTCATCCTCGCCAAGCTGCTGGGCGACAACCCGCAGGGCAACCTGACGCCGGAACAGGTGAAGTTCGCCGAGTCGATCTATTCCTCGGGCAACGACCTGCTGGTGCTGATCAACGACATCCTCGACATTGCGAAGGTGGAAGCCGGCAAGCTTGAAGTGATGCCGGAAGACGTAGCGCTGGCCAAGCTGGCCCACAGCCTCGAAAGCACCTTCGGCCCCCTGGCCATGCAGAAGAACCTTGCTTTCAGGCTCGAACTGCGGCCCGACGCGCCTGTCTCGCTGATCACCGACCGGCTGCGGGTGGAACAGATATTGAAGAACCTGCTGTCGAACGCGATCAAGTTCACCGACAGCGGCGAGGTGAAGCTGCGCATATCGGCGACGGCCGGCGGCGGCGCGGCCTTCGCGGTGTCCGATTCGGGCATCGGCATCGATCCGCAGCAGCACGAGCTGATCTTCGAAGCCTTCCGCCAGGCCGACGGCACCACCAGCCGACGCTACGGCGGCACCGGACTGGGCCTTTCGATCTCGCGCGACCTCACGCAGCTGCTCGGCGGCACGCTCACCGTCGAGAGCACGCCGGGCCAGGGCAGCACCTTCGTGCTCGAGCTGCCGGCCAAGGCGCCGCAGGCATCGGCGGATCAGCAGCAGCAGAAGCCGCCGGCCGTCTACACGCCCAGATCCACGCACTCGCAGGACCATCAGCCACCTCGCTCGCAACCCGCGCTGGCGCCCAAGCCCCCCGCCCCCGTGCCAGCGCCCCAGTTCGCCGATGACCGGGGCCTGCCGCGCGACCAGGTGCGCCGCGTGCTGGTGATCGAGGACGAGCCGCAGTTCGCGCACATCCTCTACGACCTGGCGCACGAACTGGGCTACCGCTGCCTGGTGGCGCACGGTGCGGCAGACGGATTCGACCTGGCCTCCCAATTCCTGCCCGACGCCATCCTGCTGGACATGCGCCTGCCCGACAGCACCGGCCTCGACCTGCTGCAGCGGCTGAAGGATTCGCCCCACACCCGGCACATCCCGATTCACGTGGTTTCGGCCGCCGAAAGCGCCCAGGGCGCGGCGCTGCAGATGGGCGCCATCGGCTACGCGCTGAAGCCGGCCACGCGCGACGAGCTGATGAAGGTGTTCGGCCGGCTGGAGGAAAAGCTCACGCAGAAGGTCAAGGTCGTGCTGCTGGTGGAAGACGACGAGCTGCAGCGCGAGAGCGTCATCAGGCTGATCGGAGACGAGGATATCGAGATCGTCGCCGTCGGCTCCGGCGAGGAGGCCCTGGAGCTTCTGCGAACCCGCGTGTTCGACTGCATGATCACCGACCTCAGGCTGCCCGACATGCAGGGCAGCGAACTGCTCAAGGCCATGGCCGCGGAAGAGATCGTGTCGTTCCCGCCGGTCATCGTCTATACGGGGCGCAACCTCACGCGCGACGAAGAGACGGAGCTGCAGCGCTACTCGCGCTCGATCATCATCAAGGGCGCGCGCTCGCCCGAGCGGCTGCTCGACGAGGTCACGCTCTTCCTGCACAAGGTGGAGGCGGAGCTTTCGAGCGAACGCCAGGGCATGCTGAAGACGGCGCGCGGGCGCGACCGCATCTTCGAGGGCCGCACCATCCTCCTGGTGGACGACGATGTGCGCAACATCTTCGCGCTGACCAGCGCCCTGGAGCAACGCGGCGCCATCGTCGAGATCGGACGCAACGGCCGCGAGGCGCTCGAGCGGCTCGACCAGGTCAGCGAGATCGACCTCGTGCTGATGGACGTGATGATGCCGGAGATGGACGGCCTGGAAGCCACCCGCCGCCTGCGCGGCGACCCGCGCTTCGCGGCCATGCCTGTGATCGCCATCACCGCCAAGGCCACCAAGGACGACCGCGAGCAGTGCCTGGCCGCCGGCGCCAACGACTACCTCGCCAAACCGGTGGACCTGGAGCGCCTGTTCTCGCTGCTGCGCGTCTGGATGCCGAAGATGGAGCGGCTGTGACCACGCGCCAGGGCAAACCCAAAGGTGCCACAGGCGCCGCGCCGCTGCCTCCGCTGAGCGACACCGAAATCGAGCTGCGCCTGCTGATGGAGGCGATCTATCTCAAGTACAGCTACGACTTCCGCAACTACACCACCGCCTCGCAGAAGCGGCGGGTGCTGTACGCGCTCGACCAGCTCGGCCTTCCGAGCATTTCGGCGCTGCAGGATCGGGTGCTGCGAGACACCGCTCTCTTCGGCCGTCTGCTGCAGTTCCTGACGATCCCGGTGAGCGAGATGTTCCGCGACCCGTCGTACTTCCTGGCGCTGCGGCAGCACGTGGTGCCGATCCTGCACACCTACCCTTCGGTCAAGGTGTGGGTGGCGGGCTGCAGCACCGGCGAGGAAGTGTTCTCGCTGGCCATCCTGCTGCGCGAAGAAGGCCTGCTCGCGCGCACGCAGATCTACGCCACCGACATCAACCCCGCCTCGCTCGAGAAGGCCAGGCAGGGCATCTTCCCGCTGGAAGCCATTCGCGGCTACACCACCAATTACCAGCGCGCGGGCGGGCGCGGCGAGTTTTCCGACTACTACACCGCCGCCTACGAGGCCGCGCGCTTCGACCCCTCGCTGTGCGCAGACGTGATTTTCGCCGACCACAGCCTGGCGACCGACAGCGTGTTCGCCGAGACGCAGCTGGTGTCGTGCCGCAACGTGCTGATCTACTTCAACCGCGAACTGCAGGACCGGGCGCTCGGCCTGTTCCACGAGTCGCTGTCGCACCGCGGCTTTCTCGGGCTGGGTTCGAAGGAGAGCATCGACTTCTCGGGCTACGCCGACCGCTTCGATGCCCACGCACGCGCCGAGCGCATCTACCGCAAGAAGGCCACATGACAGGCCGGATGAAACGCCCGCTGCGCCCCCCGGTCCGCAAGCGCGTGGACGCCGTGGTACTGGGCGCCTCGGCCGGCGGCATCGACGCGCTTACTGTCCTGCTGGAAGACCTGCCGGCGAGCTGGCACCTTCCGATGGCGGTGGTGCTGCACCTGCCCGAGGAGCATGAGAGCCACCTGGCCGAAATTTTCGCGCAGCGCCTGCCGATTCCCGTGTACGAGGCCAACGACAAGATGCCGTTCTCTGCCGGCTGCCTGTACTTCGCGCCGCCGGGCTATCACCTGTCGATCGAGCGCGAGCGCGCCTTCTCGCTGAGCTGCGAGCCGCCGGTGCTGTTTTCGCGCCCGTCGATCGACCTGCTGATGAGCTCGGCCGCAGACGTCTACGGCTCGGCACTCGCCGGCTTTCTGCTGACTGGCGCGAACGACGACGGTGCACAAGGCCTGCACCGCATCCACGTGGCCGGCGGGCTCACCGCCGTGCAGGAACCGAAGGAGGCCCAGATTCCCACCATGCCCCAGGCCGCCATCGCGCGCCATACCCCCGACTACGTGCTGCCGCTGCGCGAGCTGCGCGACCTGCTGCTCCAACTGGAGGCCGTCCATGAACATTGACATCGAAAGCAAGCTGCTGCTCGTGGACGACCTGCCCGAAAACCTGCTGGCGCTGGAGGCGCTGATCCGCGCGCCGGGCCGCATCGCCTACCGCGCGGGCTCGGCCGAAGCCGCCCTGGCGCTGCTGCTGGAGCATGAGTTCGCGCTGGCCATCGTCGACGTGCAGATGCCCGGCATGAACGGCTTCGAGCTCGCGGAGCTGATGCGCGGCACCGAACGCACCCGGCATATTCCCATCATCTTCGTGAGCGCCGCTGGACGCGAGCTGAACTACGCCTTCCAGGGCTACGAGAGCGGTGCGGTCGACTTCCTGCACAAGCCGCTGGACCCGCACGCGGTGGTCAGCAAGGTGAACGTGTTCGTCGACCTCTACAAGCACCGCAAGGCGCTGCGCCACGAAATGGACCTGCTCGCCGCCGCGCACAAGAAGCAGGAAGAACTGGTGCAGCAACTGCAGCAGACGCAGCACGAGCTTGAGCATGCGGTGCGCATGCGCGACGACTTCATGTCGATGGTGTCGCACGAACTGCGCACGCCGCTGAACACGCTCTACCTCGAGGCGCAACTGCGGCAGCTGCATCTCTCGAAGGGCAATATCGCCAGCTTCTCGCCCGAGCGGCTGCCCGCCATGATCGAGCGCGACCAGCGCCAGATCCGCAACATGGTGCGGCTGATCGACGACATGCTCGACGTCACGCGCATGCGGCGCGACGCGCTGTCCATCAAGCCACAGCCGACCGACCTCGCCGCGCTCGCGCACGCGGTGGTGGAAAACCTGCGCCAGCAGGCGGAAGCCGCGGGCGTGGTCATCACGCTCTCGGCGCCGGCCGAATTGCGCGGCGCGTGGGACGAATTCCGCATCGAACAGGTGCTGACCAACCTGCTGACCAACGCGATGCGCTATGGCGGCGGCAAGCCGGTCGAGATGGTCGTGCAGCAGCTGGGCGACACGGCCCGGGTGAGCGTGCGCGACCAGGGCATCGGAATCGCGCCCGAAGACCAGGCCCGCATCTTCGAACAGTTCGAGCGCACCGACGACAGCCGCAAGCACGCGGCCGGACTGGGCCTCGGGCTCTTCATCACCCGCAAGATCGTGGACCTGCATGGCGGACGCATCGGCGTGGAAAGCGCACAGGGCGAAGGGTCGCGCTTCACGGTCGAGTTGCCGCTGCGGGCGCCCGCCATACTTGCCGATCAATCTGACGCCCAACCTGAAGGAAAGAAGAAGCCACAGTGAACGTGCTGATCGTCGACGACAACCAGGCCTCGGCCGACCTGCTGCAGGAACTGCTGAGCCTGTACGACCACACCGCGCAATGCACCTACACGGCGCGGCAGGCGCTGGACGCCGCCGCCGCCGGGAGCTTCGAGGCCGCGCTGATCGATCTCAGCCTGCCCGACCTTCCAGGCACCGAGGTGGCGCGGCGCCTGCGCGAAAGCACCCGCGAAGGCACGCCGAAGCTGCTGGTCGCGATTTCGGGCTTCTCGGTGATGGACGCCGACGGCGGTTCGTCCAAAGGGCTGTTCGACCATCATCTGCAGAAGCCGGTCGATATCGCCGAGCTCGAACGGATCCTCGCGACTCGCTGAACACGGCGACCAGCCCCCGGGCCCGCTCAGGCCTGCCGGCTGCGCTTTTCCTTCCCGTGCTTCCTCAGACTGCGCATGGCTTCGTAGCGATAGACGCGATACCCGTCGCGCTGCATGAAGCTGACGGGCTCCCAGCCGCGTGCCAGCGCGCAATCGGTGATCTGCGCCATCTGCACGCCGAGGTAGTCCTGCAGGCTGTCGGCCACGGCGAGTTCGAACTTCCTGAGCTCGCGGTCCAGCGACACCACCGCCGCGATGGCCGATTCCACGCTGGTGAAGGGGCGCACGTGCGTCACGCCCTTGCTGCGCTCGGGAGCGCGCGGCTCGTCATGAGGCTCGGCGCTGAAGTTCACGCTGGCGCCGCCCTCCATGCCGTTGAGGCCGCCGATGGCGCTCATGCTGGCCATGCCGCTCATTGCTGTGTTCATGTCATGAACCCCATGTCGCGCGGGTAGCTGATGCCGCTCGGCGCTGTGATGTTGTTGAAATTCTTCAGGTTCGGCAGGATGCCGTTGAGGTCTTGATCGGGCACGCCGAACCACTTGGCCAGCGTCGCGGCGTACTGGTCGACCGAGGTGGTCGGCAGCAGCCGCCCCTGCCCGACGTGCCACTGGTCGTCGTCGGCCGAGGTGTTGCCCACGCTCACCGGCGGCGGCGTGCCGTAGAAAGCCTTGCCCTTCACCGCGCCGCCCACCACGAAGTGATGGCTGCCCCAGCCGTGGTCGGAACCGTTGCCGTTGCTCGACAGCGTGCGGCCGAAGTCGGAGGCGGTGAAGGCCACGACCTTGTCGGCGATCTGGAGGGCTTCCATCTGCTGCTGGAAGGCGACCAGGGCGTCGGACAGGCGCTGCATCAGCGGCCCCTGCTTGGTGTCGAGATCGTCGTGCAGGTCGTAGCCGCCCATGGAGACGAAGAACACCTGGCGCCTCACGCCCAGCGAGGCGCGCCCGCGGATCAGGCGGGCGACCATCTTGAGCTGGGCGGCCAGGTTGTTGCCGCTGGTGGGGAAGCTGACGTCCATGACATCGGACTGGATGGCGGAGGTGATCTTTCCTTCGGCTTCCACCGCGCGCAGCGTGACCTTGTTGTATTCGTTCTCGAGCGTGTGGCCCCGCGCCTGCTGCGCGAGCTGCTGCATGGCAGCTTTGACCGCCGATGAGCCGTAGACGCTGCCGGTGGCCGGACTCACGCTGTTGATGCGCACCGCCCCGCCCGTGCCCACCTGGTATTGCAACGCCTCGTCGCCCGAGAGGAACACCGCGTTGCCCGCCACCGAGATGCAGGTGAAMAGCGATGCATTGCGCTGTCCGCTGAGCATCAGGTCGCCGAGGTTGCCGCCCCAGCCGATGGTCGAGCCCTCGGGCGATGACGACTGCCAGATCGACTGCTGGTCGTTGTGCGAGAACAGCTTGGGCGGGATCGGGAAGTCCTTGCGGTTCGTGCCGTTGAACTGCGCGCGCGTGAGCGGCTTGACGAGCGGGCCGACGTTGAGCTGCACGGCCATCTTGCCTTGGTCGAAGAGCGTGGCGAGGCCGCCCATCTTCGGGTTCAGCGCGTACTTGCGGCCGCTGGCGAGCGCCACGGTCGGTTTGAGCTCGGTCTTTGCGAGATCCGCGTCGTACGGCAGCGCGATGCCGCCACGGATGGTGCTGTACTTGTTGTAGCTGTCGGTGTCGAAATTGACGAGCGTGTTGGCGTAGTCGTTGCCGCCGAAGAGGAAGACGCAGACCAGCGCCTTGTAGTCGTCGCCCGGCGCGGCCTGGGCTGCGGCCTCGCCCATGGCGGCGAGATTGAGCGCGAACGGCAGCGCGGTGCCGGCCATCGCGAGTTGGCCCGAGCGGCGCAGGAAGGCGCGGCGCGTGTGGCTGGCAGGATCGATCAGGTGCATGTTCGGTTCGCTCCGGCTTCTTTCTTCTTCATTTCTGCACGAGGTATTCGGGCGAGCCCATCACCAGCAGCACGCCGGCGCAGATGAGGTCGAGCCTGCGGGCGTCGGTGCCCGGGTTGACCAGCGGCGCCTTGCTCAGTGCGTCGGTGATCAGCGCGACCGTGGCGGCCGAGAGCTGGTTGCCCGTGAGCAGCAGGTTGAGCCGGCGCACCAGCGCGGCGGGGTCGTTCACCAGCGTCTTCTCGGCCGTGTAGGTGGCGATCACGTCCTTGTTGTCGAAGCCGTTCTGCAGCTTGCCTTGCAGGAAATTGAGATAGCCGCCCACGCTGGTCTCGTTGACCAGCTGGAACTCGGGCGCGACCATCCTGTTGCCCGCGATGGCCGTCGAAGGCGGCACGTAGCCGGGGCGGAAGAAGTTGAACACCGAGGGCGAGCGCAGCGGGCACTGGCCGAGGCTCGAGCTGGGGTCGGAGGTGTTCCCGATGTTCCAGGCGTCCGTCGCCGAGCCGATGCCGAAGGTACGGCCCCACTGCACGAACCGCAGCATGGGCTCGCGCAGGTGGCCGAAGTTCGGGTCGGAAAGTCCCGCGGGGCCGCGTGCCTCGTCGTCGATCAGCACCGCGGCGAACACGCTCTTCATGTCGCCGCGCACGCCCGCGCCGTTGTTCGCGAAGATGTCGGCCACGCGCTTCACGTAGGCGGGGCTGGGGTTGCTGGTGACCAGCCGCTGGATCAGCTGCCGGCCGATGAAGGGCCCGACGTTCGGATGATTGAAGAGCGTGTCGAGCGCGATCTTCAGCGCCGCCGGGCCGTCGGTGCCCGCGGGCACCGTGGCTCCGAGAAAGCGCGCCTCAAGCGTCGAGTGATTGGAGGCCTTGTAGGCCATGGGACGCGTGGTCCACTCGTTGGTCTCGATCGTGTAGCCGGCTCCGGGCGGAGTGAAGGCGTTGCGCTCTGACGAGCGGATGTCGAGGTCGTAGCCGGTGAAGACGCGCGCGAGATTGGTCACGTCGTTCTGCACGTAGGTCTCGATAGGCTGGCCGTCGGCACCGGTCTTCACGGTGCCGTCGGCCTCGAGCTGGTAGAGGCCGATGGTCATGAGCTGCATGACCTCGCGCGCGTAGTTCTCGTCGGGCTGGCGGCCGGAGTTGTCTTCCTTCCTGTTGCCGCGGGTGTTGAGGTAGAAGCCCATCGCCGGGTTCAGCGTCACGTCTTCCAGCAGCTGGCGGAAGTTGCCCGTGACGCCGTTGGCGAGCATGTCCCAGTACTGGGCCATCATCGCGGTGGGCCAGCTCGAGCCGATCTCGGTGCCCGAGACCACGAAGATCTCGCTGAGCGCCAGCGCCATGCGCTTGCGCACCGGATCGGCGGCCGTCATGAGCTGGCGCCAGATCATGGCGTCGGTTTCGACTTTTCCGTAGTCCTTGCTGTTGACCCACTCCCAGGCCGAGGGCAGGCGTGCCGCGCCGAGCTGCTCGCTGAGCCACGGCAGGTAGCCCTTGGCGCGCACGGCGGCAATCTCGTCATCGGAGGCGGAGAACTGGGCCTGCAGCAGGAAGCGCGCGGCTTCGGCGTCGTTCTGTGCCTGAGGGTAGTGATAAGGGCCAGTGTCTGGCGTGGTGCCAGGGTTTGCGCCGGGCGTGTTGCCACTGATGGGAAAGCCGAAGCCTCCGGCACCTCCGCCCCCTCCTCCGCCCCCTCCGCACGCGACCAGTGCCGCCGCGACGGAGAACGCCGCCGCGGCCTTCAGGGAACGGGCGTCGTCCTGCGGCGACTTGTGTTCCTGGGTGGCCGTTGCCTCCGTGACGCACACAACCTCCTCGGCCGGTCTCGCGTGCCCGGCCTCCAGCTGTTCCAACATGATCCTCGCTCCTGCGGCGTATCGACGCCTGCTGGAACGATCAAGGCAAGCGGCATGCCCCGCAAGAAACAGCGTGGCAAGTGTCCAGGATTGGTCAGGTCACCACGAAAATGTGTATCGATGTGACTTTTTAGTCACTCCTTGAAACAAAATTGGCATGCCAGGGGGCATGCCAATTCTTCGGAAAACAGGCCGCAGCGTCAGTCACGCTCGTCATCCCAGCCGTTCGGCGGGCGATAGGGATAGCCGGGCCCGTAGTAGATGCGGCCCGGAGGCGGGGTGTAGATGGGCGCCGGGCGGTAATACACCGGGGGCGGCGGCCGATAGTAGACCGGCGGTGGCGGCTCGTAGTAAATGGGGGCCGGATAGGGGTAGACCGGTGGCGGCGCGTAGTACGGCGCCGGGTAGCCGCCGACGACGTAGCCGGGGGTGCCGATCTGCACCGACCAGCTTCCGCGCGCGTTCGCGGCTCCCGCCGCCAGCAGCGCGCTGGCGATGACGGCACCGATGGCCGCCAGCTTGAAAACAGAAGATTGAGGTTTGAAGTTCACAGTGGCTCCAGGCCTGGGGCGGACAACGCCCGAGTGGATACGCAACGCCCGACGCATGCTCGCGGTGCACCCGATTGCATGCAAGCATGGTAGCCAAACGTCACCGCCGTGGGCGGCATGCATCGATGCTCAGCGCGCGATTTCGCGCCGCGACAGCATCACGTCGCCGCTGCTCGTGTTGAAGGCGATGGTCGGCGCGCTGAAATCGCTGAGCGGCGCGCCCAGGCCGATTTCGCCACGGCCATGCAGCACGCATTCTTCCCGCCGCAGAGCGATCTCGGTGCTGGGGCCATCGTTGCCGTGGAAGCGCACCCAGGTGCCATAGGTGCTCACGTCGATCAGGACGCAACTGCCCTGCCGCAGCTCGATGCGGGCATGCAGCCGCGAGACGCGGGGGTCGTTGACCACGAACTGCGCGTCGTCCACGCGGCCCAGGTGGATAGGGAGTTCCTCGGTGCGGAACATCGAGCGCACGTCGAGCCATGCCAGTTCGATCTGGCCGAACGAGGAATCGGGCATGCGCAAGGGCGCCAGCGCCGCAGGCACGGTGAGGAAGCTCGTCACGTCTTCCTGCCAGTCGATGCGGTGCACGACCGACATCTCGCTGCGCCCGCGGATGTTGATGAGGCCGAGGTCGCGATGCTGCACGGCACCTTCGCGCAACTGGGAGATGACCGCGGCGGTCACCCAGATCTGGCCCGGGCCGGCAAGGTCGCTCAGCCGCGAGGCGAGATTGACGGCGTCGCCATAGCAGTCGCCTTCGACCTCGACCACCTCGCCGCTGGCCACGCCGATCTGCAATGCCATGCGCAGAGGAGCCGGCCATGCAAGCAGCCGCTTCTGGTGATAGCGCTGCAACTCGATGACCGCATGCGTGGCCGCCGCCCCGCTCGTGAAAATGGCGAAGACGCCGTCACCGAGCGACTTCACCACGCGGCCGCCGTGTGCCTGGCACACACCGCCGATCCACTGCGTCAGGCGGGTCACGGTCTCCGTGGCCCGCGCATTGCCCATGGCTTCGAAAACCCTGGTGCTCCCCGTCAAGTCCGCGAATACGACTGTGGAATTGACACCCATACTGTTTTGCTCTTTTCGATTTCCACCGATGGTTGTAAATGCCCAGTGCGCCCTGCATTTCCGCGCCCCCCCCGGCAATGCGTGCAGACGCCGGTTCATGCACCGAATATGCAGTTTGCGTGCCCTTTGCGTTGCCCTCTCGGGATATATACGCCGCTGCCTGCAGGGCAGATGCAAGCAGTGTTACTCCCCAGCTTGTAGTACTTTAGGAAACAAATTTCAATTGTTAGTGAAAACGATAAGTAAAGCGTGTTGTTTGCAAACAAGAAACAACGTTTCAGATCTTGTGGAATGGTTAACTCAGGCTTAAGGTAGCGGCCGTCATCGCTTCGGCAACACGCTTTTCGCCCCATGCTCTTTCGCCGCCTTCTTCGTCTGCTGAACGTACCAGGCTCCGGATCCCGCCAGGCTACGGAGAACCAGCTGGGGCGCATTCGTACCGCGATGCTGTCGGTTCTCCAGGGCCATGGCGGCCACTCGGTCCAGCGCGTCAGCCAGCGCGTTCGCTTCGCCGCCGATGTCGAGGCACTCTGGTACCTGCGCCAGGACGTGATGATCGCGTTGAGCGCCATCGACGGTGAGACCGCGGCGCGCCAGCAGATGAAAGCCATCAACAGCATGTTCAAAGGCGGATTGCCCGGCTCGATGGGGCCTCGCGCGCATCAACGCTTTACCAAGAACAATTGAAACTGCAACGGCCCTTCGGGGCCGTTTTAATTTTTAACGTTTTATTCTCTTTGTGTCCGAATCAATGGGCGTGATGATGGTCATGTCCATCATGGCCGTCATGGGCAGGTGCATGGCTGTGGCCCCAAACGAGAAAAATATCACGCTCTTCCGCGGCCATCGATACTTTTGCTCCCACAGGCAATAGCACCTTCGTCTGTACGTGGCCGAAAGGCAGGCCAGCGAGCACCGGCACCTTGAGCGATGCGCGCAGCCGGTCGATCACGGTGTTCAGGCCGAATCCGCGGTCGTAGCCCGGCACCGGCCGGATGCCGGTGAACTGCCCGAACACGATCGCACGCTGACGCGCCAGCACGCCGGCCATCTTCAACTGGTCGAGCATGCGTTCGATGCGGTACGGGTGCTCGTTCACGTCTTCAATGAAAAGCACGCCCTTCTCCACCGTCGGGAAGTACGGCGTGCCGAGCAGGCTGCTGAGCACGCAGAGATTGCCGCCCCACAGTACCGCGTCCTGCACGGGCTTGAACTTCAGGTCGACATCGCGCGCCGGCATGCGCCAGCCGGTGCCCTCGCCCTGGCCTGTGAGCAGGTCGTCGAAGCACGCCTCCATGATGTCGTCGGGGCCGGCTTCGGCACCGAAGTCCTCGCCGACGGCGGGGCCCGACCAGGTCACCGCGCCAGTCCTGGCCAGCAGCGCGTTCTGCAGCGCGGTGAAGTCGCTGCAGCCGACGAACTCCGTGCCCTTCTCGATGGCCTTGGTCAGCGCCTTGTACGGGATCGCGTCGAGGATGCGTGTGAGCCCGTAGCCGCCGCGCGCGATGAGGGCCACGTCCGCCCCGCTGGCGGCTGCGCGCGAGATCGCCGCGAGCCGCGTGGCGTCATCGCCCGCGAAGCGCTGATGCACCGAGAGTGCCGCGTCGTCGACTTCGACTTCATGGCCCAGCGCCTTGAGCCGCTTCACGCCGCGCCGGAAAGCGGCCTTGTCCCGGACCGCGCTGGAGGGAGAGTAGATGTAGATGTGTTTGGTCACGCGTTCGAGTATCCCATTGCGTTTTGCACTTGCAGCACGAATGTTCGGGCCTGCTCCGGCGTCGGCCCCGACGAAGTGGCAAGAGGGCCCAGTGCGCGCAGCGCTGCTTCGTACCCTCGGTCGGGGAACGGCGCGCGCCATGCGTCGTCGATGTGCTCGTGCCCTTCCGGTGCGACCAGTGCCGCCACGAACCTGTCGGGCGCCGCGGTCTGGAGAAGCGCGGCAAGTTCGGAGGCGGCCTCGCTGTGCACGAGCGCCACCGGATCGACACCCACTCGCGCCATCCATTCGAGCAGCACGTCGCGATGCCATTCCAGACGATGCGCCGCCTCGCGCTTGGGCTTGTCGCTCTTGCCGAAGCCGATCAGGTCGGGCACCAGCGTGCGCAGTCCGGGCAAGCCCGCGAGATGCCTGAACAAGTAGCCCCATTCGCCGGGACCGTGCAGGCAGAGGCAACAGGCTGCATCCTGCGCACCTTCATCAACGTAGTGCATCCGCCAGCCCTGCAGGCCCGGCAGGTCCTGCACGTAGTGCGGCGCGAAGTCATAGCCGGCCAGCGCCCCGAAGCGCTCGGGCGGCGTGCGCAGCGCGTCGTCGCGCAAGGGCTCGGCAGTCGCGCGCGCAGCGCTCCGGCGCTGCTGGAAAAAAGCCTGCAGGACCGCGCTGCACTCCTGCGCCAGCACCCCGCCCTGCACCAGCGTGCGGTGGTTCAGCCGTGGCTCTGCGAAGAGATCGAGCACCGAGCCGGCCGCGCCGGTTTTCGGATCGGCCGCGCCGTACACCACGCGCGCAAGGCGCGAATGCAGCATCGCCCCGGAACACATCGCGCATGGTTCGAGTGTGACGAACAGTTCGCAGCCATCGAGCCTGTAGTTGCCAAGCGCCAAGGCCCCTGCCCGCAATGCGTTGATCTCGGCATGTGCGCTCGGATCGTTCTGCGCGACCGGCGTATTGCGCCCCGTCGCGACCAGCCGGCCATCCTTCACCAGCACCGCGCCCACGGGCACCTCGCCCGCTTCGGCGGCAAGCCGCGCCTCGGCGAGCGCGAGCGCCATCCAGTGCGCGTCGTCGTGCACGTCCGGCGACGGAATCGGCTCAGTTGTCATCAGGCATCTGGCGTGTCTTGACTGCAGCGTCCAGCGCTTCCTTGACCTGCTGCTGCACCTGTTGCGGATTCATGCGCGCATCGCCCGCTGCGGGCGCGGCGACGCCGGGCACGGCCGGCTGCGCGGAAGAAGCCATACTGGTCATCTGCTTCTTCGCGACCAGCCCGACGATCACCAGCACGAGCACGAGGCCGATCAAACCCAGCCCACGCATCTCAGCCGCCCTCCGCCACGGAAGCCTCGGCGGTCATGCCCAGGCGGCCCATCCACACGGCGAGCGCCCGCTCGTCCGGCGTGCCCGCGCTGTAGACGGCGTGCATCGCGGCATGCGATTCGCGGCGGTGCTGGTTGAGCTTGATCTTGCATTGCAGGGCCGTCACGCGCAGCTCGAAGCCCACGATGCCGGCCAGCATCTTGAGCTGGAACTCCTCGCCCAGGTCGCGCCATTGCTGTGCGTAGGCGGGTTCGTGGTCGTGAATGAGCTTCTTGAGCAACGCGTCCTTGTCGGCGGGCTCCTCGATCAGCCTCGCCTCGACGGTGCAATGCACCGCCAGGTAATTCCACGTCGGCACGCGGGCCAGATCGGGGTAGACGGAGGGAGACAGGTACGAATGCGGCCCAAGAAAGGTGGCCACCGCCTTGGGCCTGGCCTGCAGATAACGCCAGTGCGGATTGGGCTTGGCGCAATGACCCCACAGCACCAGCTCGTCGCCCGCGCGCTGCTCGGCGACCAGCGGCAGGTGCGTGACGTACGGCAGCCCGTCTTCGTCGTTCGAGATCAGGCTCGCGAAGGGATGCGAACGCATCAGTTCCAGCGCGATGGCCGGGTCCTTGGCATTGAACTGCGGGGGCATGTACATGGGGCGGTTTCCTCGTGGCGCGTCGTGGCGAGGCACCATTCTCCCCGAGCCCGCCTACTTTGCGCGCGGAGCTTCCAGCAGCTTCACCATCGCGGTGTACCCGCGCGCCTTCGCAAGCTGCAGCGGCGTGTTGCCCTGGCGGTCGGTCAGCTTGAGGTTGGCGCCGGCGTCGACCAGCGCGGCCAGGGTACGCTGGTGACGCGGGCCGCCGTCGCCGAGCACGATGGATTCGATCGCCGCCGTCCAGTGCAGGTTGTTGACGTGGTCCAACGGCGCGCCCGCGGCGATCAGCCTGCGCACCACCTCGTCGTGACCGAGGTGCGCCGCCGCGATGAGCGCCGTGCCGTCGTAGCGGCTCGTGGTCTGCCCGGCCTTGGCGCCGAGCGAGAGCAGCACCGAGAGCGTCGCGGCATCGTCGGCCACCGAGGCGATGGTGACGGCGTCGTAGCGGTCGTCTTCGAGCAGGTCAAGGTCGGCTCCGGCCTTGGCCAGCAGCTTGATCGCGTCGCGCTGCCGGGCGAAGGTCGCAACGTGCAGCGGCGTGCGCCCGCGCGCGTCCCGTGCATCGAGGTTCGCGCCCGAGGCGACCAGCGCCTTCAGCTTCTGCAGGTCGCCATGCCAGGCGGCCTGGTGCAGCCCGTCGAAGGCCAGCACCTCGGCCGCCAGCGGCGGCACCTGGGCGAGCGCGCCCAGCGGCACGCCCAGCCCGAGCGCGAACGCCAGCAGGCCCGGCCAGATACCGCGCGCCATCATCAGAGCAGGCCCTTGACCTTCTCGAGCGCGGCGTTGGCGCACTGCTCGTCGAGGTGGCCGCCGGGCGCGCCGCCCACGCCGACCGCGCCGATCACTTCATTGCCCGACTTGACCGGCACGCCGCCGCCCAGCAGCAGGAAGCCCGGCAGGTACACCAGGTTGGCGCCGCCGGGGTTCTTCTGCGCGCCTTCCATCATGGCCTGCGTGGGGCTCTTGGCCGAAGCCGAGGTCCAGGCCTTGCGCTCGCTCGAGGCCAGCGTGTGCGGGCCGGCGTTGTCGGCGCGCTGCACGGCACGCACGGTACCGGCGCGGTCCACCACGGTGGCGGCCACGTTGTAGCCGTTGGCGGCGCAGGCGGCCACGGCTTCGGCGGCGATCTGGTTGGCCAGGGCGAGCGAGATGTTCTTCTCGGTGCGCACGGCCGGTGCGGGCGTCTGGGCTTGAGCTTGTACCTGGGTGAAGGAGGCTGCGAGCAGGACGGCGACGCCGCCAAGGCGGATGATGGATTGCATTGTTCGTTATCTCCAGTGGATGCGGGTTGTTGCGCCGGCTGTTGCCGACGGCTGCGCCACTGTAGAAAACGCCGCCCGCGCGGGCCATTCGTACGGCTACGCGCGGCGCTCCGTAGTTCTACGGAGCGCCCTCCCCGTCCACCAGCACCGCATAGCGCCGGATCAGCTGCGCGAGCGAATCGCAGTCGAGCTTGGCGAACAGGTTGGCGCGGTGCGTCTCGACCGTGCGCGGCGACAGCGCCAGCGTGCGCGCGATCTCCTTGTTGGTGAGCCCCTGCACGATGAAGGCCAGCACCTCGCGCTCGCGCTCCGACAGCTGCGCCACCCGCTCGCGCGCGGCGTTGTCGGCCTGCGAGCGCTCGCGCGAGCGCACGTGCTGGCGCACCGCCTGCTGCAGCGCCTCGAGCAGCTGCTCGTCGTCCACCGGTTTCTCGAGGAACTCAGCCGCCCCGGCCTTGAAGGCACGGCGGCACATCTCGACGGTGCCGTGGCCCGTCAGCATGATCACCGGCTGGTCCACGCCCTGCGCCACCAGACGGTCGAGCACGGTGAGCCCGCTGATGCCTGGCATTCGCACGTCCAGCACGATGGCACCGACGCTCGCGCGGTCGAAGCCGTCGATGAAGGCCTGCGGATCGGCCCAGGCCTGCACGCGCAGCCCGACCGTGCCGATCAGCAGCGAGAGGCCGTCGCGCACCGCCTGGTCGTCGTCGATCAGATGGACCAGCGGGGACTGCGGCGGATGGGTGTTCGAGGTATTCACGGCGATGGCGCGACGAGTGGAAGCAGCAGCGTGAAACGCGCGCCGCGCGGCGAGGCATTGGCCGCGCTCAGGCTGCCGCCCATGCCGCCGGCCAGCGTCTCGCTGAGGCTCAGGCCGAGGCCCAGCCCGCCCTCGCGCGTGCTGAAGAAAGGTTCGAAGAGGCGCGGCAGGGCTTCGGGCGCGATGCCGCGTCCGTTGTCGGTCACGGTCAGCATGCCCTCCTGCCCGTTGCGGCCGACGGAAACCACGAGCCGCCGCTCGGCAGCCGGCACGAGCTCCAGGGCCTGCAGCGCGTTCATCAGCAGGTTGTGCACGATCTGCTCCAGCGCCACCGCCTCGGCCTGCACGCGCACCGGCGCCTGCGCGCTGGCATCGAACTGCGCGGCGACGTCGTGCTTTGCGAACTCGGGCGCCAGCAGGTGCATGGCGCTGCGCACCACTTCCTGCAGCACCAGCGGCTTGGTGTCTCCACCGGCTTCGGGCCGTTCGATCACCCGGCGCAGGCGCCCCACCACGCCGGCCGCGCGGCGTGCCTGCTCGACCGCCTGTCCCATCGCGTCGCGCGCGGTGGACAGGTCAGGCGGATCATCGTCGAGCAGCCTGCGCGCAGCCTGTGCGTTGGCAAGCACCGCCGTCAGCGGCTGGTTGAGCTCGTGCGCGAGGCCTGCCGACAGCTCGCCCAGCGCGTTGAGCCGCGCGACCTGCCCGAGCCGCAGCAATTCCTCCGCCCGCCGCCGCGCCACGCGCTGGCGCTGAGCCGCCCACAGGCCTGCCACCAGCACGGCCATAGCGAAGGCCCAGCCGGCGATGCCGCGCCACGGAAGCTCTCCCCAGCCCACCAGCCGCTCGGCCACGAGATCGAAGGGTTGGCTGGGCGACGCCAGCGCCTTGCTCAGGCTGAAGCGCCATCCTCGTTCAGGGCTCGCGGATGACGCGCCAGGCTGCAGTACCAGCTGTTGACCATCGCGCTGCAGGCTCAGCCGCACCGGGCTGCGCTGCGGGTTCATCGGCCAGTCGTGCCAAGGCACGGATCCGGCGAGATCGATGTCGAGTGCGTAGCTGAATGGGGTGGCGCCGGTCACCAGGGTGTAGCGGCCGCGTGCCAAGTCCAGCGCGGCCAGCTCGGCGCGCTGCAGGCTGCGCGAGCGCGCCTCGGCTGCTTCCAGCGCGCTGGCGCGCGCGCTGTCCGGCCAGGGCTGGTCGCGGTCGCGCCGCTGCACACGCAGGATCGACGAATACACGGAAGGAAGGCGCTGTTCCGGGTGGTCGGCCCCCGTGCTGGGCTCGAGCAGAGCGAGCGTGGCCAGCACCGCGTCGTACTGCACCATCTGCTGGCTCATGAGGCGGTGTGCGATGCGCACGTCGGTCTCGAAGTCCTGCTGCATCTGCGCGAGCTCGGCGCGCGCGATCCACACGGCGCCCACGGTGGCGAGGGCCAGCCATGCCAGCCACCAACCACCTTGCGTGCGCAACCACTGTTTCATGGCGCGGATTGTGCCCGGCGCGGCGAAGCGTTCCGCTTGGCCGAAAATGCGGCACCAGCCATGGCCGACGTACAGGACTCCCTCTTTCCCGATCTTCCGCGCCCCGAGGACGCACCTTCGGCCGCGCCGCCGCCCGCCGAACCAGCTGCGAAGAAGAAGCAGAAGCCGCGCACGGCGACTGTCGAGCCCGCGCCCACCGATCCGGAACTCGTGGAACTGGCCGCCGCATTGCCGCCCACGCTGCGGCTCGGCACCTCCTCGTGGAGCTACCCCGGCTGGGCCAACCTTGTCTGGGACGGCGAATACGCCGAGACCGCGCTCTCGAAGAACGGCCTTTGCGCACTCTCGAAGCACCCGCTGTTCCGCACCGTGAGCGTGGACCGCAATTTCTACCGCGCCCTCACCGCCAGCCAGTACGCACGCTACGCGGCCATGGTGCCGGACGACTTCCGCTTCATGGTGAAGGCACCCAGCCTCGTGACCGATGCCACCGTGCGCGACGAAAGCGGCCGCGGCATGCAGGCCAACCCGGTGTTCCTCAGCAGCGAGATCGCGCGGCAGGAGTTCGTGCAGCCCGCGCTCGAGGGCCTCGGCCATCGCATCGGCGTGCTGGTGTTCCAGCTGAGCCCGATTCCGGGACACATCCTGGCCGACCAGCCCGCGCTGCTGGCGCGCATCGCGGCAATGCTCGAATCGCTGCCCGACATTTCATCGATCGCGCCCGACGCGGTGATCGCCGTCGAAGTGCGCGACCCGCGGCTGCTGAACCCCGTCTTTGCCGAAATGCTGCGCAGCGTGGGCGCCACCTTCTGCATGGGCCTGCACGCCAAGATGCCGCCCATCGAAGAGCAGTTGCCGATGCTGCGCGCCATGTGGCCCGGTCCGCTGGTGTGCCGCTGGAACCTGCACCGGCGCCACGGACGCTTCGGCTACGAAGACGCGGAAAAGCTCTACGGCCCCTTCGACAAGATCGTCGACCCCGATCCGGAAACCCGCGCCGCGCTCGCCAAGGTGATCGCGGGCACCACTCGCGGGGGCCAGAACGCCTTCGTCACCGTGAGCAACAACGCCGAAGGCTGCGCGCCGCTGACGATCGCTCAGTTGGCAAGGGACATCTTGGACCTCGTTCCGCGTTAGCCGATGTTCTGCTTTGCGGCGACCGTCATCTCCACCTCGACGGCCGCGTTCTTCGGCAGCGCGTAGACACCGACCGCCGTGCGCACGTGCACGCCTGCGTCGCCGAACACGCGGTGCAGCAAGTCGGAGGCCGCATCGGCCACTTCGCTCTGCTGAGTGAAATCGGCGGTGCACTGCACGAACACGCCGACGCGCAAAACCTTCTCCACCACGTCCAGCGAGCCGAGGGCGCGCCGCAGCAGCGCGAGGCTGCGCAATGCGCAGATCTGCGCGCCTTCACGCGCCTTTTCGAGCGACACGGCATCGCCCACGCGGCCCGTGACCACCACCGTGGTGCCCACGCGCGGCACCTGGCCGCTGAGATAGATGGTTCGGCCGTCGCGCACCAGCGGCACGTAGTGGCCACCGGCAATGATCTCGCCCTCGAAGCTGTGGCCCAGCTCGGCGGCAATCTGGTCGGCGATCTGGTCCCGGGTCTTTTCTGCTGTCATTTCGATTCCGTGAAAGGGAGTGCCATTGTCGTCAGCGCCCGCGAGACGAAACAGATACAGAAGGCGCCGATGCGAGGCGGAACAGAAGGCGAAGGCCCTCTTCAAGCCGCATCGGGCCACCGGCCCAGCACTTCGTGCACGCCTTCGCCCACGTGGCTGTCGATCAGCACCAGCGAGCCTGCGGACCACCGGACCGGTGCTTCGAGCGCGTGCCTTTCCAGCTTGCGCCGCGCGTAGGCCAGCGTCATGTGCGGCGTGAAGGAGCGCGCGGGCTTCAGGCCCGCATCGGCGAGTGCTTCGCCCAGGCGCTGCCTGAAAGCCTTGAGCGCTCCGACGCCCTCCTCGTCGTCGGAGCACAGCGCGAGCGCGCCCTTGGCGAAGCTCATTGCCTTCTCGAAGACGATGTCGAACGCGGGAGGCGGCACCGAGGCAGCTGCCTTCATGACCAACGCGACCTTGTCGGCCGGCACCTCTGCGTACTCGCCCAGATCAAAGAGAGTGACGTGCAGGCGATGCGCCGCGACCAATGTTCCTTTCAGCGCGTGCTGCGAGTTCATGCGATCGCCCAGCCCGGCGATCGAAGCGGCATCCTGCGGGCCCGGAAGAATTGCGAAGAAGAGAGAGTGCCCGGGCAACGGAGCCTTGTTGCCGCGCACCTTGCTTCGAGGGCGTGGCAGGGGTTTGGGCGCAGGCTCGATGCCGGGAAGAAGAAGCTGATCTGACATGCCTCGATCATCGCCCAAGGCTTGCGCGCTTCATGTTTCCTTCAGCAAGCGGCAAGCACTCCTTCAGGCTGCGTTTCGAGAATCGTCTCACGCTGGTGGCGCCGCGGCAGTCAATGCACGGCAGCCACCTGTCGAAGCGATCTCAGTCGATCAATCAACCCGTCATCCAACCAGGAACTTCATCTTGACGAACACGCACGCCCGCACCGTCCTCGCAACAGCCCTGCTGCTCGGCACCGCCTCCATGACCGCGAGCGCCGCCGGCCCCAGCCAGGACGGCGGAATCTATGTAGGCGGCGCCCTCGGCCGCTCGAGCTACAGCCTCTCTTCTTCGAACCGTGCACCCGTGCCGTGGGGCGGCGAAAAGAGCAGCAAGGCGGGCACTGCCTACAAGCTTTACGGCGGCTATCGACTGACGGAAACCTTCGGCGTGGAAGCCGGCTACGCCCGTCTCGGCCGCGTGAGCCAATGGAGCACGAACGGCGCCTACTCCCGCCTGCAGGCAGGCACCGGCCAGGTTTTCTATGCGGCCGCCACCGCCCGCCTGCCGCTGGGCGAGTCCTTCGCCCTCAACGGCCGCCTGGGCATCGCGCGCGGACGCATCTCCGGCGACAACAACTGGGTGCTGCCCGGCCAGCGCATCTCGGGCAGCTCGACCGGCATGATGGCCGGCTTCGGCGCCGAATACCGGATGACGCAGAACCTGTCGATCACCGCGGACTACGACTACTTCGGCAAGCTGTCGAAGCAGGCGAAGGGCGGGATGGTGACGGTGGGTTTGAAGGCGAGCTTCTGAGTCTCGGCTTCGTCCTGCATCGGCGCATCGTGCAGACCCGGCGCCGATTCGCGCCGGCTACCACTGGTAGCCGACTTGCGCGCCGGAGCCGGTGGCGACCGAGAGCCCGCCTCCCAACTGCCAGTGGTCGTCGAGCTGGTACGCGAAGCCCATGCCGAGCGCGCTCTGGCCCGCATAGTGGGCTGCCGCGGCACCGACCCAGCGGCGCCCGGCCTGCAGCGTCGGCACCGAAGGCATCGCCATCGCCTGGGCGATGCCGCGCGCCGCGAAGTCGCGCACGCCCTGCACCTGCGCGCCGAGCTGCGCGTTCGCGCGCTCCAGCTGCGAGAGATTGACCGCGTCGGTGGGCAGGGTGCCCGGTGCCACGTTGACGATCTGGCGCGGCGCCGTCGCGCTGCCCACGCTCACCGTGGAAGCGCGGTCGGCCACCGAGCCTTGCCCCAGGGCCACCGATTCGGGTGCCAAGGCCCTGGCGTTCGCCCCCAATGCCACCGCATTGACACCGCTGGCCAGCGAGGCCGCACCGATGGCCGTGGTCGGGTCGGCCAGCGCGCGTGCGCCGTCGCCCTGCGCCGAGGCGCCGATGCCCACTGCGACGCCCCCCATGCCGCTGGCGCTGGCCGCCGCCTGCCCGGGAACCGAGCAGCGCAGCGCCCCGCCGTTCACCGTGCACACGCCGAGCTGGCCGTTGACCACGGCCTGCAGCTGCACCGACTGCTCCTGGATCTGCGTCGTGTGGGTCTGCAGCTGCTGGGTCATGTCGATCACCTGTGCGCCCCGGTTGGTCGCGAGGGTCAGGGTCTGCTCGGCGGTGGTGCGCAAGCCGTACAGCTGCGCCCCGTTGACGGCATCGGTCGATGTGGCGCTGACGTCTCCGGCAACGACGCCGCTGATGCGCCCGGCATTGACGATGCCTGCCCCGCGGTTGTCGATGCCGCCCTGCGTGACGAGCCGGCCGCCCACCGCCGCATCGCATCTCCACCGACGGACAAGGCGCCGGCACTGACCTGGCCGCTGGCCTCGATGCCCGCGACATTGGTCAGCGTGCGCTGGTTGCCCGGGGAACCGAAGGACACCACGTTGCTGCGCCCTCCATCGTTGCTCCGGGCGCCGATGGCCACCGAGTTCTGGCCGCTGGCGGTGCTCAGCACGCCCAAGGCCATGGAACGCACGCCGCTGGCCCATGCGTTGCGTCCCAGCGCCAGTGCGCCGTCGCCGGAAGCGCGCGAGGCCGAACCCAATGCAACGCTGCCGCAGTCACCCGCATCGCTGTCGGCACCGACGGCGGTGCTGCGCTCGTCGCGCGCCTTGCTGTTGACGCCGAAAGCACTGGCGCGCACACCGCTCGCCTGGCTGTCGTTGCCGACCGCCACTGCACGCTCCTCGCTGGAGGCGCTGTCCGCACCGATCGAGACCGCCTCCACGGCCGAGGCCGCGCTTGCTTCTGTGAATGAGCCGATCGCGGTGGCCGAATTCGCGCTCGCGTTGCTGCGCAGGCCGATCGCGGTCGCGCCGTTGCCCGCGGCCTGTGCCCGGATTCCGTAGGCCGACGCATTGCTGCCGGAGGCCGTTGCCGAGCGCCCGATGGCCGTATTGCCTGAAGTGAGGTCGATCCCGGCCTGTGACTCGGCACCGCCTGCGATGTTGCTCTGGCAGTCGGCCTGCACCACATCGCGCGCCGTGCTGAAGCTGGAATAGGCACCCTCGTCGCGGCTGCTGTAGAGCGTGCCGCCCGGGCACACGTTGGGGTTCAGCACCTGCGCCTGAACGGCAGGGGCCGCGCAGATGCCCTGGCATCCGCGCAGCTTCGTCTCGTCGGTGGGCATCGGCTACGACCTGGCTGCGATGAGCGAGCAGTGGAACCGGATCAACGGCGCCGAACTGGACTTCATCACCTTCGCCGCGCTGCGGGCCTGGCTGGGCCTGTGAGGCGGAGGGACACGAGGGTTCGAGATGCCGACCCGGTCGTCGGATGGCTCGCCGCGACAAGGTGATGATGCGGCGGCCACCGGCACCGGTAGAAGGGGCACGGCTCAAGGCCATGCAGAGCGCAACTCGATAATGCCGGCACTACTCCCAGCGCACTCCTTAACAGCATGAATCTCTCTGTCGCAGACCTCACCGCGTTCATAGAAATCGTGCGCAGTGGCAGCATCAGCCGTGCTGCGCAGCATCTGGGCGTCACCCAGCCCTCGGTCTCCAAGGCGATACGCCGGCTTGAAGACGAGGTGGGCGTGCAGTTGCTCGAACGGGGGCTGCACGGTGCACGTTTGACGGCCGAGGGCGAGATGTTCCTGGAAGCCGCTCGACGTTTCGAGCTGCAGCGCTTCGATCTCACGCGCGCCGCCTCCGAACTTCGCGCGCGACATGCCGGTCTGCTGCGCCTCGGCATCACCAGCCCGGCCGCCGACAGTGTCGCGGTGATGGCTGCCGCCGAGATGGTGCGCAAACGCCCCGGCATGAGGCTGCGCCTTCGCATCGGCAAGTCCGACGCGCTCGATGCGGCCGTCGACGACGGCGAGATCGATCTGGCGGTCGTGCCCTCCTACAAGGGCCAGTCGTTGCAGAGCACGCAGCTCCAGCTCGGCGAGGACCACATTCGCGTGGTGGTGCGGCTGGGGCATCCGCTGACGAAGAAGCCGGTCGTCGGCTTGAACGACCTCACGCCCTATGCGTGGGTGATGGCGCCCCCGCAAAGTGCGGCGCGCAGGTACTTCTTCGCCATCTTCGAACGCAACGGCGTGCCCCTGCCGAACGTGGCCGTCGAGACCGAATACACCTCCGAGGCGGCAATGGGAATCCTCACCTCGACCGACCTCCTGAGCATCGTGCCCGACTCCGTGCTGCGCAGCTGGCTGGGCAAGGCAGTGCCGCTGAACATTCCCGAACTCGTTGTGAACCGGACGCTGGTGCTTCTGTCGCGCCCGGGCGCGAGATGGTCGCCGCTGATGACGGACTTTCGCGAGCTGGTGTCCTCGTACCGCCCGAAAGGCCATTCCCCAGACGAATGAAACTGTGCACGTGACGGACTGATTCTGGCGTGGATCTGGCAGTGCAATGGGAGCCTCCCAATTGCAAAGAAGCCATCCATGTCATTGCCAAACATCATCCTGATCGTCGCCGACAACCTGGGTTGGGGCGAGCTCGGCTGCTACGGCGGCGGCGCGTTGCGCGGCGCACCCACGCCACGCATCGACCAGCTGGCCCGCGAGGGCCTGCTGCTTCAGAACTTCAACGTCGAGAGCGACTGCGTGCCCACGCGCTCGGCGCTGATGACCGGGCGCCATCCCATCCGTACCGGGTGCCTGCAGTCCGTTCCACCGGGCATGCCGCAGGGGCTCACGCGGCGCGAGATCACGCTCGCGCAGCTGCTGTCGTCGCGCGGCTATGCCACCGCGCACTACGGCAAATGGCATCTCGGCGACATCGAAGGCCGCTACCCCTCCGACCGCGGCTTCGACGAGTGGTACGGCATTCCGCGCACCACGGACGAGAGCCAGTTCACGTCCACCACCGGCTTCGATCCGAGCGTGGTCGACCTGCCCTACATCATGGAAGGCCGCTGCGGCGAGCCCTCGCGCCAGGTCAAGGTCTACGACCTCGAATCGCGCCGCGCCATCGACGAAGAACTCGTTGCGCGCTCATGCGATTTCATGCGCCGGCACGGCGAGGCCGGCCGGCCGTTCTTCCTGTACCTGCCGATGGTGCACCTGCACTTCCCCACGCTGCCGCACCGCGACTTTGCCGGTCGCACGGGCAATGGCGAGTTCGCCGACTCCATGGCCGAGATGGATCACCGTGTCGGCCAGGTCATCGACGAGGTCGAGCGCCTGGGGCTGGCGGACGACACGCTGTTCATCTTCTGCAGCGACAACGGCCCCGAGTTCCGCGCGCCCTATCGCGGCACGGCCGGCCCATGGCGCGGCACGTACCACACGGCCATGGAAGGCAGCCTGCGCGTGCCCTTCATTGCGCGCTGGCCAGGGCGGATCGAGCCAGGCCGCGTCAGCAACGAGATCGTGCATGTGACGGATGTATTCGCAACGCTGGCGAAGGTCGCGGGCGCCGAGATTCCTGCGGACCGTCCGATCGATGGCGTCGATCAATTGCCCTTCCTGCGGGGAGAGCAGGCCAAATCGGCGCGCGAGGGCTTCCCCTTCTTCATCAAGAACGAGTTGCGCGCACTGAAATGGCGCGACTGGAAGCTGCATTTCTATTGGGAGCCCGAAGTCAACGAGGGCAAGGGCAAGCTCGAGTCGCCCTACCTGTTCAACATCATTCGCGACCCCAAGGAAGAAACCGATGTGCTGGTCTTCAACACCTGGGTGATGGGGCCGATGCTGCGAATGCTGAAGGCCTTCAACGACAGCTGCCTGCAGTTCCCGAACACACCGCCAGGTGCCGCCGACTGAGCGCGCCACTTCCTTCCTTCTTTCACGCACATCGTTCCAACTGGAGAGTTGCTCATGCCCTTCCACATTTCACGCCGTCTTCTCGTCGTTGCTGGCCTTGCCGGTTGCTTGTACTTGCACCCGGCCCTGGCACAGGAAAAGCCCTGGCCGACGGCGAAGCCCATCACGTGGATGGTGGGCTTCGTGCCCGGAGGCTCGGTCGACGTGATCACGCGCGTGATCGCCAAGGCCGTCTCCGAGAAGATCGGGCAGTCCATCGTCATCGAAAACCGGCCCGGTGCGTCGGGCGCGTTGGCGCTGCAGGCGACGGCCCGTGCACCCAAGGACGGCTACACGCTTGTGACCGTTCCCGGCCCGGTGCTCTACGGCCAGCGCCAGCCGGAAATCGGCAAGGAGCTCTCTGCTGTCGCGTTGATGTCGCAGGGCCCGATCGTGCTGGTCGGCAAGAAGGAAGGAGCGCCGGGCGACCTCTCCGAACTGATTCAAGCCATGAAGAAGACGCCTTCGCAATGGAACTTCGCGAGCTCGGGGACCGGCACCGGCCAACACCTGGCGGGCGAACTGTTCAACAGCATGGCAGGCACCGAGATGGTCCACATCCCCTACAAGGGCGGCGGCCAGGCGGTGACGGACATCATCGGCGGCCAGACCAGCCTGGGCATGCTGGGCGTGACTCCCGTGCTCGCGCACATCAAGTCGGGCCAGCTCAAGGCCTACGCGGTGACGACGACCTTCCGCATACCCAGCCTGCCCGATGTGCCGACGATGGAAGAGGCCGGCCTCAAGGGCTATGAAGCGACGCAGTACTTCGTCGCGGCGGTCCCCTCAGGTGTTGATGCGCGCATCGTCTCGCGGCTCAATGCCGCCATCGAGGAGTCCAGCCGCACACCCGAGGTGGTGGCTGCGCTGGACGCAGGCGGTCAGGTGGCCGGCAAGCTCTCGCCGGCGGAGGCCCAGAAATTCGTCGTGAAGAGCCTCGCGAAATTCGACGCGGTGGCGAAGAAGGCCAACATCACGCTCAATTGAGGCCTGGTCGGCGACGCGCCCTGCACACGCCGGTTCCGCCAAACCCCATGGAACCCTTCACTCCCACTCGATCGTCGCCGGCGGCTTGCTCGACACGTCGTAGGTCACGCGATTGATGCCACGCACCTCGTTGATGATGCGCCCCGACACTTTCTTCAGTAGCGCGTACGGCAGCTCGGCCCAATCGGCGGTCATGAAGTCACTGGTCTGCACGGCGCGCAGCGCGACCACGTAGTCGTAGGTGCGGCCGTCGCCCATCACGCCCACGCTCTTGACGGGCAGGAACACGGTGAAGGCCTGGCTGGTGAGGTCGTACCAGGTCTTGCCTGTGGCTTCGTCGGTGAAGTTGCGCAATTCCTCGATGAAGATCGCGTCGGCGCGGCGCAGCAGGTCGGCGTATTCCTTCTTCACTTCGCCGAGGATGCGCACGCCCAGGCCGGGGCCGGGGAACGGGTGGCGGTACACCATCTCGGGCGGCAGGCCGAGGGCCACGCCGAGCTCGCGCACTTCGTCCTTGAACAGGTCGCGCAGCGGCTCGAGCAGCTTGAGGCCCAGCTGCTCGGGCAGACCGCCCACGTTGTGATGGCTCTTGATGGTGACGGCCTTCTTGCTCTTGGCGCCGCCCGATTCGATGACGTCGGGGTAGATGGTGCCCTGAGCAAGGAAGGTGGCGCCCTTGTGGCCTCCGTCGCCGGCCTTGAGCTTGGCGGCCTCCTGCTTGAACACGGTGACGAACTCCCCGCCGATGATCTTGCGCTTGGCTTCGGGATCGCTCACGCCCGCGAGCTTGCCGAGGAAGAGATCGCTGGCGTCGACGCGGATCACCTTCGCGTGCAGCTTGCCTTCGAACATCTCCATGACCATGTCACCCTCGTTCAGGCGCAGCAGGCCGTGGTCGACGAACACGCAGGTCAGCTGGTCGCCGATGGCGCGGTGGATGAGCGCGGCGGCCACGCTCGAATCGACACCGCCCGAGAGGCCGAGGATGACTTCCTCATCGCCCACCTGCTCGCGGATCTTCTCGACGGCTTCGGCGATGTGATCGCGCATGACCCAGTCGGGCTTGGCGCCGCAGATGCCGAGCACGAAGCGCTCGAGGATCGCCTTGCCCTGCACGGTGTGGGTCACTTCGGGGTGGAACTGCAGCGCGTAGTAGCGGCGCGCCTCGTCGGCCATGCCGGCGATCGGGCAGCTCTCGGTGCTGGCCATGAGCTTGAAGCCCGGCGGGAGTTCGGTGACCTTGTCGCCGTGGCTCATCCACACGTTGAGCATGCCGTGGCCTTCGGGCGTGGTGAAGTCGGCGATGTCCTTCAGCAGTGCGGTGTGGCCGTGGGCGCGCACGGCCGCGAAGCCGAACTCGCGCTTGTGGCCGCCCTCGACCTTGCCGCCGAGTTGATGCGCCATGGTCTGCATGCCGTAGCAGATGCCCAGCACGGGCACGCCCAGGTCGAACACGGCCTGCGGGGCCTTGTCGGTGGTTTCCTCGTACACGCTGGCATGGCTGCCGGAGAGGATCACGCCCTTGAGGTGGCCGTCGGCGGCGTATTCGCGCACCCATTCGTCGGTGACGTCGCAGGGATGCACTTCGCTCAGCACGTGGGCTTCACGCACGCGGCGTGCGATGAGCTGCGTGACCTGCGAGCCGAAATCGAGGATGAGGATCTTGTCGTGTTGCATGGGCGTTGGGACTCAGAGCGTTGAAATGTCGAGCAGCTTCACTCCCGCCTGGGGAGCAGCCTGGATGAGTTGCTCGTCGAAGGTGGCGAGCGGGAGATTGAGAGACTTGGCGAGCCAGAGATAGCCCGCGTCGTAGAGCGAGATGCCGGCATCGATGGCCACCGCGAGCACGGCCTTGTGCTGGGCCGGCGCGAGTTCGTGCAGCTCGACGCGGTGGCGGATGGCATCGAGCACGCTCCACAGCCCTTCGACGGCGTACGAGGGAATGCGGCCGCTGCGCACGCCGTTGGCGAGGATGTTGGCGCACTCCCATTGCCAGGCGTTGGGCGCCTGCGGCTCGACCTCGTCGCGGCGGATGGCGGCGTAGAGCCTGCGGGTATGTTCGCTGGCCATGTCGGGCAGCAGCCAGGCAGCTGTGACCGAGGCATCCATGACGAAGGCCGTCATTGCTGGCGCCCTTCGTCGAGCAAGGCGCGCGGCTGCGGGCCTGGTTGGATGGTGGCGTGGAGCGCGTCGATCTGGCCCAGCTCGCGCTCGATCTGCTCGTCGGTGATGACCGGCTTGCGGCGCACCGGCAGCATGCGCACGACTTCCTTGCCGTGGCGTGTGATGCGAACCTCCTCGCCCTTTTCGACCGAGTCGATCAGGGCCGAGAAGTTGTTCTTGGCTTCAGCGATACCGATGGATTGCATTTGGGCCAGAAGTTTTAAATCTGGCCCAAATTCTAAACCCGATGTGGCCTGACTTTCAAGGTCTGGCCAGAATGCACTTATTCAGCGCGGTAGTTCGGCGCTTCCTTCGTGATCTGCACGTCGTGGACGTGGCTCTCGCGGATGCCGGCCGTGGTGATCTCGACGAACTCGGCCTTGTTCTGCATGTCCTCGATGGTCGCGCAACCGCAGTAGCCCATGCTGGCGCGCACGCCGCCGGCCATCTGGTAGACGATGGAGACGATCGAGCCCTTGTAGGGCACGCGGCCTTCGATGCCTTCGGGCACCAGCTTGTCGGTGTTGGGGTTGCCGGTGGTCGATTCCTGGAAGTACCGGTCGGCACTGCCCTGCTGCATCGCGCCGATGGAGCCCATGCCGCGATAGCTCTTGTAGCTGCGGCCCTGGTACAGCACGATTTCGCCAGGCGCCTCTTCGGTGCCGGCGAACATGCTGCCCATCATCACGGTGCTGGCGCCGGCCGCGATGGCCTTGGCGATGTCGCCCGAGTAGCGCACGCCGCCGTCGGAAATCAGCGGAATGCCAGTGCCCTGCAGCGCGGTGGCCACGCTGTCGACCGCCATGATCTGCGGCACGCCCACGCCGGCCACGATGCGGGTGGTGCAGATGGAACCGGGGCCGATGCCGACCTTGACCGCATCGGCGCCGGCCTCTGCCAGCGCGCGGGCGGCGTCGCCGGTGGCGATGTTGCCGCCGATCACGTCGACCTGCGGATAGTTCTTCTTGACCCAGCGCACGCGCTCGATCACGCCGGCGCTGTGGCCGTGGGCGGTGTCAACCACGATGGCGTCGACGCCGGCCTTCACCAGCGCCTCGACGCGCTCCTCGGTGCCGTCACCCACGCCGACGGCCGCGCCCACACGCAGGCGTCCGTTTGCGTCGCGCGCGGCGTTGGGGAAGCTGGTCTGCTTGGTGATGTCCTTGACGGTGATGAGGCCCTTGAGCTCCCAGTCGCCGTTGATGACGAGCAGGCGCTCGAGCTTGTGCTTGTTCAGCAGCGCCTTGGCCTCGGCCAGGGTGGTGC
>NZ_JASMRZ010000068.1 GCF_030462475.1 Variovorax sp. CAN15
CGGGCGTGGCCAGCCAGCGCTGGTGCGGCAGGCGGCCGAGCATGGCGACGTCGTAGACCATCAGGTCGTCGGCGCTGCCCTCGCCCGTGCCGCTCTGGCCCAGCCACGAAAGGCGCTGTGCTCGGACGCGCGCCGGCACCTTGCCCAGCGCCTCGCCGAAGAGCCGCACCTCGCCGCGATGCGCGAGCAGCCCCGCCAGCGCCTTCAGCAGCGTCGACTTGCCCGCGCCGTTCGGGCCGACGATGCTGGTCCAGCGCGCGGCCGGCAACTTCAGGTCGATGCCGTGCAGCACCTCGGTGGAACCGAGCGTGGCGCTCAGCTGGCGCGCCTCGAGCGCGGCGGGAGCGTCGTTGCGGCTCATGCCACGCCGCTCCGCGCGCTGCGCTGGTGCATCAGCCACAGCAGGTAGCTGCCGCCCAGCACGGCCGTGAGCACGCCCACGGGCAGTTCCTGCGGTGCGATCAGCCAGCGCGCCAGCAGGTCGGCCGCCATCAGCAGCAGGCCGCCCATCAGCGCCGACAGCACGATCAGCCGCGCATGCGTGGTCTTGACCGCCGAGCGCACGAGATGCGGCGCCGCGAGGCCGACGAAGGCGATCAGCCCGGTCTGCGCCACGGCGGCGCCGGTGGCCAGCGCCAGCACCACCACCAGCGCCGCGCGCATCGCGCCCAGCGGCAGGCCGAGGCTGCGCGCGGTGGCCTCGCCGAGCGCGAGCCCGTCGAGCACCGGCGCCAGCGCCCAGCCCGCGAGCAGGCAGGCCGCGCCGACCACGGCCATCACCGCGCAGGCGCTCCAGCCGACCAGGCCGGTGCTGCCGAGGATGAAGCCCTGGATGGCCTGGAGGATGTCGGCCGAGGCGATGGTGATGAGGTCCTTGGCCGCGCCCAGCACCACGCCGACGATCACGCCGGCCAGCAGCAGCCGCAGCGTCTGCTGAACGCCGCGCGCCAGCATCAGCGTGAGCATCACCGCCAGCACCGCGCCCAGGAAGGCCGCGCCGGTGAGCCCGAGCCGCATCACCCACTGCGTGCTCGCGGCCGAGCCGCCGAACATCAGCAGCGCCACCGCCACGCCGAGCGAGGCGCCCGAGGCGCTGCCCAGCAGGTACGGATCGGCCAGCGGATTGCGAAAAAGCCCCTGCGCCACCGCGCCGGCCAGTCCCAGCAGAGCGCCCGCCAGCCAGGCGCCGAGCGTGCGCGGCAGGCGGATGTCCCACACGATCTGCAGCGCCACGGGGTCGTGGCGCGCGGCGAACAGGCTCTCGAAGCCGGTGCTGCCGATGCCCAGGCCCAGCAGCATCAGCGCCGCGCCCAGCACCAGCAGGCCGGCGCCGAGCAGCAGGACGCGGCGCAGATGGGCGGTGTGCCTGACGGCCGCCGCATTCATCGCTTGCCGCCCTTGTCGGTGATGCACTGCGCCATCAGCCGCGCAGCCTCGTCCATGCGCGGGCCGGGGCGCACGAGCACGTCGGACTGCTCGGCGCTGAAGCGGCAGATGCGGCCCTCGCGCACCGCGCGGATGCCGGCCCAGCCGGGCCGCTGCTCCAGACCTTGGGCGCTGCGCACGCTGACCATGATGAGGTCGGGGTTCGCGCGCACCACGTACTCGGGGTTGAGCTTGGGGAACGGGCCAAGCGATGCCGGCACGATGTTCTTCATGCCGAGCCGCGAAAGCGTCTCGCCGATGAAGGACGACTCGCCCGCCGCGTACGGCGCACTGTTGACTTCGAAATACACGCGCATGCCCTTCGCCCCTGCGGGCACCGACTGCGCGGCGGCCGACACGCTCGCGTCGATCACGCGCCAGACCTTCGGCGCCTCGTGCGTGCCCAGCACCTGGTCGAGCTTGTCGAGCACGCGGCGCACGTCGGCGTGGCTCTTGGGTTCGAGCACCAGCACCCTCATGCCCAGCGCCTCCAGCCGCTGCGTGACGCGCGAGGACTTGGCCAGCAGCACCGCGTCGGGCTTGAGCGCGACGATGGCTTCCACGTTCGGATCGATCCCACCGCCGAGCTGCGGCAGCGTCTTCACCCGCTCGGGCGAATTGGAGTACCGGTCCACGCCCACCAGCCGGTCGCAGGCGCCGAGCGCGCAGACCGACTCGGTGAGCGAAGGCAGCAGCGAGACGATGCGCTGCGGCGGCTGCGGCAGGCTCACGGAAACGCCGCGCTCGTCGACCACGTCGAGTGCGTGCGCGGCCAGGGCGAAAAAGGCCAGGCCGAAAGCCGCCAGCGTGATGCGGATCATCTTCATGCGACAGGCGCCTTCAGGCTCAGCGGCAGCCCGGCCGCCATCAGCGTGACGCGGCCGCAGGCGGCGGCCACGTCCTGGTTGAGGCGGCCCAGCGCGTCGACGAAGGCGCGCGTCTCGCGGCCCATCGGGATCACGCCAAGGCCGATCTCGTTGCCGACCAGCACCACCGGCCCTGGCGCATCGCGCAGCGCGACCAGCAGCATCGCGATGTGCGTCGCCGGGGTGCGCGTCACGGGGCGGGCGTCTTCGGAGGACATCGGCATCAGCAGGTTGGTGAGCCACATCGTGAGGCAGTCGACCACCACCAGCGTCTCGGGCGTGCTCTGGGTGACGATGGCGCGCGCGAGCTCGATGGGTTCCTCGATGGTGCGCATGTAGGGCACGCGCTCGGCGCGGTCGGCCTGGTGGCGCACGATGCGCTCCTGCATCTCGTCGTCGTAGGCCTGCGCGGTGGCGATCAGCACGGCGCGGCGCGCGCGGGCGCCGGCCGCAAGCCAGTCGATGGCGCGCTGCTCGGCGCGGCGCGACTTGCCGCTCTTCTGGCCGCCCAGGATGAACTCGTGCACCACGGTTTCAGGCTTGGTCGAATGCGGCATGGCTCTCCAACTCGATGGGCATGGCGCCGAAAAGGCGGGCTGTGGCTTGCGGACTGGACGCGAACCACGCATGGAAATAGCTCGCGCGCACCGGGCCGTGCACGTACAGCGCCTCGCCGGCCCGCGCACCGACGGCCTGCGTGGCGCCGGGCCGGGCCGTATGCGCGACCGGCTCCAGCGGTGTTTCGCAGCTCGAATAGTGGAAGGTGTGCCCGCGCAGCACATGGCTGCCGAGGGAAAGCTGTTGCGGACCGAGTCCGGCGAGCCGCTTCTGCATGGTCACGCGGCCCGGCAGCAGGCCCCAGAGGCGGTGGACCTCTCCGCCCTCCTGCAGGGCCAGTTCGCCGAAGAGCGCCATCATGCCGCCGCACTCGGCCCAGACCGGCTTGCCCGCAGCGACGTGCGCGGCGAGCGATTCGCGCATCGGTTCGCAGGCGGACAACGCCTGCGCATGCAGCTCCGGGTAGCCGCCGGGCAGCCAGACGGCGTCGCAGGCCGGCAAGGCGTCGCCCGCGAGCGGCGAGAAGAAGCTCAGCTTCGCGCCCAGCGCCGTGAGCACGTCGAGGTTCGCCGGGTAGATGAACGAGAAGGCGGCGTCGCGCGCAATGGCGATGGTGCGGCCAGCCAGCAGCGGCGGCGCGGCTTGCGACTCATCGGATGCGGGAGCCTCGAAGCGAACCTGCGGCAGCTCGCCGACGGGCATGCGGCCCAACGGCGTGTTGGCCAGCACGTCGGCGGCCGCGTCGAGCCGCGACAGCGCATCGCCGAGCTCGGTGGCGGCCACCAGGCCCAGGTGCCGTTCCGGCAGCGTGAAGCGCGCGTCGCGCGGCAAGGCGCCGAGCCATTGCGAAGGGTCGCGCAGCGCGTCCTTCAGCATCTGGCCGTGCCTTTCGCTGGCCACGCGGTTCGCCAGCACGCCGGCCCACGGCAGGCCGTCGCGGAAATTCTGCAGCCCGAAGGCCAGTGCGCCGAAGGTGCCGGCCATTGCCTGCGCGTCGATCACCGCCAGCACCGGCAGGCCGAAACGCTGCGCGAGGTCGGCGGCGCTGGGATCGCCGTCGAAGAGGCCCATCACGCCTTCGATGACCAGCAGGTCGCTTTCAGCGGCGGCCGCGTGCAGGCGCGCGCGGCAGTCGGCTTCGCCGGTCATCCAGAGGTCCAGCGAATGCACCGGAGCGCCGGTGGCCAGCGCCAGCCAGTGCGGGTCGAGGAAGTCGGGGCCGCACTTGAAGGCGCGCACACGCCGGCCCCGGCGCGCATGTAGCCGGGCCAGCGCGGCCGCGACCGTGGTCTTGCCCTGCCCCGAGGCCGGGGCGGCCACCAGCACGGCGGCGCAGGTGGCCGCCGCGGCACCGGCGGTGCCGCCCGGCTGGGATGGCTGGCTGCTTAGTGAGGCGTCCACTTGAGACCGACGTAGGCGGTACGGCCGGCGGTGGCGTACAGCCGGGCGAACTGGTAGTCCTTGTTGCCCACATTGTCGACGCGCGCGACGAGGTTGATGTCGCGCGTGATCTGCGTGGTGGCCGACAGGTTCAGCACGGTGTAGCCGCCGAGCTTCACGCTGTTGGCGACGTCGTCGTAGCGGCGGCTGGAGGTCTGCACCTCGGCGCCCAGCGTCCAGCCCGCGATGCGCCAGTCGGCGCCCATGGTGGCGTGGCGCTGCGAGCGGCGCGCGAGCAGGTTGTGGGTGGCGAGGTCGCGCGGGTCCTGGAAGTCGAAGGAGCCGCGCAGCGTGACGTCGCCGATGCGGTGGCTGCCCGAGAGCGTGACGCCCTGGTAGCGCGCGCGGGCGGTGCTGGCGTAGCAGCCGAAGGACGATGCGCAGCCCCTGGCCGAGCCGTCGAACACGATCAGGTTCTGCACGCGGTTGGCATACGCCACGATGCCCATCTGCGTCGCGCCTTCGGTGTACTGCAGGCCCAGCTCGAGGTTGCGGCTCGACTCGGGCTTGAGCGTGGCCAGGCCGTATTCGCTGAAGCGCTGGTACAGCGTGGGAACGCGGAAGGCGGTGCCGGCCGAGGCCGTGAAGCGCAGCGACGGCGTGATGGCGTAGCCGTAGGCAGCGCTGCCGGTGGTCTTGCCGCCGAACTCGCTGTCCTTGTCGTGGCGCACATGCAGCTGCAGCGAATGCGGGCCCTTCACGAAGCCGTAGCCGAGCGAAATCGCGTCCTGCGAGCGGTCGCGCGCAAGCAGCTTGGAGGTGGTGGTGGGCGCGTTCTCCAGGGCGTCCTCGCGGCGCTCCAGCGTGGCGGTGACGAGGTGCGCTCCGAAGCGGAATTCGTTCTGGAACAGGTAGCCGCGCAGGCGGGTCTCGGTGCGGTAGAACGAAGGCTGGGTCTTGTAGGCCTGCTGCGAGTCGGTCACCTGCACCCGGGTGCTGTAGACGTCGTTCCACTTGGCCGACCAGCTCAGGCCGGCGGTGCGCAGCGTGTTGCTGGACACGTCACCGCGAAACAGGATCGGCGGCTTGGTCTTGTAAGGCACGGTGACGTCGTAGCCGGCTTCGATGTCGCTGGACAGCAGCGTTGCCTCGACGCGCTGGTCGGGCGTGATCTGGAAGCCCAGCTTCGCGTTGCCCGACGTGCTGTTGTAGCCGTCGCGGTCGGGGTTGGTGAAACCGTCCTTGACCACGTTGCGCTTCGACACCGGCTGCACGTTGTAGCCCTTGCTCTCTTCATGCGCCACGCCGAAGGAGTAGTCGAAGAGCCCCGACTTGCCGCTCACGCCGCCTTCGATCCTGCGCAGCCCCTTGCTGCCGAAGGCGATGCCGGCGTAGGGCGACACGCCCTCCTCGCCGCGCCTGGTGAAAAGCTGGATCACGCCGCCCACGGCGTCGGAGCCGTACACCGCCGCGGCCGGGCCGCGAAGCACTTCGATGCGGTCGATCTGCGAGAGCGGAATGCCTTCCCAGCCTGCGCCGCCGGTCGATTGCGAGTCGATGCGCACGCCGTCGAGGTACACGGCGGTGAAGCGCGTCTCGGCGCCGCGGATGTACAGGCTGGTGGTGTTGCCCACGCCGCCCGAGCGAGAAATCTCGATGCCGGGCAGGCGCGCGAGCAGGTCGGCCACGCCGGTCGCGCCGCTGCGCTCGATGGTGTTGCTGTCGACGACAGAGACGTCTCCCACGAGCTCAGAGAGCGCCTGCGGCGTGCGGTTGGCCGTGACGACCGTCTCGCGCAGGGTGGTCGCCTCCTGGGCATGGGCCAGGCCGCCGAAGGCGGAAACCAGCGCCAGCGGCAGGCAGGCGTGGCGGAAACGGCGCGCGGGAGCACAGCCGCGGAAAGAGCAAACGTGGGAAATCATGAATCAAGCGAACGAACGTCAATACCCCTGGCCGGCCTCCCCGCCGGCGCCTGGGCGCAATGGCCGCGCATGCGTTCGTCATTCATCTTCGACGCATGCGGCAGCCGCCTTGTTGGCCGGTATCCGGGCTGGCAGAACGACTCCTTGCCGCCTTCCCAGACGCCTGTTTCAGGGCATCCAGTGGCTTCGATGGAAAGGGGTTGGCACCTTGCGGCACCGTCTGCTTGACCGTTGCGGGGGCAGCGCAGGCGGCTTCGGCCCTGGTCCGACACGATGAGGTCGGCGGCTTCCACTCCTGCTTCCCGTTGAACTGCGCCGTGCGAACCACGGCGCGAGCACCAACACGCAGGATTTTATGCGCTGACCGGCGGGGCTTAAGCCGAAAGAAGTCGAAAGTTGCGGCCCCGCTAACATCGAAGGCCATGATGCAGCCTGCCTCGATCTTCCTGACCCTGCGCTCGGCGCTGCAGCGGCTCTTCGGTGCCTCGGGCTGGCAGTCGATGCTGCTGTGGTCCATCGCCGCCGGGCTGCTGGGCACGCTGGCGACCGAAATCTTCCGCGCCGCGCTTCTCGCCTTTGAGCATCTGCTGCTCGGCCCCGGCGAAGGGCTGGTGGCCATGGCGAAGCACCTGCCGTGGTGGGGCCGCATCGCCTGCCCCACGCTGGGCGGGCTGGTGGCGGGGCTGCTGCTGGTGCTGGCCAGGCGCGTGGCGCAGCGCAGCGCCACGTCGGACTACATGGAAGCCATCGTGCTCGGCGACGGGCGCATTCCAGTGGCGCAGACGCTGGTGCGCAGCGCGTCGTCGCTGGTGAGCATCGGCTCCGGCGGCTCCATCGGGCGCGAGGGCTCGATGGTGCAGCTGGCGGCGCTGGCCTCCTCGCTGCTGGGGCGGGTGTTCCGCTTTCCGGCCGAACGGCTGCGGCTGCTGGTGGCCTGCGGCGCGGCGGCGGGCCTCACCGCCGCCTACAACGCGCCCATCGCCGGCGCCTTCTTCGTCGCGGAGATCGTGCTGGGCTCCATCGCGATGGAAAGCGTGGGACCGATCATCATCGCCTCGGTGGTCGCCAACGTCGCGATGCGCGCGCTGCCGGGCTACCAGCCGCCTTACAGGATGCCGCCGTTCCCGGAGATCCACGGCACGGAGGTCGTGCTGTTCTGCGCGCTCGGTGTGCTGCTGGGCTTCGCGGCCGTGGGTTTCCTGCGCGCGCTGCAGGGCAGCCGGGCGCTGTTCTCGCGGCTGCCGCTCGCGCTGCCATGGCGGCTGGCGCTGGGCGGGCTCATCATGGGCGTGGTGTCGGTGCCGATGCCGGAGGTATGGGGCAACGGCTACAGCGTGGTCAATTCGGTGCTGCACACGCCATGGGCGTGGACGCTGATCGCGATGGTGCTGCTCGCCAAGGCCGTCGCCACGATGGCCACGGCGGGCTCCGGCGCGGTGGGCGGCGTGTTCACGCCCGCGCTCTTCTTCGGCTGCATGATCGGCGCGCTCTTCGGCCAGGGCGTGCAGGCGCTGTGGCCCTCGGCGAGCTCGGCGCCGTTTGCCTACGCGATCGTCGGCATGGGCGCGTTCCTGGCCGGGGCCACACAAGCGCCGCTGATGGCGATATTGATGATCTTCGAGATGACGCTGAGCTACCAGGTCATGCTGCCGCTGATGGCGGCAAGCGTCATCGCGTACTTCGTGGCGCGCTCGGCCAACGTGGGGTCGATGTACGAGATCACTCTGCACCGCAACGCCCAGCGCGACGACCAGATGCGCCTGCGCGGTCTGCACATGCGCGACCTGGTGCAACCGGCCGAAACCGTGGTCGGCCCCCGGGCGGACCGCGAGGCAATGAGCAGGCTCTTCCTGCAGTACCCCGTGAAGTACCTGTACGTGGTGGACGCGGACAACCGCTACATGGGTGTGGTGCCTCTCTCGTCTCTCGGTACGGCGCCCCAGGAGACGACGGCGGGCGCCCTGCTCTCGCAGGCCATCCAGCCGATCGACGCCGACACCGGTCTGGGCGAGGCGCTGCAGCGCTTCCTCGACCACCTGGGCGAGCGGCTGCCGGTAGTCGAGAACGCGGCCAACCCGGTGCTGCTGGGCGTGGTCGCCAAGAGCGCGCTGCTGGCCACCTACGTGCGGCTGAGCGAGGGCTGAGCGGCCTGAGGGGTTTGATCGGCTGACTGCAAAGCCGCAGAATCCCGGGAACGCCGGACACCGCGTCCGGCCTCGGCGGGACCGCCTCCCCGGGAAACTACAATCGCCAACCATGCCCGCTTCCAGCCCCATCGACCAGATCGCCGAGCGCGTCGAACGACTGCTCGTGCGTCACGAAGAGGTGCAGCGCACCAACGCGCTGCTGCAGGAACAGGTCGATGCGCTCACGCGCGAACGCGACTTGCTGAAGTCGCGGCTCGTCGCGGCCCGCACGCGCCTCGACGCCCTGCTCGAACGGTTGCCGGCTGAACCACCTTCCGAAGATTCCCCCGCATGAAGCAGATTGAAGTACAGATCATGGGACAGAGCTATCTGCTCGGCTGTCCCGATGGCGGCGAGGCGCAGTTGCGCGAAGCCGTCGAACGCGTGGATGCCGCCATGTGCAAGATCCGCGACGCGGGAAAAGTCAAGGCCCGCGACCGCATCGCGGTGCTGGCGTCGCTGAACCTGGCGTTCGACCTCGCCGCGCAGCAGGCAGCCCCCGCCGCAACGCCCGCTCCAGCGGCTGCGCCTGATACCACAGACACCGACCCGAAGACCGCCCAGCTCATTCAAAGACTCGATCAGGCCCTGGCGGGCGATGGACATTTGCTCTGAGCGGGTTCCGCCGGCAGGGCTGCAGCGGTAAAATCCGACTCGTCTGCGGTGCGCGTTGGGCTTTATATGTCCTTGTTCCAATGCTCTACGGAGCCGGGCTTGGTAAATCGCTCGACGGGTGTGATCATCTCGCGTCAGATGAACCCGAAGTCCTGCTGCCCTCGCCCACCTGAACCCCGGTTCAGGATGCGAGTCCGGCGCCCACTTGCAGACACCTATTTCCGCCACGGCCCCCTGCACACGCTGCTCGGGGCCGTTGCTTTTTGCACAGCAACATTTCCGTGAACGTCTCCAGCCTGCTCGACCCCCTCCTCATCGCCGAACTCGTCGCCCTCGGGCTGGGCACCGGTTTCCTCGCAGGCTTGCTGGGCATCGGCGGCGGCATGCTGATGGTGCCGTTCATCACGATCATCATGGGTCATCGCGGCGTGCCCGCCGATCTGGCGGTGAAGATGGCCATCGCGACCTCGATGGCGACCATCATCTTCACCTCGGTGTCGAGCGTGCGCGCGCACCACAGGCGCGGCGCCGTGCGCTGGGACATCGTGCGGCGGCTCGCGCCCGGCATCGTCATCGGCAGCCTGGTGGGCAGCCTGGGCGTGTTCTCGCTGCTCAAGGGCACGGCGCTGGCGATCTTCTTCGCGCTCTTCGTGGGCTTCTCGGCCACGCAGATGTTCCTCGACAAGAAGCCCGCGCCCACGCGGCAGATGCCGGGCACCGGCGGCCAGCTCGCGGCGGGCGGCGCCATCGGCTTCATCTCGGGGCTGGTGGGGGCCGGCGGCGGCTTCATCAGCGTGCCGTTCATGACGTGGTGCAACATCTCCATCCACAACGCGGTGGCCACCAGCGCGGCGCTGGGCTTCCCGATCGCGGTGGCGAACGTGCTGGGCTATGCGGTCAGCGGCCAGTCGGTGCAGGGCCTGCCGGCCGGCTCCTTCGGCTACATCTGGCTGCCCGCGCTGGCGGTGATCGCCGTGTGCAGCGTGCTGACCGCGCCGCTGGGCGCGAAGGCTGCGCACAGCCTGCCGGTGAAGAAGCTCAAGCGCGTGTTCGCGAGCATCCTCTACCTGCTGGCGGCCTACATGCTCTGGAAGGGCCTGCACGGCTGACCGGATCGGGCGAGCTCCCTTTCTCTTCGTTCTACTGCGTGCGCTGCTGCCGCCATTCGCGCGGCGAGCAGCCGAATCGCTCCTTGAACGCGCGGCTGAAATGCGCCGCGTCGTTGAATCCCCTGCCGTAGGCGATATCGGCCACGGGGCGGCCCGCGAGGCGCGGCTCCAGCAGGTCGCGGCTGCATGCCTCCAGCCTGCGCTCCCAGATGTACTGCGACGGCGTGAGCGGCTCGCTCCTGAACACGCGGTGGATGTGGCTGACCGACACGCCGAGCCCGGTCGCCAGCGTGCTCACCGAGAGCGACGGGTCCGCCAGCTGCTCATCGATGCGCCGCTTCACGCGCGCGAGGTGGTACGCCGCCAGATTGCTCAGCGACGGCGCGCTCGCCGCCGGCAGCGTCTGCAACCCCGCCACCAGGATGTTCTGCACGCCGTTGGCCACCGCGAGAGCCGAGGCCGGCTGCAGCGTGTCGATGTCCTCGCGCAGCGTGCGGATCATGCCCAGCAGCAGATGCCCCGCACCCTCACGGCCTGAAACGGTGGTGGCCGTGAGCGCCTGTGTATCGCGCAGCTCGCTGCGCAGGCGCTCGCCGGGCAGCTTGAGCACGATCTGCTCGAAAGACTGGTCGAAGAGCAGCTGGTAGGGCCGCGTGCTGTCATACAGCGCGAAGTCGCCGGCAGACAGCACCGCGTCGCGGCCGTCCTGCCTCACCACGCCCTGGCCGCGCGCCTGGATGCTCACGAGGAAGTAGTCGTCGCTGGAATGCGAGATGTGCCCCGGCGTGCGCATCACCTTCTGCGGCCCCGAGGTGACGACCGACACGTCGAGCCCCGGCAGCGTGTGCTGGCGGATGCTGCCCTCGAAATCGCCGGCCTCGCCCTCGCGCACCGGGTCACAGCCGAGCTGCACGTAGACGTTGCAGATCATGTCGGTCCAGTAGGCGAGCCGCTGGTCGCGCGGGACGGCGTCGGTGCTGAGCAGCTGGGTCATGGAGATTCCTCGGAAGGCCTGGGCAACGAACGGATGCAACGCTGGAACAAGAACGCCGCCAAACCGGGTCAAGGCGTTCAGGCGGCGCGAATCTACGCTTCAAGCAACCCGCATGCCACAGCGCAAACCCGGTGCCTGCGGACCACGCCTCGTTACTTTCATTGCATCTGGAGAAGCATCATGCCGACCACCGTCCACCCCAAGCTGCGCGTTGCCGCAGTGCAGGCCGCCCCCGTGTTCCTCGACCTCGACGGCACCATCGACAAGACCATCGACTTGATGACTCAGGCCGCGAAACAGGGCGTGAAGCTCATCGCATTTCCCGAGACCTGGGTGCCCGGCTATCCGTGGTGGATCTGGCTCGATTCGCCGGCCTGGGGCATGCAGTTCGTGCAGCGCTACCACGACAACTCGCTGGTGGTCGGCTCGGCCGAGTTCGACCGCATCAGGGAAGCCGCACGCAGGCTCGGAATCTGGGTCTCGCTGGGCTACAGCGAGAAGGCCGCCGGCAGCCTCTACATCGCGCAGGCGCTCATCGACGACCAGGGCGAGACAGTGCAGACGCGGCGCAAGCTCAAGCCCACGCATGTGGAGCGCACGGTGTTCGGCGAAGGCGACGGCTCCGACCTCGCCGTGGTCCGCACGCCGCTGGGCAACATCGGCTCGCTCTCGTGCTGGGAGCACCTGCAGCCGCTGAGCAAGTACGCGATGTATTCGCAGAACGAGCAGATCCACTGCGGCGCATGGCCGAGCTTCTCGCTGTACCGCGGCGCGGCCTACGCGCTGGGGCCCGAGGTCAACAATGCCGCGAGCCAGGTCTACGCGGCCGAGGGCCAGTGCTTCGTGGTCGCGCCCTGCGCCACCGTGTCGAAGGCCATGAGCGAGCTGATGTGCACCGACGCCGGCAAGCAGCAGATGCTGCGCACCGGCGGCGGCTATGCGCGCATCTACGCACCCGACGGCTCGCCGCTGGGCACGCCGCTGGCGGAAGATGAAGAAGGCCTCGTCGTCGCCGACATCGACCTCGGCATGATCCCGCTCGCCAAGGCGGCGGCCGACCCCAGCGGCCACTACTCGCGGCCCGACGTCACGCAGCTGCTGCTGAACAAGACGCGCCGCGAGCCTGTCGTGGTGCAGCAGGCGACGTCGCCGGAGCCCGAAGCCGGCGCGCCTGAAGCGGTCGCAGCCTGAAGCACCGGAGGCACACCATGGAATCCGCCATCGACGAGCACCTGAAGTGCCCCCGCACGCGGCATCGCCGCGTGGAAGACGACTACGTGCCGCCCTACCCCGTGTGGTCGGCGCGGGCTCCGGTCTCGGTGAAGCAGGTCGTGATGGGCTATTTCGGCGTGCAGTCGCGCGGCGCCGAAATGCAGGGCCGCGCCTGCGCAGCGCTGATGAAGATCGCGCGCGACTTCGCCCTGCCCGACGGCCCCGGCCATCACGACCTGACGCACTACGTCGATGCCGAAGGCTTCGACAACATGATCGCCATCGCCTACTGGAGCGATCCCGCCGCCTATGCACGCTGGTGCGCGACGCCCGCGATCGATGCCTGGTGGCGTGCCGAAGAGCGGCTCAAGGAGGGCCTCGGCTACTTTCGCGAGATCGCCTCGCCGCGAGTCGAGCACTTCGAGACCATGTTCAACACGTCCGATCGCTTCGAAGGCGTCGGCGTGGTGATGGGCGGGGTCAGCGGCGAGCTGCAGGAGCACGGCTACTGGGGTTCGATGCGCGACCGCATTCCGCTCTCGCAGACCGATGCGATGGCGCCCTCGGGCACGCGCGCGGTGATCGCGGGCGCGCCGGCGCCGGGGCAGCGGGTGCGCATCGCGGGCCACGAGAACGTCGCGATGATCCGCTCCGGCCAGGAATGGACCGAAACCACCGGCCAGGAACGCACGCTCTATCTGCAGGACATGGAGCCGGTGCTGCGCGAGGGCATGGACTTCCTGCGCGACCAGGGGCTGGGCATCGGCTGCTACAGCAACCGCTACATGCGCCACCTCGACGCGCAGGGCGCGCCGCTGCAGAAGTCTTTCGGGCTGAGCTGGTGGCGCTCGCTGGCCGACATGGAGCGCTGGGCCGAGTCGCACCCCACGCACGTCGCGATCTTCGGCAGCTTCATGCGCTACGTGCAGGCGCTGAACTTCCAGCTGCAGCTGCGCGTGTACCACGAGGTGTCGGTGCTCAAGGCCGACGAGCAGAGCTACGAGTACGTCAACTGCCACGCGGGCAGCGGGCTGATGAACGGACTCGCGCCCGCAATAGCTGCGGCCTGAACGCGCTCAGGCCGCGAACAGGCCCTTGTGCTCGGTGCGCAGCAGCGCCTTCTGCACCTTGCCCATGGCGTTGCGCGGCAGCTCGGGCACCACGAAGCAGCGCTTGGGGATCTTGAAGTTGGCGAGCTTCGACTTCAGCTCCGCCACGATGGCGTCACCGTCGAGCGCAGCGCCCGCCTTGGGAATGACGATGGCCACGCCCACCTCGCCGAAGTCGGGGTGCGGCACGCCGACCACGGCGCTCTCGGCCACGCCGGCCATCTCGTTGATGTAGCCCTCGATCTCGGCGGGGTACACGTTGTAGCCGCCGCTGATGATCAGGTCCTTGCTGCGACCGACGATGGTGATGTAGCCCCGGCCGTCGATCTTGCCCACGTCGCCGGTCTTGAAGAAGCCGTCGGCGGTGAACTCCTCCTTCGTCTTCTCGGGCATGCGCCAGTAGCCCGCGAACACGTTGGGACCGCTGACCTCGATGTTGCCGATCTCGTCGGTGGTGCAGTCGCGCCCGCCGTCGTCGCGCACGCGCAGCTGCACGCCCGGCAGCGCGAAGCCGACGGTGCCGCCGCGTCGCTCGCCCTGCTCCGGCCGGTAGGGGTTGGAGGTGAGCATGACCGTCTCGCTCATGCCGTAGCGCTCCAGGATGGTGTGGCCGGTGCGCTCGCGCCATTCGTCGAAGGTCTCGATGAGCAGCGGCGCCGAGCCCGCGACGAACAGGCGCATGTTGCGCACCGCCTCGCGCGTGAGGCCCGGCTCGGCCAGCAGGCGCACGTACAGCGTGGGCACGCCCATGAACACGGTCGCCTCGGGCAGCTTCTGCACGACGCGCTTCGGGTCGAACTTGGCGAACCACAGAATCTTGCTGCCGTTGAGCAGCGCGCCGTGCAGCGCGACGAACAGGCCGTGCACGTGGAAGATGGGCAGCGCGTGGATCAGCACGTCGCCCTCGGTCCAGCCCCAGTAGTCCTTCAGCACCTCGGCGTTCGACAGCAGGTTGCCGTGCGTGAGCATCGCGCCCTTGCTGCGGCCGGTGGTGCCGCTGGTGTAGAGGATGGCGGCCATGTCGTCGGCCTTGCGCTTTGCCGGCACGTGCTGGTCGCTGCACTGGGCGGCCACGTCGAGCAGCGTGCCGGTGCGGTCGTCATCCAGCGTGAAGACATGCTTCGTGCCCGCCGCGGTGGCGATGGGCGCGACCCACGACGCATTGCGGCTGGTGCACACCACCACGGCCGGCTCGGCGTTGCCGATGAAGTACTCGATCTCGGCGCTCTGGTAGGCGGTGTTCAGCGGCAGGAACACATAGCCCGCGCGCAGCGTGGCGAGGTACAGCAGCATGGCCTCGACCGACTTCTCGACCTGCACCGCGATGCGCGCGCCCTTCTCCAGCCCGAGGGCGTCGAGCAGGTTGGCGATCATGGCGCTGGCGCGCTCCAGGTCGCGCCAGGAATAGAACAGGCCGCTGTCGGTTTCGACGGCGATGCCGTCGAGGTCAGCGGGAAAGGCCGCGCGCAGGGCGGCGAACAGGTTGGCGTTGGCGGACTTCTTCATTCGGACGATCGATTGCTTGCTTGGCTTCAGAAATTCGGGGTGCGCTTGGCGAGAAAGGCGGCAATGCCCTCGCGGTGTTCCGCGGAGTCGGCGTAATCGTAGGCCGTGGCGAGCAGGCCGTGGGCCGAGGGAGCCCCTGCGCGCAGCGCGGCGAAGGTGGCCTTGTGCAGGCGCGCGGCCTGCGGGGAGAGCGCGGCGATGCGCGCGGCGTGCGACCGGGCGGCCAGCGGCACTTCATCGTCGGGCAGCACCTGCAGCAGGAAGCCCGCGTCGTAAAGACGCTGGGCGCCGTGCACGCCGGCGGCCAGCAGCATGTCGCGCGCGAGCACGTCGCCAATGGCGCCATGCACCAGCGCGGCCTCGCGAGGCGCCATCGGGAAACCGAGCTTGGCGATGGGCGCGCCGAACTTCGCGGATGTGCCGGCCAGCCGGATGTCGCAGCAGCTCGCGATCTCGAGGCCCGCGCCCATGCAGGCTCCCTCGATCTGCGCGACCAGCGGCAGCGGGCAGTCGAGCATCGCCTGCAGCGCGGCCCAGACCTCGTTCTCGTGGAACTCGCGCAGGCTGGGTTCGCTGAAGCGGAACGAGGGGTACTCGGAAATGTCGCCGCCCGCGCAGAAGGCACCGCCCTCGCCACGCACGACGACGCAGCGCAGAGCGCTGTCCGCCTCGCTGCGCAGGCCGTCGAACAGCGCGCGCAGCTCGCGCCACATGGCGCGCGTCATGGCGTTGAGGCGCCCCGGGTTCGACAGCGTGACGACCGCGATGGCGCCATCGCCGTCGCGGCGCAGGGAGATATGGCTTTCAGTCGTCATTCGAGCTTGGCGCCCGAGGCCTTCACCACCGCGGCCCAGCGCTTGATCTCGGCGTTCACGAAGCTGCCGTAGGCGGTGGTGATGAGGTTCGGGATCTCGGAACCGTTCTGGGCCCAGATGCCCTTCAGGTCGTCGGTGGCCAGCGACTTCTTCATGTCGTCGATGGCGCGGGTCTGCGCGTCGGCCGGCGTGCCCTTGGGCGCCCACAAGCCGTACCAGGTGGTCACGGTGTACTCGGGCAGGCCCACTTCGGCCGCGCAGGGCACGTCGGGGAACGCCGGGTTGCGCTTGGTGCCGGACACCATCAGCGCCTTGATGCGGCCGCTCTTGATGTGCTGCGCCGAGGAGCCCAGGCCGTCGAACATCAGGTCGACGTTGCCCGAGATCAGGTCGGACAGCGCCGGGCCCGCGCCGCGGTAAGGGATGTGGGTGATGAAGGTGCCGGTCTGGATCTTGAAGAGCTCGCCCGCCAGGTGGTGCGAGGTGCCCGAGCCGGCAGAGCCGTAGTTGAACTTGCCGGGGTTGCGCTTCACCAGGGCAATGAACTCCTGGATGGTGTTGGCCTGCACCCGTTTCGGGTTGATGACCACCACCTGCGGCACGTTGGCCAGCAGCATCAGCGGCACGAAGTCCTTCTCGATGTCGTAGTCGAGCTTCGGATAAATGGACGGCGCGATCGCGTGGTGCACCGCGCCCATGAAGAGCGTGTAGCCGTCGGCCGGCGCCTTGGCGGCGATGCTCGCGCCCAGCGTGCCCCCTGCCCCGCCTCGGTTGTCGATCACCAGCGTCTGGCCCGCGACGCGCGAGAACTGCCCCGACAGCGGCCGCGCGAAGGCATCCGTGCCGCCGCCGGCCGGAAACGGCACGATCATCGTCACGGGCTTCGTCGGCCAGCCCTGCTGGGCCCGCGCGGCACCGCACAGAACGGCCGCACCGGCGGCGGCCACGCGCAGTACGTCGCGGCGCTGAAAGCTTGGGTTCATTTGTCTCATCTCCTGTGTGTCGTTGTGGATCTTGCCGCCCCGTGCGGCTGCCGGCCTTGGGTGCACCGGCTCCTTGCTCTGCTTCGACTTTCTCTCTTGCGGACTTCAGCCTTTTTTGAAATACAGGCTTTCGACGTCTCCCGATACGGCCACCTTGCCCTCGGCCAGCCAGGTGCGGTGCTTGTCCAGGCGCTTGAGGTCATAGAGGTAGTTGACCATGAGTCCATAGGACTGCTTGTGCCCCTTGGCCGACGGATCGCCCGCCCAGTTCAGGCGCTCGACGCGCGCGCCGTTGCCCAGGTGGAAGCGCGCCACTGGGTCGGCCGGCGTGCCGTCGACCAGCGCGCGGCCGAGGTACTCGGCGGCGGCCTGCATCAGCCACTGGCGCAACGGCGACTTGGCGTCCAGGCTGGCGGCACCGTCCACCGCGGCAAGCAGGCGCTCGGCCGTGGGCGGCACCGAGCCGACGAGGCGGCCCAGTTCGGCCTCGCGTTTTTCGTCGAGGCGCGGCAGCAGGTCGGCGGCGTTCTTCGCCAGCCAGGTGCGAAAACCCGGAATCGGGGAAAGCGTGGCGAAGGTCTTCAGGCGCGGCAGCTCTTCCTGAAGCGTCTCGACCACGCGCTTGATGAGCGAATCGCCGAAGCTCACGCCGCGCAGGCCGTTCTGCGTGTTGCTGATCGAATAGAAGATCGCGGTGGTGGCCCGGGCAGCCGGCACCGGCACGGCGGTTTCGTCGAGCAGCGGCGTGATGCCGGCGCTGATGCGGTCGACCAGCGCCACCTCGACGAAGATGAGCGGCTCATTGGGCAGGCGCGGATGGAAGAAGCCGTAGCAGCGGCGGTCGCTGTCGTCGAGCCGGTTCTTCACGTCGGACCAGCTCTTGATGTCGTGCACCGCCTCGTAGCGGATGAGCTTCTCGATCAGCGAAGCCGGCGAATCCCAGTCGATGCGGCGCAGTTCGAGGAAGGCGACGTCGAACCAGGTGGAGAAGAGCTGTTCGAGTTCGGCATCGAGCGCGAGCAGGCGCTTGTCGGCCTTCAGGCACGGCAGCAGGTCGGCGCGCAGGTCCACCAGAAAGCGCATGCCCTCGGGCTCGACCGCGAAGCGCTGCAGCAGGCGCATGCGCGGCGACACCAGTGCGCGGCGCAGGCGCAGCTCGGCCTGGCCCTCGTCGGGCGTGCCGACGGCTGCCTGGTGCTGGTCGCGCGCGGTCTTGAGCTTTTGCGCATCGGCGGCGAAATGCTCGCTCATGAGCGCCCAGTAGTCGCGGCGCTCGTCGGGTGTGGCGGCGCGGTAGGCGTCCGCGATGGCATGCGCGCGGCGGCCGCCCTCGACCTCGCTCACGCGCGGGTCGATCACCGCCTGCAGGTCGGTCAGCACGCGGCGCAACGCGCGCGGCGACAGGGCCTCGTCCGCCTTGCGCAGCGTGGCCTGCAGGCGCTCGGCAGTCGGGCGCGCGCTGGGCTTGGGCGCGTTCTTCGGTGCGCTCTTCGCCGCGCCTTCGGGCGCCACGGGCACTTTGGACTTCTCGCCAGAACGCAGCCGCGCCTGGAACCACTCGGTCGCACTCATCGGGGCACTCCAATGCTTGAGGGGGTTGTCACGCTTGTCACGACATCACCCTGGACTTCTGCTGGCGCGCGACCTCGCGCAGCGCCTCGCGCTGGCGGGTCAGGTGCGTGCGCATGGCGGCGTCGGCGCCTTCGCTGTCGCGTGCCTTGAGCGCCGCGAACACGGCCAGGTGCTCCGACAGGCTCTGCTCGAGCCGCCCCGGCGCATGCAGCTGCTGCAGCCGGGCGAGCTTGAGGATCTTGCGCAGGTCGCCGATGACCTGGGCCAGCCACTTGTTGTCGGCCAGCTTGATGATCGCCTCGTGGATGATGTGATTGGTGGCGTAGTAGTCGTTGATGCGCTTGGCCCTGGCGTGGCGCACGAGGCGCTCGTGCAGGGCGTCGAGCTCCTGCAGTTCGGCGTCGCTGGCGTTGCGGGCCGCCTCGTAGGCGCAGCGGCCTTCAAGCAGCGCGATGACGGGGAAGATCTCGTCGAGGTCGCGCTCGGTCACCTCGTTGACGAAGCAGCCGCGCCGCGGCTCGTGCCGCAGCAGGCCTTCGGCGGTGAGCACCTTGAGCGCTTCGCGCAGCGGCGTGCGGGAGATGGAAAGCCGCTCGCACAGCGCCGTTTCGTCGACGAAGCTGCCGGGAGCCAGGGAACCGTCGAAGATCTGCTCGCGCAGCGTGGCGGCGACTTCGTCGTGCAGGGAGTTGGGAACCAGGCGCATGGGATCAGGGCCGCATAATTTCCTGTAATTACGCGTAATTCTGAGCCCGTGCACGGCCGGGCGCAAGTGCCGCGCATCGCGTGCGCGGCTGGGACTTACCCTGAAAACTTAGGGCTCAATGAGCCCCTGCGCCCGGAAGCTCAGGCGCGCGCGGTGGCAGCCTTGCCGCCGGTGCGGCCGAACCAGAACCACAGCGCGATGCCCGCGACGATCATCGGAATGCTCAGCCACTGCCCTTGGCTCAGGTTGAGCGCCCTCAGGCCGAGGAAGTCGTCGGGCTCGCGGAAGAACTCGGCCACGAAGCGCAGCACGCCGTAGCCGATGAGGAACACCGAAGCCACCTGCCCCTGCTTGCGCTGCTTGCGCGCATAGAGCCACATCACGACGAAGAGCAGCAGCCCCTCGAGCAGGAACTGGTAGACCTGCGAGGGATGGCGCGGCAGCATCGATCCGCTCTGCGGAAACACCATGCCCCAGGGCAGATCGGGGCTGCTGAAGCGGCCCCACAGCTCGCCGTTGATGAAGTTGCCCACGCGCCCGGCCGCAAGACCCGTCGGCACGCAGGGCGCGACGAAGTCCATCACCTGCCAGAACGCGCGCTTGCGCGAGTAAGAGAACCACACCATCGCGCCGATCACGCCAAGCAGCCCGCCGTGGAAGCTCATGCCGCCCTGCCACACGTAGAAGATCTCGAGCGGATGCGTGAGATAGAACTCAGGCTTGTAGAAGAGGCAATAGCCCAGCCGCCCGCCGACGATGACGCCCATGACGCCAAGGAAAAGAATGTCCTCGATGTCCCTGCGCTGCCACACGCCCGCATCCACCAGACTGCGGAACGGCTCGTGCCGCAGGCGGCGCGTGCCGAGAAAATAGAACAGCGCGAACGCGGCCAGATAGGTCAGGCCGTACCAGTGAATGGCCACCGGCCCGATTTGCAGGGCGATGGGGTCGATATGCGGATACATGAGCATCCGCGGATTGTGCCCCGGCCGGATGTCGGGGCCGAGGCGGGGCTTTTCAGATGGAAATCAGCGCCCGAACTTCCACCACACGAGCCCCGCCACCACGGCCGGCACAGCGAAGACCAGCAGGAAGATCGGCAGCTCCTCGGCCACCGAATACCCCGCCTTGATCACCCCCACGGCCATGTTGATGCCCGCGCCGACGAACCACGCCGGAATGAACCACTTGGCCGCGACGGCCAGCGCCGCCGAGGAGCCGTCGCCGAGCAGGCGCCCCGCCAGCAGGAACACCACCAGCAGCACGAAGCCGCCGCCCATCACCATGATCGTGTGCATGTCGTTCGTCCTCCTCGCGGCATCTTGCCCGATCAGCGCGTGGTGTAGCCGCCGTTGGCGAAGATCGTCTGCCCGGTGATCCACCAGCCCTCGGTGACCAGGAAGCGCACGATGGGCGCGATGTCCTCGATGTCGGTCAGGCCCTTCTTCGAGAACTTGCTGAGCGCGGCGGCGCTGCTGTGGTATTCGACGGCCTCCTTGCTTTCCTGGCCATAGAAGAACGGTGTGTCCATGGGGCCGGGACCGATGGCGTTGACCGAGATGCCGCGTTCGCCGAACTCCTTGGACGCAGCGCGCGTGTAATGCTCCACCGCCGCCTTCGAGCCCGGGTAGATCGCATAGAACGGCGTGTAGGCCGCCAGCAGCGAACTCACCAGGGTAACGATGCTGCCGCCGTCGGCCATCGTGCGGCCGGCCTGCTGGATGAAGAAGAAGGCGGCCTTGGCGTTGGCGTCGAAGCTCTTGTCGTATTCGGCCTCGGTGACATCGAGGATCGGCTTCTTGATGACCACGCCGGCCGTGTTGATCGCGATGTCGATCTGGCCGAAGTGCTTCACCGCCTTGTCGAACAGGCCGACGCAGTTCTCGACCTTCGAGAGGTCGCCCTGCACCAGCAGCGTGTCGGCGCCCTTCGCCTTGAGTTCGGCGGCGGTCTTCTCGGCATCGGCGCGCGAGGCATCGCTGTTGTAGTGGATGGCGATGCCGCGGGCGCCACCGTCGACCAACTGGTGGCCGATGAGGGCGCCGAGGTTCTTGCCGCCGCCAGCGATGACGGCGACTTTGTTCTTGAGCGTACGTGCGGACATGGAATGAACTCCTTGGTTGAAGCGTGGATGTGTGACTGGAGCGGCCAGTCTATTGATCGGCATCGGACAGATAAATAGGACATCCAGCGCTAGACTGTTCAGGATTTCACGAACAATCCGATCTCCTTCCATACCCCCTCTTCAATGGACCGCATCGACCTCCTCCAGGTCTTCGTTCGCGTGGCCGAAACCGGCAGCTTCACGCGCGCAGCCGACCGCCTGGGCCTGCCGCGCGCAAGCGTCTCCACTGCGGTGCAGCAGCTCGAAACCCGCCTCGGCTCCCGCCTGCTGCACCGGACCACGCGCCGCGTCGGCCTCACGCCCGACGGCGAGGTGATGCTGGAGCGCGCCCGCGCGCTGGTGGCCGACATGGAGGACATGGAGCAGCAGTTCCTGCCCGCGCGCGGCCAAGTGAGCGGACGCCTGAAGGTCGACGTACCCAGCCGTATCGCGCGACGCCTGATCGCACCTGCGCTGCCGGGCTTCTTCGCGCTCCACCCGGCCATCGAACTGGAACTCGGCTCCAGCGACCGCGCCGTCGATCTCGTGCTCGAAGGCATCGACTGCGCGCTGCGCGTCGGCCCCCTGGCCAACAGCAGCCTGGTGGCGCGGCCCCTGGGACATTTCACGCTGATCAACTGCGCGAGCCCTGCTTACCTGGAGCGCCATGGCACGCCGCGCACCCCGGCCGACTTGCCGGAGCACGTGGCCGTCAACTACGCCTCGCCGACCAGCGGCCGCGCCGCGCCATGGGAATGGCTGCGCGACGGCGAAACCTCCACCCTGCGCATGCGCAGCCAGGTGGCGGCGAACAACGCCGAGACCTACATCGCCTGCGCGCTGGCGGGGCTGGGCCTGATCCAGATCCCGGCATACGACGTGCGCGAGCACCTCGCGGCTGGCGAACTGGTGGAAGTGCTGCCCGACGCGCGCGCCGAGCCGCTGCCGGTGCAACTGGTGTATCCGCACCGGCGCAACCTCTCGCGGCGCATGCAGGCTTTCGTGGGCTGGCTTGAAACGGTGCTGGCAGATGCGCTCGACAAGCCGGCCCACCCCGCCGGCGGGCGCACCCGCAAGGCCCGCTAATCCTCCCGGGCCTCCTGCCGGCTCTTCGAACCCGCACCCCGCTCCCGCACGAAGGCAATGAAGCGTTCGAGCGCCGGATTGGCCGTGCCCTCGGGCCACACCAGGCTGGTCTCGCACCCGGGCAGCTCCGGCGCACTGCGCCGCCGCGCGGCCGGTGCGAACTCCTCGGCGCGGCGATACACCAMGCCCGCGCGACGGAACTGCGTAACGCTCTCGGGCACCCAGGCTACGCCGATGCCGCCCGAGACGAGGTTCACGATGGTCTGCATCTGGATCGCCTCCTGCCCGAGCTGCGGCGTGCGGCCGGCCGCGTGGTACAGGTCGAAGATGGCGTCGTGCAGCGACGGCACGATGCGGCGCGGGAAGATCACCAGCGGCTCCACCAGCACGTCGGCCAGCAGCAGCTTGCCGGTGCGCGCGAGCGGGTGACGCTCGGGCAGCGCCAGCACCAGCGGTTCCTCCGACACGGCAAGGCGCGCCAGCCCCGGCGGCGCGGCGCCGGGCGAATGCAGCATCAGGCCGGCGTCGATCTCGCCCCGTGCGAAGGCTTCGAGCTGCACGTCGCCGGTGGCTTCCACCAGTTCCAGCGCCACCTCGGGACACAGCACGCGGAATTCGCGCACCCAGGCGGGCAACTGCTCGAAGCCCACCGTCGAGACAAAGCCGATGCGCACGCGGCCCACCTGCCCCGCCGCGGCGGCGCGAGCCCGCGCAGGCAGGGCCTGCGCGCGCGCCAGAAGCTCCCGCACGTCGGGCAGCAGCGCCTCGCCGGCCGGCGTGAGCGCCACGCGCCGGCGGGTGCGGTCGAACAGCACCACGCCCAGCGTCTTCTCGAGCTGGGCAATGGCCTGAGTGACCGGCGGCTGGGTCATGTGCAGCCGCAGCGCGGCGCGGCCGAAGTGCAGCTCCTCGGCAACGGCGACGAACTGGCGCCAGGCGCGCAGGTCGATCAGTGCTTCATTCATATGCCAAGCATATCAATCAGCGATTGAAAATGGATTGGAAGCAATCAATCAGAAGTCCGATACTTGGGCTCCCCCGATCTCCCCCACGACAGAAGAGACACCATGGACACCAAGCCAATCCAGATCAACCGCCGCAGCGCCAACATCGTCGAAGGCAAGAGCCGCGCCCCCAACCGCTCGATGTTCTACGCCATGGGCTACGAGGAAGGCGACTTCAAGAAGCCGATGGTCGGCGTCGCCAACGGCCACAGCACCATCACGCCCTGCAACTCGGGCCTGCAGAAGCTGGCCGACGCGGCCATCGCCGGCATCGAGGAAGCCGGCGGCAACGCGCAGGTGTTCGGCACGCCCACCATCTCCGACGGCATGGCCATGGGCACCGAGGGCATGAAGTATTCGCTGGTGAGCCGCGAAGTCATCTCCGACTGCATCGAGACCTGCGTGGGCGGCCAGTGGATGGACGGTGTGCTGGTGGTCGGCGGCTGCGACAAGAACATGCCCGGCGGCCTGATGGGCATGCTGCGCGCCAATGTGCCGGCCATCTACGTGTACGGCGGCACCATCCTTCCGGGCCGCTACAAGGGCCAGGACCTGAACATCGTGAGCGTGTTCGAGGCCGTGGGCCAGAACGCCGCCGGCAACATGAGCGACGAAGACCTGCTCGAGATCGAGAAGCGCGCCATTCCCGGTACCGGCTCGTGCGGCGGCATGTACACCGCCAACACCATGTCGAGCGCGTTCGAGGCACTGGGCATCTCGCTGCCCTATTCCTCGACCATGGCCAACCCGCATGACGAGAAGGCCAACTCGGCCAAGGAGTCGGCCAAGGTGCTGATCGAGGCCATCAAGAAGGACCTGAAGCCGCGCGACATCGTGACCAAGAAGGCGATCGAGAACGCAGTGGCGGTCATCATGGCAACGGGCGGCTCGACCAACGCGGTGCTGCACTTCCTGGCCATCGCGCACACGGCGGGCGTGGAATGGACCATCGACGACTTCGAGCGCATGCGCAAGAAGGTCCCGGTGATCTGCGACCTGAAGCCCTCGGGCAAGTACCTCGCGTTCGACCTGCACCAGGCCGGCGGCATCCCGCAGGTGATGAAGGTGCTGCTGAACGCGGGCCTGCTGCACGGCGACTGCATCACCATCAGCGGCCAGACCATCGCCGAAGTGCTGAAGGACGTGCCGGACGTGCCGCGCGCCGACCAGGACGTGATCCGCCCGATCGACAACCCGATGTACGAAGAAGGCCACCTCGCGATCCTGAAGGGCAACCTGTCGCCCGAAGGCGCGGTCGCCAAGATCACCGGCCTGAAGAACCCCGTCATCACCGGCCCGGCCCGTGTGTTCGACGACGAGCAGTCTGCGCTCAAGGCCATCCTCGACGGCAAGATCAAGGCCGGCGACGTGATGGTGCTGCGCTACCTCGGCCCCAAGGGCGGCCCGGGCATGCCGGAAATGCTGGCGCCGACCGGCGCGCTGATCGGCGCGGGCCTCGGCGAGAGCGTTGGCCTCATCACCGACGGCCGCTTCTCGGGCGGCACCTGGGGCATGGTGGTGGGCCACGTCGCGCCCGAAGCGGCTGCCGGCGGCACCATCGCCTTCGTGAACGAGGGCGACTCGATCACCATCGACGCGCACCAGCTCAAGCTCGAACTGAACGTGCCCGAAGCCGAGATCGCCAAGCGCCGCGAAGGCTGGAAGGCACCGGCCCCGCGCTACACGCGCGGCGTGCAGGCGAAGTTTGCGTTCAACGCATCGAGCGCCAGCTCGGGCGCTGTGCTCGACAAGTTCTGAGATCGGTCGATCAGGCCATCATCCACGCGCCGTAGCCAAAGGCCAGAAACCCGAGGCCCACGATCGCGAGGATGCTGCGCGACTGGAAATCCATCGCCGGCGGCAGGCTCTGCACGAGAAAGTGCAGGATCGCGCCGGCGCCGATGGTCATGAAGCCCGCGCCGAACTGCTTCATCGGGCTCGGGTCCGGGTAGAGAAACACGAGCGCGAAGCCGGCCAGGAAGACGAGGTTGGCGAGCACCGTGCCACGCGTGCGCCAGCGCTTCTGGCCGGGTGTGGGCTCGCGCAACTCCGGCCGTACGCAAGCGCCCTGCTTCTCGCGCGCCTCCCTGCGCGCCATGCCGATGAAGAACAAGCCGAACATCGTGGGAAAGGCGCCGAAGATGCCGAGGCCCCAGACGCCGCCCCACATGTTCTGGAAGTCGGCCACCAGCGCCTGCGAGGGGTCGGCCACGCTGTAGCGCACTTCCACCGGGTCGCCCCACTCCTTGTCCGCCAGTCCGCCACCCAGCCCCTTGACGCGGCGCTTCTGTCCGTCCGGCGTGACGTATTCGACGACCGGCGCGCGCGACACCGTGACACCGCCCTTGCTGTCCTTGCTCTGCTCGTCCACGAACTCGACGAGGCTGCCCTGCACGCTGGCGGTGCCGGCGATCGACTGGTAGCGGTTCCAGCCGAGGGATGCCGCGCCGTACAGGCCGGCGCAGCCGATGAGCAGGGCGCCCACGCCCACACCCCAGAAGAAATTCTTGAGCCACCCCACGAGCCCGCCGATGGCCGGGCCGAGCAGCAGCGAAAGTCCGAAGACGATCAGCGCGCGGGTGGTAGCTTCCTCGTCCATGGCACGTCTGCTCGATGCATGCGGTGCGGGGACGCGCCTCGGAAACGGCTCAGCGGCGCGGGCGCTGCCCGTTGCTGGTCTTCATGCCCATGTTGTTCTTCTGGCGGTCGATGCGCGCCTGCTTGCGCAGTTCTTCCCGCTCGACGACCTTGCGCTTGGTGTAGCCCGACGAATCGGCCCAGGCCCACCATGCGACGGCCAGCGCGAACGGCGACAGCACGATCCACCAGCTCCATGTGGCGACCATGCCGACCTCGAAATATTTCAGGGCCAGAGCAAGCAGGCCCAATCCCAGAAACCACATCGCGAATCCCTCAGGGTTGTATTGGCAACGCATCCGGCGCCGTGCACGGCGCTACCTACAATCGCGTTGAGACGAATGTAACTCAGCCCTTAACAATTACGCCCCATGAAAAGAGTCTTCCTGCCGGCAGCCCTGGGTCTCGGCCTTGCCGCCCTCGCCGCGCCCGCCTTCGCCGACCTGGCGCTGGCCACCTCGAAGAACTGCATGAGCTGCCATGCGGTCGAGCGCAAGGTGCTCGGCCCCGCGTTCAAGGACGTGGCCGCCAAGTACAAGGACGACAAGGGTGCCGTCGACACCCTCGCCAACAAAATCATGAAGGGTGGCTCCGGCGTGTGGGGTCCGGTGCCGATGCCGGCGAACAACCAGGTCAGCGAAGCGGACGCGAAGAAGCTCGCGGCCTGGGTGCTGTCGACGAAGTGAGCCCGTCTCCGGGCATCGTCAAGCCTGCGGGTTGATGTCCAGCGGTACCGGCCGGCGCTCGATGCGATCCTCGAGCTGGCCGATGTGCGCGGCCATGGTGTTGTCGGTCTGGTCCGAGCGCAGGCGGATCGCCGTTTCGAGCTGCTCCAGCCGCGCCAGGACCGCCGACTGGCGTTCGGCATTCTGTGCCATGTGCTTGTTCTCCTGCGCTTCCAGGAAGTTGCGCAGCTCGGTGAAACGCGAAGCCTCCGCCTTGTCCGCCAGGTCGCGCTGGGCCTGCATTTCCTTGGTGTGCCGCTTGGTGTCGATCAGCACCGAGCTATGCAGGTACAGCACGTAGACGAGGAAGAAAGCCGCCAGCACCGCGGTCAGTCCCAGCATGATGAGCCCCAACGGGGCCGAGACGGTCATGAAGCCCAGCCACACGTCGGTGGGCGTGGCCAGCGTGCCCCAGTTGAGCGCGGCAAGCGCCACGATGAGCAGCACGACGACGAAAAGAAAAGCGGATCTCACGCCCATTGGGGGCCTCCTTCGGAAAGATCGAACACAGAGGAAACCCGCGCGCTTCGAGGCGCGCGGTGATCCGATGGTTTTACCTCAGCGAAGAGCCCTGTTCGGCGCAAATGGCCGCATAAACGGCCATGTCCTACAGCACTAATGCACTGCTCGTCAGTTCGTCTGCGAGAGCTGCTCCAGGATCGCAGGATTCTCGAGCGTCGACGTGTCCTGCGTGATCGCCTCGCCCTTGGCGATGCTGCGCAGCAGGCGCCGCATGATCTTGCCGCTGCGGGTCTTGGGCAGGTTGTCGCCGAAGCGGATGTCCTTGGGCTTGGCAATCGGGCCGATTTCCTTGGCGACCCAGTTGCGCAGCTCGTTGGCGATCTGCCTGGCTTCCTCGCCGGTCGGGCGTGCGCGCTTGAGCACGACGAATGCGCACACGGCCTCGCCCGTCACGTCGTCGGGGCGGCCCACAACGGCGGCCTCTGCCACGAGGTCGGTCTTCGACACCAGCGCGGATTCGATTTCCATGGTGCCCAGGCGGTGGCCCGACACGTTCAGCACGTCGTCGATGCGGCCGGTGATGCGGAAGTAGCCGCGGTCTGCACTGCGCACCGCGCCGTCGCCGGCGAGGTAGATCGTGCCGCCCATCTCCTCGGGGAAGTAGCTCTTCTTGAAGCGCTCGGGGTCGTTCCAGATGGTGCGGATCATCGAGGGCCAGGGCCGCTTGATGACCAGCATGCCGCCCGCGCCGTTGGGCAGGTCCTTGCCGGTCTCGTCGACGATGGCGGCCATGATGCCCGGCAGCGGCAGCGTGCACGAGCCCGGCACCAGCGGCGTGGCGCCCGGCAGCGGCGTGATGACGTGGCCGCCGGTCTCGGTCTGCCAGAAGGTGTCGACGATGGGGCAGCGCTCGCCGCCCACATTGCGGTGGTACCACATCCATGCCTCGGGATTGATCGGCTCGCCGACCGAGCCAAGGATGCGCAGGCTGGACAGGTCCCAGTTCTTGGGATGCACCTTCTCGTCGCCGTCGGCCGCCTTGATGAGCGAGCGGATCGCGGTGGGGGCCGTGTAGAACACAGTCACCTTGTGCTTCTCGATCATCTGCCAGAAGCGGCCCGCATGCGGGAAGGTCGGGATGCCCTCGAACACCACCTGCGTGGCGCCGGCCGCGAGCGGGCCGTAGGCGACGTAGGTGTGGCCGGTGATCCAGCCGATGTCGGCGGTGCACCAGAACACGTCTTCGGGGCGGATGTCGAAGGTCCAGTCCATCGTGAGCTTGGCCCACAGCAGGTAGCCGCCGGTGGAGTGCTGCACGCCCTTGGGCTTGCCGGTGGAACCCGAGGTGTAGAGGATGAAGAGCGGGTGCTCGGCGTCGACCGGCACGGGCGCGCATTCGGTGCCCTGCCCCTTCAATGCCTCGGCGAAGGTGATGTCGCGGCCCTCGACGCGATTCCACGCGGTGGGCGTGCGCTCGTACACGAACACGGTCTTGATCGACTCGCAGCCGCCCAGCGCGATGCCGTCGTCGACGATGGCCTTCAGCGGCAGCTCCTTGCCGCCGCGCAGCTGGTAGTTGGCGGTGATGACGGCCACCGCGCCCGCGTCGATGATGCGCTCCTGCAGCGCCTTGGCCGAGAAGCCGCCGAACACCACGCTGTGGGTGGCGCCGATGCGCGCGCAGGCCTGCATGGCGACGACGCCCTCGACGGTCATCGGCATGTAGACGATGACGCGGTCGCCCTTCCTGATGCCGCGCGCCTTGAGCGCATTGGCGAACTGGCTCACGCGCGCGAGCAGTTCCTTGTAGGTGACCTTGGTGACGGTGCCGTCGTCGGCTTCGAAGACGATGGCGGTCTTGTTCTCGACCGGGGTGCCGATGTGCCGGTCGAGGCAGTTGGCGCTGGCATTGAGCTCGCCGTCGCCGAACCACTGGTAGAACGGCGCATTCGATTCATCGAGCGTCTTCGTGAAGGGCTTGGTCCAGTTCAGGTTGTCCTTGGCCAGGCGGGTCCAGAAACCCTCGAAGTCCTGTTCGGCTTCCTTGCACAGGGCCTCGTAGGCGGCCATGCCGGAAATGCGCGCGCCCTGCGTGGCGCGGGCGTCCGGCGGGAAGACGCGGTTCTCGACCAGGACGGATTCAATGTTCTTCGATGCGCTGCTGCTCATGCTTTTTGTCTCCAGGATGGGTGCGGCCGTAATGTCGGCGGACCCACTTACGGGTCACTGACGGTTGCCATGTTAGAGCCTGTTCGATGGCCCTCTCGGGGTTATCACGAGTGCGTCACCGGGACACACCTAGAATTCGCGGTCCTCCACAACCGCCTCGCAGATGTCCGCTCCCGATCCTTTCGACACCCGGAACCCGCCCGTACCACGCCGCGGTTCGCCGCTTCGCCCCCTGCCCAAGCTGATCTTCGCGAGCCGCTGGCTGCAGCTGCCGCTGTACCTGGGCCTGATCGTGGCGCAGGCGGTGTATGTGGTGCACTTCCTGGTCGAGCTGCTGCACCTGGTGGAGGCCGCCTTCGGCTCCAAGGACGCGCTGCAGGCACTCATCACCAGCATCGGCTACAAAACCACGGCTCCCGTCGGCACGCTGAACGAGACGGTCATCATGCTCGTGGTGCTCGCGCTGATCGACGTGGTGATGATCTCCAACCTGCTCATCATGGTGATCGTGGGCGGCTACGAGACCTTCGTGAGCCGCATGGACCTCGAAGGCCACCGCGACCAGCCCGAGTGGCTGAGCCACGTCAACGCCTCGGTGCTCAAGGTGAAGCTGGCCACCGCCATCATCGGCATCAGCTCCATCCACCTGCTGAAGACCTTCATCAACGCGGACAACTACACCGACCGCGTGCTGATTGCGCAGACCGTGATCCACATCGCGTTCCTGTTCTCGGCGATGGCCATCGCCTACACCGACCGGCTGATGGCGCCCGCCCATCCGCCCGCCGATCCGCACTGATCTCCTCTAGGCCCGACCCTGGCCTGCCTGCGATGCCATGTCCCAGGCGGGCGGGTCGGAGAAGCGCTCGGAAAGAAAGTCGAGCATCGTGCGCAGCGTGGCCGGCATGTGCTTGCGCGAGGCATACACCGCGTACATGCCCACCACCTGCGGCTCGAAATCGGGGAAGAGCGGCACCAGTTCTCCGCCATGCACCAGCTCCGCGGCCAGGTAGGTGGGCAGCATCGCGATGCCCGCACCCGCGCGCGCCAGCGACATCAGGCTGACCGCGTCGTTGGCCGATACATTCCCGTCGACTGCCACCGACACCGGCTCGCCGTCGCTCTTTCGCGTGAAGTTCCAGAGGCTGCGGCCGAAGTAGGAATGCGTGAGGCAATTGCGCTGCGCCAGCTCGTCCACGCGCTGCGGATGCCCGTGCCGGGCCAGATAGGCCGGTGAGGCGCAGACCGCCGAACGGCAGGTCGTCAGCCGGCGCGCGATGAGGTTGGGATCGATCTCGGCCGCGGTGCGGATCGCGAGGTCGATGCGCTCGTCGACCAGGTTCACGGTGCGGTCGAGCAGCACAAGGTCGACCATGACGGCCGGATAGAGCCGCACGTAATCCGCGATCGCATCGGCAAGCTGCGCCTGCGCGAAGGACGTGCCGGTGGTGATGCGAAGCTGCCCCCGCGGTGCCTCGGCCGGATGGCGCACCGCCGCCTGCATGTCGCCAGTGAGCTCCAGCACCTGGCGGCAGCGCGGCAGCAGTTCCTCTCCCGCCGCCGTGAGGCTCAGACGGCGCGTCGTGCGGTGCAACAGGCGTGCGCCGGTCCACTGCTCCAGCTCCGCCACGTAGCGCGTGACCACCGGGCGGGACATGTCGAGCTTGTCGGCCGCGGCCGAGAGGCTGCCCGAATCGACCACGGTGACGAACACGCGCATTGCATTCAATCGGTCCATTCGAACGATTTTAGGAATAAACAAGCGCGCAAATCGAGGTATTTCTTTCGAAAGCAGAAACCTAAGATGCGGTTCATCCCATCCCGATCTTTCACAGGAGTCACCATGAGCCACATCGCCATCATCGGCGCCACCGGACGCGCCGGCAGCCAGCTTCTCGAAGAGGCCCTGCGCCGCGGCCACACCGTCACCGCCATTGCCCGCAAGGCCAGCGCCAAGCTGGCGGGCCGCGCCAACGTGAAGGCCGTCGACCTCGACGTGCTCGACGGCGCCGCCCTCGAGAAGGCCCTGGCCGGCCACGAGGCCGTGTTCAGCGCCGCGCATTTCGCCACCGTGCCGCCCGCGGCCATCATCGAGCCGACGAAGCGCGCCGGCGTGAAGCGCCTGCTGGTGGTCGGCGGCGCAGGCAGCCTGTTCGCGGCGCCCGGCCTGAAGGTGATCGACACGCCCAACTTTCCCGATGCGTACCGCGCCGAAGCCTCGGCCGGCGGCTTGTTCCTCGACGCGCTGCGCAACGAGAAAGATCTCGAATGGACCTTCCTGTCGCCCTCCGCCGAATTCGTCGAAGGCGAGCGCACCGGCAAGTTCCGCCTGGGCAAGGACGACCTGCTGGTGAGCGCCGAAGGCCGCAGCTGGATCACCTTCGCGGACTACGCGATCGCGTTCATCGACGAGCTGGAAAAACCCGCCCATTCACGCCAGCGATACACCATCGGCTACTGAAAGAAGAAAGGACCCGCGAGGGCAATGCCGCTCAGTTAATTCTGAGCGGCATTTTTCTTGATGAGGTACTGCGTCTTGGTCATGCGAACGGCGCGAGGATATCGGCGTTCGCTGCGGCGGGGTGGAAGGACGAAGCGGCGGATGTTCTGGCGCATGGCGCGCAGCTTGGCGGGGATCGCACCGGGCGCAGTGCTGCTCGAACTCCAGAGCCACTCGTCGACGATGT